>NZ_JBQKUI010000001.1:0-824158 GCF_054968505.1 Sulfitobacter sp. G5_S2_6_S6
GGCATGCCTGCCTCTTGCTCCTTGATCATCCCAATAATCTGCGCCTCGGTAAAACGGCTCTTCCGCATTCGTCTACGCCTTCAGGGTTGGGCAGACTCTACATCATGGTGAGGGATTTCGCGGGGGGCAGGTCAGCTTGCGTGGATCAAGCGAAGCGCCAATGTATCATCGACCTCAGGTTTTAGCCCGACTTCCGCACAATACTCCTCGATCATACGATAGAGCGGCTCCTCATCCACTCCCTGACATAAGGGTTTTGGTACGACCTTGGTAAGCCGCCGGTTCACTTGTTCATCAAAGCGCGTGATTTCCGCCAGGCGTTGAGTGCCACTGAGAATGGGGATTACGGCGGATTCATTCTGCATCAGCGATTTCAACATTTTCAGCATATCGTCGATTTCACGCGCAGAACCAGAGAGAAACATGTCGTGCGCTTCATCAAACCAGAGAACAACGATACCTAGAAGAGCGAGTCTGTGTCGGACGACTCCCCAGATTTCCCAGGCAGATGCTCTCGGTGATACGTCTACTAGACCTGTAGCTTTTAGAACCTCCCGACCGAGACTCTTCAGAGTAGCCGGGCTAGGAACTTGGATTCGCAGGAACTTCGGCGGATCGCCTGCCGAAGTCGGTTTTAATGCAGGGTGTGTTGATAGCACTCGATCCACAGCAGTTGTTTTGCCAGAACCCGAGCCTTCGATAAGGGCAATACCGCGAGTTTCAAGGTTGCCTGTAAACCGCATCGGTTCAGCAATAAGGCTCCCTTCGTCGTCATGTTTCAAGAGCCTGTTTAGCTGGCGCAGAATTTCTTCATCACGCTCAGTAGAAATGTGAAGACCCCGGAGCGTAGTGAGAGATTTACTCCAGCTATGTTTTTCTACGCAGCCCATTATTGATCCCCCTTTTCGATTTTCCAGCTTTTCGTCTTGGTCGCTTTTGGTTTCGTAGGAACGGAACGTGTTGATGCCTTAGGTGTAGCTTCAATCCGGGGCTCTGAAGGTCGCAATGTTCGGCCGAACTGCCCCGAAGGACTTGTGGTCGGGGCTTCTGTTTCCGCAATATTGAAACCGCAAAAAAGTGCTTCTTCAGCAGATGCGATGCGCTCGGAATTCCAAGGCTGTGTGATTAAACCGAACTCCAGAGTACGTTCGCCATTCATTTTCTGAATGGCACTAATCGCGTTGCACACGACATCATCGCGCCATTTAAGCTTAGCGGGATCGCTTGTCTTCAGGCTGCGTCGCGCTGTGAGCCATTGTTGCGCATGCACTCCGTCGAAAATACTTAACACGGCCTGTACCTGATGCCACTCATCACCCAAGCGAACTTCAACGGCACCGATATCATTGGCTAGCCAGCGTACATTCAAATCCTGTTTTCCGAATTTGTTGTACCAATTCGAAAGCATCTCTGAGTGGTATTTGACACCGAGAATGGTCACACCGTATTTATCCAGCTGCCGTTTAACAGTAACACCAAAAGCGAGCCGGTCGTTGCGTGCGGATGGGCTAGCTTTCAACGTATAGTTGCCATTCGTCATGTCATCGTCCCACTGTTCGAGCGGTGTTTTACCCCCCAGGCCCAAGTGTGGCGTATTGTGGTAAATATCCACAATCCACCGGACCAGCGCGAAACAAAGGTCCTCAGGTTTCAAACAGGCAAGTGCCTCTGAAGGATGACTTCCTTTTTCCAGTACGGACGAGAACGTTCGTCCGTTTAACCGGGGCAAAAGGTTCATCGACGCTGTACGGAAAAGGCGTTCTACGGTTCCCCTCATACTTGGCAATCCAGCAATTGAACGTTCATGAGTGATGCCCAAGTCGCTACACGCAGCCGAGAAATTCAATGCTTTAAAGGCTGATCCATTATCTGTTACCAGCGTCTCTGGGGTAGCGGCCATATGCCATCCCGAAACAGCGCCGACAGCATCCGCCCAAACGCCCTTGTCAGAGGTCGTCATGCGGAGACAATCAAGGGCTGCGCAGGAAGTCGGATTCAGGGTTAACTTCATCCCCAAGACGCAGCGTGTCCGACAGTCAATCGATACCGTGATCCACCAGCGCCCCGAACTATTATCGAGCCCTACAAGCTGAAGTTCTTCTTTCGTGAACAGCGACATGAGACCTGAAGCAGCCATAATGGTGATCAAATCGATCTTCCATTCATCCATCTCTACTCGTTCGTATGGACGACAAACCTGCAAACCGGAACTAACCGGTCTGAAAATCTTTACTGCTTCTTCGAGACCTTTCCTCTTCAAAACCACCTGAAACTTATCAATGCTGCGGATGGCATTACGAACAGCTTGGCGAGAAGGAACTCGAAGCGGTGTCAAGCCTTGAGCGTTGCGTTTCATATTCTCTTTGTGGAACGCTACTTTGACGTCGTCCGCCGTAGTCTTTTGGGATGGCCGGTTCAGCGATAGATAGCTTTCGTAAACAGTGCGCATCAGTAGCTCCTTCTCCTCGGCACTGAAGTAGCTTGTCCGGTTCCCTCGATTTGCAACGGAGTCGGCCAAACCTGTCATTCCGAAATCGTTGAACAAAGCGAGCCATTTTCGAAGCGTTCGCGGATGCACAGGCGCTACCGACGGTGTGACGCACCCGCCACGAGGTTTTCGACGCAAACCATCGCGAATTTCGTTTTCGCGCAAAATTGTTTCAGGGCTTGGAGCCTCCTCTAACAAGAACGCTTGTGCGCGCCGACAAATTTCGGGCATATTCTTTTCAATTGAAGCATCATTCACTGACACAAGCGCTTCATTGCGCATTTCCACCAAACCTGAAACCAAAGCGTGCCGTACATGAAGCCGCTTACGCTGCTTGTCGGTAAGTTGTGACATTTGAGAGCTAAAGTCTGCAGGACGACGCGTCGCCACATTTGGGTTATAGAAATCGGGCTCATGCGTAATTTCTTTGTTAGCATTTAATCGAGAAAGCAGGCCAAAATCGAACATTTCGGAGATGCCTGATCCGTCTGCATTCATCAAGACATAGCCATCTCGTGTTTGCTGCGCCAAGCGCAAAGCACGCTTTCGGATCGTGATCTTGTCGTGAGGCTTGATGTGAAAACGGTTGAAGTCGGTTTCAGAGTAGCGGGTCATTTTACGACCTCCATTTTGTTTACGAGAGTTTGTGGGTTGATAACTTCATGGTTCACAGGACGGAGATGATGATCCCGAACTAAACGGAGCAGAGCACGGTAGCCCTTCTCGTTTAGACCGGTCCTGACGGTTAGATCCCGAAGCGAAAGAGCTCCCGAAAGCTCAGATACGGTCTTCAAAGCAATGTGATCTGCTTCGGGATCAAGTTCGCGAACAGCCGCCAACTGTCTTGCGTTACTTTCGCTTATGGGATCGATGTCCCTCTCAGTGACCAACCTGACCTCGTCACAGAATCCGGCATCAAGTGCGTGACGCGTGACGTCCTGCATTTCTGCAAGGAATTTTCCTGAACGAAGGCGGACTTCGGGTTTGACGGTAAAGGCAATCTTACGGCCACTGTCTAAAACCGCGATCAAGTCAAAGTAGTGTTTCTTATTACTTGCACCGTCGCACCATTCGAAGAGCACTTGCTCTTTGATGTGCACAACACCTGGCAAGTCATTCACCACAAACAAAGTACGCAATTCGAGATGGGACTCCGCCTGAAATCGACGGCCGTTGTCGCTCCCTAAAACGACATGGGCCGTACAGTGGCCTTTGGAGGCCTTCGCAATAGGACGATCTGCCTGCGAAGCAGCAGGTAGTCGAATACTAGTTGTGTTATTGTACATATCTCTTCATCTCACTTTTCTAGGCGACAACCCCAAATCAGGGGAAATACACCAAGTCGGACTCTAATATGGCGTATGAAAGACAATCCAACCGACACAGCAAACGTCTGTTTAAGATATTTTGTTATTCAATAAAAATTATGATTGAATATCCACAATATTTTCACCTCAATCATAAATAGATAACATATTGCGCTCACTGAAATACCAATTCAGCTTTCAAAACAACATTAGTTTACACATCCGCCACCTTCTCCAGCGAAAGCCCCGACCTCTCACGATCACTGACTACTTTCACGCCCTCACCTAAAAGCCTTTCCATATCTTATCTACATCACCAAATTTACTTCTCCTCATATCGTGAAACCGAGAACCAGAAAAGTCAACAACCTACTGTTTTACATGTATTAAATGTGAATAGCATACATAGTTCATACATTTTCAATGCATAAATACTTCTCGCTCACCATCTATTAATGATATTTTCTTGAAACGCTGCTTTTCCAAATTCGTTTCATTTCCCTGAGTTTCTGGTTCATTCTGGATTCAGGACCCACCATCGGGGCAGCGATTCGGGTATAGAAAGTACTTCGATGGAGAAGGATCTATAAACCGTGACATCGCGCTGCTTGAGGCCACTGTTCCTCAACCAGATCGGATGAGCACCCAAGACTGTAAAGTCATAGTCAATTATGACGGTATATATAGCACCCAAATTTGTGCGTTTGAGAATATCTTATATTCACCTGTGTTCAAAAACTTCCGCAATCTCTCTATTGGACTTTCAGGGGGGATCTGAACCGGATCCATACAAAATAATAGTAATGAAGATAATTAAGGTTCTTGCACACTCGGGTGACCGTATAGTGCGCTGCCCACCTCAAACTGGATACAGTCAATACCTGCCATTTGCGAGCTATTGATCTTTCACGGAAAGGCGACGAAAAATGCCTATCCCAACAACAACGCGCCTATTAAGTGCAAGCGCCCATCCGACCTTGATCGACTTTTCTCCGGCCTACCCGTGAGCACAAGGCCCGGCCTGGTGATCAGAACAGTGAGCTTTGCCGGCCACCCGACCAGCTTGGAACCGAGTAAAGCCAGCAAACTTTAACTTGAGAACATAACTGGAACATTGCAAGATGGCGTGTGAGTTTCAAGTGAGCGAATTAGAGATGGCGCTGACAATACAGATCCATATTGACGGCCAATGGCGCGACGCAGCGCAGGTCGGGTTCACTGCTAACCAAGGCGGTATCAATAGCGGAGCTTGGCTGAGCTACGAGACTGACTATTGGGCGGAACATGCTTCGGTTGATGCGTTGGAGGGACCAGTTACCGACCACCGTGCTGTGTCGGTTCAATTTCCTGTCGACCTCACTTATCACACGCTAGACAGGTGGCCCTCGTTTCTCCTTGATCTGCTGCCTCAAGGGCCTGTGCGTGGTAGGATCGCGCGAGAGCAGAGACTGCGTCCAGATGATCCTAAGTTGGATCCGCTGCTTCTGTCGATCGCAAGCAGCACGCCGGTTGGTAACACTCGTATCCGACAGGCGTGGGAGCGCGAGCAAAGAAACATCCATCAGCTTAAGTGTCCGTCGCTCACCGATGCTGACGTCCTTTCTCGCAGTTCCAAATTGACTGATGTGCTTGATACCTATGTGAAGAGAGCTCCAGGTGCGACCTGCGTCCAGGGCGAATGGCCGAAGGTTCTTCTTACGCGATCAAAGCGCGACGGTTTCTTGTACCCTGACCCATATTTGGGAACTCAGGACGGAGCTGAACATTTCATCGCTAAGTTAGCCAAAACTGGAAGGCACACAGATGAGCTTATTCTCGCGTCAGAGGCACCCTATCTGGAAATGGCTAGGGTCGTCGGCCTCAACTGCGGCGCACCACTGAAATACGGCAAAGGTATCCTGATAATTCCTCGGTTCGACAGGTTTGCGTCATCGGAACAGGTCTTGCTGCACGGCCAAGAGAGCCTCTACTCCGCTATGGGTGTCACCGAATTCGGCGCTCGAAGGTCGCACGAGGATTACTTGGCTGTAATCGATCAGTTTAGCGATGATCCTGTCGCTGACCGTATCGAATACCTTAAGCGAGACGTTCTAAACATTGCCGCAGGAAATCCTGACAACCATGGCCGAAATACAGCTTTGTGCCGCTATGCCGCAGGAGGCACACGACTATCGCCAATGTTCGATTTCGCTCCAATGCGCCTGTCCGATGCCGGTATCGCAAGAGCAACTCGCTGGCGTTGCCTAGGTAGTTCAGACCCCGGCGGAGACTGGTCAACCGTATGCGAAGCTGTTGCGTGCGACCGATTATCATCGAATGACGTCAGAGACATTCTCGTCGGCATGTTGCCGCAATTGTTTGGGATGCGCGATATTGCTGGTCAGCTAGGCGTTGCTAGTGAAGTCATCAAACAAGTGATTTTCGTAGAAGGTATGGCGAGCGTAATCGAAGCTCTGAAAAAAGTTAATTCTCAAACGTAACCGCCCCAATATTGCCGCAGCGATTTCACTTTGATGCGTGCCACCAGGTCGATGTCTGAGCTACTCCCCATTTGCTGGACTGGATATGGCGTAAATTAAGCTACTCGTTGTACCTGCTGATCGGGTTGGTTTGCGTCGAGGCCCTCTATTGAGCGCGAGCGTCTATCTGGCCCAATAGAAATCTGGTAGGTAATAGCCATGAACCAACTCGCGCCTAAATGGGAATTTGTGTCAGACAACGTCATGGGCGGTGTATCGAGCGGTTGCATCGCAGAAGAATTCGTTGGCGGCCACCACGCCACAGTTCTTCGCGGCACAGTCTCGCTTGAGAACAACGGTGGCTTTATCCAGATGGCATTTGACCTTCACGAAGGTGGTACGGATGTCGACGTAAGCGCCTGGGACGGCATCGATATGGACGTATACGGTGATGGTGGCACCTACGATGTTCGGCTTCGCACGGCGCAGCTATCGAGACCTTGGCAATCTTTTCGCGCCGATTTTGTGGGTGAGCCATATTGGCAAAAGGTCAAAATTCCTTTTTCTTCACTGGTATCACATCGGGTGGACGCAGACTTCGACCCAACTTGCCTTAGACGGATTGGGATACTGGCTATAGGACGCGC
Source organism: Sulfitobacter sp. G5_S2_6_S6 (assembly GCF_054968505.1). Lineage (NCBI taxonomy): Bacteria > Pseudomonadati > Pseudomonadota > Alphaproteobacteria > Rhodobacterales > Roseobacteraceae > Sulfitobacter > Sulfitobacter sp. G5_S2_6_S6. The sequence goes on from NZ_JBQKUI010000001.1 coordinate 6,902, forward strand.
ACGAGATGCCTGTATTGCAGTATCCAATATCGGGTTTTACTCGGCGAACTAAGTAAAATCCCTGCGTGCGCGCCCACAGGACTGAAGATACTATCTAAGATCGTTGCACCGCAGGTCAGCTTTCATAAGGTTCTGGCGAGATACTGGCGCGACCTCTTAACGACATTGTTGTGTAGGTCGGCATGGGGATCAAAGCGTAGAGTTAGATTTAGACAACCACTGTACTCAGGCACCTAATGTACAAGGGGAATTCAACCGTTTTTACAGGTTACCCTCACCTACCGCACCACCGGCAGGTCTTCCATTCGCGTGGTATAGCGAGGGCTTCGATGATCTGCCCGCAATCGCCACGCCTGCTTCATACCTTCGCTGGCAAGCACCATCGTCTTCTTCCCAAACCGTGCGTTCACGTCATCCAGAGCCTTCATCAGCGCCGGTGATTTCGGACGCGCTTGATCGAAGAGCGTTTGAGGACGATCTTCGAACCGCACCAGGTCATTCAGCATGATACCAGTCTTGGTAAAGCCAAAGCTTCCAGCGTCCGACTTTGGCCATCCGGCTTCCGCACAGCGTCGTGCGGCTTTAACAAGGTCGAAGGTATCCGACGACATCGGGGTCATTCGAGTTGTTCTGGATGCAGTATACTGGGGACGATCTGGCCGGTGTTTGTTGGTGTGGAAAAACACAGTCAGCGTACCAGCGACCAAGCCGTGCTGGCGTAGCTTTTCAGCGCCCCGTGATGCGTGCGCGGTGATCGCCTGGAACAGCGTGTCGAAGTCTGTCATCGGAGTGCCTGCTGATCGTGTTACAGCCATACCTTGGCGCTGTGGCTCTACGTCTTCATAGGCGAGGCAGGCCTCACCCTGTAGCTCCAATACGATCCTCTCCAGCACCACGGTGCCGACAGCCCTTGCCTGCCGGATTGGCAGATCACGAAGATCAGCTGCCGTGTGTACACCCAAGGCTTTCAACTTGTCGGTGGTCTTTCGACCAACGCCCCAGATGTCTCCAACTGGCACGCGCGGCAGCAGCCAGCTTGCAAGGCTCTCGTCCACCATATCCAAAACCCCAGCAAAGATGGGGTTCTTCTTGGCAATGTCATTCGCACATTTAGCAAGGGTCTTGGTTGGGGCGATGCCGATGCGTACCGGCACCCCTACTCTCCTTAGGACCGCTGCACGCAGTGCCTTGGCATGTGCGGTGCGATCCTTGAACCCGACAAAGTCGAGGAAGCATTCATCGATGGAATAGATCTCAACGTTTGGCGTAAAGTCTTCGTAGACCTCAACCACCCGACGAGAGATGTCGCCATAGAGTGTGTAGTTCGAGCTGAAGACGCGTATGCCATGGGCATCAACCTTATCGCGGATGTGATGCAGCGGAGTGCCCATCTTGATCCCCAAAGCCTTGGCCTCATCGCTGCGCGCTATGGCGCAACCATCGTTGTTGGATAGTACGATTACGGGGACGTTCTTTAGCGTTGGATCAAATATCCTCTCAGCGCTCACATAGAAGTTCGCACTGTCGCTGATGGCAACAGGCCGCTTCATGCCAAGTCGTAACGCCGGACAACACCTGCGATAACGCCCCAGATTTCGCTATCCTCTGTAAGTTCGACGTCGGGGAACTGTTCTTGGCTATTCGCAGGAGCGAGGTAGTATCTGTCGCCACGCTTACGCAGAATCTTTGCCGTCACAGCACCGTCTACTACGGCCAGCACGGCTCGCCCGATGCGGCGCTTGCCAGCACGGTCTACAGCGATGATATCACCATCACGCATCTCAGCGTCCCACAGGCAGTCCCCTTCTATGCGCCACCAAAATGTGGATGAAGGATGTCTAACGACCCAGGCCATAGGGTCGATCTCATCTTCGAGATCGTCTCCAGCTGGCGAAGGAAAACCTGCGCTGACTGGTGTGCTGACAATTCGAACAGATTGGGAAGGCATGTGGACGGGTTTATCAACAGGGTAAACTGGCATGGGAATCCCAAATGTTCTCTATTTGTTCTCAATCTGCGATTCACCCGCCCGATGTCAAGTTTGGTTTGTGCGATGCGGACTGGAGGCTGGCATCAGATCGAACCGAGGTTGTGAACTCGACGATGGAGAATAGCACCCTGAGCCCCTGCCGTGTTTACAGAAGGTGAAGAGTGCCTCACTGCAAGGGTACCGAATGAAGCATATCGTCAGTGTCTAACTTCAAAACACTGCGCCAGAGAGGACTTTTAAACACATGGACAGCGCGCATTTCCGCGCCCTGGTCTTGGGTCGACATCAGCAGTCCGGCCCATTCAAGCGGTCGCAAAACGCAGGCCTTGAACGCGTATGTATTCCGCCTGGAAGTATTGCGGTCACTCTCCGGTTCACCATAGAACTTTTGATATAGGGTAACTTCGCTGATGCCGTGATCGGCCTCTACGTTGATCACATTCATCCAAACGTCCCAATTTCCGAAGGGTTGGTCATCAAAGCGCGCATAAGAGGTGTGATCGACCTCGTGTACAAAATACGGGATCAATTCGACAAATAGGTGCCCGGGGCATTGGGCCAACTCTTTACCACGCTTGGTGAGCCGGAACTCGTCTTTGAAGTGGCGACCAAGGCGTAATTCAATCAGCAGGAAGTGCAGCACTTCGAGCGGGGCGAAGTCAGCTTCGTTGATCACCCTATGATAACGGAACACCTCATCCGCATCTTCTCCTGGCCAGTCAAAATTCTGTACAGCCCAATGAACGAACGTACGCTTGAACGCCTTGATTTTAGTGACCCCTATCGATCCGTGTTCCTGCGTATATTTTAAGGTCAGAAGAGCTGCCCGTAGCAGCGGTGAACGCATGAGGTCGGGATGGTCTTCAGCCAAGGTTTGGTATTCGATCATACCTGAAAGGTGTCACACACCGAACCGCAGCGCCATTATATTCGCATCAGCTACGTGCGTATGTCATAGTAAACACGGCATTAATTAAATATCTTATTTCGTTCTGAAACTTCGCAACATCTCGCGCGAATATAGGAAGACCAAGTAGCGCCGATAGTGTTACCTTATAGAACGCTAGGGGCGGATTGCCGACATTCCCTGCGCTCCGCACCAACGGCAGCTATGCGCAGAAAGCGGACTTTGCAAAGTCCGCGTTGAAAAGATAAGAAACTTCCCAGTTGTTGAGCGCCGTCGCCTAATCACTCCCACCGTCTTCAGTCCGTTGCCTTTGGAAATTTTATGCCATCTTACTGCAGCTTTTTAGTCTTTAGGCCGGAAGACATTGACCTCGTACTGTCAATATGCTCGGATAAAGGCCTCAACGTCAGCGCAATCATTGACCCTTCAAACAGATATCGATTTTCCGATAGAGGGATGTCTGAGGCTTCTCAGGCGAGCGCATTGGAACTGGACCTTACCGGTGAACTTGGAAGACTTCTTGTTTTGGAAGAGGACGAAGGCACCACAAACAATTTCATCCAATTGGTTTGGGCTTCGAATGTAGTCCTTACAGGCTTTCCTGACAGAGAAACGCCAGCCACAAGCGGATTTCCGTTGCACGATGCCCTGGGCGAGCGAGAAAGTCTGTTCCAGAATGTGTTTCGTTCGGATGGATTTTTCCAGCGGTTCATTTGGCGTGAAACACTACCATCGGCGGTTGCTCTCGCGGCGCATGCTTGGGGGGAGAGAAAGCTGATCTATGCGATTTTCAAACTGGCTCAAAGTTATGAAACTGAAAGTGTCACACCTCACTCAATGCACCCACGGTATGGGCAAGCCTTTGAGAAGCACACCGATGAGTTTAAATCCCACGTCGGTTCATCAATCGCCATAAATCTTGCCTATTCGGCAATCGAAGAGCTCGGCCTCACAGTTCAGGCGAGTTCTAAAAAGTGTAGGTTCCTAAAAGGCACAACGGACTGGAATCCAGAGATATTGAGACCACTTCTAGCGCGTCTGAGCAAAAGCAATATTGAAGAAGATGCTACTATCGATTGGATCACACGTGGTGCAGCTACAGAGCTTAAGATGTTTTCGGGGATTGGGGTGGTCTCTGAGTTTTCGGATGGGGGCAAGATTCGAGACAGCAAAGTATCATTACCCTATGCGATTCAGTTCTGTGAATATTTGCGGAACATGCTGACCGCACATAAGTTTAAAGACGACACACAGCGTCTCGGCCCGTATGAGGTGTATAACTGTCAGACTGTAGCAAGATTTCTTCTTCTTAAGCGATGCCAAATGTTCAATGTCTGGACCGAGGATTTGAAAAGCAGATTTTAGAACGGTTGATCAAATCGTGTCTGCTTTGGGCTGGGAGCGGTCATTAGACGATTTTCGCCCGAGCAGCAGCTTCGGGCCGTTCGTGTCGACTGACATCTTGGGCGGAAAGCTGCCGTTCGCTGCGGGTGCAAATAACCCAACATACTGCCAGTAAAGCTGCCGTTCGCTACATACTCAACAAGGAGCTCCAGTTTGTAGGACGATGAAAAATCCACTGACATTGTATTGTCACAAGATTGTCCAGATCAAAATTAGTCAATTTATTTGCTTCGGATGTTCGAACTCTCGCAGAAGAACTGTTTCGAGCTTATCTAGAGCAAGCCGAAGATCAGATATCTCCTCTCGAATTTTACCGTGCGGGTCGTTTTGAACTTTTCCATTTTCCTTTTCGTAAACGACAATTCTCAAGACGTTTAGAAATTGTGTTTCAGCGTCAGGGTCGGCGATATCCGCAATTTCCGCAAGCTGGTCTTGATCGAGTTCAAGTTCTTCCACGGCAGCCTTGACCAACATTGCAGCTAGACTGCCGGTATGGTTCTTCAGCGTTCTAGCTAAGCTGATTTTGTCCTCGTCAGCTTCACTTGAGGGAGCATAAGGCATCAGAATTTGGAACACTGGATCACCTGTAGACAAAAGCAGCTCCATTGCAGCAAGCGCTTTTTCGTACCTTTGCATCGGATTGTTGCCGGGGTAGTAGCGTCGTGCACGCCAAAGCTCTAAAATGAGATCAGCTGTTTCCTGTTTGAGCGTTGCATCTTCCTCAGAGGCGACCATCTGCTCCGACACGTAAGCAGCCATCCATTTCGCGGTTATGTCCCGCTCGCCCAGATCGCTAATTAGCTTTCGCCCAAGTTCCTCTATGGCCTGATCGCGTTTCGTACGTTCCGTCCCGATCGAGCCGGATAACTTCGACCCTTTTGTGAGCGGTTCTTTTTTTACTGCTTTTACCATATTCGCTCCCAATCGAACGTTCCAGGTTCACTGTAACTAGTAAATCACATTCCAGTGCATTCATTGACTCTTGAAGTGCCTTTTCAGTTACGCTCAACCTATAGCCGTCGACGTAGGAATAGGATCGATGTCGCATCGATCTTTCGCTGTCGTTCGGAGTGGTACTCCAAGCACTATAGCTCAAATCGGCAATCCCATTCTCCTCAACGCCCCAAGATGAGGACCACGATGGACCAGACGGTATTTGAAGAACATCGAGGACTGTCTTTGAGGGGGCTACTTGAACACCGCGCCCCTTGAAGCAGCGCGGGTCTTCCTCATCAACTCCGACGTCACGATTGGCCAAAGGCCGCTGGATAGCTGGGATGATGCTAAAATCGCTGTCTTTCCCGTCGTTCTCTTCAAAATCGTCGGGGTCAGGAATGAAGACGTCATAGTAGTCCGCTGTGGCTGCGTAGGCCCTCAAAAGTGCAGGAGCCGTTTTGCTTGGTACGAAAGCAGCTTTACTGCGAACTTCGCTATGGGCTGCCTGATCTCCATACTCATACATCCCATGCTCTCGATACTGACTAAGGGCCAGACCGCCGTCTTCCCCTATTATCTCTGCTAGCGGATCAACTGCATCCGCCTCACCAACCCACTCCTCTCGATCAGGTTCCGGTTGTTCCCAGTATCTGTTCGAAAGTGGCAGTGTTCCTAAGAGGTCGGATATCCAGATTGTTGGATAGGTTGTATCGTCGCGCTCCAACCATCCTTCAAACGTATCATAGTGATCGTCGTCACGCTCTACCAAAGCGCGTGTTTTCATCAGTTCACCGATCGCCATGTGCAAGCCGTGCCATTGTAAATAGACCGAATGTCGATAAATGGTCGGTCGAGAACCGTGCCTCGCCGAATAAAGCCCATAGTCGTCATCTTTCAAACGGCTCTGTCTCGGCTCATTCTTCCAATGACTGGTCTCGTTGTGGCCATTCCAGCGATCCACAATCCATTCTTCAGCAACTTGGATCAACTCACTTGATGACACATCTGCAAACACTCGGCACGCAGGAGAGTACCAATACGGTATGATGTCCATGCTGTCGAAACTAAATCGCGAGCCTGGGTCGGCGTGACTATCGAAGTCACGGGAATGGCGATCTTTCACTCTCGGGGCCCTCGTCGAAGCCGAGCCGTTCATTGAGGCTAGGTTTGTTTCATCCACCTCTACGTTCGCGCCGCATTGTCGTGCCTGATCAAGCGCTCTCGCGAGGAAATGTCCAATCAGAATGTGCGGTTGGTTTTTGGTCCATAGCTTCAAGATCTCGGTTTCATGGTTCGCAATAATAGCAGGATGATGAGAAGACACTTGAGCCAACACCATCGACAATTGTTGGGCGGCATTCATTTCCTGAAATGGGCAGTCAGGGAAAGTATAGTTGCAATTGAACTGACCGATAGCATGATCAAAAACACCTTTGATCAAGTCTGCTATGCCTAACTGCACTGCGCTCAAAAGCGCGTGAGAAGCTTGCCAACGCACTCTCGAATCAATATCGCCCAAATACCTATAAATCAGAGCAGAGGCGACCTCGCTTTGAGTTGTGGGCAGACTCTTCGGCTCAAATAGGTACCGCTTGCGAACACTGTCATCCATGTTTAGGCGAGCTTCTGTGCGGTCGATCAGCCGTGCTAATAGTTCATCCGCTGTTTTCAGTTCCAAGTTGCTGACGTACTCGGCAAGAAGCTTCAGAAGACTCGTTGCACCCAACTTCGCGGCGTTCTGTTCAACCAAGTCTAAAACAACTTGACGTCGGCCTTCTGGAGGTAGTCCAGAGCGGGCCTGGAGTTCAGCAAACTGTTCTCCATGATACCAACTATAGCCCATCGTCCTGCCACCAAGTTCCACCGTCAGCTTAGGAAGGTTGCTTGCGCACCATTCGGTTGTTGCCCTTCCTGGCCAGTCGTCCAACGCAGCAAAAATCGCCTCTATTTCGTTGTCGGGCCACCTTGATGTACGTGCGCATTGAACCAGCGTATTGAGGTGTTCTATCCGATCTGAAAATCGAACTCGCGTGCGCAACTCAAGCAGACGTTCTTTGACGTCGAAAATTCTTGCCTTTTGATCGGCTTCTTGCGCTTCGGCAATTGCATCAGCAGAAAGTGGATCGACGGACGTCCAGTCAACTTTACCTTCATCCTTTTCCATCTCCTTCGTGGGCTCGGGCCGCAGAACACCCGCTCTGTTGCTATCAGGTTTTTGCGGTGCTGGGGCCATCGACTTGAAATGTCTGATCTGTTCCAGCTGGGACCATGCTTCCGCTACGGATTCCCTAGATCGACACAACTCTTCCAGAATGTCCGGAATGTGGGCATCGGAGTAGGGTGTTGTTTCCAAAATTTTTCGCTCAATTATGTTGTTCAACAAACCATTCTGTACGTCCTTAGGAACCCCATCCAAATCATTCAGTATTCTGTCTTCAATTGATGGCGGTACGTCTCCCAGGATTTGCGCAAGCGCATATCCATCAGGTGCGCTAAGCCAACCCATGTCCAATGTGGTTTTTAAGAATAGCCTTATCTCACTACCATGCGTAGAGAACCCTTCATCCCCCCAACGCGAGGCAGTCATTGCGCCAACAGGCGGGTTTGATAGGGTGACCGCCTCCAAGGCTTCTTCCAGAGGAAATCCGTCTTCCGATTGCAGTAAGTCTCCAGCGTGCCGGACCACTCGAGCAAAGGCACCCAAGAGCTCCCTGGTTTCCGGTGTATCTGGGCGGTCTCGTTTCACGACACGACACAGTGCATGTAGAATGTCTAACGCTTCTAGGTCGACTTCCTCGGCGGTTTTCAGAGCGTCAGAAAACGCGATCTCTGCATGATCTTTTGAGAAGTCCAAGAAGACGCGGGCAATGGAGAGCAGATACTCGGATTTTTCGGTTGCGCGGACGTGAAGTCTTCCAATCTCCTCCGACTTTTTCTCTAGCGCATCGGCAACGACTGATTGCATTGAGGGGTCATGCAAGATTGCTGCGCATAGCTGCCCCTCATGATCATCGAAGGCTTCATGCTCGGTCAGCGAGGCTTTCAGGAACTTGGCCTTTGTCATTTCGTCCAGGTTCGACAAAGCAAGTAGATCGGTTGCTCTAAGGCGCAGAGTATTTCGAACGTAGAAGTATTGATAACCCCTACTGCTGGTGCTCCCAAGTCTAGATGTTATCTGTTCAAGCTGCTTAACGACCACCTCGGTTCTTTCAACAAGCAGACTTGCATATGCTTTGTATGCTGGCAGCAGTCCGCAAACCTCATCGTACCGCTCCTTCGCGAGCTTGAAATCCCTTTCGCTTTCCTCACTTCGCTCTTCCTCTCTGAGCCTTTCAGGTTCAGTAAACATAGCGTCTAAGTCAGGCTCTTCACTGTTGGAGAGCGACGTGAGAATGGCAGTACGCAAATAAAAATCAACTGGGTACGGATAGGTAAGGTGCAGCTTCCTGAAGTTTTTCTGGCCAAATTCTCGAAGCCTATCCAAGATCAACTTCGATTGATGCAGTGTTATCTCACCCCCTTGTACCAATCCCTCAAGGAAGAAGAGTATCTCGCTTCTTAACTCCGCAGTGATCGACGGTCCTGATCCATATCCTTCATCCTCTCCAAGCTCATCCAGATCGAATTTGGTAAGTCCGTTGAGTGCCTGTTCGCGCTGTTGAGGTGTGGGAGTGATACCGGCCCTGCACAAACTGTTGATTGCGAGAAAATGGTAGCACGTATTCAACTCTCCCAAAATTTTGGGGATGACGCTTGGGCCAAACTCAATCACAATCTTCGAAAGAACCCATTTTCGCAACGCTATACAGAAAGAGGGGCTTGTCCAGCGATCACAATCCTGCTCGACCAGCGACCATCCGCGAAGAGCAAAAAACGTCACAAGCCTTGTGACGACGTCTCTCCGTTGTGTGTTCCATTTTTGATGCCCATTTTTGTCGTTAAAGGTTTGACGCATCCACTCTTCGGCGGCTTGCAGATTTAGACGACTTTCAAAAGGTTTACCCTGCCTAATTTTATCTCTTGCAAGGTGGAACAACACGGAGCCTTGCTTGCTGCGCTGCTCCGGGTCATTAAGCACTAGGCCGCCAAGGGTTTCTTCGAGGAACGTTGCCGACAAATCAGAGTTCGCCAATATCAGCTCGTCCACCTTCCCGGAAGTCCGCATCGCTTCGGCACCGATAAATATCGTTTCGCCAACTTCAATTTCATCTTGGTCATTTGAAGCGATGTGGAGTGCGGCTCGCAGGCGTGAAAGATCTACTCTTCTCCTCACAATCGGATCTGAGATCGCGGCAGTGCCGTCCTTCTCTCCAAGGAAACGACCCATCTCAAATTTTCTACCGCAAGCTATAAGTGCGTCGAACAGATGCGATGCCGCGTAACTCGAGTTTAGCCTTTCTGACACAAGTATCTCTGCGATTGCCGCGCGCACCGCTTCCGTTGCCCCCTTAGCGGCGTGCTCAGAGTATTCTTCGAAATCTTCGTTGGAAAACTCAACGCCCCGATCACCTATGCGTAGGTTCGGCGCAAGGTCGTTAACTATATCTTCAGTGACCCCTTCGCCAAGCTCGCAAACTCTGGATAGTACATTGATTGGCATCGGAGCTGAGAGTTCATCCAACGCTGCGCACCAGTAGCTCCGTCGAATGTCGACGCCACTACGGTCGAATGCCTCTCGAACTTTTGAATCGAAGAGATCATTCAGAGACTTTCCATTAGGACGTAGAAAATCAACCGCATCTGACAACGACGTTGCTCCGGCCAGTGCACTTGTTTGAACACGAGGAATACAACGCGAGAGATCATGAAAATCGCTGATCTCAGTCTCGCTTCCTTCCAAACCATGGAGCGCGATCATTGCCCTTGTTTCACTAAGAGAAAACGCGGGGCATAGGACTTCTTTGGTCTCCTCAGGGAGGTTCATTTTTGATAGCCTAGAGGTGCGGCATGTGATTAGAATTCGAACGTTGGAGGGAAGATCGGTGAAAGCAACTAACTGATCCACAAAGCACCTTTGTGGCGGAGTTTGTGTAGCTGCGTGAGTCACAATGTTGTCGGCCGCGTCGATAATAATAACCAACAAGGAACCTGGGTTCTCTCGACCAAAAATCTCAGACGCGGTTTCCAGCTTTTGACGGAACGGTGGAGCCATATCGTCCCGTTCACTGTACGGGAAGAACAGCGGTGTATTGGTCGACCTTGCAAGCTCGTTGGATAATTGCGTGAATCCCTGCCAGGAACTATGTCTTGGCCTTGACGGGTCACGATAGCTGCCTGCACCGTAGCAGTCGTAAACTATGGTTCTCGAGCCAACCGGCAAGGCGGTCTCTAGACTTCTAGCCGTGGTTGTTTTCCCACAACCTCCTTTCCCGTGCAGAACAACCAGTGGATGCTTTTGAACCTCACGGGCAAGAGTTTCCGTAGTAGATCGTGGGATCGCCTCTGAAAGGGGCTCGAGCTCTGGTTCGCAAGGAAACAATCCTTGACCTCTTCCAAGGTTGAACCAACTCAACACCGTATCGCGTTTGACGGTTCTGTTCCCTTCCGGTCCAAGTAACTCCTGAATGCGCACTCGCAGATTGTCAGCCATGTCTTTGACTGGGCTCAAAACTAGTTCGGAGATTTCCTTCGTATTTTGCTCACGGAGCTCTGCTCTGGCGTTTTCACCGCCTTCAAGTACCAGCACCTTACAAAATTGGATTAGTTGGTTTTTTCCGAGACCAGTTGCACGCTTTAGCGAGTTGTAATCGTCTCCATGCAACTTGCTGCATGCTGCCTTGACTATACTACTTTGCAGCTTCTTTGCTATTGGCTGGTTAGTTACCAGCTTTATGCTCAGCGATGGCTCCACGTGGCGAGGCCGCCGCCCCTTAATCGCGCCTTTGAACGCGTCTGCGAGCCTTCGGGCCACGGAGTTATTGCCTGTCTTCTTTGTTGATGAGCAAAAGCGAGCTAGCGTCCAACTTTTATTCTGGCCAGTCACCGAGTACTTCAGCTGAATGAATTCAACGCGTGAGTTCTCGGGGTTCTCATTATCGTCGAAGTATAATGCACAATCCACTCCGTCCCAATTGGCACTGTTATTAGTTTCTGCGGCGTCCCTGACACCCTCGACAGTCAATTCAGTAAGACCAGTAGATGGGTCCAGCAATTTCAAGGCATTTCCGAGCGCCCATGCTTCATGAAATTCATCTCCCGCGTTGGATGCGGGTGCGCCATTTACTTCTATAGGTCTGCTCAATACTTCGCCTTTTCAATGCTGTAGTGGGTCTTCGTGAAAACTCTCCGATGATGTTCCCACCGATGGCTCCTCGAAACAAGGTGCTAACAAGGATTTGGGTTGCCATATCCTCCGCAAGATTCACGGTCAGATTATTTGCTCAAGTCTATCTTCAGCCCACTGACGCAGTTTTTCATCTGCTTGAATGCCAATATAGTCAGCCTTTGCATTCCAAGCCGGCGTCGAAGAATGGCTGGTTCTGTAGGCCTGAAACTCGGCAACGGTAGTTTCAGTAATTTCATGAGCAAACTCAGCCGTCACGCCCAAATACACAATGGTCGTCGGCTCTAAATGTTCGATCTGTGTCGCAAACCTTGTCCGGTTCTCGTTGGCCAAAATCTCTTCCCTCAGTGGCTCTGTTCTCCCATCATACCCTTCGCGCCCTCGATATCTTGGGAGCGAATGAGCATTGATCAAACTATAGTCATCTAAGCGTTCTGAGGGAAAAATATCCGGACGAAGAACATGTAGTCTTTGCAGCATGACTGCGAGGTTTTGTCCGGAGTTACCAACGAAGGGTCTCCCGTGTTCCTCTTCATTAGCCCCAGGGCATGCGCCGACGAGCAGTACCCTCGGGTACATATCTCCTATCCTGAAATCTGGGGAAGCTACACACATTTCTAAACGTTAACCGACAACAAGCGCTGACTCAAACGACATCACCTCAAAGGGAAAATGCAAGGTCCGCTTTGGGGGATGCTGCACTTGCGTATTTCGAGAGTTCCGAGTGGCGGCTTTGGGTCGTTCGCGTCGGAGGTGCGCCCCTTGACGCCAAGGGCGGATTCCAGACATTCGCTGCGGGTGCGAGACGCCATAGTTTATTTTGATAAAGCAGCCGTTGGCGTAGGCAGATCGACGTTTGCTGCGTTGGCGATTTTGCCTCGGATGCACCTGTGAAACCAGCATTAGCACCACCAAGTATAAATCGGAAACTGGACATCTACTGCCTTGGAATTTTGGCGATAGACACAACGCCTACGCATCGGTTGTAAATTTGCGTTTTTCATGTAAGCTATTGATATTGATATTGATATTGAAGATTGCCCATGTGGGTACATCAAATGGATGTGTGTTACATACATGCCTGATTTTTCGGCAAAAACTGCAAGTGTTTTGGCCTACTCTTGCGGAATTTCAGCTACATAGACGCTTATTGCTGCCATAGCCGCTTTAGCCTCAACGGGTGTTTTTGCTTTGAGTATCTCGCCAACATGTTTATCAACGCCTGCCCCTGCAAGGACCCCATTTATTCCCAGCAGTTTTGCAGTAAATCGGGTTAAATCGCAGGCAATTAGGGTTTCAGCTCCCTTACCCGAGATTGGTGCACAAATATCACCAATCCACCTTATGTGAAGCTCGTAATCATCAAAATGAGGGTGCACTATCTTGTAATGCTTTGATTCATCTGGAAATTTTTTACGGGTTGTTGTTCTTATCTCTTTTGTTCTTTTGGCAATATTACAATCTCGACAAGAAATTGCGAGGTTTTGAGGAATGAACATGTATCTCGGCTCAGTGTCTTTTGGGACTATGTGTTCTGCATCCCATAGCGCTTTATTCGCAGTAACGACTTCTCTGTTGCAGTAGGCACATGTATATTTCTGCTCAGCTATGTAGTGGTCTTTAATTTCTGCTCGAACAGGGTTGACTAGCGGGTCATCCCAGTAATCGCCCAACTTGGCCTCATTTGGCAAAGCATCAAATGCATCAACTAAAATTTGGGTTTTGGCGCTATACTTGACTGGATTCATTTTTTGATCTTCGTTCCGGCTTGATCCGCAACTTTTTGCAAATTTTCTATAATGGTCTTTGATGGATCTCCCTCTTCCAAGCCACCTTCGAGTCTTTGAAGGTCTTTTAGAACTTCGGAAAACTGACTTGATCTCGCTTTACCTTCAGCGACCAAACGCAATGCGTCTACAATACGGTTCTTGATGTACAGGTTATTGTTTGTAGGGAGCCCAAAGGCTTCAGCAAGCAGAAAGTCTGCAGATTTCCCTTGCATTTCATGCGTTGGTGGCAATGTGTCATTGTCTAAAGAAATCACATCGGCATGGACCGGGAGCTCCGAAATCACCATTGGTGAATGTGTTGCGACGACGAAGTGGCAGCCTGTATATCGAGAAAATGTCCTAACCAAAAGGTCGACATACTTAATTTGCCACTCGGGGTGGAGACTCAATTCCGGTTCGTCGATTAAAATCAGACTTCCATTTTTGATAACTGACGCAAGCGCAATCAGTGCAGAAACCATGCTAAGTGTGCCTGAACTTGCACTCCTTAAGTCTGAAGCTAAACCTGACTTATGAGTTACCTCAACGCCAACCAAATTTAGGAATCCAGCGCGTCGAAGAGGTTGTAGCTTGTGGAAGAAATTATCGATTTCTCCACCATATTCAAAGTCGGCACGAATTTCTATTTTCGAACTTTCTGCTCTGCTATATGCCAGATCCAATAGTTCTCGAAGATCAGACTCAGTAACGCCACTGCGCTCCATTTCCTCTACTTGCCGCTGTTGAGTTGAGTTAAGGACTTTATCTTTATCAAGATGTAGTTGCCGGTATACCGCTTGGCGGAGGCGCTCTGTACTTCTCAATCTATAAATTACATTGACAGTAGGTTTTAGGTTCAGGAATTCAAAAACAGCTCCAATGTTGCTGTTGCGTAAGGCGTCATCCTCACTTTTCTCAAAGAGACTGTTTAACGATCTATACAAGAGAGTTTGAATTGACGCTTTTCCGAAACTGTCCCGTAATCCAAGGTATTGATACATTGAATTTTCTGGTGGAGCGAGAGGATTTCGGTTTCTTCTAGGGACTGGAAACTTGTCGAATGGGCTGATTGTTAGAGCTAGAACCCGGCGCGGCAAAGGTAAGTCGAAAACCGTAACTCGACGACCTTCAACCGTAGCTTCGAACTGACCTTTTTCGAAGGGATGTCTCTCAACGGTACAGCGCCTCCGATCACACAAATATTCTAAGTAATCCAGCGGGAGCTCGTTGACCCTCCCTTTCTTGCCATCCTTTAGTTCTTGCAAGGTTATGAAGGTTTTCACAGTTGCGCCAAGGAGATGTGATTTCCCAGTACCATTCTTTCCAATTATGGCAGTTATGTGCTCGCGTTGTTCAGAAGAGCTCTGCAGATTTGGCTTACTAAACACAGCATGAGGGTTCATATACGGGCGGTCACGTCGCCACGGCATATCTACACGCACATCTGCGGTTCGTGCTTCAAGCAATTGAAAATCTTTTTCTGCGTACATCTTCAATCACTTCCCAGCCATTTACTAGACTTAATTAATGGCCAGCAACGAGAACAAATTCAACCCTTTGATGCAGCGAACGTCCGGTATGCGGACTTCGGTTGCAGTATCTAGACCGCATGCCAGATGTCGGCTTTGGGCCGTGATCGTTTTAAGACCATCAATGACCAAAGGCAGCCCAATCACTAAGACACGTTCTATAGCTAATGAACTAATCTAAAATCCCTTCAGCTCGCGCAGATACCGACCAAAGATTTATCAAGAAAAGAGCTCAGTGTGCGAATATAACTAACTCTTTTTAAACATGCATCGAAAAAAGGATGCCCAGAGGGCACCCTAAGTTTCGCATAGCCAAGCTCATCGTTCACCGCTCGTTTGTTTTATGCCTGCGGCTTGGCCATCGTTAGGGGCAAGCGCACCGGCCCCCTGTCTGGTGGAATGAGAAAAGAAACTATCTCCTTTCTCATTCCGAAACTGCTAGCAATTTGACACCGTAATGAGATGTAACGTCATGCCTTTTGGTAGCTCACGTCCGATAGTTGCCTCGTTTCTTCTCCGTTATTGCTGAACTAGACCATCAAACTCCATAAAGGATCTGCCCCCAGCTCGCGTCAACAAAATCAACAACTTGCGCGAACTGGGCGTTAATTACCCTGTAAATGGCCGCCAAAACACTCGAAATGGGCTTCATATGCTTGGCTTTTCACCGCAAGGCCGGGGCGTTTGTCTTAGCTGCAGCCCGACGTGCCGCCGCAGGTGTTGCACTTCATGCAGGTGCCGTTGCGGACCAGCGTGTAGTTGCCGCATTCCCCGCAGGCTTCGCCCTCGTAGCCCTGCATCTTTGCTTTGGTACGGGCGTCCATGCTGACCGCGCCGCTGGACACCGCTGTGGTCGACCCCATGCTGGCCGCGACTGATGCTTGGCCTGCCTGCGGCATTACACGGTCAAGCGTCTGCGTGTCGCCGTGCCCCTGCCCGCCTTGCAGTAGCACCAGATCCTGCGGCAAACGGTTGCGCAGATACCCGGTGGAGCTGATCTGCTTGAGCACCTCGAGCGAGCGGTTGGCAGCGGTTTCGGAGATTTCCGCCACATTGGCAACGCTTTCCTGATCGCCGCGGCCGAGGCTGTCAAAGCTGGCCCCTTCGGGTTGCACATGCGCCAGATCGGTACGGTCCAGATAGGACACGGCGAGCTCGCGGAACACATAGTCAAGGATCGACGTCGCGTTCTTGATGCTGTCGTTGCCCTGCACCATGCCAGCGGGTTCGAACTTGGTGAAGGTAAAGGCGTCGACGAATTCCTCAAGCGGGACGCCGTATTGCAGGCCCACGGACACGGCGATGGCAAAGTTGTTCATCATCGCACGGAAGCCCGCGCCTTCCTTGTGCATGTCGATAAAGATCTCGCCCAAGGAGCCGTCTTCGTATTCACCGGTGCGCAAATAGACCTTGTGCCCGCCTACATTGGCCTTTTGGGTATACCCCTTGCGGCGCTGAGGCATCTTTTCGCGGTGCGATTTGATGATCTCTTTGACGATGACCTTCTCGACAATCTTTTCGGCCAACACGGTGGCTTTCTCGTGGGTGGTGCCGCTTTCGAGCGTTTCGGCGGCCTCGTCATCATCCTCGACCAGCGCAGAAGCCAGAGGCTGCGACAGTTTTGATCCGTCGCGGTACAGCGCGTTGGCTTTGACGCCAAGCGACCACGACAGTTCGTATGCGTTTTGGCAATCCTCGATGGTGGCGTCATTCGGCATATTGATCGTCTTCGAGATCGCGCCAGAAATGAAGCTTTGCGCCGCCGCCATCATATAGATGTGGCTGTTGACGGACAGGTAGCGTTTGCCCTTCTTGCCGCAGGGGTTGGCGCAGTCGAAGATGCCGTAGTGTTCGGGCTTGAGGTGCGGCGCGCCTTCCAGCGTCATCGTGCCGCAAACATGGTCGTTGGCCGCCTCGATGTCTTTCTTGGAAAAGCCCAGGGATTTCAGCAGGTCAAACGTCGGGTCGTTCAGCTTTTCGGCAGGGATGCCAAGGACTTGCGTGCAGAACTCCTCGCCCAATGTCCATTGATTGAAGACAAAGCGGATGTCGAAAGCCTGTGCCAGCGCCGCGTCGATCTTGGCCAGCTCGTTGGGGCCAAAACCGTGGCCGACCAGCGTGGTGTGGTTGATCGCAGGCGCGTTGCCGATGGTGCCGTGACCGACGGCATAGCCGACAATCTCTTCGATCTGGGCGGAGCCGTAGCCAAGCTTTTCAAGCGCTGCGGGTACCGACTGGTTGATGATCTTGAAATAGCCACCGCCCGCGAGCTTCTTGAATTTCACCAGCGCAAAGTCAGGCTCGATCCCGGTGGTGTCGCAATCCATCACCAGACCGATGGTGCCCGTCGGCGCAATCACAGAGGTTTGCGCGTTGCGGTACCCGTGCTTTTCGCCAAGACGCAGGGCTTCGTCCCAGGTCGCGGTGGCGATGTCGATCAGGTTGGCTTGCGGGCAGTTTGCGTGATCCAGTGGCACGGGCTTGACCGATAGCGCCTCGTAGCCGTCGGTCTTGCCGTGGGCCGCATTGCGGTGATTGCGGATGACGCGAAGCATATGCTCGGCGTTCTTGGCGTGACCGGGGAAGGCCCCCAGCTCGCCCGCCATCTCGGCGGAGGTGGCATAGGAAACGCCTGTCATGATCGCGGTCAGCGCCCCGCAAAGGGCACGGCCTTCGTCGCTGTCGTAGCTAAAGCCCATGTTCATCAGCAGACCGCCGATGTTGGCATAGCCCAGACCCAGCGTGCGGAAATCATAGGACCGCTGCGCGATTTCCTTGGACGGGAACTGCGCCATCATCACCGAGATTTCGAGCGTAACGGTCCACAGACGCGAGGCGTGCATATAGTCTTCGACCATGAACTCCCCGTCTTGCAGGAAGGTCAGCAGGTTCATCGACGCAAGGTTACAGGCCGTGTCGTCGAGGAACATGTATTCGGAGCACGGGTTCGACCCGCGGATCGCGCCGTCTTCGGGGCATGTGTGCCAGTCGTTTACCGTGTCGTGATACTGGATACCGGGATCGGCACAGGCCCATGCGGCGTGGCCGACTTGCTCCCACAGGTCACGGGCGCGGATGGTTTTCGACACGCGCCCGGTGGTGCGGTCCAGCAGTTCCCAATCGGCGTCTTTTTCGACGGCGTGCAGGAAAGCGTTGGTCACCCGGATCGAGTTGTTGGAGTTCTGGCCCGAGACCGAGGAATAGGCTTCGGAATCCCAGTCTGTGTCATAGGTCGGGAATTCGATCGAGGTATGACCCTGCTTGGCATAATCCAGCACGCGCTTGACGTATGTCTCTGGGATCGCGCATTTTTTCGCGCTGCGGATCGCGGTCTTCAGCTGGTCGTTCTTGGCGGGGTCATAAGCGTCGGCCTCTGCGCCGTCCCATGCTTTGATCGCGGCAAACAGCTTGTTCAGCTCGCGTTCATGCATCTTCGAGCCAGCGACGATGCTCGCCACCTTTTGCTCTTCGATGACCTTCCAGTTGATGAAATCCTCGATATCGGGGTGGTCCGCATCAACGATAACCATCTTGGCCGCGCGCCGTGTGGTGCCACCCGATTTGATCGCGCCTGCCGCACGGTCACCGATTTTCAAAAAGCCCATCAAGCCAGAGGATTTTCCCCCGCCCGACAGTTTCTCGCCCGCCGCCCGCAGGCTCGAGAAGTTGGTGCCGGTGCCGGAACCGTATTTGAACAGACGCGCCTCGCGGACCCACAGGTCCATAATGCCGCCGTCGCCTACCAGATCGTCAGCGACAGACTGGATGAAACAAGCGTGGGGCTGCGGATGCTCGTAAGACGATGTCGACCGCGTCAGCTTGCCGGATTTATAATCGACATAGTAATGCCCCTGCGCGGGACCATCGATGCCGTAGGCCCAATGCAGACCGGTGTTGAACCATTGCGGGCTGTTGGGTGCGCCGCGCTGGCTGGCCAGGATGTGGCGCATCTCGTCATAATAGGCTTGGGCGTCTTCTTCGGTGGTGAAATAGCCACCTTTCCAACCCCAATAGGCCCAAGCGCCTGCCAGACGGTCGAACACTTGCTTCGACGATGTCTCGCCGCCCATGGTCGCATCATCGGTCGGCACCGAGCGCCAGAGGAATTCTGGCACGCCCTTTTCCTTGACCTTCTTGGTCTCGGACGGGACGCCTGCCTTGCGGAAATATTTCTGGGCGATCACATCAGAGGCGACCTGGCTCCAGCTGGAGGGCACTTCGACGTTATCGAGGCGAAAGACCACCGACCCGTCAGGATTGCGGATTTCGGAGGCTGTGCTCACAAAGTCCAGTTCTGCGTAGGCATCCTGACCGGATCGCGTGAATTTTCTCTCGATTTTCATAAGTGCTGCCCCAAATTTTCAAACTCTCAACCAGCGGCATGATCGGGCCGCCAAACCTATCGCCGGTGTGCATCGTCCCCCGCACCCGCATCAGGTTGGTCTTGGATCAAGCCGTTTAACCGGCGCAAATGTGCGAAACCCAATTTCACCCGATCAGCACGCCACCCCGATCAATCACCAGATGTAGTGGCCCGCCCGTCGATTTACACAAACTGGCGTATGCAGCCCTATTGGGTCAACGGCTTTATTATCGAAATAAGGGAAGTTGCATCTTGACCGGATCGGCATTTTTTGAAGCTTCGGTCGGCGCGGTGATTCAGCGAAATGATATGCACAGACAGCGGATCACGAGGGTGATTTTCCACACCGCGGATAAAGTTAATAAACGCTAAGGTTTAGCGTGGCTGGCTCATGTATCGCTTGAGTTATCCACAAAATCCCCGACAGCGGGCTGGGGATAAACATGGCGGAACTGTGGATGATAAAAATTTATGCAGCCACCAGATATAGGTTCGCAATCCCGGCTATCTCACCAGATTTAGAGCGTGCATCTGTGGCAAAAAAGAACGACTGCACACAAATACAGCGTTCTGATCTGCATTAAGCAGATCAGGAACACTATATGTGGTGGTTCTTAAAGTGGTCGGGGCGAGAAGATTCGAACTTCCGACCCCCTGTACCCAAAACAGGTGCGCTACCAGGCTGCGCCACGCCCCGACTGCGGCCTACTTAGCCCCAAGCAATCGGATTGAAAAGCCCTAAGTTCACAGAAAATGATAGTTTCTGACGAACTAACAGGGCCATGCCGGATTGCGCCCTGCAAACGCGGGATGGCGCAGCTCTGTCCCCGGTGTGATGCCCATCCGCGCGCTTAATCCGCCGTTGATTTCCAACACCGCCAGCAGCGCATCACTGCCCCCCTCGAGCGGAGATTCGTCGAGCGGAACCGCATTATGGTGGATGTGCTGCACCACACCGTGGGAATCGATGAACAATAGGTCGAGGGGAATCAATGTGTTGCGCATCCAAAAGCTGAGAGGCTGCGGCTCTTCATAGATAAAGAGCATACCCGCGCTGCCTGCCAGTGAGGTGCGATGCATCAATCCTTGAGCACGTTCACCGGCATCATCGGCAATCTCGACGCTAAAGCGCGCCTGCCCCCAGTCGCCGCGCAACGTCACGCTGGTGTCGCTGCATTTGGCAGCGGCCGCCCCCGCCATCGCCAGAGAGGCAAAGGCTAATAGACCCGCGCGGATCAGCTTTGCGCGGTGCCAGATGAATCGAGTCGTACCGTTTCCCATGCATGTACCTCTGCCGCCATCTGGCCGCGTTCCCCGTTAATGACCCGCAGCGCCAATGCCTCGCCCGGTTGCAAATCCGACAGGCCCGACTGGCGCAACACTTCTATATGTAGAAAGATGTCATCGCTTTTGCCAAACACATTCGCGAAACCAAAGCCTTTGGATTTATCGAACCATTTGACCCGCGCGGGTTCCAGCGGTGCGGCGGCCACCAATGCGGGATCAATGCCAACAATATCCGACAACGCCATCGCCTGAGCAGCAGCGGGCGGGTGTACCGCATGGACCTGCGTCGCCTGCACCCCGCGTTCGGTCTTTTGCACCGTCAGATCAATGCGCGCACCGTCCGCGACAGAGCTTTGACCGTAATTACGTAACACATTGACGTGCAACAGGATATCAGGCCCGCCAGCGTCTGAGACAACGAAACCGAACCCCTTCGCGGGGTCGAACCATTTCACCACGCCGGAAATGGCAGAGCTATTGCTGGATACTTCTGACACAAATGTCCTTTGGTCTTCTCTAGGTCAGGCAACAGCGTGCCCGCGTACAAAATATCAGCGGCAAAAGCCGCCTTATGGGTTCAATCTCGTTACGCTCCAATCACCGTTTTGTTCGGCACGTCGCCAGACAAAACGGTCATGCAATCTATACTCTCCGTCGGCCCAGAACTCGATTTCGACCGGGGTGATCCGGTAGCCCCCCCAAAAAGGTGGACGGTCTGGGTTTGGCCCCTTTTTGGCGGTGACTTTTGCCACTTCGGCGACCAATGACGCACGGCTGGCTAAAGGGGACGATTGGTCAGAGGCCCAGGCCCCCAACCGGCTTTTGAGCGAACGCGACTTGTAATATGCGTCCGCCTGCGGGCCTTCTTCTTTGGAAACCACGCCGCGCACCCGTATCTGGCGGCGCAGGGATTTCCAATGCATCACGAAAGCAGCCTTGCCCGCGTGATCCAGTTCTTGCGCCTTGGCGCTGGTGTAGTTTGTGTAAAAGACGAATGCCGCGTCTTCGATTTCTTTTAGCAACACCATGCGCGCATTGGGCAGACCGTCGGCATCCACGGTCGATAGCGCGATGGCATTTGGGTCGTTGACCTCTGTCTGCGTTGCCTCATCCAGCCAGCGGCGCGCAATCACAAAGGGATCGTCACCGGCAAAAATGCCTTTGCGCACTTCCATGATCATGATCCCCTTCCTTGCGCATCGACGCAATCTTGCGACAATGCCTTACATCAAATGACATACTAGAACAACTAAACACACTGTCGCGCCTAAAAACCGCCAGGGCGGTCTATCACGGCGTCCTCTCAAGTGCCGCGATCACCGTGCAGCCTTGATGCCAAACTATCAATAGCATAAACCGGATAAAAGTTCAGTGACATAGTCGAAGGAAGTACAATGGCAAATGACCTGATGGCAGGCAAACGTGGGCTTATCATGGGCCTCGCCAATGACAAGTCGATTGCCTGGGGCATCGCACGCACCCTCGCGGATGCCGGTGCAGAGCTGGCATTCTCGTATCAAGGCGACGCGCTGAAAAAGCGGGTCGATCCACTGGCGGCGCAACTGGGCAGCGATCTGGTCCTGCCCTGCGATGTGGGGTCGGAAGAGTCGATTGACGCGCTGTTTACCGCTTTGGGCGAACGCTGGGACGGGATCGACTTTATCGTCCACGCGATCGGGTTCTCTGACAAGAACGAATTGCGCGGGCGCTATGTCGACACCAGCCGCGCCAATTTCGCGATGTCGATGGATATCTCTGTCTACTCCTTCACCGCTGTGATGCAGCGCGCGGAAAAGATGATGAAGTCCGGCGGCAGCGCGGTCACGCTCACCTATTACGGCGCCGAAAAAGTGATGCCGCATTATAATGTGATGGGCGTCGCCAAGGCCGCTCTGGAAGCATCGGTCAAATATCTGGCCGAGGATCTGGGCAAGGACGGCATCCGCGTTAACGCGATCAGCGCCGGCCCGATCAAGACATTGGCCGCATCCGGCATCGGCGACTTCCGCTATATCATGAAGTGGAACGAGTATAACTCGCCCCTGCGTCGCAACGTGACCATCGACGATGTGGGTAAATCCGCGCTGTTCCTGCTGAGCGATCTTGGCTCGGGCACGACGGGCGAGAACCTGCATGTGGATGCGGGCTACCACGTGGTGGGCATGAAAGCCGTCGACGCCCCAGACATGGCAAAGGAATAACGACATGAGCAAGGATGCCTCGCGCCTGCCCCATGAAAAAGGGTTTCACATCAGCTGGGACCAGATCCACCGTGACAGCCGTGCGCTGGCGTGGCGTCTGGACGGCATGGGCCCCGATGACGGCGGCTGGCGTGCTGTGGTTGCGATCACCCGTGGCGGTATGGCCCCCGCGATGATCGCCGCCCGCGAGCTGGATATCCGCACCGTCGACACGATTTCGATCAAGTCCTATGACCATCAGGACCAATCGGACGCGGTCGTGCTCAAGGCCCCCGATGCAGAGCTGATGGGCGACGGCACCGGTATCCTGATCATCGACGATCTGGTAGATTCCGGTAAAACCCTTGAAGTCGTGCGCCAGCTTTACCCCAATGCGCATCTGGCCACCGTCTATGCCAAGCCAAAGGGCCGTCCGCAGGTGGATACCTTCATTACCGAAGTCAGCCAGGATACCTGGATTTTCTTCCCCTGGGATATGGCGCTGCAATATGTAGAGCCCTACCGCGGCAAAGACTAAGCGGCACCCCCGCAGATACCTGCCTTCGGCGAGGATTTAGGACCATTTGGAAGCAGCGGCCCCGCGCCGTGTCAGACTTTGCGCTGGTCCGCTTGCCGAAGCGCCCCTCCCTCGCCCAGTCAGGAGCATTGACCATGACCCCGCGTACCGCCGCGACTTTCTCTCCTCCGGTGATGGAGGCGCGCCGCTGGTTGACGGGCATCCATTTTGACGCCGACCGCCCCCTGATCAACGTGAGCCAAGCCGCCCCTGTCGATCCGCCCCCGCAGGCGATGCGTCAGGCCATGGCTGATGTCGCGCTGAACAACGATGATGCGCATCTTTATGGGCCGGTGCTGGGTCTGCCTGAATTGCGCGACGAGCTGGCCGCGCAGGTCAGCGCCCATTACGCTGGCGCGGTAGAGCCCGCGCAAGCGGCGATTACATCGGGCTGCAATCAGGCCTTTGCCGCTGCGATTGCTACGCTCTGTGCCGAGGGGGACGAGGTGATCCTGCCGGTGCCGTGGTACTTCAACCACAAGATGTGGCTGGATATGTCGGGCGTCGCCGCCGTGCCGCTGCCGGTGGGCGATACGCTCTTGCCCGACCCGGAACAGGCTGCCGCCCTGATCACCGACCGCACCCGTGCCATCGCCTTGGTCACGCCCAACAACCCCGGCGGCGTTGAATACCCCGAAGAGCTGGTGCAGGCGTTTTTCGATCTGGCCCGTGCGCGCGGTATCGCCCTGATCCTGGACGAGACCTATCGCGACTTTGACAGTCGTTCCGGCCCGCCGCACCGTCTGTTTCAGGACCCCGACTGGCACGATACGTTGATCCATTTATATTCTTTTTCAAAGGCCTACCGTCTGACTGGTCACCGAGTGGGCGCGATTGTCGCCTCTCAGACGCGTCTTGCCGAGGTTGAGAAGTTCCTGGATACCGTTGCCATTTGTCCCGGCCAGATCGGTCAGCATGCCGCCCTTTGGGGGATGCAGAACCTTGACACATGGCTGGCCGGCGAGCGGCGCGAGATCCTGGCGCGGCGACAGGCGATTGCCGACAGTATGCACCGTTTAGACGCGAAAGGCTGGAAGCTTTTGGGGCTTGGCGGCTATTTCGCCTATCTCTCGCATCCCTTTGATGAAAGCTCTGCCACATTGGCCCCGCGGCTGGTGCGCGAGGCGGCCGTGCTGACCCTGCCCGGCACCATGTTCCATCCGGCAGAAGATATCACCGGCGGGCGGCATCTGCGCATCGCTTTTGCCAATCTGGATGTCGCAGGCATCGAGGTGCTATTTGACCGTCTGACACAGGTCTAACGCGGCTCTTGCCCCCCTGCCGCGCACCGCATAGACAGGGCAAAACGTGCGTTTAAGGGATGACACCATGAAAGCCAAAGGCAACAGCTTTACGAAAACCGCAGTATGGGGGCTGATGGGTCTTTTGATCCTGGGTCTGGGCGGTTTTGGCGCGGTCAATCTGAACGGTAGCGCACGCACCGTCGGCGAAGTGGGCGACAAGTCTATCTCGGTTGACGATTACGCCCGCGAGCTGCAGCAGCAGATCCGCGCCATCGAAAGCCAGTCCGGCGAACAGCTTAGCTTTCAGGAAGCCCAAGCCATCGGGCTGGACCGTGCCGTGCTGCAACGTCTGGTCCGTTTGCGCGCGCTTGACAATGAGGCCGACGAGATGGGCCTGTCCATCGGCGACGCAAACCTGCGCGAACGTGTTGTGGAAATCCCGTCGTTCCAAGGCGTTGACGGGAATTTCGACCGCGAGGGCTATCGCTTTGCCCTACAGCAGGCCGGTCTGAACGAGAATGAATTCGAACAATCGCTGCGCGAGGAAGCGGGCCGCACCCTGTTGCAGGAAGCGATCACCGGCGGGGTTGCGATGCCCGACGCCTATGCCGACACGCTTGTATCCTATGTGGGCGAGCAGCGCACTTTTACCTGGGCCAAACTGACGCAAGATGATCTGGACGCGCCCCTGCCCGACGCCACCGATGCGCAGTTGCAGGCCTATTACGACGAGAACACCGACCAGTTCATTCTGCCCGCCAGCAAGACCATCAGCTATATCACCATGGGCCCGCAGGATCTGCTGGACGAAGTAGAGCTGACCGACGAAGAGCTGCAGGCCGCCTATGACGACCGCGCGGATGAATACATCCAGCCCGAACGCCGCCTGGTCGAACGTCTGGTCTTCCGCGATCAGGAGGCCGCCGATCAGGCCGCCGCCGCGCTCGAGGTGGATGGCAATACATTTGAGGGGCTGGTCGCGGACCGTGGGCTGTCCCTGTCGGATGTGGATCTTGGCGATCTGAGCCAGCAACAGTTGGGTGCCGCAGGGGACGCCGTGTTTACTGCCGAAGTGGGTGATATTGTCGGCCCGCTGCCCAGCAACCTCGGGCCTGCATTGTTCCGTGTGAACGGTGTGCTGCCGTCGCTGAATACCACCTTCGAAGAAGCCCGCCCGACGCTCGTGCAAGACCTTGCCGCGGACCGCGCGGCCCGTCTGGTAGAGGTCCGCGCCCAGGATCTGGACGACCAATTGGCCGGTGGTGCCACGCTGGAACAGATCGCAGAGGAAAGCAAAATGACCCTCAGCACCATCGAATGGACGCAGGACAGCAGCGAAAGCATCGCCGCCTATGCCGGTTTCCGCGAGGCCGCGACACGTCTGACCGAAGGCGACTTCCCCCAGATCCAGCAGCTGGATGACGGCAGCGTTTTCGCCATGCGTCTTGATGGCACCAAAGAGGAACGCCCCAACCCGTTTGACGCCGCCCGTGCAGACGTGGCCAAGGCGTGGCAGAACGAACAATTGATCACCGCCCTGCGTGCCAAGGCCGAGACCCTGCAGGCCGAGCTTGCCGATGGCGCTGATTTTGCCGAGCTGGGGCTGGAGCCCAAGACCGGGACCGACCAGACCCGCGACGCCGTGGTCAGCGCCGCGCCGCAGGGGTTCATCGCCGCTGTGTTTGACGCAGCCCCCGGCGAGGTCGAACTGCTGGAAGGTGCCGATGAGGTCGCGCTTGTCCGTCTTGATAGCATCAAGGACGCGGGCGAGAATGACCGGATGACCCAGGTCAAAACCCAGATCGCCACCCAGCTGGATGACCAGCTGTCGCAAGCGCTTTTCGCCGCTTTCTCTGACGACGTGATCCGCCGCACGGCACCGCGTGTCGATCAGCAGGCGATCAACGCCGTCCACGTGAACTTCCCCTAAGTTAGGTCTCCCATGTCGTTGACACCCGATTATGACAGCTTTGCCGCAGGCTATGCGGCGGGCAAGAACCAGATCGTTTACACCCGTCTGGCTGCCGATCTGGACACGCCTGTTTCGCTGATGCTCAAGCTCACCGGTGCGGCACAGAACGCCTTTGTGCTGGAATCTGTGACCGGCGGCGAGGTCCGCGGGCGCTATTCGATTATCGGGATGAAGCCCGATCTGATCTGGCGCTGTCAGGGCACCACGTCGGCCATCAACCGTTCGGCACGCTATGACGTAGATGCTTTCGAAGATGTTGCGGGCGATCCGCTGGATACATTGCGTGCGGTGATCGCGGAGTCGAAGATCGACCTGCCTGATGACCTGCCGCAAGCCGCCGCCGGGCTGTTCGGCTATCTGGGGTATGACATGATCCGGCTGGTGGAGCATCTGCCGAATGTGAACCCCGATCCCATGGGGCTGCCCGATGCGATGATGGTGCGCCCGTCGGTGATTGCCGTGCTTGACGGGGTCAAGGGCGAGGTCACGATCGTATCGCCAGCTTGGGTGTCTGACGGGCAATCGGCCAAGGCCGCTTATGCCCAAGCCGCCGAACGCGTGATGGATGCGGTGCGTGATCTGGAACGGTCGATGCCCGGCACCAGCCGTGATCTGGGTGACGCCCACGAAGAATCCGCCCCCGTCAGCAATTTCACCCGCGAAGGCTATAAATCCGCCGTTGAAAAAGCGCGGGAATACATCGTGGCGGGCGACATCTTTCAGGTGGTGCCGTCGCAACGGTGGGCGCAGGGCTTCTCGCAGCCGCCCTTTGCGCTGTATCGCAGTTTGCGCCGGACCAACCCGTCGCCCTTCATGTTCTATTTCAACTTCGGTGATTTCCACGTCGTCGGGGCCTCGCCCGAGATCCTTGTGCGCGTTTTCGGCAACGAGATCACGATCCGCCCCGTTGCAGGTACCCGTCGTCGCGGGGCCACGCCGGAAGAAGACCGCGCGCTGGAGGCTGATCTGCTGGCCGACCAGAAAGAGCTGGCTGAACATCTGATGCTGCTTGATCTGGGCCGCAATGACGTGGGCCGGGTCGCCAAGATCGGCACCGTGCGCCCGACCGAGGAATTCATCGTCGAACGCTACAGCCACGTGATGCACATCGTGTCCAATGTCGTGGGCGAGCTGCGCGAAGACCGCGATGCGCTGGATGCCTTCTTTGCGGGGATGCCCGCGGGCACCGTATCAGGCGCGCCCAAAGTCCGCGCGATGGAAATTATCGACGAGCTGGAGCCCGAGAAACGCGGGCTCTACGGCGGCGGTGTTGGCTACTTTAGCGCAGGCGGCGACATGGACATGTGCATCGCGCTGCGCACGGCCGTCATCAAGGACAAGACCCTGTATATTCAGGCCGGTGGCGGTGTCGTCTATGACAGCGACGCAGAGGCAGAATATATGGAAACGGTGCATAAATCCGACGCGATCCGCCGTGCGGCGGCCGATGCAGCACGCTTCGCAGGTCAAGGGAACAGCTGAGGATGCCGACGCAAGCCCCGTTCGAGATTGCGGGTCAACACGTGGCACCCGGCTCTCGGGCACAGATCGACTTGCCGATCTCGATCCTGCCGGACCACACGCCTGTCGGTCTCTCGCTTGAAGTGATCCACGGCAAGCGCCCCGGGCCCACCATGTTTGTCAGCGCCGCTGTTCACGGGGACGAGCTGATCGGGGTCGAGATCGTGCGCCGTCTGCTGCGCGCACCGCAATTGAAATCCCTGCGGGGGACGCTGCTGGTGATCCCGGTGGTGAACTCTTTCGGTTTCCTGAACCGGTCACGCTATCTGCCGGACCGGCGCGATCTGAACCGTTGTTTTCCGGGGCACCCGTCGGGGTCTTTGGGGTCACGGCTGGCGCATATCTTTCTGAACGACGTGGTGCTGCGCTGTGATTTCGGAATCGATCTACATTCGGCCGCGATCCACCGGACCAACCTGCCGCAGGTGCGGATATCTCCATCAGATGCGGTGACGCGGCGCATGGCCGCCAGCTTTGCCGCACCGGTGGTGCTGACCTCGCCCCTGCGCGACGGATCGCTGCGCGCGGTCGCCGCCGCCAAGGGCACGCCGGTGCTGCTGTATGAGGCGGGCGAAGGGCTGCGCTTTGACGAGATGGCGGTGCGCGCGGGCGTTGCAGGTATCTTGCGGGTCATGCATGCCGAAGACATGCTGCCTGCCAAGGGCATCGCCCCCTCGCGCAGACAGTCTCATGTCTGCTCAAGCTCGACCTGGCTGCGCGCGCCTGTAGGTGGGCTGCTGCGTACCTTCAGGGCCGAGGGGGAGACCGTGAAACAGGGTGACGCGCTGGCGACAGTCTCTGACCCGTTCGGCAAGACCGAAGAGGATATTATCGCCCCCCATGACGGTATCCTGATCGGCCGCGCGATCCTGCCCGTGGTGAACGAGGGCGACGCGGTCTTCCACTTGGCAAAGCTGCTGCCCAAGGCGGTGGCAGACACGGTCGAGGATATGATCACGCAGCTCGAAAGCGACCCGCTGTTCGACGAAGACGAGATTATCTAAGCACGTCACATCCAGGCACGTCGAAGCCCGCGCAGCGCGCAGGTTTTGACGGCTTTACTGGTAGATCATTCAGGCGTGGCGTTTTTCAGCACGGCTGAGACAGGGGCAAGTGCGACTTGGCTGGCACGGTCCTGCAACCCCCAGACCAACAGCGCCGAGATCGTCTCGGGCCGCATCCGCCCCATCATGATCACCGACCCTTCGATCCCCGCCTTGAACGCGGCCTGATCAAGGAACCGCCGGATCACGGTGGGCGTCTGCCCCTTGCTGTCAAAGTCGCGGAACACGGGTGCTGCGGGCACGCCCTCTTTCACCGCAAGCTTGGGCATCGTGTTCAGCCCCTTGTCCTGGGTCACAAGGCCATAGCCGCCCTGCCCAAGGATCGCAGTCACCTGATCTGCTGTCGCGCGGTCGGGTTGCAGCCCGGCACCCTGCCCTTCCAACACGCCGATCACCTCGGGCATACGCGAGAAGGCGACCGCCAGCGTGGTCTCTGCATCGCTTGGCTGCGCACCCTGAGGCAGGTCGACCATCGCCAGCACCTCGAACCCTTCGTTGCGGTAGGTCTGCATGCGCTCTGCCGCGTCGGGCAGGCTGACGTCGACGGCAAAGCTCAGCGGATAGGGAAAGCTGCGCAACGCGGCGATACCGACCTCGCCCCCTTGCAGGTCACTACCCACGTCCATCAACAGGACGCTCATCAGCGGTTTGTCATCAGGATTCGCGAAAGGCTGACCATAGCGGGTGATGGCGGGGCTTTCTGCGGTGGCTTGCGCCTCGGGGGCGGTCTGCTCGCCCGATTGGGCGGTCGGCAGGCGGTTGATCGTCACGCCCGTATCCCGTTCAGAGGTGATCGCCGCAGGGGTGCCGATTGTGGGCCGCCCGTCTGTGCGTTGCTCGGGCGCGCCAAAGACAACATCGGCAGGGGCTTCTTCGGGTTGCGCGTCGGGCACGCTTGGCGCGGTGGCGACATCGGTGTCCGGCGTGGGCGACACTGGCGTGTCGACACTTTCGTCGGCGGTGACGGGCGGTGCTGTCCGGGTCTCGATGCCAAGCGCATCCGGCTCGGTCGGTTCCATCGGAGCGAGCGCCATCGGATTGGGCAAAACAGGATCATCAAGCGTGATCTTCGGTGCAGCCGCATCGGGCACGGCCACGGGGGCTGTCGCGTCGATATCCTGCGCGATCTGCGGCGCGGGTTGCGGCGTTGGGGCGACCTCTGGCTCGGGCTGTGGTTCAGGCTCTACCGTCTCAGGTGCTGCCGCGACATCCGGCGCGTCCTCTGAAGGTGCATCTTGCACAGCCTCTTGCGTGACCGGTGCTTCTACTTCTGGTGTGACCTCGGCTCGCGGCACAGTCTCGGGCTCTGGTTCAACGACAGGCTCCTCGACGACAGGCTCTTCGACAACTGGCTCCGGCTCTGGCGTGATCACATCCTCGTTAGTGTCCTCAGCCGCCGTCAGGGGCGTTTCATCAGCCGCTACTACCGGGGGGGCCGCCATTTCGGGCGCGTTGGTCGCGCGCTCTTCGTCAGGCGTGTCACTTGGCACAGGCGTGTCTTGCAAGGGCGCGGGCCCCATAGGTACCATGAAGGACGCGACACCGGCGACGCCGACACTGAATACCGCACCAATGAGGATGCCGCCAATAAACCCGCGTGACATAGATGATCGCTCCTGTTTTTGTTCCGGTTCGTGCGGCTCTCCGGCCTGCTGCCCTTGACGATAGGTCTTAACCCTGAACATGTATCAGCGGACATTATACCGTGGTTTTGCGCGGTTCCTCTAGCCCTAAACCCTGCCCCAATACAAAGAATTGCCGCATGCTGCTCTTGATAGATAACTACGATAGCTTCACCTACAACCTCGTACACTATCTGGGTGACCTCGGGGCCGAAGTCGAAATCCGCCGCAATGACCAGATCGACGTGCAGGCCGCGATGGCGATGAACCCGGCGGGGATCATCCTGTCGCCCGGCCCCTGCGACCCGGATCAAGCGGGCATCTGCCTTGCGCTGACGGCAGCCGCCGCCGAAACAAGCACGCCGCTTTTGGGTGTGTGCCTTGGCCATCAGACGCTGGGTCAGGCGTTCGGCGGCAAGGTCGTGCGCGCGGGCGAGATCGTGCATGGCAAGATGGGCATGATGCACCACAAGGGTCAGGGCGTCTTTGCGGGGCTGCCATCGCCCTTTGCCGCGACACGCTATCATTCGCTGATCGTTGACCGCGCCACCCTGCCCGACTGCCTTGAGATCACGGCAGAGCTTGAGGACGGCACGATCATGGGCCTGCAGCACCGTGACCTGCCGCTGCATGGCGTGCAGTTCCACCCGGAATCGATCCGCTCGGATCACGGTCACCAGATGCTGCAAAACTTCCTGAACAACGTAAAGGTGCCCGCATGAGCGACGCTCTGAAACCTCTGATCGATGCGGCCGCCAATGGTCCGCTGACCCGGGATCAGGCCGAAACCGCGTTCCAGATCCTGTTCGAGGGCGAAGCGACCCCCAGCCAGATCGGTGGTTTCCTGATGGCCCTGCGCACCCGTGGCGAGACGGTGGATGAATATGCCGCCGCCGCCCATGTCATGCGCGCCAAATGCAACCCCGTCACCGCCCCCGAGGGCGCGATGGACATCGTGGGCACCGGCGGTGATGGCAAGGGCACGCTGAATATCTCTACCGCGACGGCCTTTGTCGTGGCCGGCGCGGGCGTCGTGGTGGCGAAACATGGCAACCGCAACCTGTCGTCCAAATCCGGCGCGGCGGATGCGCTGACGCAGATGGGGCTCAAGGTGATGGTCGGGCCCAAGGTGGTCGAGGCCGCCCTGCGCGATGCGGGCATCGGCTTTATGATGGCCCCGATGCACCATCCCGCGATTGCCCATGTCATGCCCACACGGTCCGAACTGGGCACACGCACGATTTTCAACATCCTCGGCCCGCTGACCAACCCTGCGGGCGTCAAACGGCAGCTGACCGGTGCCTATCGCCGCGATCTGATCCGCCCGATGGCCGAAACACTTGGCGCGCTTGGCTCTGAAAAAGCGTGGCTTGTCCATGGCTCCGACGGGACGGACGAGCTGACGATCACCGGCACCAGCTGGATCGCCGCGCTGAACCCTGATGGCACCATTTCCGAATTCGAGATCACGCCCGAAGACGCGGGCCTGCCGGTCCATCCGTTCGAGGATATCGTCGGCGGCACACCCGAAGAAAACGCACGTGATTTCAATGCACTGCTGGACGGAACCCCATCGGCATACCGCGATGCGGTCTTGCTCAATTCGGCGGCGGCGCTGGTCGTGGCCGATGCCGCGCCCGATCTGAAAGCGGGGGTAGAGATGGCACGCCACAGCATCGACAGCGGTGCGGCCCGTGACAAGATCACCCAAGTCGCGCGGATCACCCAGACCGCATGAGCCGTTTTGACCTGTCGCGCCTCGGGGCCTGGCGCGACCTTGCGTTCTTTGACGATACCCTTCCCGGCATCGCCGCCGCGCTGGCCGCGGACCCGCGCGAGACGCTGCCGCCCCGACCGCAGGTTTTCGCCGCGCTGGAACATACCCAGCCCGACGCGGTGCGCGTGGTGATCCTGGGGCAGGATCCCTATCCCACCCCCGGCCATGCCCACGGCTTTGCCTTCTCCGCCAGCGCCGATACCAAACCGCTGCCCCGTTCTCTGTCCAATATCTATAAGGAGATGGTGGATGACATCGGCGCGTGCCCACCGGATGCCGATCTGCGGTTCTGGGCGGATCAGGGCGTGCTGTTGTTAAATACCACATTGACCGTGCCTGCGCGGGACGCAGGCGGTCATGGGAAACTGGGCTGGCAGCAGCTGACCACGCAAATTCTTGGCCGCTTGGCCGACCGTCCCCGCGCCTATTTGCTGTGGGGTGCGCATGCCCAAAAAGTCGCGCGGGATGTGGACGGGGGACCGAACTTCAAACTTGAAACCGCGCACCCGTCGCCCCTGTCCGCGCGGCGTGGGTTTTTCGGGTCACGCCCCTTCTCGCGCTGCAATGACTGGTTGCACGCCCAAGGCCAAGCGGCCATAAACTGGGCAACACCGGAGACATCATGACCGATACCAACACTGGCACCATCCTAGACAAGATCAAAGCCTACAAGCTGGAAGAGATCGCCGCCGACAAGGCCGCCAAACCGCTCGAGGCCGTAGAGGCAGAGGCGCGCGCCGCCTCGCCCGTGCGCCCCTTTGCCGACGCATTGTTCGACGCCTCGCGCGAGGGGTACGGGCTGATTGCCGAGGTCAAGAAGGCAAGCCCGTCAAAAGGGTTGATCCGCGCCGATTTCGACCCCGCGACACTGGCCGCTGCCTATGCCGCGGGTGGTGCGACCTGTCTGTCGGTGCTGACAGACACGCCCAGCTTTCAGGGGGCCAAGGAATATCTTGTCGCCGCCCGCGAGGCCTGCACCCTGCCCGTGCTGCGCAAGGATTTCATGTACGACCCCTATCAGGTCGCCGAAGCCCGCGCGCTTGGGGCCGATTGTATCCTGATCATCATGGCCTCTGTCAGCGATGCCCAAGCGATCGAGCTTGAGGACGCCGCCGCCCAATGGGGCATGGACGCGCTGATCGAGGTACACGACAAGGAAGAGCTGGACCGCGCCGCCGTGCTGAAAAGCCGCATGATGGGGATCAACAACCGCAACCTAAAAACCTTCGAGACGACGCTTGATACCACGCGCCGCCTGTCGAAACATGTGGATGTGGAAAAGATGATCGTATCGGAAAGCGGGCTGAACACGCCCGAAGATCTGGCCGATATGGCGAAATACGGATCGCGGGTGTTCCTGATCGGGGAAAGCCTGATGCGTCAGGACGATGTAGAGGTCGCAACCCGCAACCTGCTGGCCACACCGCTGCGGCCGGGGGGCATGTAATGGCGCTGACGCATTTTGACGGCAAGGGCGACGCGCATATGGTCGACGTGTCGGACAAACCCGTGACGTCGCGGGTGGCCGTTGCTGAAACCCACATCAAGATGTTGCGCGAAACCTTTGATATCATTACCGAAGGACGCGCCAAAAAAGGTGATGTCATGGGTGTGGCCCGTCTGGCGGGGATCATGGCTGCAAAACGCACCGCCGATCTGATTCCGCTGTGCCACCCTCTCCCGATCACCAAAGTGTCGGTCGAACTGACACCCGATGCCGACCTGCCCGGCCTGCGCATCGCCGCGACCGTCAAGACCACCGGACAGACCGGCGTCGAGATGGAGGCGCTGACCGCCGCCTCTGTCACCGCGCTGACAGTGTATGACATGGCCAAGGCCGTGGACAAAGGCATGGAAATCGGCGGCCTGCGGGTCGTCCTGAAAGACGGCGGCAAATCGGGCCGATACGAGGCAGAATGATCTCTGTCAGCGACGCCCTGTCGCATCTCTTTGATCTCGTCACCGCCACCGAAGTGGAAGCGGTCCCGCTGCGTCAGGCCGCGGGCCGTGTGCTGGCGCGCGATGTTGTTGCCATCCGCACCCAGCCGCCTTTCGCGGCCTCCTCTATGGATGGCTATGCCCTGCGCCAGACAGAGGTCGAGCCCGACGCGATGTTCAAGGTCATTGGCGAAGCGGCGGCGGGCCATCGGTTTGACGGTGTGGTAAAAGCCGGTCAGGCCGTGCGCATCTTTACTGGTGCCCCTGTCCCCGAAGGCGCTGATTTCGTTGTGATCCAAGAGGATACGACCCGTCGTGGCGATCTGATCATGCTGGGCCATGACATCGGCCCCAAGACCAATATCCGCCCCGCCGGTGGGGATTTCCATGCAGGCGACACGATGGATGCGCCGCGTCTGCTGCGCCCTGCCGATATCGCGCTGCTGGCGTCGATGAATGTGGCGACGGTGCCGGTCTATGCCAAACCACGCGTCGCAATCATCGCCACGGGGGACGAGCTGGTGCAACCCGGCGAGGTGCCGAACCCCGACCAGATCATCGCCTCCAATACCTATGGTCTGGCCGCCCTGCTCGAACAGCATGGTGCGCAGTGCCGCATGATCCCGATTGCCCGGGACACGGTGCCCTCGCTGACCCAAGCCTTCACTATGGCGCAGGATGCCGATCTGATTATCACCATCGGCGGTGCCTCTGTCGGAGACCACGATCTGGTTGCCCCCGTCGCCGCCCAAATGGGGATGGAGCAGTCTTTCTACAAAGTCGCGATGCGCCCCGGGAAACCTCTTATGGCGGGGCGGCTGCGTGATGTCCCGATGATCGGCCTGCCCGGCAATCCGGTGTCGGCCATGGTCTGCGGGACGGTCTTTGTCGTGCCGGTGCTGCGCAAGATGCTGGGCCTGCCCGCCGCGCCCGCCGCACGGGTAGATCTGCCGCTTGGCGTCGATCTGCCCGCCAATGGTCCACGCGAACATTATATGCGTGCGATGGTCCGTGACGGTGCCGTCCTGCCCGAAGACAATCAGGACAGTTCGCTGCTGGGTATCCTGTCGCGCGCCGATGTCCTGATGGTCCGCCCGCCCCACGATGGGGCCCGCACAGCCGGAGAGATCATAGGCTGTATTCCCCTCTGACGGTTGACACAAAACAGGAACATCCCTAGAACAAACCCCAAATAGAAACGGGGAATGTCCGGATGCTGACCAAGAAACAACTCGATCTGCTGGCCTTTATTCACAAACGTGTGCAGCGCGACGGCGTGCCGCCCAGCTTTGACGAGATGAAAGAAGCGCTTGATCTGCGGTCCAAATCCGGCATCCACCGTCTGATCACAGCGCTGGAGGAACGCGGATTCATCCGCCGCCTGGCGCATCGCGCCCGCGCGATAGAGGTGGTGAAACTGCCCGATAGCTTGGGCAGCCTGTCCGGTGCGGGCTTTACCCCGCGCGTGATTGACGGCGACCGCCCCGATGGGCCGCCCCCCTCTGCCGCGCAGCCGGTCAGCGCGTCGTCCTTTGATGTGCCGATGATGGGCCGGATCGCCGCCGGTGTCCCGATCGAGGCGATCAGCACTATGACCCAATCTGTCGCCGTCCCCGGCGGGATGATCAGCGGCAGCGGCGAACACTACGCGCTTGAGGTGCAAGGTGATTCCATGATCGACGCTGGGATCAATGATGGCGACGTGGTGATCATCCGCGAAACCTCTGTCGCGGATGATGGGGATATCGTGGTTGCGCTGGTCGAAGACCACGAGGCGACGCTCAAGAAATTCCGCCGTCACGGCAGCTCTGTCGCGCTGGAAGCCGCTAACCCCGCCTATGAAACGCGGGTTCTGCCGTCGGATAAGGTCAAGGTGCAGGGGCGTCTGGTCGGGTTGATCCGCACCTACTGACGCTTGCTACCGCGGCGGCCTGTCCTTGGGCCATGCCGTCCACAGCCGCGTGCCCGCCTTTTGGCGGGCCGTTTGCATTGTGACCCGCCCGTTGTCGAGGGTGAGTGCGACTGCCCCCGTGGATCGCAACCGGTCGGGGTCAAACACATCGCAGCCGCCCGTCAGCGGCGGTTCAGGCACAACTGACAGCACGATGATCTGATCCGCACGGCACGCCCCGAACGCCGCCCGCGCGCGTTTGCCGGACAGGTGGATCACCTCTCGTTCCCCGATCTTTGGCCTTGTGGGCCAACGCGCGGCGGCCCGGGCCTGATCGGCGCCGTCGCCGTCATTCTCCAGCCAGTTGAGCGCGACAAAGCCTGCGCCTTTTGCCTTGCTCAGCGCACGGCCCGTGGGGGTCATCACCCCCACCAGACTGCCGGTGTCCGAGATCAGTACCGTCGGACGCTCTGCCCCGTGCCACAATACCCCCGCCGCAATCACGGCTCCCAGACCGGCAAATCGCAACCAACCCTGCCACAGCAACAGCCACAAAAACCCGAGCGCCAGCAGCGGCAGCACCCAAGGGCCGGGGGCGGCCACATGGCCCTGCGCCCCGTCGATCCCCGCAACGCCCTGCGCGACCAGCAAGATCCAGCGCAACCCTGCGCCCATGACCTGCAGGGGAATCCACTCTAGTCCCAGCGGTGCCATGACCAAGGCCGCGACGGCGGCCGGCATCACCAAGACCCCCATCAGCGGGACCGACAGCAGGTTCGCGACCAAGCCATACTGCGCGATCGTATTGAAATGGGCCGCCCCGATGGGCGCGGTAAAGCCCCCCGCCACAGCCGAGGAGATCACCGTCGCCACAGCCGGTGCCAGCCACTTCGGCCCAAGCGAGACCTCGGCGTTGCGCAACCAGCCAAAGATCGCAACCAACCCCGTGGTAGCGGCAAAGGACATCTGGAACCCCGGCCCCGTCAATGCCTCTGGCCGAAGGACCAATACGATCGTGGCTGCAATCGCCACGGCCCGCAGGGTCAGCGCCCGTCGCCCGATGATCAACGCGCCAAGGGCAACGGCGACCATGATGAACGCGCGTTCGGTTGCGACATTACCCCCCGACAACAGCAGATAGCCACTGGCCGCCACCAGCGCCCCCGCGGCTGCGATGCTGCGCGTGGGCCAGCGCAGCGCAATCCACGGCACCAACGTCAGCACAATCCGCAACGCGCCAAAGACCACCGCGCTCAGCAACCCCATGTGCAAGCCCGAGATCGCCAATAGATGCGCAAGGTTGCTGGCACGCAGATCCTGCAGCGCGTCCTGGCTGATGGCGCTGCGGTCGCCGGTGGTGATCGCCGTGGCAAACCCGCCGATATCACCCGGCAAGATCCGCTGAATCCGGGCCGAGGCCGCCATGCGCGCCCGAAAGACCGCCAGCCCGCCATGCCCCGCCTCAGCCGGTGTCGCCGCCAGTAACGGGGTGCGACTATACCCCACAGCACCCAAGCCTGCGAACCATGCATGCCGTTGGAAATCAAAGCCCTCAGGCTCTACCGGGCCGCTTGGCGGCGACAGATGCCCCGTGGTCATCACACCCAACCCCGGCGTTATATCCGCGTCAAAGCGTCTGTCGCCGTGCAAGGACACGCGCACATGCAACGGCGTCCGAGGCGCAGACACCCGTTCCAGCACGACCCGATCCAGCGTCAGCCGCAAGGCGTCGGACTGGCTACGATCCACCGCCACGACGCGCCCCGCGATCGGGCCGTAATAGCGCCACCCCAGCACCGGCCCGCCGACAGCATGGGCCCGCCACGCCGCCAGATCAAAACCGAGCAACACCAAGGCCGCGCCCAACAAAACAGGCCCCGCGACCTCGCCCGCCAGAAAGGCCGCAGCCGCCAGCAGCACCGCCCCGCCCGCGACCCAAAGCAGGACGGTCAGCGAAGGCTCAACCCGCAGCGCAAAATAGCTACCGATCCCCACGGCCAGACACACCGGCACCCAGCCGATCAGATGCCCCCGCTGTGCGCGCATGCTGTGCGCCATATAGGACAACAGCCCCATACTTGCCCCCGTTCTCTGCACTGGGTAGATAGTCGGGGACGCTATCTCCAAAGGAGTTAGCAAATGATAAACGGCACCCCGAACGGGCGTTTTCCGTGAACTTCTGCTGCAAAGGATCCTCCGCCCATGACAACGCCTGTCGTTACCCGTTTCGCCCCGTCTCCTACCGGTTATCTGCACATCGGCGGCGCGCGGACGGCGCTGTTCAGCTGGCTTTATGCACGCGGTCGGGGCGGTAAATTCCTGCTGCGCATCGAAGACACCGACCGCCAGCGCCACACCCCCGAGGCAACCGAAGCGATTCTGCAGGGCATGGCGTGGCTGGGACTGGATCACGACGGTGACGTGGTCAGCCAGTTCGAAAACGCCCCCCGCCACGCCGAAGTGGCGCTGCAACTTCTTGCCGAAGGAAAGGCCTATAAGTGCTTTGCCTCGCAAGAAGAAATCGCCGCGTTCCGGGATCAGGCCAAAGCCGAGGGGCGCAGCACCCTGTACCAATCCCCCTGGCGTGACGCCGCGCCCGAAACGCACCCCGACGCCCCCTATGTCGTACGGATCAAGGCCCCGTTGACGGGCGAAACCGTCATCCGCGACGCGGTGCAGGGCGACGTGGTGATCGGGAACGACCAGCTTGATGACATGGTGCTGTTACGTTCCGATGGTACGCCCGTCTATATGCTGGCCGTTGTTGTTGATGACCATGACATGGGCGTGACCCATGTGATCCGCGGGGATGATCACCTCAACAACGCCGCGCGCCAGATGATGATTTACAACGCCATGGGCTGGGACGTTCCCGTCTGGGCGCATATCCCGCTGATCCACGGCGCGGATGGCAAGAAACTGTCGAAACGTCACGGCGCTTTGGGCGCGCAGGAGTATCAGGCCATGGGCTTTCCCGCGGCCGGTATGCGCAACTACCTCGCCCGTCTGGGGTGGAGCCATGGGGACGACGAATTCTTCACCGACGCCCAAGCGCAAGAATGGTTCGATCTGGACGGTATCCGCAAAAGCCCCGCGCAATTCGACCTCAAGAAGCTGGAAAACATCTGCGGGCAGCACATCGCCGCCGCGGATGATGCTGCATTGCGGCACGAGATCGAGGCCTATTTGACCGCTGCCGGTCTGCCCGCGCTCACAAAAGCGCAAGCAGACGGGTTGGAGCGAGCGATGTATTGCTTAAAGGATCGCGCGAAGAAATTTCCTGATCTTCTTGAAAAAGCTGAGTTTATCCTCGCCGAACGCCCCATCCAACCGGACGAGAAGGCAGAGAAGCACTTGGACAATGTATCCCGTGGTATGCTGACTGAATTGACGCCGCAGTTGCAGAATGTTACTTGGGACAGAGAAACGCTGGAGGAGGCGCTGAACGGCTTTGCCGCCGCTCGGGACACCAAATTCGGCAAACTGGCGGGGCCGCTGCGCGCAGCACTCGCCGGGCGGGCAGCAACCCCATCAGTTTTCGATATGATGCTGGTACTTGGGCGTGACGAAAGCCTTGCCCGTTTAAACGATGCGGCTATCTAAGATATGCAAAAGCATATTCCTGATATGCTCAACAATAACTGAGGGGCGGACCGTTTCGGTATCTCCCCAGTCGACGGCATAACGCACGTCGATAAAACGATAGGAAGGGACTTCATGGCCGAAAGTACAAAATCCGCAACGTTGACCATCGACGGGAACAGCTTTGAACTGCCGATCTACTCCCCGTCGGCGGGCCCGGATGTCATGGACATCCGCAAGCTGTTCTCTCAGGCGAATGTGTTCACATATGACCCTGGATTCACCTCGACAGCGGCCTGTGACAGCACGATCACCTTCATTGACGGTGACGAAGGCGTGTTGCTTCACCGTGGGTATCCGATCGACCAACTGGCCAGCGAATCCCACTACCTCGAAGTGTGCTACCTGCTGCTGTATGGCGAACTGCCCTCTGCCGCGCAGTTGGAAGAGTTCGAAAATCTGGTGACTAACCACACCATGATCCACGAGCAGATGATCAACTTCTTCCGTGGTTTCCGCCGTGATGCACACCCGATGGCGATCATGGTCGGCGTTGTGGGCGCGATGTCTGCCTTCTACCACGACAGCACCGACATCAACGACGCGCACCAGCGCGAAGTGGCAACGATCCGTCTGATCGCCAAGATGCCGACGATTGCCGCGATGGCCTATAAGTACACCATCGGTCAACCGTTCATCTATCCGCGCAACGACGTAGACTATGCCGGTAACTTCCTGCGCATGTGTTTCGCCGTCCCTGCCGAGGATTATGTCGTCGACCCCATCCTTGCCCGTGCGATGGACCGCATCTTTACGCTGCACGCGGACCACGAACAGAACGCATCGACATCGACCGTGCGTCTGGCGTCCTCTTCCGGGGCGAACCCCTTTGCCTGTATCGCTGCTGGCATCGCCTGCCTCTGGGGGCCCGCGCATGGTGGGGCGAACCAGGCATGTCTGGAAATGCTGAAAGAGATCGGCACACCGGACCGCATCCCTGAGTTCATCGCCCGCGCCAAGGACAAGAACGACCCGTTCCGCCTGATGGGCTTTGGTCACCGCGTCTACAAGAACCACGACCCACGCGCGACCGTGATGAAAGAAAGCGCGGACGAAGTGCTTGAGCTGCTGGGTGTCGAAAACAACCCGATCCTGCAGGTCGCGAAAGAGCTTGAAAAACAGGCGCTGGAAGATCCGTATTTTGCAGAGAAGAAGCTGTTCCCGAACGTCGATTTCTACTCGGGCATCATTCTCGAAGCGATGGGTTTCCCCACGTCGATGTTCACGCCGATCTTTGCGCTGGCACGGACCGTTGGCTGGATCTCGCAGTGGAAAGAGCAGATCAGCGATCCTCAGCTGAAAATCGGGCGTCCCCGTCAGCTGTATCTTGGCGAAACACCACGCGACTATGTGGATATCGAAAAGCGCTGAATGTCAGTACATTAGTCAAAACGCCCCGCCCTCACGGCGGGGCGTTTTGCGTTTCACGGTGTGCTACCGCTGCCTGAAACCCAGGACAAAGAGAATCACCTGAAAGCTCGCCAGAAAGCGTCCCGTGATCAAAGCGCCTCTTTCCAGCCCACTGTTTCAACTCACTTTTCCCCATTTCGAAACCATAGCGTCCGAAATATGGCAGTTTTGTGTTGTTGTTTCCAAGCTACGCATAATGGTCAAAATTGATTGACCAACCGCCCCGATCATCCCAGATTCATCGTCAATTCAGTGCAGCTTTACCCTGTGCGATGCACAGCAGAACCCAA
The DNA here is from genome assembly GCF_054968505.1 of Sulfitobacter sp. G5_S2_6_S6. NCBI lineage: Bacteria > Pseudomonadati > Pseudomonadota > Alphaproteobacteria > Rhodobacterales > Roseobacteraceae > Sulfitobacter > Sulfitobacter sp. G5_S2_6_S6. Next base: position 48,498 of record NZ_JBQKUI010000001.1, read on the forward strand.
TACGCCCGCTGCCCCCCGCGGAAAGGATGACCGGATGAACGACCCTCGGCCTCGCCTGCAATGGGATAACGCGACCAGCCTAAGCTGCAAGACCGCACGGCATCACCCCGCGCCGCAGGGATCGTTCGTGCATGATATCGAACAGAAATGTGACCAGATCGCGGTGGTCTATGACAAGGGCCAGACGCCGCCGCGGATCACGGTCAAGCAAGTGTCAGGCAGCGTGCACACGGTGCTCGCCGACGGGATAGCGGTGGCTGTGGTTGCCAGCGCCTCGCGTCCGACCCTCAACCCCGATGACGTGTTGTTGGTCGAACGCTCGGTCTAGTGGGATTAGCGGCCCTCGAAGCTCGCGGGGCGTTTCTGCATAAAGGCCATCACGCCCTCTTTGAAATCACGTGATTGCCCGCATTTGCCTTGTTCCTGCGCCTCTAGCGACAACTGATCCTCCAGCGTATTGTCCCAGCTTGCGCGAATGGCGTTCTTGGCAGCGGCATAGGCTGCGGTCGGACCTTGCGCCAGATGCGCCGCCTTGGCACGCCAATGGGCGTCAAACGCGGCATCGGCCACCGCTTCCCAGATCATCCCCCAGTCATCCGCCTGACGGGCAGAGATTTTATCCGCGAACAAGGCCGCGCCCATAGCCTTGGCCGTGCCCATCTGGCGGGGCAACGTATAGGTGCCGCCCGCATCGGGCATCAGTCCAATGCGCGTAAATGCTTGCAGAAAATAGGAAGATTCCGTCGCAAAGACCACATCCGTCGCCAGTGCGAGGTTCGCCCCTGCCCCCGCCGCAGGACCATTGACCGCGGCGATCGTTGGCACCGGACAGTTTGTGATCGCCCGCAGCATGGGGCCGTATTCCTCGCGCAGGGTGCGTTCCAGATCCAGCGAGCCCTTGCTGCTGCTGTCGCTGAGATCCTGACCGGTGCAAAACGCACGACCGGCACCGGTGATGACCACACAACGCGCGTCTTTGCCCGCTTGGGTAAACGCGTGCTCGATCTCTGCCCGCATTTGCGTGGTCAGCGCGTTCATCTTGTCGGGGCGGTTCATGGTGACCACGGCCAGCCCGTCGGTCAGTTCATAGGTCAGGGTTTGATAGTCCATGGCACGGGTTCCTCATCTAGATTTCCCCCGCACCTTACCCATACGACAGGCCACCGCCAGTGAAACCCCGCGTTATCGCTTCAGAATGTCGTCCAGCCGCGCCTGTTCTTGCGCGCTGAGCGGGGCCTGTTCCGCGGACGGTGCCTTCGCACGACCGCGCAGGTAGCCAAACCCGACCCCCGCCGCGATCAATAGCATGAGGGGCCCTGCCGCCCATAACACCCAGGTCGATCCCCGCGCAGGCGGGTTCAGCAGGACATATTCACCATAGCGGTCGACGATATAAGCGACCGCCTCTTCGTCGCTATCACCGGCCACCAGACGTTCGCGCAGCAGGATACGCAGGTCGCGCGCAAGGCTGGCGTTGCTTTCGTCGATGCTTTCGTTCCGGCACACAAGGCAACGCAACCCTTTCGACAAGCTGCGCGCGCGTTGCTCAAGTGCAGGATCCGAGAGCACCTCGTCCGGCTGCACGGCCCAGGTCGGCGCAACCGATAGCACAGGTGCTACAAGCAACATTAGCGCAAGGATCAGCGCTCTCATTCTGCAGGCACCGGCTTTGATTTCGCCGCCCCTGCCGCAACGCGGTAGCGCCGGTCCGAAAGGCTTAACACGCCGCCAAGGGCCATCAGCGCGCAGCCGATCCAAATCCAGTTGGTCAGCGGCTTGACATAAGTGCGCACCACCCAGCCGCCATTTGCCTGTTCATCCCCGATCACGACATAGACATCGCGCAGCAGATTATAGTCGATCGCCGCTTCGGTCGTGGGCATCTGCGCCACGGGATAGAAGCGTTTCTCCGGTCGCAACTGCGCAATCCCTTCCCCGTCGTGGAACAATGTCACGCTGCCGGTCGTCGCCGTATAATTCGGCCCCTGGCCCTGAGTCACATCGTCCAGCTGCACGGTATAGCGCCCCACATCGTAGGAGTCCCCCAGCGGAACGGCGCGGATGTCATCAATCGACCACGCGGTCAGGCCAGCCACCCCCGCCATGGTCACCCCAAGGCCGGCGTGGGCCACCATCTTGCCCCAATCCGCACGCGGCAACCGCCCAAGCCGGCGCAGCCGGTTACTACCGCGCCCCGTGCGCCCCCACAGATCAACAACGGTGCCCATCACGATCCACGCCCCCAAGAACAACCCGAGCGGCCCCAGCAAGCTGCGCCCCGACTGCATCGCGTAGGCCAGCCCCCCAATCGCAATCGCCAATACAAAGGCGTAGCGTAGCGGCTTTAGCGCCCGCGAAATCACCGCACGCTTCCAAGGCATCGCCGACCCGATCGGTAGGATCAGCCCCAGCATAATCATGAAAGGCGTAAAGGCGGCGTTAAAAAACGGGGGGCCAACGCTCAATTTTCTGTCGAAGAACATTTCGGCCAGCAGCGGCCACATCGTGCCAATGAACACGACGAAACAGGCAACGGCGAGCAATACGTTGTTTACCAGCAAAGCCGACTCTCGGCTGACCATGCTGAACACGCCTTTCGCCTCTAACGCGCTGGCGCGCGCCGCGAACAGAACCAGCGCACCGCCCATGAAAAACGCCATGATCATCAGGATAAACACGCCGCGTTCGGGGTCATTCGCAAAGGCGTGGACCGAGGTTAGCAACCCGGACCTGACGATAAACGTCCCAATCAGCGAGAAGCCAAAAGCCAGGATCGCAAGCAGGATCGTCCAGCTTTTCAGGCTTTCTCGTTTCTCCACAACGATGGCGGAATGAAGCAGCGCCGCCGCCAGAAGCCAGGGCATAAAGCTAGCGTTTTCAACGGGATCCCAGAACCAGAACCCGCCCCAGCCAAGTTCGTAATAGGCCCACCAGGACCCGAGCGCGATGCCAATCGTCAAAAACACCCACGCCGCCAGGGTCCAAGGGCGCACCCACCGGCCCCAAGCAGCATCGATCCGCCCTTCGATCAAGGCGGCAACGGCAAAGCTGAAGGTCATCGAAAGGCCGACATACCCCAAATATAAAAACGGCGGGTGGAAGGCGAGCCCGGGGTCCTGCAAAAGCGGGTTCAGATCCTGCCCGTCAAAAGGTGGCGTCGCCAGCCGCAAGAACGGGTTGGATGTGAACAGGATGAAGGCATAAAACGCCACACCGATTGCGGCTTGCACAGAAAGAACCCGCGCCCGCAAAGTCGGCGGTAGATTCCCCCCGAACCACGCGGCCATCGCCCCGAATAGCGAGACAATGAGCACCCACAGCAGCATTGAGCCTTCATGATTGCCCCAAGTACCGCTGATTTTATACAAAAGCGGCTTCATCGAGTGGCTGTTCAACACCACCAATCGCAGCGAGAAATCAGAGGTGACAAAGGCCCACATCAACGCCCCAAACGCCAGCAATGTCAGGGCGAATTGCGCCCCGGCGGCGGGCTCTGCCACGGCCATCCAACCGGGCCAGCGTTTATGGGCACCAATCAGGGGCACGACCATCTGAACGATGGCAACGCCGAAGGCGAGGATAAGGGCGAAATGTCCGAGCTCTGTAATCATACCCCGATCATAGAGCGGAGCACCGCCCCATACCATGCCGATTCACCGCGAAATCACACGACTGTGCGCAGCAAAGCGTCGCAGGGTCCCCCTTAGCCTGCAACCCTGCGCCAGTCCGCAAGCGCCGCGTTGTCCGATCTGTCGCGCACTGCGTCAGATGCGCTTTCCAGATCCCGCAGGGCCCCTTCTTCAACACCATCAACACGCAGCGTTTCCAGCTCTTTGATATGTCGCATCACCGTTGGTGTCTGCGCAATGGTGCGCGCGATAGAGCGTTGGAACTCTTGTGTTTTTACCTGATGCCGCGCGCCAAAGTAGAAAGATACGATAACCCCCAGAAGCCACCATAACGGCTCTGGCACCAGCGACACGCCCTGCATCCGGCTGGCAAACCAGACCGGGTCAACCATCGCCGTGATGAACAAGCCCAAGGTCCCAAGCGCCAGCGCTGGACGCGGAAGCCGGTTCAGCCCGTCCATGAAACGGTCAAACCGTCCCTTGCGGGGCACAGCGAATTCCGCCCCAAATTGCACCATAGCCTGTTCCCGCGCGGTCGCATCACGGCCGGCCGTCTTTTCCGCATTGGCGCGAAATACCTCGACCGTGTCGCGCACCACATTGCGGCCGTCACCAAAGACCAACGCAAGCGCGGTATCAATCATCCCCATGCCGCGACCCTTTCGTTAAAGTCACGGATGCTCAGATGGTACCGCGGTGACATGAATTCCTCTGCCCGTTTGATCCATCCTCCTTTCTTTCCGGCCCTCGTGCGGGCGTATTTGCGACTTGCGGGGCGCTGATCCGCCAGCCCAAAGTAATAGTTGCGCCGCGCCACGGCGTAGGCGTCCACCATCTGCGCAGGTGCAGCGGCGTAAGCGCGCCCCGTAGCGCCAAGCGTTTGCGGTCCAAGGACCCCGTCCACGGCCACATCAAACTCCATATCTCTTAACAATCGCTGAAGAATCTTCACCGCATTCGCCCCCGCATTCACATACATATCGAAAACCGAAGGCTGGAGCGGACTGGGCAGCTGCGCGATCTTGGGTTTGTGGAAGTAATGGGTGATGAATATCTCGGTCGCTTGATCTTGAGTAAGCTCTTGAACATCGGCGAGATTTACTGCGCCGTCACGGTTCACATCCAGCCCCAGCCGACGCAGCGTGTGGATGGTGACGCCGTGGTTTGTTGCCCCGCCCGGATCATCGGGGTCATTCACAAAGCCCCCCTCACGCGCGACGATGGACTTTGCAATTTCCTCAACAGTTTGCATCAGATTGGCCCTTCTTGCAGATTGCACTGCTGCAAGAATGACGTCTCAGATGTTAACGAAACCCGGCAGGCCCGTACGCATCACCCCTCGGGGGCAACATAAACGCCTTGCTCTTTCAGGGCGTCGACGACCTCTTTCGGCATGTAGGTCTCGTCATGTTTGGCAAGGATTTCAGTCGCTTCGAAGGTGCCGTTTATGTAACGCCCTGTCCCTACCATGCCTTGATTTTCCTCGAACAGATCGGGCAATACCCCGCTGTAGGTCACAGGCACAGCCGCGCCGCCATCGGTCACGGAAAAGCGGATCGTCAGACCATCCCCGCGCACAAGGCTGCCCTCTTCAACTAGGCCACCGATGCGGAACACCTCTGTCGGGCCGGGGGGTTCGGCGATCACCTGACTGGGCGCGCGGAAAAAGTTTATCCCGTCGCGCATGGCATATCCAATCAGCGCCGTGGACAGCACAAGCGCCACGACCGCGACGCCGATAATCTGGATACGCCGTTGCTTTTTAAGACTTTTCATGCGCCCTCAGGGAAAAAGCGGAGCCATCATCAGCCCCTCGACCTCGTCAATACCTAACATCAGGTTGGCGTTTTGCAACGCCTGCCCGCTGGAGCCTTTGGTCAAATTATCGAGCGCGGCAACCACAATGGCGCGGCCGTCGATCCGGTCTGCCACCACGCCGATATGACAGAAGTTCGACCCGCGAATATGGCGCGTGCTCGGGGCCTCCCCCATGGGCAGCACCTCGATAAAGGGCTCGGCATCATAGGCCGCGGCAAGGGTTTTGTGGATCACCTCGGCGTCGCCTTTGACATAGACGGTCGCCAAAATCCCGCGGTTGGCGGGCACCAGATGCGGGGTGAACTGCACCTTGACCGGACGGCCGGCAATGGCGGAAAACTCCTGATCAAACTCACCCAGATGGCGGTGCGTCCCGCCAAGGGAATATGCGTGATACCCCTCGGACAGTTCTGCATGCAGCAGGTTTTCCTTCAACGACCGCCCCGCACCGGACACGGCGCATTTGAGGTCAAGGATGATGTCGTCCAGATCAATCACGCCTTTTTCGATCAAGGGGCGCAGGGCAAACTGACCGGTGGCGGCGTTACAGCCCGTACCGGCCACAAGACGCGCGGATTTGATCTCTTCGCGGTAGAATTCGGTGAGGCCATAGACCGCCTCTTTCTGCTGCTCCAGCGCGGCATGGGGGTTGCCGTACCACTTGGCATAGGCCTCGGGGTCGCGCAGCCGGAAATCTGCCGAAAGATCGACGATTTTCAGGCCTTTAGGCAGGTTCGCGATGACCTCTTGGCTGGTTTTATGGGGCAAGGCGCAAAAGCACAGGTCAATGTCCGAGAAATCGATCTCTTCAATGGTGACCAATGTGGGCAGGTCGAGATGGCGCAGGTGTGGAAACACCTCTGCGATGGTTTGCCCCGCCTTGGAGTTTGCCCCCAAAGCTTTGATCTGCATAGAAGAATGGCCAGCGATCAGCCGGATCAGCTCGGCTCCGGTATAGCCGGAGGCACCAAGAATGGCGATATTATGGGTCATGTCGGGTTCCGTTCGGAAAGTGTTAGCAAATACGTGTTAGGCCGCTTGAAAGGTCAACGGTCGTCGCAAGAATTGCGTGGCACGGCTGCTGACCTTTTTGGGGTCGCCCGTGGTCAGGAAAGCCGCCTCGCCCGTGCCCAGCATATTGGGGTGACGCTTTAGATAGTCGCTCAGACTATGGGCGACCAGATTGGCCTGGCTGAACACTTTGACATCGGGGCCAAGCGCGTCCTGAAAGGTTTCCTGCATCAGCGGGTAATGGGTGCAGCCCAGAATGGCAGCTTCGGGCGCGGGCATCTTGCGTTTCAGCGCGTCCACATGGCTGCGCACCAGCGCTTCGGCGAGGATGAAGTCACCGTCCTCGATCGCATCCACGACACCCCCACAGGCCTGCGCTTCGACATCGACGCCGATCGCCCGAAAGGCCAGTTCACGCTGGAACGCACGGCTTGCCACCGTTGCGGGCGTCGCAAACAGCGCCACGTGCTTGAGATCCACCTCGCGCGGGGGGGAATTGTCGCCCCATTGGCGTTCTGTCATCGCCTCGATCAGCGGCACAAAGACGCCCAACACGCGCTTGTCCGACGGGATCCACCCTTCCTGCATCCGGCGTAGCGCCGCGGCAGAGGCCGTGTTGCACGCCAAGATCACCAGATCGCAGCCGGCATCAAACAGACGCTGGGTTGCAGCAGTGGTCAGGTTATAAATGTCATCCGCGTTACGCACACCGTAGGGCGCATGGGCGCTATCGGCCAAATACACGAAATCCACATCCGGAAGCTGCGCCTGCACGGCATCCCAAACGGTCAGCCCGCCTAGCCCAGAATCGAAAATACCAACTGCCATAACACCTTGCCGTCACCTGTCGGCACGATGCCGATCTTCAAATTCAAACCCCAGATCAAAGGATTTTGCCGGGTCTGGTGACAACTCATACGTCGCTTTGCGCAGGAAATCCATCATAGCTTTTGCGTCTTTTGCCATGGGGTCCAGCACGTTTCTGCCGATGGGGTCGCCGATGACCACGCGCACGGGCGTGTCGACGCGTTTGCGGAATTCCTTGATCAGCAGACCCATGCGCAGGGTGTGATGCAGATGGCTGGCAATCTGGAACAGACGGCTGGTGTGGCCGTCAAAGTAGATCGGCACGACGGTGGCATCCGATTTCGCGATCATGCGGGCGGTAAAGCTGCGCCAGCCCGGGTCCATGGGGCGCGAAAACGGCCGTGCGCTGGTGCTGACGGTGCCCCCCGGAAAGATACCAACCGCGCCACCCTGCCCCAGATACTCCAGCGCGGTCTTGCGCGTGCGCAAGTTCAGCGCCAGCGCGGCCTTGTCCTCGTCAAAACTGATCGGCAGCAGATGGCGGTTCAGGTCGGGCGCGCGGTTAAAGACCGAATGGGCCATGATCTTGAACCCGTCCCGGCGGCGCGCCAACATATGCCCCAGCATCAACCCGTCCAGAATACCGTAAGGATGGTTCGCCAGCGCGATGACAGGCCCCGTTTCGGGGATATTCGCCAGACTGCCGCCCACGACGTCAAGCGTCAGCCCATAGCGCTGCACCATCACGTCAAAGAAGCCCATCCCGCGCGCCATGTCGTCTTCATAGCCGGTTGCGCGTTTCATCAGCCCCAACCGCCCTGTGCTATTCTCCATCAGGCGAATGAAGGCACGCGCGGGCCGCGATTTGGCGGAATAGGCATAGCTAATGTCACGCGCTGTCAGAGGCCGAAGATCGGGCTGCAGGAGGGTCAAGGTCGGTTCCTTTTCACGGGCTTTGCCTTGCCCTCTAGCAGTGGATCATGACAGTCGCGTGACAGACAGCCTATTCAGCCTACTCTGCCGCGCGCGAGGTTTGCGTACCCCCTGACCGGATAACGGCCAACAGCTCTTCGCGCCGCTTTGCGGCCTTGGCTTCATTCGCCTGTTTTACCGGACCAAAACCGCGGATCTGCAAGGGAAGCTCTGCCAAGGCGACAATCGCGTCGTGGGTTGCATCAGTCAGCTTGGGCAGAACATCCTTCATGTCGGCCTCGTATTGCGCGATCAAGGACCGCTCCATCCGGCGTTCTTCGGTGCGGCCAAAGGGATCGAACGGCGTGCCGCGCAGGAACTTCATCCGCGCCAGCATGTTGAACGGCCCCTCCATCCACGCGCCAAAGGTCCGTTTCATCGGACGGCCATCCGCGCCGGTTTTCGACAGGATCGGTGGCGCAAGGTTGAAGGTCAGCTTGGGGTCCCCCTCAAAGGCCTCTGCCACTTTGGCGCGGGTGGATTTCAACAGGCGCGCGACCTCGTATTCATCTTTGTAGGACAAGAGCTTGTGGTAGCCCAAGGCCACGGCCTCTTGCAGGCGCGCGTCGGTAATGCTGTCCACCATGGTGCCATAACGCTTCGCCAGCCGCTTGCCCTGATAGGCGATCAGGTGGTCCTTGCGGAAGGCGATCCGTTCATCCAGCGTTTTCGGCAGGGCGACAACATTGGGTGTCATCACGCGCTTTGCGTCTTCGGGGTGCAGCACGGCCCAACGGCCCAGTTCAAACGCGCGCAAGTTCCGCTCGACCGCGGCACCGTTCAACGTGATCGCCTGTTGCAAGCTGTCCAGCGACAGCGGGATCAACCCCTGCTGCCACGCTGCGCCGAAGATCATCATGTTCGAATAGATCGAATCCCCCAGCGTCGCCTTCGCCAAATCAGAGGCATCAAACAGCGCGACGTCATCCTTGAGCCGCGCCTCAAGCGCGAGGGTCAGCCGGTCGTAGGGCATCTGGAACTCGGTATCGCGGGTAAACTCGCCCGTGATGATCTGGTGCGAGTTCACGACCGCCCCCGTCCGCCCAGCGCGCGTCAGGCCAAGCGTCTTGGTCCCGGCAGAGACAACAAGATCGCCCCCGATCAACGCATCCGCTTCACCCGTTGCCACGCGAATGGCGCTGATGTCTTCGGGACGGTTCGCAATGCGGCAATGGATATGCACGGCACCGCCCTTTTGGGCAAGGCCTGCCATCTCCATCATCCCAGCGCCCTTGCCATCAATCTGCGCGGCTTGCGCCAGCACGGCACCGATGGTCACAACGCCGGTCCCACCAACACCGGTGATCACCACGTTATGCGTGCCATTGATCGCAGGCAGGGTCGGCATGGGCAGGTCGGGGATCTTGACCTCTGTCGTGGGATCCTTGCGGATCTTCGCCCCTTCCAGCGTCACGAAGGACGGGCAGAACCCTTTAACGCACGAGAAATCCTTGTTGCACGAGGATTGATCAATGGCCCGTTTGCGCCCCAGTTCTGTTTCTTCGGGCACGATCGAGACGCAGTTGGACTGCACACCACAATCCCCGCAGCCTTCGCAGACATCAGTATTGATGAACACGCGCTTGTCGGGATCGGGGAACAACCCCCGTTTGCGACGGCGACGTTTCTCGGCGGCACAGGTCTGGATATAGACGATGACGCTGACGCCTTTGTGTTTGGCGAAATTCTCTTGCACGGTCTGCAGGTCCGCACGCTCGTACATCGGCACGCCACCAAAGGCTTTTTCGTCTACGTCTTCTTTCTCGTCATAGACCACGGCGATATTCTTAACGCCCATGGCCTTCACCTCTGCCACGATACGCGGCGCGTCCAGATCGCCTTCGTTGTGCTGGCCACCGGTCATGGCGACGGCATCGTTATAAAGGATCTTGTAGGTGATGTTCGTCTTGGCCGCGATGGCCGCACGGATCGCCAGATTGCCCGAATGGTTGTATGTCCCGTCCCCGAGGTTCTGGAACACATGGTCGCGTGTCGAGAATTTGGATTCACCGATCCAGTTCGCACCTTCCCCTCCCATATGGGTAAAGCCGGTTGTCTCGCGATCCATCCATTGCACCATATAGTGGCAACCGATCCCGGCGTAGGCGCGGCTCCCCTCTGGGAGCTTGGTTGACGAGTTATGCGGACAGCCCGAACAGAAGTAGGGCACACGCGCAGCGATGTCTTCGGCGTTATCGGCACGTCGCGCGGTATCCAGCGCTTCCATACCCGCCTTGATGCCATCGGTGGTCCGGCCTTCCTCAATAAAGATACCGCCCAGCTTTTCGGCAATCCAGATCGGGTCCAGTGCGCCACGGGTGGGGAACAGCTCTTCGCCATGCTCCATCCCGGCACCGCCGCCTTTGTGCCAGCCATAGACGCGGCGATGCGTATCCGAGAACAACGCCTCTTTGATCTGCACCTCGATCAGCTTGCGCTTCTCTTCTACGACAATCACCAGATCGAGCCCTTCGGCCCAGGAATGGAACCCCTTCATATCCAGCGGGAAGGTCTGCCCGATCTTATACAGCGTGATCCCCAGACGTTCGGCTTCGTTCTCGTCGATGTTAAGCAAGCTCATGGCGTGGATCACATCCAGCCAGTTCTTGCCGGCTGCCGCGATGCCGATCTTGGCCCCGCGCTTGCCCCACATGCGTTTGTCCATCTTGTTGGCGTGGCTAAACGCCTCTGCGGCAAAGCGCTTATAGTCGATCATCCGCGCTTCTTGCAGATGCGGCGTGTCTTGCAGACGGATGTTCAGCCCACCGTCGGGCATATCGAACTGCGGGGTGACCAGCTTCATTCGGTTCGGGTCACCATTCACGACCGATGTCGCCTCTACGGTGTCTTTCATCGTCTTGAGCCCGACCCATAGCCCGCTGAAACGGCTTAGCGCCCAGCCGTAGATACCGTAATCAAGGATCTCCTGCACACCGGCGGGGCTGACGACGGGCATATAGGCATCCACCATCGCCCATTCGGACTGGTGCAACACGGTAGAGGATTCACCCGTGTGGTCATCCCCCATGGCCATCAGAACACCACCGTTCACGGACGAGCCCGCCATATTCGCGTGACGCATCACGTCACCAGAGCGGTCCACACCCGGGCCCTTGCCGTACCACAGGCCAAACACGCCGTCGTACTTCCCCTCACCGCGCAATTCTGCCTGCTGGCTGCCCCATAGGGCCGTAGCGGCAAGATCTTCGTTCAGGCCCGGTTCGAACACGACGTTATGCGCGGCCAGCGTCTTGGCGGCGCGGTCCATCTGAAGGTCAACGGCCCCTAGTGGCGATCCACGATATCCGGTCACGTATCCGGCGGTATTCAACCCTGCCGCCTTGTCCCGTGCCGCCTGCATCATCGTCAGGCGCACCAACGCCTGTGTACCGTTCAGCAACACGGGCGATTTCTCGAGGTCATACCGGTCAGTTAGTGAAATTTTTTGCGTACCCATAGCGCGTCCTCCCCTACGTGCAATCAATAGCTATGGCATCACACTAGGTCACAAAAGCTGACCTGTCTAGCGTTGTGTCTGCCCCTAGGTCATAAAGCGCCAAGGCGCGGGGCTTGATCTTTTGCACCTCCGCCCGATCTATCCGTGATAAGATAACCGCACATATACCGATGCGCCGCGTCGGAGGGTTGTTTTTAAACTGTAAAACGCGCAAAGATGACCGTTCTTGCGAACACTGCGCTCATTATAAAGGTAGTCCTCATGGATTGGGACAAGCTCAGAATATTTCACGCCGTGGCGGACGCGGGCAGCTTGACCCATGCGGGCGACAAGCTGAATTTGTCGCAATCTGCCGTCAGCCGCCAGATCCGCGGACTGGAAGAGCAGCTGAATACCAACCTGTTCCACCGCCACGCACGCGGCTTGATCCTGACCGAACAAGGCGAGCTGCTGTTCGACGCCACCGTCGCCATGTCCAAACGGCTGGATACCGCCGCTGCGCGCATCCGCGACAGCGAGGAAGAAGTCTTTGGCGAATTGCGTGTCACCACGACCACGGGCTTTGGCACCCTTTGGCTGGCCCCGCGTCTGCCGAAGCTCTACGAGAAATACCCCGACCTAAAGGTCGACCTGATGCTCGAAGAACGCGTCCTTGACCTGCCCATGCGCGAAGCCGATGTCGCCATCCGCATGAAAGAGCCGTCGCAAGCCGATCTGGTGCGCAAGAAACTGATGATGATCAAGATGTGCATGTACGCCTCGCCCGCCTATCTTGCGGCGAACGGCACGCCCCAGCGGCTTGAGGATATGTCGGACCACCGTCTGATCTGCCAGAACACCGACAGCAACCAGGTGCATGCGGGTCTGAACCTGATCCAGCAGCTTATGATGCATGACGTGCGGTCGATGCTGACGGTGAACAACTACTTTGGCGTATTGCAAGCGGTGATCAACAACCTCGGGATCGGCGTACTGCCCGACTACCTCATCCAAGACTTCCCCGATCTGGTGCAAGTTCTGCCAGAGACCGAGTCGGCGGATGTGCCCGTATTCCTTGCCTACCCCGAAGAATTGCGCGCCTCCAAGCGGGTCGCGGCCTTTAAAGACTTCGTGCAGGACGAGATCATTACCCACCGCAAACTGCTGCGCGAGAAAGAGTCCCACTAGCTATGCGAAAACCGCATATCGGACATGTCATAGATTAACGATTCCATCCTTGAACCGTGCACGAACGCCACTTAATTGGGCGGTATGAAGACGGGCGGCTCCGCGCCGCTACTTCATACCTCCCTGTTGGACTCGGCCGAGCTTCGTGCTCGGCCTTTTTTTTGGCTATGGCCCTTCACGAGCCTTAGGTCTTTTCCCCGCGCTGCGCTTGATCTAAGAGGTGTGGCATATTGCTAGGGGAAAACGCGCACCATGACCGAACCAGCCATCACCCAAGACCTGATTTCCAGCCACGGCATCAATGCCGAAGAATATCAGCGTATTCTGGATATCATCGGGCGCGAACCCACCTTTACCGAACTGGGCATCTTTTCGGCCATGTGGAACGAACACTGTTCCTACAAGTCGTCAAAGAAGTGGCTGCGTACCCTGCCGACCGAGGGCCCTCAGGTGATCTGCGGCCCGGGCGAGAATGCGGGCATCGTTGATATCGGCGACGGCCAAGCGCTGGTCTTCAAGATGGAAAGCCACAACCACCCGTCCTACATCGAACCCTATCAGGGTGCGGCGACTGGCGTGGGCGGCATCCTGCGGGACGTGTTCACGATGGGCGCGCGTCCGATCGCGGCGATGAACTCTCTTAGCTTCGGGTCGCCCGACCACCGCAAGACACGCCAGCTGGTGCATGGCGTGGTTGCAGGCGTTGGCGGCTACGGTAACTGCTTTGGCGTGCCCACGGTGGGCGGCGAAGTGCGCTTTGACACCGCCTATGACGGCAACTGCCTTGTGAATGCCTTTGCCGCGGGTTTGGCCGACACTGACAAGATCTTCTATTCCGCCGCTTCCGGCGTTGGCATGCCAGTCGTTTACCTTGGTGCGAAAACCGGCCGCGACGGTGTGGGCGGTGCGACGATGGCATCGGCCGAGTTCGACGACACCATCGAAGACAAACGTCCCACCGTTCAGGTTGGCGACCCCTTCACCGAAAAACGCCTGATGGAAGCCACGCTCGAACTAATGGCGACCGGTGCCGTGATTTCGATCCAGGATATGGGTGCGGCAGGCCTGACCTGTTCGGCCGTGGAAATGGGCGACAAGGGCAACCTTGGTGTGCGTCTGGACCTCGAAAAGGTCCCGACCCGCGAACACGCCATGACCGCCTACGAGATGATGCTGTCGGAATCCCAGGAACGGATGCTGATGGTCCTGCGTCCCGAACTCGAAGCCGAGGCGAAAGCCGTCTTCGACAAATGGGACCTCGATTTCGCCATCGTAGGCGAAACAATCGCCGAGGACCGTTTCTTGATCGTGCACAATGGCGAGATCAAAGCCGACCTGCCGCTTAAAGCGCTCTCGGGCAACGCGCCCGAATACGACCGCCCCTATGTCGAGACACCCGCAGCCGAACCGCTGTCGGATGTCCCCGGCATAGACCCCATCGACGGGCTGAGCGCGCTGATCTCCAGCCCGAACTACGCGTCCAAAGCGTGGGTGTTTGAACAATACGACACAATGGTCATGGGCGACAGCGCCCGCACCCCCGGTCTGGGATCGGGCATCGTGCGCGTGCATGGCACCGACAAGGCGATCGCCTTTACCTCGGATGTGACGCCCCGCTACGTCAAGGCGAACCCTGTCGAAGGCGGCAAACAGGCCGTGGCCGAAGCCTACCGCAACCTCTGTGCCGTAGGGGCACTGCCGCTGGCGACCACGGACAACCTCAACTTCGGCAACCCCGAAAAGCCCGAGATCATGGGCCAGTTCGTCGGCGCGCTGAAAGGCATCGGCGAAGCGGTTGCCGCGTTGGACATGCCCATCGTGTCCGGCAACGTGTCGCTGTATAACGAAACCGACGGCAAAGGCATTCTGCCCACCCCCACCATTGGCGCGGTCGGCCTGCTTAAACATACGGACGAGATCATCGGCAAAGAGGTCCGCGAGGGTCATGTCGCTTTGGTTCTTGGGGCCACCGAAGGGCACATCGGACAATCCGCCCTGCTGCTTGAAGTGTTCAACCGCCGCGATGGCGACGCCCCCCATGTCGATCTGGCGCTGGAGAAGGCCCACGGTGAATTCATCCGCGCCAACCGCGCGTTGATCAAAGCCTGCACCGACCTGTCGGACGGCGGTCTGGCGCTGGCAGCCTTTGAACTGGCGGACGAGGCCGGCGTCGGCGTGACCCTGGATTCTGCCGATACGCAGGTTCTGTTTGGCGAGGATCAAGCCCGCTATCTGATCGCCTGTAACTTCGATCAGGCCGAAGCCCTGATGATCGCCGCGCAAAACGCCGGCCTGCATCTGGAAAGCGTCGGCAAGTTCGGCGGGGATCAAGTGAACTTCGGCGGCGTCAAAGCGCCTTTGGCTGACCTGTCAGCGACCTATCGCGGGGCTTTTGCTGAAACCTTCGCCTAAGGGGCCGCCCCCATCATCTGCATCAATCGCGTTTTCTCGCCCCGGTCATCGGGGCGGGAGATCACCTCTGCCAGTTCTTGCAACGACGCAATCGAGTGACCGGCCCGAAAGCTGTCGGTGAAGGGCAGCATCGCACGGATACCTGCCGCTTTGGGCGCGAACCCGTCCCACCGCAGCAGCGGATTTAGCCAGATCAGCCGACGTGCGGACAGATGCAACCGCTGCATCTGTCGCGCCAGATCATCGGGCGCATCGCGGTCCAGCCCGTCAGTGATCAACAGCACAACCGCACCCTGCCCCATGACCCGCCGCGACCAATCGCGGTTGAACGCCTCGATACAGGCCCCGATACGCGTGCCGCCCTCCCAATCCTGAGCCTCTGCCCCCGCCGCCTTGAGCGCTGCATCCACGTCGCGCGTCGCCAGATGGCGGGTGATATTGGTCAGCCGCGTGCCAAAGGTAAACGCATGCACCTGCGCCCACCCCGCGCCCTTGGCATTGCTCACCGCATGCAGGAAATGCAGCACCATGCGGGAATATTGGCTCATGGAACCGGAGATATCGCAAAGCACCACCAGATTGGGATAGCGTGGGCGCGGGGTTTTCAGCACCAGCTTGTCCATCTCTCCGCCGCGGCGCAGCGCGGCCCGCAGGCTGCGCCCCGCGTCGATCCGCCCCCTTGGGGACGTCATGGCACGGCGTGACGGCATGGGTTTGACCGGCAAGCGCAACCGCGCCAGCATCTTCTTGGCCTCCGCCACCTCCGCGAGGCTCATCAGTTCGAAATCAAGACTGCGCAGCCGTTCTTGCGAGGACATGGTCAGGCTGGCATCGACCTCGATCTCTGTCTCGCGCTCGTCTTGCGGTTCTTCGCGCTCGCGTTCCGGCGCTTCGGCACCGTCCAGCAACGCCTCTGCCGCGCGTTTCTCGGCGGCTTGAGCGGGGCGGTCTTCCTGCACGCCACGGATCGCGGGCAGCATCGCGGCCATCATATGTTCCAGATACCGCGGGTCGCGCCAATAAAGCCGGAAGAGCTGCGCAAAGATGGTCCGGTGTTCAGGACGGTTCACAAAGCAGGCGTGCAGGGTCCAGTAGAAATCGGTTTTGTCGGTGAACCCCGCCACCTCTACCGCGCGGATTGCGTCAATCACGCGACCGGGGCCAATGGGCAGACCGGCGCGGCGCAGGGCACGGGCGAAATGGGTGATATTGCCGGCGAGTTTGGGGTTATCGGGCAGATCTAGGGGCAGATGTTCCATCAGGTCGCCTGCCGCCGGGGGCTGTCGGCCCCCGGACCCCCGAGGATTTTAGACCATTTGGAAGCGGCAGTATCCGTCAAGGGGTCTCGTCCAGCGTGGCTTTGGCTTGATCGAGGATGCGTTTCGCCTCTGATCCTTGCAGTTTGGCGATGTCATCCTGGTATTTCAGGATCGCCCCAAGCGTATCCGCAATGGTTTCGGGGCTAAGGTTGATCACATCCAGCGCCAGCAGACATTTTGCCCAATCAATGGTTTCGGCCACGCCGGGCTTCTTGAACAGGTCCTCGGTCCGAAGCTGCTGGACAAAGGCCACGACCTCGCGGCTGAGCGCGGCTGAGGCTTCGGGGGCGCGGGCGGCCAGAATCTCCATCTCGCGGGGGAAATCGGGATAATCGACCCAGTGATAAAGACAGCGGCGTTTGAGCGCGTCATGCACCTCGCGCGTGCGGTTCGAGGTCAGGATCACAATGGGGGGCTCAGGAGCCTTGATCGTGCCGAGTTCGGGGATCGTGACCTGAAAATCGCTGAGCGCCTCAAGCAGGAAGGCTTCGAACGGGGCGTCCGTGCGGTCAAGCTCGTCGATCAACAGGATGGGCGCACCGCGTCCGTCAGGGCGCATCGCTTCAAGCAAGGGGCGTTCGATCAGAAAGTCGTCGCTAAAGAGTTCTGTTGTGAGCTGCTGTCGCGAGCGATCGCCGGTGGCCTCAGCCGTGCGGATTGCCACCATCTGGGCAGGGAAGTTCCATTCGTAGACCGCCGTGGCGGCGTCCAGCCCTTCATAGCATTGCAACCGGATCAACTTGCGGTCCAAGGCCAGGGCCAATGCTTTGGCGATCTCTGTCTTGCCGACGCCTGCCTCTCCCTCGAGGAACAGCGGCCGGCCCAAGGTCAGGCTCAGGAACACCACCGTGGCCAAAGGCCGCCCGCAGACATATCCCTGCCCCGCAAGCAGCTCTTGCACGGCGTCGATCGAAGGGGGCAGTTGCATGGCATTCTCCGGTTGTGATTGGGACGAGTGGTGCATTCTGATCCCGCGCGGTCAAGGGGTCTGCACGGGGTTCAACAGACTCTATGCCTTGGAGCGACCACAGAATGTGCTATAAATGTGCTTCAAATCTCCGCATTTTCGCCTTAATGCGCCGATACCTCAGACCAAAAGCCAGGGGTTTCCTGTGCCCAGATACGATTGAGGAAGTTTACCATGATCGATACCGCCGTAACGCTCGACACGTCTTTTGAGGACTATTCCAAAAGCGAGTGGATGGATGCTGTGAAGCAGGTCGCGCAGAATGGCGGGTTCTATGAAGCGCTCGGGTCACGACACCACGCGATGTTTCTGGAAAAATCCTCTACCCTGCTGGTCAGCTTTGAAACCATCAACGGGATGCGCGCCTTGTCATCGATGGCGCATCCATTGGGCTGGGAAATGGTGCGCAGCGAAGGTTGGTCGCATCTTTGTCTGGCGTCTGAAGGGGACACATGGTTCCGGGACGCGCCCGTTTATGCGTTTTTCGACCGGCTGATCGACGATGGCTTTTTCGACGGCTTTGACCGCGTGGTCTTTTATGGCGCGGGTCCGGGCGGCTATGCGGCTGCGGCATTCTCTGTCGCGGCACCGGGCGCAATGGTCGTTGCCATCCAGCCGCAAGCGACGCTGGACCCCAGCGTGACCGAATGGGACGATCGCTTTGTCGAGATGCGGCGCACGGATTTCACCTCCCGGTTCGGATATGCCCCCGATATGCTGGACGCGGCCGAGGCCGCTTTTGTGATCTATGACCCGACTGTGCCGCTGGACGCGATGCACGCCAGCCTCTTTACCCGCCCCAATGTGACCAAACTTCGGATGCGGCGCATGGGCACGGCGCTGCAATCGAAACTGCTGGAGCTTGACCAGTTCGAAAACCTGCTGACCCTTGCAGCCGATGGCGAGCTGACAATCGCGAGCTTTGCACGCATCGCCCGGGCGCGCCGCGATCACCGCCCCTATCTGAAGGGCCTGCTTGCCGCGCTGGAACGCGAGCAGCGCGATCCGTTGACGCTCACGCTTTGCAATTTCGTGACAGGGCACATGTCGGCCCCTCGGTTTGTCCGGCGCAAAAAGCAGTTAGAGGCCGAACTGGCCCTGCGCGTCGCACAGGAAAACGGGACTGCAGAGGAACAGGATACGCAATCGCAGGATGCAGCCAAAACCACCGGCTGACGGTTGCTGCGGTTCCTTTGACCAACCCGAGACTAGCGCGCCCGCACGCCCTGTGCTAGCGGGGAGCCCATGACACAGACCCTCACGCTTCGACGCCCCGATGATTGGCACCTGCACCTGCGCGACGGCGCGATGCTGGACGCCGTGTTGCCCCATACCGCCGCGCATTTTGCCCGCGCCATCATCATGCCCAATCTGGTGCCCCCGGTGGTGCGCGGTGCCGATGCGGCCGCCTACCGCGATCGTATCCTCGCGGCACTGCCCGAGGGCGCGGAGTTCAAACCGCTGATGACCCTTTATCTGACCGAGGATACCGATCCCGACGATGTGGCCGCCGCCCATGCCAGCGGGTTGATCACCGCGGTCAAGCTCTACCCCGCCGGTGCGACGACAAATTCAGCCAGCGGCGTGTCGAACTTTGACAATGTTGCGCCCGTGCTGGAACGCATGGCCGAGATCGGCCTGCCCCTGTGCACCCATGGCGAGGTCACCGACCCCGAGATCGACATTTTCGACCGCGAGGCCGTGTTCATCGACCGCGTGCTTGACCCGATCCGCACCCGTCATGCGGGGCTGAAAGTCGTCATGGAGCATATTACCACCGCCGACGCCGCCCAATATGTCACGGAAAGCACCGGTAATCTGGGCGCGACCATCACCACGCACCATCTGGTGATCAACCGCAACCATATCCTCGCCGGTGGGATCAAACCGCATTACTACTGCCTGCCCGTCGCCAAACGCGAGAGCCACCGTCTGGCCCTGCGCGCTGCCGCGACTTCGGGCGACGCGCGCTTCTTTCTGGGCACGGATTCCGCGCCGCATACGGACGCGAACAAGCTGCTGCCCTGCGGCTGTGCCGGCTGCTTTACCGCGCCCAATACGATGTCGATCCTGGCCGAGGTCTTTGAACAGGAAGACGCGCTGGACCAATTGGAACGGTTTACCTCGCTGAACGGGCCGGATTTCTACGGGCTGGCCCCGAACGAGGCGACGATGACGCTGACCCGCACACCGGCGACCTACCCCGATCACATCGACACGCCCGACGGGCCGGTCACCGTGTTCGATCCGATGATGCCGCTGAACTGGTCCGTCACCGACTGACGCCCCCCCCCAGTACCAAAGACAGTTTGCCGGTCGCAGCAGGATGAGACCGACCACCACCGCCCTCAACGCCAAGGCCCCAAAAGGAACGCATGACATGATCCCCACCAGCTACCCCGACTCTACCGAAATGGCGCGCTTGACCGCGCGGATGTTGCTGGAGATCAAGGCCGTTCATTTCAACGCGGCAGAGCCCTTTACCCTCGCCTCCGGCCTGCCGAGCCCGACCTATATCGATTGCCGCAAGCTGATCAGCTATCCGCGCATCCGCGCCACCTTGATGGACTTCCTGACCGTCACAGTGATGCGCGAAGCGGGGTTCGAGGCGTTTGACAATATCGCGGGCGGTGAAACCGCGGGCATCCCCTTTGCCGCGATGGTGGCCGAGCGCATGGCGCTGCCCATGACCTATGTGCGCAAGAAGCCCAAAGGCTATGGCCGCAACGCCCGCATTGAAGGTGAAATGACCGAAGGCCAACGGGTTTTGCTGGTCGAGGATCTAACAACCGATGGCGGCTCGAAGATCAGCTTTGTCGACGCGATTCGCGATACCGGTGCAACCTGCGCGCATACCGCAGTGATCTTTTACTACGGTATTTTTCCGCAGACAGAAAAGACCTTGGGCGATCACGGGGTTACGTTGCACAGCCTGTGCACCTGGTGGGATGTGCTGGCCGAGGCCAAAGCGCAGAACGCGTTTGACACAGAAACCCTGACCGAAGTCGAAGCCTTCCTGAACGCGCCAGAAGCGTGGCAGGATGCGCGGAAAAAAACCTAAGAAATCCACATGATATTGTGTCGCGTGGTGTAAAATCACGCGACATATGCTACGCTAGCGCAGAGATAAGGTTATCCACAGCTTATAAAGATTGCGGGATGACGGGCGGCTCGGGTAGATAAGCCTCGGGTCATTAATCAGTGGGGCAACACGTAGCATGAACGAGATTTCAAGCATCGACGGTAACCAGCTAACGGTTCAAGCGGCCGAGACAATGCCGCATTCCATCGAAGCGGAACAGCAGTTGTTGGGCGCGATCCTGACCAACAACGATATCTACGACCGCGTGGCGTCTGTCATCGGTCCCAAGCATTTCTACGACCCCGTTCACGCCCGTATTTTCGAGATCGCCGCCGCGCGGATCGCCAAGAACAACCTTGCCTCCCCCGTCACGCTCAAGGCGTTTATGGAGGATGACGAAGGGCTGAAAGAACTGGGCGGCCCCGCCTATCTCGTGCGCCTTGCCGGTGCCGCGATCAGCGCCTTTGCCGTGCGCGACTATGCCCAGATGATCTATGATCTGGCGGTGCGCCGCGACCTGATCCAGCTGGGCCGTGACATCGCGGCCAAAGCCGCACAGGTCGATGTCGCGTCAGAGCCGCGCGAACAGATCGTCGAGGCCGAACAGAAACTCTATAAGCTCGCCGAGCAGGGTCAGACCGAAAGCGGTTTCCAGAGCTTTCTGAAAGCCGTGACCGATGCGGTCAACGTGGCCAATGCGGCCTACCAGCGCGACGGTGGCCTATCCGGTGTCTCTACCGGTCTGATTGATATGGATAAAAAGCTGGGCGGGTTACACCCCTCTGACCTTTTGATCCTTGCCGGTCGTCCGTCGATGGGGAAAACCTCGCTTGCGACGAACATCGCCTTCAACGTAGCCAAAGCCTACCGCCGGGGCACCTTGCATGACGGCACCGAAGGCGCTGTAGATGGTGGCGTTGTAGGGTTCTACAGCCTCGAGATGAGCGCGGAGCAGTTGGCCGCGCGTATCCTGTCCGAAGCGGCCGAGATCCCGTCCCACCAGATCCGGTCGGGTGATATGACAGAGACCGAATTCCGCCGTTTCGTCGATGCCGCCAAAGCGTTGGAAGCCTGCCCTCTGTATATCGACGACACGCCCGCCCTGCCGATCAGCCAGCTGGCCGCCCGTGCGCGGCGGCTCAAGCGGACCCACGGGCTGGACGTGTTGATCATCGACTATCTCCAGCTGGTGCGCGGGACGGGCAAAGGCGAAAACCGGGTGAACGAGATCTCGGAAATCACCATGGGCCTCAAGGCCATCGCGAAAGAACTCAACATCCCCGTGATCGCCCTGTCGCAGCTGTCGCGTCAGGTGGAAAACCGCGAAGATAAGCGCCCGCAGCTGTCGGACTTGCGTGAATCCGGGTCCATCGAACAGGATGCCGACGTCGTGATGTTCGTGTTCCGCGAGGAATACTATAAGGAACGCGAAAAGCCCGGCGATCACGAGCTGGATAAAATGGCGATCTGGCAAGAAGAGATGGAGCGTCTGCACGGTCGCGCCGAAGTGGTCATTGGCAAGCAGCGTCACGGCCCGATTGGTACTGTCGATCTCAGCTTTGAAGGGCGCTACACCCGCTTTGGCAACCTTGTGAAACCGTGGCAGAGTGAAAATGGCGGCGGCGATCAGGAGTTCTGATCGCCACACCCCGTTAATTCGATGAATACACGCCCTGTGCGGAGGTCAGACAACCGCCGCGCGGGCGATCTCTGCCTCTGACAGGTTGTATTTCGCGGCAAAGCGCTCC
Organism: Sulfitobacter sp. G5_S2_6_S6; assembly: GCF_054968505.1. Taxonomy (NCBI): domain Bacteria; kingdom Pseudomonadati; phylum Pseudomonadota; class Alphaproteobacteria; order Rhodobacterales; family Roseobacteraceae; genus Sulfitobacter; species Sulfitobacter sp. G5_S2_6_S6. The sequence goes on from NZ_JBQKUI010000001.1 coordinate 70,887, forward strand.
CGCGCTGCGATCAGCCTTGGGTCATTGGGTCGCATCCCCAAAGTACGAATAAATTCAATCCGTTGCTGGTGCTTTAGCGCCTCGCGGTCAATCGCCGTCCCCATAGCCCGGTCAATCACGGCCCCGCCGGGGCTGACGTGGAACCACTTGCTGAAATCGCGGAAGTGATGCTGGTTGTGCAGCGTGGTCACATAACGCTCTACCCGCGTTTTGGGCACGTTCACATGGGCGGTCATGTGGAACCATTCATAGACCAGAAAGGTCAGCACCCCGCCCACTGGCACGATGGCCACGGCGATCCAGCCCGCCTGCGGCACACCAAACAGGGCAAGAACACCCCACAGCACCCCTCCGTTCACCAGTAGCATCGGCAAAGCGACCCAGATCGGCACAAAAAACAGCTTGGTGTTGGTCGGGAAATCATGATGACCGTAGTGCGCCATATACAGCAGGTTGAATGCCCATTGCGCCCGCGGGGGCGACAGGTGGAACACATAGCGGTGCAGGTTGTATTCATTCAGCATTTGCGCGGCGACCCCCAAGGGGATCAGCGCCCAGACCCATAGCGGCGCGAACAGCGCCAAGCCAACCAGCCCCGCCCCACAGGCGACCGCCATCACCACGACGGCCGCATGCGAGAACATGATACGCAAGCGCATCATCAGCGGTCCCCCTTACTCGGGCGACAGGGTTTCATAGCGCAACCCTTTGGCGGTATCCTTGTCGAACCCCTTCCAATAGCTGTGATCCTCCTTCGGGGTGCCATCCTCGTTCATCGACCAGACCCCGTCGTTGGAGTTTTCGACCAGATCAAGATAGGCCCCCATCTCGGCATCGCCCTTGAGGTGCTGTGCCATCCAGACGGTGGCGAAATGCTGCGCGATGTTGTTCATGCGCACCGTGTCCCAGACCGGATCGGTATAGTGGCCCGACACGTTGAACCCCAGATCAGCGTCATCGCGAAAGGATTCCGCAGGCGCAGGCATCGGGGCCGCCGCATTATGGCCGCCGTTTTCAAAGGTCAGCAAGGCGCGGTCGACGCTGCTGGCGTTTTCCCAAATGGCGCGCACGCCTTTTTCGTAAAGCGATACCATATCCTCGGACCCGGCCATGAACAGCATGGGGATCTGCACGCCCTTCAAGCCTTCGGCATCCCAGAAGCCCGTGTTCATGCCCCAGGGGCCGATCGCGATGGCGGTTTTGATCCTTGGGTCGGGCAGGTTGTTATGCGTCTCGGACCCCGCCTGATGGATGCCCAAAGTGCCATGCGGCCCGCCCCAGCCATAGCCGACCGACGCTTCGGTCACGCCACCACCTGCGGTGATCACCGCGCCGTAGCCGCCCATGGAATAGCCGATCAAACCGGTGTTATCCGCATCCACCAACCCATTGAGAAAAGAGCTTTCGTCTTGCGACAGACGCGCCATTTCATCCAGCACGAAAAGCTGGTCCAGCGACCGGTTCACCAGCGTAGAGCCAAAGGCCGCCTGCGTGCGATAGGTGGAATCGAGGTGATCGATGGACGCCACGACATAGCCTTTTGACGCGATATTCTCGGCCAGATGAGACATCAGGAAGCGGTTGCCGGGATAGCCGTGGGAAACGATGACCAGCGGATAGGCCGCGTCGGGCTGTGCTGGTTCCGCGTCGCGCATGGCTTTGCCTTGCAAGGTGACCTCGGTCTTGCCATCGCGGATGAACGCCTTGATCGCGGTGTCGCCGGTGGCCCCGTCCGCGGCGGGGTACCAGACCTCTACGGTCAGCGGGCGATCATAGCGCGGCAGGGTTTCAGGTTTGTCCGCTGCGGGATCGATGGACAGGATATCGATCTGGTCCTTATGCACCAGGTCAAGCTGGCGCACGCCGATCGCTTCGTCGCCATAGGCCGCCATATCAGGGGCTGTGGGCATCTGGGTATCGATCCGGTTCTCGGCCATCGCCATGGGCGCGGCCATCGCCGTGACCACCGCCAGCACGGGCCCCGTTGTCATTGTTGAAACTCGCATTGATCTCTCTCCCGTTTTATATGCGGCTACTGCGCGCAGCCTGTCTTTTGTCAGGAACCAAGCTATCGCGTTCGCGCCACCATGCAAGCATCATGCGAAGGTTTCGTTACGTTAGGGAAATGGGCCAAACATTCCGCCCGCCTCCCCGCAAGGCGAGGGATTATTGGCCGGTGGCCCTGCTCGTGGCTTGACCTTGGCGGGCATACGGTCAAAACAAATCCCATGACAACAGCCACCCTCTCTATCGACCTCAATGCGATTGCCGCCAATTGGCAGGCGCTGAACAAAATGACCGGCTGCGACACCGGTGCCGTGATCAAGGCGAATGCCTATGGTCTGGGCATTGACCGCGTGGCGCCGGTTCTCGCCGCCCAAGGCGCGCGCAAGTTCTTTGTCGCTGTCGCGGAAGAGGGCGTGGCCCTGCGTCGCGTGTTGGGGCCCGGCCCTGCGATCAACGTCTTTGCGGGGCATATGCCCGGTGACGCCGATATGATCCGAAGCGCGGCCCTGACGCCGATGATCAATTCGGTCGATCAGATGATCGCCCATGTCGAAGCCCTGCCCGGCCATCGTTTCGGGGTGCAACTGAACAGCGGCATGAACCGCCTTGGCATGGACCCGGCTGAATGGGCTGCGCTGCGCGACATCGCCCTGGCGCAGAACCCGACCTTGATCATGTCGCATCTGGCCTGCGCGGATGAACCGAACCACCCTATGAATGCCCGCCAGCTCAAGACGTTCCGCGAGATGACGGATGGGTTGAACGTGCCACGATCCTTGGCCGCGACGGGAGGGATTATGCTTGGCCGTGACTACCACTTTGACCTGACCCGCCCGGGCATCGGGGTCTACGGCGGATTGCCCTTCGCCGATGCGATGCCGGTGGTGACGCTGGATGTGCCTGTCATTCAGGTGCGCGAAGTCGCCACGGGCCAGACCGTCGGCTATGGCTGCGCCTGGACGGCCCCCCGCCCGACATTGGTCGCCACCGTTGCTGCGGGTTATGCCGACGGGTTGATCCGCGCCTTGGGCAACGGGGCCACTTTCACCCACGAGGGGCGCAAACTGCCCGTTGTTGGCCGTGTCTCTATGGATCTGATCACCGTCGATGTGACCAGCCTGGCAGAGGTGCCAGAGCATTTGCAGCTGATCGGGAACTATCAGTCTGTTGATACGGTCGCCGGGTTTGCGGGCACCATCGGCTACGAGGTGCTGACCGCGCTTGGCGCGCGCTATGACCGGGTCTATGTGGAGTGATGGGGCACGCCTCCGCGCAGACCGCTTTGATATGCTGCTGCGCATTGCAAACCTGTCTCTGCTGATCCTCTACCCTGTTGCATGGGCCGCGCCCTTATTGCGGGCGGGCGTGTTGCCGCTGTTCGGGCTCACCGAAATCTCTGTCCTGAGCGGGCTGAAATCCCTCTGGGACACCGACCTGTTTCTGGCGCTGATCGTCGCGATTTTTGCGCTTGTCGCGCCTTATGTTAAGACCGTCGGCCTGACGCTGGTACAGTTCCACCTGATCGGCCCACGCGCCCTGCCCGTCTTGCAGGCAATCGGCAAATTGGCGATGGCGGATGTGTTTCTGATCGCGCTTTATGTAACCCTATCAAAGGGAATCGGCATCGGGCGGATCGAGACGGCTTGGGGGCTATACCTGTTTACAGGCTGCATCCTCGCATCCCTGTTTATCGGGCACCGCGCGCAGAAAATCGCCTAAGCAAGCTGGCGTTTTCACCCGACCAATCCACCCGCCTGGGTAGAATTGCTCGGAATTTCCCGAGTAAAATCGATTCATTTACGGAAATTTCAAGATTTTCTTCGCCTTTTGCCAACATCGGCATATTCTTGCTTACAACAGCAACTCAAGCACAAGGTGAGACAGATGAACGCGTTGACGGCACTTATTCAGTATCTTTTTCAAAGACTCGCATTCGCGGTTTTCGCTGTTGCCGCCGTGGCGATCACCGTCTGTACCGTTATGGCCGCGCTTGGCCAATGGGCCTGGATCGAACTACCACTCTACTATGGCGGGCAACCCGTTGAGAATGCAGGGATGTATGCGCAGATCGGTCTGACCATTCTGGCCGTGGGCATCTGCTTTTTCATCCCCACCAACCGCCGCATCATGCAGCTTGAGACATCGCACCGCAAATTTGCGCTGAACATGGATGACATCACCCGCGCCTACGGGGCGGTGCATGCGGCGGATCGCGGTGACGTTTTTCACATGTCTTCCGAATTCGACTCGGTCCGCGAACGGCTGGCCTATCTGCGCGATCACCCTGACCTTAGCACCCTTGAACCCGCCCTTCTGGAAGTCGCCGCGCAGATGAGCCACATCTCGAAAGAGCTGGCGACCGTCTATGCCGACGAGAAAATCGAACGCGCGCGCAATTTCCTAAAGCAGCGTCAGGAAGAAGTGAACCTGTTCAACAGCCGTCTGGATCAGGCCAAAGGCATCACGTCCGAGATGAAGCACTGGCTGCACGAGGTCGAGCTGGAAGAGAGCGTGGCCGCAGCACAGCTGGACCGCCTGCGCGCTGAAATGCGCGAGATCATGCCCGAACTGGGAATCGAACGTACGGTATCGGCGGATGAAATGGCCCGCGACTCACGCGTGGTAGAGCTGCCGCCCAAAGCAGCGGAGTAACCCCGCGCAGACACCAAGGTTTTGCTTTGACGTTTCCCCTTTGTTCGGCCAGAAAGACGCATGGCTAAATCTCCCGTTACATTTTCGTGCACGGCTTGCGGTGCGACCTATAACAAATGGTCCGGGCGCTGTGATGCCTGCGGCGAATGGAATACGATCCAGCAGGACAAGGGCATTTCATCCGGCCCGCCCAGCAAATCGCTTGGCACCCGTCGCGGTGCGGCGATGGTGCTGACCGACCTCACCACCAAGGACACGCCCCCGCCCCGCAGCCATTCCGGCATTGCCGAGCTGGACCGCGTTTTGGGCGGCGGGCTGGTGCCCTCCTCTGCCATTCTGGTGGGCGGTGATCCGGGCATCGGGAAATCCACCCTTTTGCTGCAAGCAGCGGCCCATTTTGCCCGCAGCGGTTTGAAAACAATCTACGTCAGCGGAGAGGAAGCCTCGGCGCAGGTCCGTATGCGGGCGCAGCGTTTGGGGCTGTCCGACGCCTCGGTGCAGTTGGCCGCCGAAACCAATCTGCGCGATATCCTGACCACGCTTGAAGAGGTGAAGCCCGATCTGGTCATCATCGATTCGATACAGACCATGTGGGCCGATAACGTCGATTCCGCCCCCGGGTCCGTCAGTCAGGTCCGCGCCGCCGCGCACGAGCTGACAAGCTTTGCCAAACGGCGCGGTGTTTCCGTGATTCTTGTGGGGCATGTCACCAAGGACGGGCAGATCGCGGGGCCGCGCGTGGTCGAGCATATGGTCGATACCGTGCTGTATTTCGAGGGCGAGCGCGGCCACCAGTTCCGCATCCTGCGCGCGGTCAAGAACCGCTTTGGCCCCGCAGACGAGATCGGCGTATTCGAGATGACCGGCGAAGGGCTGGCAGAGGTCACCAACCCCTCTGCCCTGTTTCTGTCCGAACGCGGCACACCCGCCGCAGGGTCAGTGGTTTTCGCAGGTATCGAAGGCACCCGCCCTGTTTTATGCGAGCTTCAGGCGCTTGTGGCCCCGTCGCCTCATTCGCAGGCGCGGCGTACGGTTGTCGGCTGGGACGGGGGACGGCTTGCGATGATCCTCGCCGTGCTAGAGGCCCGTTGCGGCATCCCCTTTGCGGGGCTTGATGTTTACCTCAACGTGGCAGGCGGGATGAAAATCTCGGAGCCGGCGGCGGATTTGGCGGTCGCGGCCGCCTTGCTCAGCGCGCGCGAAGACGTGGCCTTGCCCGCGGAAACCGTTGTTTTCGGCGAAATCAGCCTGTCCGGTGCGCTACGCCCCGCCAGTCAAACCGAAAATAGGTTGAAAGAAGCGCAAAAACTTGGTTTTACCAGCGCCATCGCGCCCGCGGGCGGAAAACCGGTGGGCAAGAACGGCATAACGCTTAACACCATGAGCGATCTCACCGGATTTGTAGGCGAAATATTCGGGGCTGGCTAACCGCCCCTTCAAGGAAGGCAAGACGACCATGGAAGGTTTTACCATCATTGACGGGGTTGTGGCGCTTGTCATCGTTCTGTCGGCTTTGCTGGCTTATGGCCGCGGGCTTGTACGCGAATTTATGGCGATCGTGGGCTGGATTGCCGCCGCGATCCTTGCGTTCCTCTTCGCGCCGCAGGTTGAACCGCTTGTGTCAGAGATCCCTGTTGTAGGCGAATTCCTTGCCGACAGTTGTGAACTATCGATTATCGGGGCGTTTGCCATCGTCTTTGCCATCGCGCTGATTGTGGTCTCGCTGTTCACCCCGTTGTTTTCGTCGCTGGTGCAGCGCTCTGTTCTGGGTGGTCTGGATCAGGGGCTCGGGTTTCTTTTCGGCGTGGCGCGCGGCATCCTCTTGGTCGCCATCGCGTTCTTTGTGTATGACACCGTGATCACCGGCCAGACCTTCACCATGGTGGACGAAAGCCGGTCGGCACAGGTCTTCGGGCGCTTTACCGGCCAGATCGAAGAGCAGAACCCAGAAGCCGCATTGGGCTGGATCACCACCCGCTACGAGGCACTGGTTGGTGCTTGCGGTGCCTAATCGCCGCTGACACTGCCAAAAGTTAAACATGCGCCCCCGTTTTCGGGGGCGTTTGCGTTTCTGCCATATGTTGCATCGCAGCATATGCGGGGGCAAAATGTAACGGCGGGGTGACAAGGCCCGCCCAAAGTCCTACATAGCCCCTATCCCTTCATCGGATTCGGAGTTGCCCCGTTGTCCAAGATCATGCCCCCCGCACACCCGTTTGATTCCTCCTATCTGCGTGATGCAGATGACGGGGATAAACTCAAAGAAGAATGCGGGGTGTTCGGCGTGATCGGCGTTGCAGACGCCTCGAACTTTGTGGCCCTCGGCCTGCACGCGTTGCAGCACCGTGGTCAGGAAGCCGGCGGGATCGTCAGCTATGACCCCGCTGCCGGTTTCCAGTCCGCCCGCCGCTTCGGCTATGTGCGCGACAACTTCACCTCGCAAAAGGTGATGGAGACGCTGCCCGGCGAACTGTCTATCGGGCATGTGCGTTATTCGACCTCTGGTCACAAAGGTCCGACAGCGATCCGCGATGTGCAGCCCTTCTTTGGCGAATTCGCCATGGGCGGTGCCGCGATTGCCCATAATGGCAATATCACCAACGCCAACGCCCTGCGCCGCGAGCTGATTGAACGCGGGTCGATCTTCCAGTCCTCGTCGGACAGCGAATGTATCATCCACCTGATGGCGCGGTCCCTGCAACGCAACATTCCCGAACGCATGGAAGACGCGCTGCGCCGTGTGGAAGGCGCGTTTTCGGTCGTGGCGATGACCCGCACCAAGCTGATCGGCGTGCGCGATCCTTTGGGCGTGCGCCCGCTGGTTCTGGGCAAGCTTGGCGACGGTTGGGCGCTCAGCTCCGAGACCTGCGCGCTGGACATCATCGGTGCCGAATTCGTCCGCGAGATCGAGCCCGGCGAGATGGTCGTGATCACCCCTTCGGGCGTCGAAAGCCATTTCCCCTTCCGCCGTGTCGCATCGCGTTTCTGTATCTTTGAACACGTCTATTTCAGCCGCCCCGACAGCATCCTTGGCGGTCGTTCGGTCTATGAAACCCGCGAAGCCATCGGGCGCGAGCTGGCCAAGGAATCGCCGGTAGAGGCGGATCTTGTCTGCCCCGTCCCCGACAGCGGCACGCCTGCGGCCATCGGTTTCAGCCTCGAATCGGGTATTCCCTATGCGATGGGGATTATCCGCAACCAATACATGGGCCGGACCTTCATCGAACCGACCGAGCAGATCCGCAACATGGGCGTGCGGCTAAAGCTCAACGTGAACCGCGCGCTGATCAAGGGCAAGCGGGTCATCCTTGTCGACGATTCGGTTGTGCGTGGCACCACCAGCCGCAAGATCAAAGAGATGATCCTTGATGCCGGCGCGAAAGAGGTCCACTTCCGCATTGCTTCGCCCCCCACCGCGTGGCCCTGTTTCTACGGTGTGGACACGCCGCAACGTGAAAAGCTGCTGGCGGCCACCATGTCCGAAGAGGAAATGCGCGAGCATTTGCAAGTGGATAGCCTCAAGTTCATTTCGCTCGACGGGCTTTACCGCGCCGTGGGCGAGGCAGAGGGTCGCAACAACAAGTGCCCTCAGTACTGCGATGCCTGCTTCTCGGGCGATTACCCTGTCACCCCTGCCGACCAGATCAATCAAGGGTTCGAGATGAAGCCAGCCGCCGAGTAAAGCCGCCGCTTCGCGACAAGTTCCGCAAGGGCGGGCGCAGGGTTCAACCCCTCGCCCGCCCTTTTGCTGTTTCGCGCCCCCGTGCCGCTGGCAAAGCTTTGCCGACGTGCAAGCCAGTCTTTGCCAGCTTCCCCCGCGCCCTCTTTCGGCTGTCAGGCAGCTTTGTTAGCCCCTCGGTCTAACCATTCTTTGCCCCCCTAAGCGCAGCAAGAGGCACCCATGTCGACTGACGAAAAAGGCACTCCGACCCCGCAGAAAACACTCAATCTGGCTACGCAGCAGGCGTCCCTGCCCAAGCTCGCCCTGATTGGTACCTTCGGCAGCCTGACCGACCCCGGCGCGTTGATCCGCGATGGCCGCGGACGCATCCACCGCGTGACATTGAACGACAAGATCAGCGACGGCATCGTCGCCGCCATTGGCGACGACAGCGTAGTTCTGGCGCAGCGCGGGCGCACGGTGACGCTCAAACTTCCCAAAGGGTGAAACGCCCCGCGACATGACCCCGGGTGCCGCGCCCCTCTTGACGGGGCGCGGTGGCTCAGGCAAAGCCACCCCATGACAAAAAAAGCTCTTATCACTGGCGCGTCCCGCGGTCTTGGTGCCGCCCTGGCCGAAGCACTTTGCGACACGCATCACATCATTGCAGTCGCCAAAACCACCGGTGCCCTGGAAGAGCTGGACGACCGCATCCAGTCCCGCGGCGGCAGCGCGACATTGGCCCCGATGGACATCACCAATGCCGATGCGATGGCGACCCTGTGCCGTGGCATCTATGACCGCTGGGGCAGCCTTGATCTGTGGCTGCACACCGCTGTCCATGCCGCCCCCTTGGCCCCGACCGATCACATCGACGCCAAAGACATGGCCAAATCTGTCGCCTGTAACGTCACCGCCACCTCGACCCTGATCACCTATGTGGCACCGCTGCTGGGGCAATCGGGTCAGGCCGTGTTCTTTGACGATCCGGTTGTAGCGACCAAGTTCTTTGGCAGCTACGGGGCCACCAAAGCCGCGCAGATCGCGCTGGCCAAAAGCTGGCAGTCCGAAGCCGTGGCAATCGGCCCGCGCGTCCACATCATGACGCCCGCCCCTATGCCAACCGCGACACGCGCGCGTTTCCACCCCGGTGAAGACCGCGAGGCGCTGAACACGCCACAGTCGCAAGCCGCTGAAATTCTGGCGCAACTGGCTGTTTCCCAGCCTTAAAACATGATGCGGTGAAGGCTCCTGCCTTGCCGCGCCGCGCCCCGTCGCCTATCAAGGCGCAAAGGGGAATTTATGCGCATTCTGATCACCAACGACGACGGTATTCACGCTCCGGGTCTGAAGACCCTGCAGGGCATTGCCACTGACCTGGCCGGACCCGATGGCGAGGTCTGGACCGTGGCCCCCGCCTATGAACAATCCGGCGTCGGGCATTGCATCAGCTACACCAAGCCGATGATGGTCGAAAAGGTCAGCGACCGGCGCTTTTCGGTCGAGGGCAGCCCGGCCGATTGTGTGATGGCCGCACTTCATGACTGTATGCTGGATGCCCGCCCTGATCTGGTGCTGTCCGGTGTGAACCGCGGCAACAACGCGGCTGAAAACACGCTCTATTCCGGCACGATCGGTGGCGCGATGGAGGCGGCGCTGCAAGGCATCCCCGCCGTGGCGCTGTCGCAATACTACGGCCCTGCCAACCGCGATCTGGATGACCCGTTCGAGGCCGCCGCCGGCCACGGGGCCGATGTGATCCGCCGTATTCTGGATGCGACACCGGCGCATGGGGATGGCTACCGTCTGTTCTATAACGTGAATTTTCCGCCCGTCGCAGCGGCAGAGGTTCAGGGCATCCGTTTGGCCCCCCAGGGGATGCGCCGCGATACCAGCTTTTCCACGATCCCGCAGCTGTCGCCCTCGGGGCGGCGGTTCTTGTGGATCAAGGGCGCGGACCAGCAGATCCCGACGGACGACGGCACCGACGCCGCGCTGAACCTTGACGGCTATATCTCGGTCACGCCCATGCGCGCCGACCTCACCGCTCATGATACATTTGACGCGCTAAAAGCCATCAATACATGAACGACGAAGAAGACATCACAGACGCGACACGCAAGATGCAATTTCTTTACGCACTCCGTTCCAAGGGCGTCACCGATGCCCGTGTCCTGAACGCGATGGAGCAGATCGACCGAGGTCCCTTCATCCGCGGCCTTTTCGCGTCCCGCGCCTACGAGGACATGCCCCTGCCGATCGCCTGCGGTCAGACCATCAGCCAGCCTTCGGTTGTGGCGCTGATGACGCAGGCGCTGGATGTGTCGTCGCGTGACAAGGTGCTCGAGGTGGGGACCGGATCAGGCTATCAGGCCGCGATCCTCAGCAAACTGGCGCGGCGCGTCTATACCATCGACCGCCACCGCAGACTGGTGGTAGAGGCCCGCCAGATCTTCGAGGATCTGGCCCTGTCCAACATCACGGCGATCATAGGCGACGGCAGCTTTGGCTTGCCCGAACAGGCCCCCTTTGACCGGATCATCGTGACCGCCGCCGCCGAAGACCCCCCCGGCCCGCTTCTGGCTCAGCTCAAGGTGGGCGGCATCATGGTCGTGCCCGTGGGCCAGTCGGACACGGTTCAACACCTCATACGTGTACGCAAAACCGAGACCGGGCTGGAATATGACGAGCTGCGCAAGGTCCGCTTTGTTCCCTTGCTTGAAGGGCTGGGAAAAGACGGCTAAATGCAGTATAGCAAGGGGAACTCCGCCCGAACGGGGACCCCAAGGCGCTGACGGCACCGAAGACGAGGACGAGCAGATGACCCAACCAAACGTGACCCGTACCCTCAGGCTGACGGTACTGGCGGGCAGCTCTGCGCTTTTGCTCGCCGCGTGTGAACAGCCCCTTGATATGGATTTGCGCGGCGGCTTTGGCGACGGTTTCACCACCGCCCACGCAGCCACCGGCCCGCTGGATGAACGCCCCGCACCGGACAACCGCGGTGTGATTTCCTACCCCAACTATCAGGTCGCCGTGGCGCGGCGTGGCGATACGCTGTCTGACGTGGCCACCCGCGTGGGTGCCGATGTGGGCAGCCTGTCGCGCTACAATGGCATCGACCCCACTGTCCCCCTCCGCAAGGGAGAGATCATCGCCCTACCGACCCGCGTGGCCGAACCCTCGCCCGCGACTGGCGCGTCGGGCACCGGTCCGATCACCACTGCAGCAGTCGATATCCAGACCATCGCAGGCGGCGCGATCAACCGGGCGCCCGCCACCCCCGGCGTGCAGACCACCACCCTGCCCTCGGCGCAGACCACCACCCGCGAGAACCCCGCGAAACAGACCGGGATCGAGCCTGTGCGCCACAAGGTGGAACGTGGGGAAACCGCCTATACCATCGCGCGTCTCTATGCCGTGCCGGTTGAAACGCTGGCCGAATGGAACGGGCTTGGCGCTGATTTCTCTGTCCGCGAAGGGCAGTTCCTGCTGATCCCCGTGGCGCAGCAGGCCGCCCCGAAACGCAGCGCTGCAGTGCCAGCCGCCGCGACGGCCACTGCACCGACAACGACCAGCTTGCCCGGCACCGGATCGCCAACGCCGACCCCGCCAAGCGCCGCGAAACCGCTACCGCCCGTGGACGAGAAGCCCGCCGCGCCAAAGCCCGAACCCGCCGCAGCCAAGCCTGTCGCCGATGTGGGCAAGACGACGCAACCCGCCTCTTCCGGCCGCATGTCGCCCCCCGTACAGGGCAGCATCATCCGCGCCTATTCCAAGGGCAAGAACGAGGGCATCAACATCAAGGGCACACCGGATGCTGCGGTCAAAGCCGCCGATAGCGGCACCGTCGCCGCGATCACCAAAAGCGCCGAGGGCGTGCCGATTGTCGTGATCCGCCACCCTGACAACCTGCTGACCGTTTATGCCAATGTCGCCAATGTGTCGGTCGCCAAAGGGGATAGCGTCTCTAAAGGGGCAAGCATCGCCAAGCTGCGCCCGGGCGATGATTCATTCGTACATTTCGAGGTGCGCAAAGGCTTTGATAGCGTCGATCCGACGCCCTACCTGAACTAAGCCAACTGGAAAACTGAACAGCTTCAAAACGCGGCCCCTTTTCGGGGCCGCAAGCGTTTGCGAAGGTCGCTTACAGCGCGACGCCGCGACGCCCTGCCAGATCAACGAAATACTGCCACGCCACACGGCCCGACCGCGCGCCACGGGTCGCTTGCCATTCGATCGCCTCGGCGTGCAGAGTCTTGGCGTCAATCTCGACCCCGTAAGCATCGCAATAACCGCGGATCATATCCAGATACTGTTTCTGGTCGCAGGGATGGAAGCCTAGCCACAGCCCGAACCGATCCGACAGCGATACTTTCTCTTCCACCGCCTCGGCAGGGTTGATGGCAGAGCCACGTTCGTTCTCGATCATGTCACGGGGCATCAGATGCCGCCGGTTCGACGTGGCATAAAGCACGACATTCTCTGGCCGCCCTTCGATCCCGCCATCCAGCACCGCCTTCAGCGATTTGTAATGCGCGTCGTCATGACCAAAGCTCAGATCATCGCAATAAAGGATAAACCGTTGTCGCGCACCGCGCAGCAGGCTCAGCAGACGGCCCACGGATGGCAGGTCCTCGCGTTGCAGTTCCACGATGCGCAAACGGTCGTGCGTCTCGCGGACATGGGCGTGCACGGCTTTCACAAGGCTCGACTTGCCCATCCCGCGCGCGCCCCACAGCAGGGCGTTGTTGGCGGGCAGACCGGCGGCGAATTGCATCGTGTTGGCCAGCAACGTGTCGCGCGCACGATCCACCCCGACCAGCAGCGATAGATCAACCTTGCTGACCGTTTCGACCGGTGCCAGATGGTCCGGCCCTGTCTGCCAGACAAAGGCCCCCGCTACATCAAAATCCGGGGTTTTCAGCGGCGGAGGAGACATCCTCTCCAACGCCGCTGCAATACGGTCCATCGGGTCACGGTTCACTTCAGGTCGTCCTCATCCTCTTCGAACTCTGCGAGGATCGGGTCGTCATATTCGTCGTCATAATACCCGTCTGCGCGCAGCTGTTCTTCTCGTTTGCGTTCAACCCGCCCTACAAGAAAGATAGAGATTTCGTAAAGCCCGTAGACCACAACAAACAGGATCCCTTGGGTGATCACATCCGGCGGCGTGACAAGTGCGGCCAGCACCAGAATACCAACCACCGCATATTTGCGCACGTTGCCAAGCCCTTCGGCGCTGACCAGTCCGGCCTTGCCCATCAGGGTCAGCAATACGGGCAGCTGAAAGCACAGGCCAAAGGCCACGATGAACTTGATCGTCAGGCTCAGATACTCCTGAGCCGACCCCTGGAACGCGATGGCCGCGATTCCGCCTGCGTTATCCGTCCCCTCGCCGACAAGCGTGCCCGCCTGCTGGAACCCAAGGAAGAAATCGAAAGCCAGCGGCGTCACGACATAAAAGGCAAAGGACGCGCCCAAAAAGAACATCAGCGGGCTCGAGATCAGGAAGGGCAGAAACGCGCCCTTCTCGTTCTTGTAAAGCCCCGGTGCCACGAAGCGCCACAGTTGGTAGCTGATATATGGAAAGCCCAAAACCAGCCCGCCCAGCAAAGAGATAGAGATGGCGACGAAAAAGCCCTCTTGCAGCTTGATCAGGATCAACCCGCAGTCTTCCTGCCCACGCTCGGCCATAGCCGAACACAAAGGGTTCGTCAGGAAGTTAAAGATCGGATTCCAGACGGTAAAACAGATCACCATGCCGATGATAAAGGCGATCACCGAATGGATCAGCCGCGTGCGCAGCTCGGCCAGATGCTCGATCAGCGGGGCGGCGCTGTCGTCAATATCGTCTGATGCACTCATGTGTCACTCTTTTTGGCCGCTGGCGCTTTGGGCGCGGCTTTCTTGGCCGCAGGTTTCGCTGCGGCAGGTTTCTTGGCGGCAGGCTTCTTCGCGGGCGTGGCTTTAGCTGGCGTTTTGGCGGCAGCTGCCTTCTTGGCTGGCGCTTTCTTGGCAGGAGCTTTCGCCGCCGGCTTCTCGATCTGCGGCGCGGCGGCGGGTGTCGCCAGTTTCGCCTCTGTGGCGTCGGCCTGTGCCAGCGCTTCGGCAGCTTCACGCTGCTTGCGCTCGGCACCGGCACGGGCTGTGGCGGCCTGGATCTTCTTGACATCCTCGGCCCGCTGCGAGGCCAGTTTACCCGTCTCGCTTTCGGGGTCGAATTTGGACAGGGATTTGGTCGCTGATTTCACTTCGTCCATCGCCGATCCCAGCGGGTTCGTCGCGGTTTTCAACGTCTTGTTCAAACTGGACGACATCTCGCGCATGCCCGTGTCATCGGCGGCATCATTCATCGCATTGCTGAACTCGCGCGCCATCCCCTTGGCCTTGCCCACAAACTGGCCGACCTTGCGAAACAGCACGGGCAGGTCCTTGGGACCCACCACAATCAGCGCGACAACGCCAACGACCAACAGCTCTGACCACCCCATATCAAACATGAGAGATTACACCCGGTCCTTGTCGGTCTTCGTGTCGGTGACAACAACGGTGTCATCGCTCAGCTCGGCAGTGTCCTTGTCGCCGTTTTTCACGTCATCTTCGCCTTCGCTGATGCCTTTCTTAAAGCTGGTGATACCCTTGCCGACTTCGCCCATCAGGCTGGAAATCTTGCCGCGCCCGAACAGGACCAGCACCACAACTGCAATCAGCAAAAGACCCGGAAGGCCGATATTGTTCAACATAGTCTCAACTCCATAATCCGAATGTGAGGCAGGGGGACTGCCCCCGCCGGTAAACTCTGTCTCTTTTTAGGCCCCTGCTCTGGCAGCTTGAAGGGCCAAAGCGTTTCCCTCGCCGCGCGGCCCCGCAAAATTTACACCCTCCGACGACCGCCCCAACACTCCTGACAGTTTTTTGGCAGTTTCCTTGCACCCTGTCCACCTGTGTGGCACACAGAAACCATGCGCCGCAGCGATCGATTGTTTTCCCTGCTCTCCCTCTTGGGCGACCACCAGCTTCACCGGGCCGAGGATATGGCGCAGGTAGCGGGCGTGTCCTTGCGCACGCTCTACCGCGACATCGCGCGGCTGCAGGCGTCGGGCGTTGCGATCACCGGCACCCGTGGCGCAGGCTACCGCCTGACACCCGCCACGGTGCTGCCGCCGCTATCCCTCTCCCCCGAAGAAATTGAGGCATTGCAACTCGCCCTCGCCGTTGTGCTTGAAACAACCGACCCCGACCTACAGGCCGCCGCGACCTCTCTGGCGCAAAAAATCGATGCGGCCTTGCCCGAGACCGCACAGCCCGCAACGCAGGACTGGCAGCGCATCGAACACCCTTTCGCCAATGCCGCGCGGGGGTTGGGGCATCTGCCCGTGCTGCGCGCCGCAATCCGCGCGCGTCAGAAACTCAGGATCGTCTATAACGCCGACGATGGCTCGCTCGATACGCTGGTGCTCCACCCCCACAGGCTCAGCCATGCCGCGCGCAGTTGGACCCTGTCGGGTTGGGATGAAACCAAGGGGCAAAACACCACCCTGCGGCTTGACCTGATCGAGGCGACACACCCGCTGCCCGCGCTATTCACCGCGCCGCCCGCCTTCCAAATGGATTAAATCCTCGCCGAAGGCATCCCGCGGTGCCACAGGGACAGCCGCCAGCGGTCTACCCTGCCGCATGCACCGGAAAGACAAAACAACGATCGCGGCGCACGGTCAGCCACATGACGGCCCCGGGCTGCGGCAAGAAGACATTGGGCACGGTGGCGCGCAGGGTGCTGCCGTCATGGTCCATGACAAATTCCACGAGACTTTCATTCCCCATGAAACGCGCACGCGCAACAACGGCGCGGGCCGCGGTGCCATCGGTCGAGGTTGGCAACGGCCCCTTGCCCGCTCGGTCAAAGTCGATGCGCAAATGCTGGGGGCGGAATACGATATCCACCTGCGTCCCGTCCGGCACGCCCGGGGCCAGAAACCGGCCAAAGACCGTATGCGCAAGCGCCCCAGACACCTCGGCCCGCAGCACATTCGCGTCCGAGAAAAACGCCACCGACGCGCGGTCGACGGGACGCGTATACACGTTATAGGGGGCCCCCTGCTGCACGATCTTGCCATCGCGCATCAAGGCGATCTCGTCTGCCATGCGCATGGCTTCCTCGGGCTCGTGGGTGACCAGCAAGACGGCGGTACCTTCCTCTTTCAGGATACCCAAAGTCTCGTCCCGGATGTCATCGCGCAGCCGGTTATCAAGACCCGAGAAGGGCTCGTCCATCAGCATGATCTTGGGCCGCGGGGCCAAGGCACGCGCCAGCGCCACGCGCTGTTGTTCGCCCCCCGACAGTTGATGCGGATAGCCGTCGATGAACCGCAGCAGGTCCACACGCTCAAGCAGTTCCTCGATACGGGCGCGGCGTTCGGCCTTGGTGCCGGTTTTCAAGCCAAAGCCCACGTTGTCGGCCACGCTAAGATGCGGAAACAGCGCGAAATCCTGAAACATCAACCCGATCTCGCGCCGTTCGGGGGGCACGCGGAAAACCGTGTCACAGATCAGCTTGCCGTCGACATGGATCGTCCCGCTGTCCTGCATCTCGACGCCGGCGATCATCCGCAGGGTGGTCGACTTGCCGCAGCCCGATGGCCCCAGCAGACAGGTCACCTGCCCCGGCATGATTTTCAGGCTGACATCATCCACGACAGCGCGCCCGCCATAGGCACGCTGCAGATTCTTGATTTCCAGTCTCGGGTGCACGTCAGTCAAGTCAGTCATGGGCGCGGTCTAATCCGATCAATTCGCTCGGGATCGACCGCTATCAGCCCCGCCGCGCGCCCGCAAGCACCGCCGCGAAGCCTGCGACCAGAGCGACCACACAAATCACCAAAAGCTGTTCGTATTTATGCCCCTCTGGCAGCACCGCGGCAAAGGCGGGCCACGCACGGGCAAAATAGGCAAAGGCCCCGATCATCGCCGCCCCGAAGGCCGCCAGATAGGCCCATAGGGCGATCTGCCGCTGCATCACCAGCCCGACCACCAGCACCGGCGTCAGGAACATCGACGCGGTACCCGACACGGCCACCGCATCGAACAGCGTCGCATTGCCCCAGAGGGTCAGCACCGTGCCCGCGGCCATAAAGCCCAGCATCACAATCCGCCCGCCGTTCAGGCTACGCGGTGCGAGCTTCAGCTCTTCAACCACCAGACGCGCGGCAGAAGAGAGCGCGGAATCCAGCGTGCTCAGCGCCGAGACCAGCAGCGAAATCATCAGCGCCACAAACACCCACGCAGGAAACATCGTGGCCCAGGTGCCGATCAGCTCGCCCTCGTAGGCCGCACCGACAAGGCTCGCCTGAATGCCGAAGAACCCGAAGCCGATGATACACAGGGTCGAGATCCAGAAGGCATGCAGAAAGGACCGGCGCGTCACCTCCGGGTCGGCGATAAACCCGCGGTCCATCATCACCGGATCATGCGCGGGGTAGGAAAACACTTGCAACAGCGCCACGGCCAGCAAGACCCAGCCGTTATAGGCCCCTGCGGTCCCCGGTGCCGTGACAACCGCCCCCAAATCAAAGCCGGGCGACACGACCAGCGCCACAAAGGCGACACCGAAAACCACGAGGAACACGACCATCTGCACCACATCGGTGCGCAGCGCGGCACTTAGCCCGCCCCAAGCGGAATAGCCCAGCCCCACGAGCGCCACGATCAGGATCGCAGGCGTGCCGCTGCCCGCCAGCACGGCGTTAAAGATCAGCCCCACCACCAGCAGATTGGCGAATACCTCGGACAAGAGCCGCAGCGCGATGACCAGATTATAGCAGGCATTGCCCGCCCCGCCAAAGCGCGCGCCCAGCCAATCCTGCACCGACATGGCACCGTTCTGGCGCAGACGTCCGACGATAAAGCCCCCGGTCAGGAAAGACCCGTAGTAGGCGGCATAGGCCAGCGTGCCCGCGATGCCGTAGTAATATCCCAGGATCGCCGCGTTCATCAGGCTGCGCGCGAAAATCCATGTGGTGACCTGGCTGAGCACCAGCGTCCAAAGCCCCGGCGCACCGCCTTGGGCCGTCATCCCGCCAAAGAACCCCTCGACCGAGGCGCGGCGCGGTGCGGCCAGCAGACTTGCGGCGATGATGGCACCGAAGAGAACAAACAGAACAATGGGGGACATCCGAGAATACCTTTGAAAGGGACAGCAACGTCCATGGGTAGCCTAGCACAAACCGCCGCGCTATCTGTTGCGCGGCGGTCTGTCGTAAACGTGATGAAATATGTCAGACGGGCGCGCGTGCCGCGCGGACATCACAGCGCCCGCCCCTCGCCCTCACATCGTGATATTGGTCGCCCCGCCGTCAAGCAGCAAGTTCTGCCCGACGATAAATCCCGCGTGTTGCGAGCACAGGAAAGCACAGGCCGCGCCGAATTCATGCCGCGTGCCATAGCGCCCTGCTGGGATGGTCGATGCGCGCTCGGTGCGGGCCTCTTCCAGCGTGATGCCCTTTTGTTTGACGACGCCGCCATCCAGTGCATCGGCGCGGTCGGTGGCGTGGATGCCGGGCAGCAGGTTGTTGATCGTGACACCCTTGCCCGCGACCTGACGCGAGGTGCCCGCGACATAGCCGGTCAGACCGGTACGTGCCGAGTTGCTGAGCCCCAGAACGCCGATTGGCGCGCGTACGGATTGCGAGGTGATGTTGACGACGCGGCCCCAGCCACGGTCCATCATCGCAGGCACCAGTGCCTTGATCATCGCAATGGGGGCCAGCATGTTCGCATCGAGCGCCTTGATGAAATCCTCGCGGTCCCAATCGCTCCACATGCCGGGGGGTGGGCCGCCTGCGTTATTGACCAGAATGTCGATCTGGCCCGCGGCCTCCAGCACCAGCTTCTGGCCTTCGTCCGTGGCGATATCGGCGGCGATGGTGGTGACCTCGACGCCATAGTCCTGACGGATGCGTTCTGCGGCTGTTTCCAGATCAGCGGCACCGCGTGCGTTCATCACCAGATCCACCCCCGCTTCGGCCAGCGCCTCTGCGCAGCCCAGGCCGAGGCCCTTTGACGATGCGCAAACCAATGCGCGTTTTCCCTTGATTCCCAGATCCATAGCGATCTCTCCCGGTTAGTGTTCGCGCAAGTCGTAGCACTGTCTTCGCGGACAATGCCAGCAAAAGGCCAAAGGCTTGACCCGAATGGGACACAATCCTATGGCAAAGAGACAAGAACCACCGGCAGTTGTGTGACTGCCGGCCCCGATATCATTCACCGTTCGCGCGCAAAGGCCCGCCCCATGACCTCGCCCCGCCCTTCCCCTCCGCAAAGCGTCCCTGTCTTTCGTGCGACGCAATTCACGGCGACGGATGGTGCGAATATGGGCGACACGCTGTCTTTTGCCTCGGAACTGCTGCTGGATGATGTGTACGAGCTGTCCTACGGGGCCGAACCAGTGCGCCTGTCGATCCAGACGGCACCGGATGGCAGCCTGTCGATCGCGCCCGATACGCAAACCGGCACCAGCGGGGCCGCCCTGCATCTGGATTGCGCACTGACCTTCATGTCGCCTGACGGGCAGATCAACGATGCGATCCTGCTGGTCGAAGTGGCCGATGACGGCCATGCCGAAGCGATCTATCTCATCCCGCTCAGCGCGCTGTCGTCCAAAGTGGAATACCGGCTGGTTGGCATCGACACCGAGACGATGCGCCAGAAGTTCGCGCAAGTGGCCTGTGTGTCCTTCACCCGCGGCACGCATATCACCATGGCCACCGGTGAGCAGCGCCCGATCGAAGAACTCTGCGTCGGGGACAAGGTCCTGACCCGCGATGACGGCGTGCAGGCGATCCGCTGGATCGGACAAAGCACCGTGCGCGCGGTTGGCGAATTCGCCCCGATCTGCATCAACGCGGGCACGTTGAACAACGACAATGACCTGATCGTCAGCCCCGATCACCGCCTGTTCATCTACCAACGCGAAGACCGTCTGGGCGCCGGCCGGTCAGAGCTGCTGGTCAAGGTCCGCCATCTGGTCAACGGCGATACGGTACGGGTACAGGACGGCGGCTTTGTCGACTATTTCCAACTGCTGTTTGACGGGCACCAGATCATCTATGCCGAAGGCATCGCGGCGGAATCCATGCTGATCGACAGCCGCACCAAAGGCGTGCTGCCGCAAGAGCTGTCGGACGCTATGGGCGATGTCATCCCCGGCCATTCCGACCTGCCCCATGCGGGGCTGGATGTGTCGGAACCCCTGCTGGACCGCCCCGACGCGGCAGAACTGCTGCGCCGCGCCAGCATGCGCTGATCAACCAAAGAATTCCTCGCGCACGATCTTGCCATTGGCCACGTGGTAGATGGCGACCTCTTTCATCTCCATCTCGGTGCCGCTGTCTTTTTCGCGCGCCGCAACATCAAAGATGACGGCAAAGCGGTCATCGCCGTGGAGCATCGGGTCGCTGACATTCTGACGCGTCACCTCCATCGCGCTGTCCCACCACGCATGCTTGCCCTTGATGCCCTCAAGGCCCTGAGTTTCGCGCCCGTTTCCGTGGTCCATCCCTTCAACCGACATGGCGTCCTGCGCGTAAAGCCGATCAAGGTTCGCCACCTCGTGGCCCTCGCGGCAGCCTTTTACCAACGCATCTGCGATCTCTTTCAATTCCATTGTCACACCCCCTCTGGTTTCATCTGCGCCCATCATACCGCAGTTTCGCGCCGACCCCCAAGAAAATGCCACCACCCGCCTGATCCAAGCAGACTTGCGCGTGTGTACGGGCGTGGATATATGCCAATCCATGTTGGATACCCCCTCAAACCGCCCCGCTTTGCCTGCCGAAATCGCTCGGCGTCGCACCTTTGCGATCATTTCCCACCCCGATGCGGGGAAAACCACGCTGACAGAGAAATTCCTGCTGTTCGGCGGGGCGATCCAGATGGCCGGTCAGGTCCGGGCCAAGGGCGAGGCGCGACGCACCCGCTCTGACTTTATGGCGATGGAAAAAGACCGCGGTATCTCTGTCTCGGCTTCGGCTATGTCGTTCGATTTCATGAACAAGGGCACGAATTTCCGCTTTAACCTTGTGGATACGCCCGGCCACTCTGACTTTTCCGAAGATACCTACCGCACGCTGACCGCTGTTGACGCGGCCGTGATGGTGATTGACGGCGCGAAAGGCGTGGAAAGCCAGACGCAAAAGCTGTTCGAGGTCTGCCGCATGCGCGACCTGCCGATCCTGACATTCTGTAACAAGATGGACCGCGAGAGCCGCGATGTCTTCGAGATCATCGACGAAATTCAGGAAAACCTTGCCATTGATGTGACCCCTGCAAGCTGGCCCATCGGCGTGGGCCGCGACTTTATCGGCTGCTACGACATCCTGCGCGACCGGCTTGAACTGATGGACCGTGCCGACCGGAACAAGGTTTCCGAAAGCATTGCGATCGAAGGGCTCGACGACCCCAAGCTGGCCGAACACGTGCCCGCCGCCCTGCTAGAGAAGCTACGCGAAGACCTTGAGATGGTCCGCGAGCTGATGCCGCCGCTGGATGCGGCGCTGATGGCCGAAGGGTCGCTGACACCGATCTGGTTCGGCTCTGCGATCAACAGCTTTGGCGTCAAGGAACTGATGGACGGCATCGCCACCTACGGCCCCGAACCGCAGATTCAATCGGCAGAGCCAAGACAGATTTTACCTGAAGAACCAAAGGTTTCCGGCTTTGTCTTCAAGGTTCAGGCGAACATGGACCCCAAGCACCGCGACCGCGTGGCCTTTGTCCGTCTGGCGTCGGGCCATTTTACCCGTGGCATGAAACTGACCCATGTGCGGTCCAAGAAAACCATGTCTGTCACCAACCCCGTGATGTTCCTTGCCGCCGACCGCGAGCTGGCCGAGGAAGCATGGGCCGGTGACATCATCGGCATTCCCAACCACGGGCAGCTGCGCATCGGTGACACCCTGACCGAGGGCGAGGCGATCCGCGTCAGTGGCATCCCGTCCTTCGCGCCAGAGCTGTTGCAGGGCGTGCGCGCGGGCGATCCGATGAAATCGAAACACCTTGAAAAAGCGCTGATGCAATTCGCCGAAGAAGGTGCGGCGAAGGTCTTTAAACCCGCCATCGGCTCGGGCTTTGTTGTGGGCGTCGTCGGGCAGCTACAGTTCGAAGTGCTCGCCAGCCGGATCGAGCTGGAATACGGGCTGCCGGTGCGGTTCGAACAATCGCAGTTCACCTCTGCTCGTTGGGTGAACGGTGACCGGCAAGCCGTTGATAAGTTTACAGAAGCCAACAAACAGCATATCGCCCATGACCACGATGGCGACATCGTTTACCTGACGCGGCTGCAATGGGATATCGACCGTGTGGACCGCGATTACCCCGATGTGCGCCTGACCGCGACCAAGGAAATGATGGTCTGACTTGGGCTTGCCAGCCCGTCCGACGCACCGCAAACTGGCCCCATGACTGATGTGACATGGGGCATCGCCTCTACCATTCTGGCACCGACGCGCGACATATTGCAGTTCGCCGCCTATCATCTGGCGGCGGGCGCGCAGCGGCTTTACATCTATCTGGATGCGCCCAATGACGAGGCCTTTGCCCATCTCGACGCTCATCCCAAGATCCGCGTCATCACCTGCGACGCGCGCTATTGGAAGCAGCGCAAACGTGACCGGCCAGACGCCCACCAGCAACGCCAGACGGCAAACGCGACCCATGCCTACAACCGCCGCCGCGAGGTGGACTGGCTGATCCACATGGATGCGGACGAGTATCTGGTCGCAGGCCGCCCGATCGCTGACATTCTGGCCGATATCCCGCAAGCTGCGCCGGCCACCCGCATCCGCCCGATGGAGCAGCTTTCAGGCGATCCGACGGCGTTCAAGGGCTTCATCCCCGCCGGCCCCGACCGCGCGCGCATTGTGGCAGAGCTTTATCCGACCTATGGCGCTTATTTGAAGGGCGGGTTTCTCAGCCATCTAGCGGGCAAGGTATTTGTCCGCACGGGGCTGCCGAATATGCATCTGCGCATCCACAACGTCTTTCAAAAGGGCGAGATGCTGGACTGTCACGACGCTCCGCCCGAGATCACGCTGGCCCATGCCCATGCGAAAACATGGGACGACTGGATCGCCGCGTACCGCTACCGCATCACCAAGGGCAGCTACCGCCCCGAACTGCGCCCCAACCGCCCCTATGACCAAGGCGGTCTGTCGCTAAATGACCTTTTCTCGATGATAGAGAGTGAAAGCGGCGAGGAAGGGTTGCGCGCGTTTTTCGACGAAGTCTGCGCAGATACACCGGAATTGCGCAGCCGCCTGCGCGACCACGGGCTGCTACGCGAGGTTGATCTGGCGCTGCCCGACCAACTGGCAACACATTTCCCCCGTTTCACAGGGCTTTAGCGCATCCATTTGACGCGACGGGGAGTCTTTGTTAATGGGTGCAGAACATGTCGCGGAGAGCCTCCGCCCCTTGGGCCATGCGGGCCGACATGAATGCTGCCGCGGGCCAAGTGTATGTCCGCTATCATCGGACACACATGACAAAATTTTCTGATCTAAACCTTAATCCTAAAGTCCTGAAAGCCATTGATGAGGCCGGGTATGAAACCCCCACGCCAATTCAGGCCGGCGCGATCCCCCCTGCCCTTGAAGGCAAGGACGTCTTGGGAATCGCCCAAACAGGCACCGGCAAAACTGCCAGCTTTACCCTGCCCATGATCACCCTGCTTGCCCGTGGCCGCGCCCGCGCCCGGATGCCGCGCAGTCTGGTGCTGTGCCCCACGCGGGAACTGGCGGCACAGGTGGCCGAGAACTTCGACACCTATACCAAGCACCTGAAACTGACCAAAGCGCTGCTGATCGGCGGCGTGTCGTTCGGAGAGCAGGACAAGCTGATCGACAAGGGCGTTGACGTTTTGATCGCCACGCCCGGCCGTCTGATCGACCACTTTGAGCGCGGCAAGCTGATCTTGTCCGACGTGAAGATCATGGTCGTAGACGAAGCCGACCGGATGTTGGATATGGGGTTCATCCCCGATATCGAACGCATCTTCCAGATGACGCCCTTTACCCGTCAGACGCTGTTCTTCTCGGCCACGATGGCCCCCGAGATCGAGCGGATTACGAACACCTTCCTCTCTGCGCCCGAGCGTATCGAAGTCGCCCGTCAGGCCACCACGAGCGAGAATATCGAGCAAGGCGTGCTGATGTTCAAAGCCTCGCGCAAGGACCGCGAAGCGACGGAAAAACGTAAAGTGCTGCGCGCGTTGATCGACGCCGAAGGCGACAAATGCACCAACGCGATCATCTTCTGCAACCGCAAGATGGATGTGGATACGGTCGCTAAGTCGTTGAAAAAATACGGCTATGACGCGGCTCCGATCCATGGGGATCTTGATCAAAGCCAGCGGACCAAAACGCTGGAAGGGTTCCGCAACGGCGATCTGCGCTTCCTTGTTGCCTCTGACGTGGCGGCGCGCGGTCTTGATGTGCCGTCGGTCAGCCACGTGTATAACTACGACGTGCCCTCCCATGCCGAGGATTACGTGCACCGGATCGGCCGCACGGGTCGCGCGGGACGTGATGGCAAGGCGATCATGATCTGCGTCCCGCGGGACGAAAAGAACCTCGAGGACGTTGAACGTCTGGTACAGCGCGAGATCCCACGCCTCGACAACCCCTTGGGCGGTTCGGAGGCAAAAGTGGCCCCAGCGGCAGAGGCCAAGACAGCCGATGCCCCCGCTGCGAAATCCGATGAGGCGACCAAATCTGAGAAGCCCAAACGCACCCGCACGCGCAGCCGTAAAAAGCCTGATGCGGCTAAGGTTGACGCTGAACAGACAGAGACGGCGCAGGCGGACAGCCCCAAGGCGGACAAATCCGATGCCAAAGCGGACGCCAAATCTGATGCAAAGCCGCAAGACAAAAAGTCGGACAAACCAGCCAAAGAGTCCGCAGACAAGGCCCCTGCCCAAAAGGCAGACGCCGCTCAGGACGACAAACCCAACAACCGTCGCGGTGGCCGTGGCGGGCGCGGTGATAACAACCGCAATGACAACAACCGTCAGCAGAACAACCGCAACGACAACCGTGTCGTCGGTCTGGGCGATCACACGCCCGAGTTCATCGGCCTAAGCTTTGCCGAGCGTCGCGAATAACCCCGCGCACCACTGACAGAAACGATTAAAGGCGCAGAGCATCCTCTGCGCCTTTTTCTTTGTCGCTACCGCTTTGCCTTGCAGCAGTTCCGGCGCGCCACACCCTGCCCCCACAAACGCAGAACGCCGCGCAGAGGGCTGCGCGGCGTTTTCTATTTAGTGTGAGAGCGTATTAGCTCAGGCGGCTGACCACGATGGTAACCTCGGGCTTTTTGCCGATCTCATCGTTGGCGGACTGACGCACAGTGCGCTTCAACCCATCGTGCAGCTTGTCGTCGTCGCGCAGGGTCTTGGCATTAGCACGGCCAAGGAACTGGGCCAGATCGGCTTCCAGCACGTCAACCAGCGACGTCTTGGACCGACCTTGCTCTGGTAGCCCCATGGCATCGACCCAAGGATCGCCCAAGGCTTCGTCATTCTCGTCCAGGATGACGGTAACGGTGACGTGGCCGTTCAGCGCCATGCGGATACGGTCGCGCACAACGCCATCCATCGCGCCAATCTGGGTAGAGCCGTCAAGGTAGGTCCGCCCGCTGTCGACATATTCAACGACCTTGGGCTCGTTGCCCGACAGGTCGATCATCATGCCGTTAACGGCCAGAACACCCTTCATCCCCTTGGCGTTGGCGATTTTGGTGTGCTCGCGCAGGTGGCGGTGCTCACCATGCATCGGGATCAGGATCTGCGGCTTGACCACGTCATGCAGCGTTTCCAGATCGGGACGGTTGGCGTGGCCCGATACGTGATACAGACCCGAGCTGTCGTCGACGATATCAACGCCCATCTCGGAGAATGCGTTGATCACCTTGATCACGCCACGCTCGTTGCCCGGAATGGTTTTGGACGAGAACAGGAACATGTCCCCTTCCTTCATTTCCAGCCCCATGTATTTGCCGCGTGCCAGCTGTGCCGACGCCGCACGACGCTCCCCTTGCGACCCTGTTACCAGCAGCATCAGGTTCTCGCGCGGGATGCCGCGGGCTTCTTCCGGGCTCACGACCGGGGGGAAGTCCTTCATCACGCCGGTTTCAAGCGAGGCTTCGACCATGCGTTTCATGGCACGTCCCAGCAGCACAACCGACCGCCCTGCCCGTTCGCCCGCATCCGCCAGCGTCTTCACACGCGCGACGTTAGAGGCGAAGGTCGTCGCGACGACCATACCCTGCGCGGTGCCGAGCAGCTTTTCAATCTCTGGCCCGACGGTCGCTTCGGACCGGCCTGCATGCTGCGAGAAGACGTTGGTACTGTCACAGATCAGCGCCTTGACGCCGTCCTTGGACACGTCGGCCCAAAGTTCGGGGTCGTAGGGTTCACCAACACCGGGTGTCATGTCGATTTTGAAGTCGCCCGAGTGGATCAGGCGATCACCAGCGACATCAATCACCAGCGACGACGATTCAGGGATGGAGTGGGACATGGGCAGGAAACCCACTTTGAACGGCCCTACGGTCGTTTGTTGCGGCCAAGGGGCCACGGTGGTCACCGCATCGTCGGGGTGGCCGTATTCGTCCATCTTGCGCTTGGCGATATTGGCGGTGAATTTCCGCGTATAGATCGGCGCGCGCAGGCGGTCATAGGTATGGGCCACGGCACCGATATGGTCTTCGTGGGCGTGGGTGATGAAAATCGCCTCGATCTGGTCGCGGCGTTCTTCAAGCCAGGCGATATCGGGGATGATCAGATCCACGCCGGGGCTTGTGTCCATGTCGGGGAAGGCCACGCCAAGGTCGACAACAATCAGCCGCTCCTTACCGGGTTTCCCGTATCCATAAACATAGGCATTCATGCCAATTTCACCTGCCCCACCGAGGGGCAGATAGATCAATCTTTCGCTGCTCATATGACTAAGCGGTATCCTTGTTATAGTTATAAATCACGGTCAGGCCGTGCATCGTCAAATCATCTTGGTATGCATCAAACAGATCGACTGTCTGTTGAAAGAGCGGGGCCAGCCCGCCTGTGGCAATCACGCGCATTTCGCGGCCGCGCTCAGCCTTTATTCGGGCACATATCTCACGGACGAGGCCAACATAACCCCAAAAAATGCCCGATTGTATGCAAGAGACGGTATTTGTACCAATCACCGCCTGTGGTTTCGAGATGTCTACATGAGGTAAGGCCGCCGCGGCGTTATGCAATGCCTCAAGGCTCAGGTTCACACCGGGGGCAATCACCCCGCCGATATAGGCCCCGTCCGTATCGACCACGTCAAAGGTCGTCGCCGTGCCGAAATCGACAATGATCAGATCACCGCCATAAAGATCATGCCCCGCCACCGTGTTGACCAGACGGTCAGGCCCCACGGCGGTGCCTTCGTCAACGCGGACATCCACGGGCAGCAGGCAATCGGGTTTGCCCACCACAATGGGCCGCGTGTCAAAATAGCGGTCCGCCAGAACGCGCAGGTTGAACACCACCCGCGGCACGGTCGAGCTGATGATGACATCGGTGATATCTGCCTCGACGCCCTGAAACTTCATCAAGGTGCTGAGCCAGACGTAATATTGGTCAGAGGTACGCTGCCATTCGGTAGAGGTCCGCCACGTCCCGAGGAACCGCGCCCCGTCCCAGATCGAAAAGACTGTATTGGTGTTTCCGCAGTCAATCGCCAACAGCATGGCACATCCCTCCGCTCGCGCTTAGAAAAATACATCCGCCGCAGTGATGGGCACACGGCCTTTAGGGGTGCGCAGGATCAGGTTGCCTTGCGCGTCCACGTCTTCGAACACACCACGGGTTTCGTCCTTCATGGTGCGCGCGACGATCTCTTCGCCCAAACGCGCGGCATGGGACAACCACGCGGTACGGATGGGGGCAAAACCATAGGTCTGGAACTGGGTTTCCAGCTGCGCGTATTCCGCCGCCAGCGCATCCAAAAACACCTCGGGCGGGACCACTTTGCCGGTCTCTGCCACGACGGAAACGGGGCGTAGGGCCCCTGCCTCGACCTGATCGGCACCGGGCGCATGGGCAAGGTTCACCCCGATTCCGATGGCCAGAAAATCACCGATGCTTTCCAGCAGGATGCCCGCGACCTTACCGCCATTCAGCAGCACGTCGTTCGGCCACTTCAGGGTAAAGGCCCCCTCGTCCCGCGTGGTGGCGACAAAGGCGCGGCGCAGGGCAAGCGAGGCGACAAAGCTGCGCAGCGCCGCGGTCGAGGGGCTTTCGGACCGGCGCATCATCAGCGTTGCGGCAAAATTGCCCCGTGGCGTGGCCCAGGACCGCCCGCGCCGACCGCGTGCGGCGGTCTGCTCCTGCGCGAGGATCCATGTGGACCCCGTCAGCTCGCTCGCTTGGCGTGCCGCCTCGCTCAGGGTGGAATCGACGCTATCGAAAACCTGCCGCCCATAGCCATCGGGCCAAGACGCGTTTTGCGCCTTGGCCCCCGTTGCTCCCGCGGTGGAAGCGCCATTGTTCACCGATGTCACCGGCAGATCAGTTGATCAGCGTCGCCGCTGCAGAGATCGCAGCAGTTTCGACGCCAAACATGTTCAGGATACCCACGACCATGATCACGGCAGAGGCAACAACGAACCCCGACAGCAGGCTGCTTTTGCCTTCATCCAGACGGTCATCGCCTTCGGCACCGAAATACATCAGGAAAACGATACGCAGGTAATAATAGGCACCGATGGCCGAGGCCACAGCGCTTGCAACAACCAGCCAGACCAGCCCCGCATCCACACCCGCCTGCCAGACACCCAGCTTGGCGAAGAAGCCCAGCATCGGCGGTACACCAGCAAGCGAGAACAGCAGCACCAGCATCGCCAGCGCCTTACCCGGCGCGCGTTTGGAATACATGTTCAACGCCGAGATATCGGTGACCGGCTGGCCGTCTTTCTCCATCCCGAGGATGAAGGCAAAGGTGCCGATGTTCATGGTCACGTAGATCGCCAGATAGACCAGCATGGATTTGACACCCAGCTCGGTCCCGGCGGCAAGGCCGATCAGCGCATAGCCCATGTGGGCGATCGAGGAATAGGCCATCAGGCGTTTGATGTTGGTCTGACCAATCGCGGCGACGGCACCAAGGAACATGGACAGGACCGACAGCAGCGCGACGATCTGGCTCCAGTCGGCGACAGCATTGCCGAAGGCGTCATGCAGCACGCGGGCAAACAGCGCCATCGCGGCAACCTTGGGGGCTGTGGCGAAGAAAGCTGTAACCGGCGTCGGTGCGCCCTCGTAGACATCGGGCGTCCACATGTGGAACGGCACGGCCGACACCTTGAACGCCAGACCGGAGACGACAAAGACGATCCCGAACAACAGGCCAATCGATGTCTGCCCTGCGCTCGCAAGGCTCATGACGCCCGCGAATTGCGTGGTGCCGGCGTAGCCATAGACCAGCGACACACCGTACAGCAGCAAACCAGAGGACAAAGCGCCCAGAACGAAATACTTCAGACCCGCTTCGGTCGATTTCACGCTGTCACGACGCAGAGAGGCGACGACATAAAGCGCCAGCGATTGCAGCTCGAGACCCATGTAAAGGGTCATCAGGTCGCCCGCGCTGACCATCATCATCATGCCGACGACGCTCAGCGCGATCAGCACCGGATATTCAAACCGCAGCAGCCCGCGCTTTTTCATATAGGCTTCGGACATCGCCAGCACCGCCGCCGCGCTGAGCAGCATGGTGACCTTGGCAAACCGGGCAAAGCTGTCTTCGACGAACAGACCGTTGAAGGCGATGCGCGTGGTGCCACCGCTGGTCATACCGATCCAGATCGCCAGCAGCGTCATCACGATTGCCGTGGCCCAGACGATCACCCCCGCAGCGGCGTCCTTGTTGGTGTAAACCGCCCCAAGCAGTGCCAGGATCGCGAAAAGCGCCAGCAGGATTTCGGGCAGGATGACATTCAGATCAGCGGAAATCATCGCGCGGTCCTTTATTCTGAGGCCGTCTGGACAGCGGCACCTGCCGCCTCCAGGGCCGTATCATAGCTATCAACAAGGGCGGCAACCGATGGCCCGATCATGTCGAGCACCAGCGCCGGGTAGACACCCAACAGCAACGTCATCGCCACCAGCGGGGCAAAGATCCAGCGTTCGCGGCGCGACATGTCCGTGATGGTGCGCAGGCTTTCCTTGATCAGATCGCCCATCACCACGCGGCGATAGAGCCACAGCGCATAGGCCGCCGAGAAGATCACCCCGGAGGTAGCTACCGCCGCGACCCAGGTGTTCACCTGGAACGTGCCCATCAGCGTCAGGAATTCCCCGACAAAGCCCGATGTCCCCGGCAGACCGACGTTGGCCATGGTGAAGAACATGAACACCAGCGCATAGGCAGGCATCCGGTTCACCAGACCGCCATAGGCGTCAATCTCGCGGGTGTGCATCCGGTCATAGATCACGCCCACACAGAGGAACAACGCAGCCGAGATAAAGCCGTGGCTGATCATCTGGAAGATCGCGCCATCCAGGCCCTGTTGGTTAAAGGTAAAGATACCCATGGTCACGAAACCCATATGCGCGACCGAGGAATAGGCGATCAGCTTTTTCATGTCTTCCTGCACCAGCGCCACCAGCGAGGTATAGACAATCGCGATCGCCGACATCCACAGCACCAGCGGGGCCATCACATCTGCCCCCACAGGGAACATCGGCACCGAGAAGCGCAAGAAGCCGTAGCCGCCCATTTTCAGCAGGATCGCCGCCAGCACCACGGAACCGGCTGTCGGGGCCTGAACGTGTGCGTCAGGCAACCATGTGTGCACCGGCCACATCGGCATTTTCACCGCAAAGCTCGCAAAGAACGCCAGGAACATCATGGTCTGCAAACCGCCGACCACGGTGATCCCCGCAATCGAGAAGCTTTCGGAGGCAAAGGTATGGGTCAGCAAGCTGACCTCGCATCCGCCAATACAGGTCGTGCCGGCATCCGCGTACATCATCACCATCGCCACCAGCATCAGGACGGACCCGAGGAAGGTGTAGAGGAAGAACTTGAACGAAGCGTAAATGCGGTTCGCCCCGCCCCAGATGCCGATGATCAGGAACATCGGGATCAGACCTGCTTCGAAGAAGAGGTAGAAGAGCACCAGATCCAGCGCCATGAACACGCCCAGCATCAGCGTTTCCAGCAGCAGGAAGGCGATCATATATTCCTTGACCCGCGTCTCTACGTTCCAGCTGGCGGCAATGACCAGTGGCATCATAAAGGTGGTCAGCATCACGAAGAGGATCGAAATCCCGTCAACGCCCAAGCGATATTTCAGGCCCATCAGCCACTGCGCCTCGTCGACGAACTGGAACCCGGTGTTGGACGGGTCGAAGTCGAACAGGATGAACAGCGAGATCAGGAAGGTGACCGTCGTCGTGATCAGTGCGAGCCACTTTGCATTGCGCCCCGCTGCGGCATCATCGCCCCGCAGGAACACAGCCAGAATAAGCGCCGCAAAGCTGGGCATGAAGGTAATGATGGAAAGCAAGTGATGATCCATTAGTGTGCCCCCCCGCTCATCGTCATCCAGGTCACAAGGACCGCGATGCCGATCACCATGGCAAAGGCGTAGGTAAAGATATAGCCGGACTGCGCGCGCCCTGCCAGTCGGGTGAGGAACGGGATGATCCCCATAGCGACACCGTTCAGCGTGCCGTCGATCACATTGCCGTCCCCGCGCTTCCAGAAGAAGCGACCGATGGCCATCGCGGGTTTGACGAAGATCACGTTATACAGCTCGTCGAAATACCACTTGTTCAACAAGAACAGATAAAGCGGCCGTTGGTTCGCCGCCAGACGCGACGGCAGGGTCGGGTTCCAGATGTAGAACCACAGGGCCATCACAAGGCCAAAGACCATCGCGATGAACGGGCTGACCTTGACCCATGCCGGTGCGGCGTGGGCGTCGTCCAGAACGTGGTTGTCGGGTGCGATATACAAGGCCCCCTCGCCCGGTGCACCGGCGAAGGCGGGACCGTGGTGACCGGCATCGGCACCGTGGCCGTCTTCAGCGTGGTCACCTGCGTCGGCGTGGCTGTCTTCCGCTCCTTCAACATGGGTTTCACCACCGGCGGCCATCTCGGCCATGGGGATGCCATAGAACTCGCCCACATCCTCGGCGTGGCCGAAGAAGCTGTTGTACCAGATCATACCCGCAAAGATCGCGCCAAGGCTCAACACGCCAAGCGGCACCAGCATCACCATCGGGCTTTCATGTGCGTGGTCATGGGTATGCTTGTCGCCGCGCGCCTTGCCAAAGAAGGTCAGGAACATCAGGCGCCAGCTGTAGAAGCTTGTCATCGCAGCCGCGATCACCAGCATCCAGAAGCCATACATGGACCCGCCACCCCAAGCGCTTTCGATGATCGCATCCTTGGAAAGGAAGCCCGCGAAGCCGAAATGCGTCAACGGAATACCGACACCGGTAATGGCCAGCGTACCGATCATCATCGCCCAGAACGTATAGGGGATTTTCTTACGGAGCGCGCCATAGTTACGCATGTCCTGCTCGTGGTGCATGGCGTGAATCACCGACCCCGCCCCCAAGAACAACATCGCCTTGAAGAACGCGTGGGTGAACAGGTGGAACATCGCGGCAGAATACATGCCAACGCCAGCGGCCACGAACATATACCCAAGCTGCGACATGGTCGAATAGGCGATGACGCGTTTGATGTCGTTCTGCACCAGACCGATGGTCGCGGCGACAAAGGCGGTGGTGGCCCCAAGGAAGGTGACGAATGTCAT
Organism: Sulfitobacter sp. G5_S2_6_S6; assembly: GCF_054968505.1. Taxonomy (NCBI): domain Bacteria; kingdom Pseudomonadati; phylum Pseudomonadota; class Alphaproteobacteria; order Rhodobacterales; family Roseobacteraceae; genus Sulfitobacter; species Sulfitobacter sp. G5_S2_6_S6. The sequence continues at coordinate 104,064 of NZ_JBQKUI010000001.1, forward strand.
CGCCTCGGGGGCGACCTCCATCAACGGAGACATGCGGCAGACAAGGAAAACACCGGCCGTCACCATCGTCGCGGCGTGGATCAGCGCCGACACAGGCGTCGGGCCTTCCATCGCGTCGGGCAACCATGTGTGCAGGAAGAGCTGCGCCGATTTACCCATCGCACCGATGAACAGCAGGATCGCGATCAGGTTCGCGGCATTCCAGTCGGCCCAAAGGAAACCAACGGTGGTTTCCGCCAGCTCGGGGGTGGCTGCGAAGACATCGTCGAACTTGATCGAGTCGGTCAGATAGAACAGGCCAAAGATACCAAGCGCAAAGCCGAAGTCACCGACACGGTTGACCACAAACGCCTTGATCGCCGCCGCATTCGCCGAGGGCTTTTTATAGTAGAAGCCGATCAGCAGATAGGATGCGACGCCCACGCCTTCCCAGCCAAAGAACATCTGAACAAGGTTGTCAGATGTCACCAGCATCAGCATCGCGAAGGTGAAGAACGACAGATAGGCGAAGAAACGGGCGCGATAGGGCTCCGCGTCCGAGAAATTCTCGTCATGGGCCATGTAGCCGAAGGAATAGAGGTGCACGAGGCTGGAGACCGTGGTGATCACGATCAGCATGATCGCGGTCAGACGGTCGAGACGGATCGCCCAATCGGTCGACAGGCTGCCGCTTTCGATCCAGCGCAGGATCTGGATGTGCTGTGTTTCACCGTCAAACGAAAGGAACACGATCCAGCTGAGCAGCGCCGCGAGGAACAGTAGACCCGTTGCCACATATTGGCCGGTCTTCTCCCCGATCAGCTTCCAGCCGAAACCACAGATCAATGCACCGACAAGTGGTGCGAAAAGAATGATCGTTTCCATGATCTTAGCCCTTCATCACGTTGACATCTTCAACCGCGATCGTACCCCGATTGCGGAAGAAGCAGACCAGAATGGCCAGCCCGATTGCGGCCTCGGCCGCAGCGACGGTAAGGACGAACAGCGTGAACACCTGCCCCACCAAATCACCCAGATAATAGGAGAAGGCGACAAAGTTGATGTTCACCGCCAAGAGCATAAGCTCGATCGACATCAACATGATGATGATGTTCTTGCGGTTCAGGAATAGCCCGAAAATGCCAATGACAAACAGCGTCGCCGCTACTGTCAGGTAATGTTCAATTCCGATCATGTCGTCCCTCGGTTCTTTTGCCCGTTTCAGGCGTTCTTTAGTTCTTGTCGCGAGATGTTTCCATCCCGATCCCGTCGCATCTAGAAAATGCTGTAGCCGCCCACGACCACGATCAAAACCACGACAAGCACCACAATTGTATTACGTGACATGGATCACATCCTTGATTGGGCAGGCCGCCTAAAGGCCCTGCCCGGGTTTCACATCATTCAGTTTCATCGCCAGCTTCGGATCGCGCATCATCTGATCGACCACGTTCTGGCGTTTCACATCCGCACGGTGGCGCAGCGTCAGCACAATCGCCCCGATCATCGCGACCAGCAGGATCAGACCCGACAGCTGGAACAGCAGGAAGTATTGATCATAAAGGATCAGGCCCAATGCGGCGGTGTTGTGCACCTCGTCGGTGATCACCTGCGTGCGCAGACCTTCGGCGGCAGAGTTCGCGTCCCACGCGCCGAACGCCATCACGAATTGCATCAGGATCACCAGACCGATCAGCAGGGCCAGCGGCATATAGCGCGCCATTTCCGCCTTGAGCTCGGCGAAATCGACATCAAGCATCATGACAACGAACAGGAACAGAACCGCGACCGCGCCGACATAGACAATGATCAGCAGCATCGCGACGAATTCGGCGTTGAGCAGCACGAAAAGCCCCGCCGCGCTGAGGAAGGACAGGATCAACCACAGCACCGAATGCACGGGGTTGCGGCTGATCACAGTGAACAGCCCGCCAGCGATCACGCTGATCGCGAAGAGGTAAAATGCGAAAACGCTCATGCGTCACCTTCCTTGTCATCCAAAACACCCTGCGCGATTTCCATTGCGCGGGTCATGGCGGGGATGCCGGCGAAAACCGCCATCTGCCCGATCGTCTCTATCACTTGCTGCTTGTGGGCCCCTGCCTCTACCGCGTGGATCACGGCCTGACGCAGCGCCACGTCATTCTGGGCACCCTGCATGGTCAGCCCCGAAATCGTCAGCAACATCCGTGTTTTGGCATCCAACCCGTTGGGGTTCATCGTATTGCCAAAAAACGTTTCCATCATGTCTTTGGGCATCTTGCCCATCATCGCCTCGAACCCTTTGGGGGAAAACGCATCCATTGCAGGAAAGGCTTTGGCCATATCCTGCATCTGACGCATCATCTCTTCAAAAGGGTTCTGGCTGTCGGTCATCGGTACGGCGCGTCCAGTTCGAGGTTGCGCGCGATTTCAGCTTCCCAGCGTTCACCGTTGTCCAGCAGCTTGGCCTTGTCATAGAACAGCTCTTCGCGGGTCTCGGTCGAGAATTCAAAGTTCGGCCCCTCGACAATCGCGTCAACCGGACAGGCTTCCTGACAGAAACCGCAGTAGATGCATTTGGTCATGTCGATGTCGTAGCGCGTGGTGCGGCGGCTGCCATCATCGCGCGGTTCCGCGTCGATGGTGATCGCCTGCGCCGGGCACACCGCTTCGCACAGTTTGCACGCGATGCAACGCTCTTCCCCGTTGGGATAGCGGCGCAGGGCGTGCTCCCCACGGAACCGAGGGCTCAGCGGGCCCTTTTCGTGCGGGTAGTTGATCGTCGCCTTGGGCTTGAACATATACTTAATGCCCAGCTTCAAGCCTTGATAGAAATCCTGCAGCAGGAAGTATTTCGCGTGACGGGTATAGTCGGTGTTAGCCATATCAGCCCCCTACTGTCCAACGGGCATAGATACCCCAGAACCAATCGAATTTCGCGGCGAAGGATACGAAGACAACCCAGAACAGGCTGAATGGCAGGAACACTTTCCATCCCAGACGCATCAGCTGGTCATAGCGGTACCGCGGGGTGATCGCCTTGACCAACGAGAAGAAGAAGAACACCAGCCCCATTTTGGCGACCATCCAGAAGATGCCGTCCGGCAGGCCCGGGATCGGCGACAGCCAACCGCCAAAGAACATCAGCGAGATCAGCGCGCACATCAGCACCACGGCGACCAGTTCGCCGATCATGAACAGCAAGAAGGGCGTGGAGGAATATTCGACCTGATACCCGGCAACCAGTTCCGATTCCGCTTCGGGAAGGTCAAACGGCGGGCGGTTGGTTTCGGCCAGCGCAGAGATGAAGAACAGGATCAGCATCGGGAAGTGCGGTAGCCAATACCAGTTCAGCAGACCGTAGTCGCCGCTTTGCGACAGCACGATGTCCCCGAAGTTCAACGAGCCAGAGCTGATGACGACGCCGATGATGATCAGGCCGATCGACACTTCGTAAGAGATCATCTGCGCGGCAGAGCGCAGCGAGCCCAGAAACGGGTATTTGGAGTTTGACGCCCACCCGCCCATGATCACGCCATAGACTTCAAGCGACGAGATCGCGAAGACATAAAGGATCGCGACGTTGATGTTCGACAGAACCCAACCGTCGTTGAACGGGATCACCGCCCAGGCAACCAGCGCCATAACCAATGTGACCATCGGGGCCATGAAGAACACGGCGCGGTCCGCACCGGCGGGCACGACCACCTCTTTGACGATGTATTTCGCGAAATCCGCAAAGGATTGCAGCAGACCGTAGATGCCTACAACGTTCGGGCCGCGGCGCAGCTGTACCGACGCCCAGATTTTCCGGTCGGCGTACATCAGGAACGCAAGGGCAAGAAGCAGGGGAATCACAACAAGGAAAATCTGGCCAATAATCAGCAGGATCGTCCCCAGCGTGGTGTTGAAAAAGAAGTCAGCCATAGGTCCTCACACCGTCGGTATGCCTTTTTCCATGCAGTTCTGCACGGTCACTTCAGCATCTATTGTCTTCAAGCCCGCAGGCAGGCTCGGCGAGATGGTGTAAACAGCATCTGCGTGCCAGACACCACCCTCGATCTCAACATTTGTACGCACGTGGCGGGCAAAACCAAAGCCCCGGATCAAAGTATAGCGCGCCGCGGCACATTCCGCGTATTCCGCTACATTCTCGGATGACTGCGCTTTGGTCATCGCCACGTCGAACTGGACAAGGTCCCCGTCCAGCAGTTTGGTTTCAACACCGCGATACTCGGGAATGAAATCTTCGGCCATGGGCGCTTGCGTCTCGCAGGCACCCAGAACCAAAGGCAACATCATCCCCAAAATCCTCACTCCGCCGCCAGTGGTTTTTCGCGGCGGGCTTTGGCGTTGGCCGAAAGCTCTGCCATCAACTGGCTGGCGCGGGCGATGGGGTTGGACAGGTAGAAATCGGCAATCGCAAAGCGCAACGGGCTTTCGCCCAGATCGCCTGTGGCCACAGGCTGCCATGCGTTTTCAGCAACCTGATCAATATTCCCCAGATGCGGGACATCAGCGACCAGCGCCTTGCGCAATGCTGCAAGCGAATCGAACGGCAGCTTGGCGTCCAGCTCGGCACTCAGCGCGCGCAGGATGGCCCAGTTTTCCTTGGCCTGACCGGGGGCAAAGCTGGCGCGCGCGGCAAGCTGCGGACGGCCTTCGGTATTGACGAACAAACCGCCCTCTTCCGTATAGGCGGCACTGGGCAGGATGATATCGGCACGGTGCGCGCCGCGATCCCCGTGCGAGCCTTGATAGATCACGAAGGGGCCAGCAGGAATGTCGCCCTCATCGGCGCCAAGGTTGTAGATCACATCAGCGGCCAGCACATCGTTGATGCCATTTTCGGCAACGGCACCGACGTCCATCGCACCCACTCGGGATGCGGCAGTGTGCAAGACCATAAAACCGGATTGCGTCGCCTCGGCCAGCGCCATGGCAGCGGCCAGAACCTCTGCCCCGTCTTCGCGCGCCAAGGCCCCCATGCCCACAACGATGACCGAGGATTTCTCGGCGATGTCGGCGTGGTCCTTTTTCAGCAGGTCATTCAGCAGCGACGGGCTGTCGCCCAGATGATCGTAATCGTAGGTCAGATCGACCGCTGGGCCCATCAGCGCCACATCCGCGCCGCGGGTCCACGCCTTGCGGATACGGGCGTTCAGCACCGGTGCTTCCACCGCGGGGTTCGCGCCGATCAGCATCACGGCTTGCGCGTGATCCAGATCTTCGACCGTGGCGGTCCCGACATAGCCCGACCGGTTGCCCGCAGGCAGCTTCGCGCCATCGGTCCGGCATTCGACAACGCCGCCCTGCCCCTCGATCAGTTGTTTCAACGCATATGTCGCCTCGACCGAGGCAAGGTCACCGATCAGACCGGCGACTTTCTTACCCTTCATCGCAGCAGCGGCAGCGGCCAATGCTTCGGGCCAGTCAGCTTTGCGCAATTTACCGTTTTCACGAATATAGGGCGTGTCCAGACGCTGGCGGCGCAGACCGTCCCAGACGAAACGGGTTTTATCGGAAATCCATTCCTCGTTCACGCCATCATGGTTGCGCGGCAAGAAGCGCATGACTTCGCGGCCTTTGGTATCCACACGGATGTTCGACCCAAGCGCATCCATCACGTCGATCGATTCGGTCTTTGACAGCTCCCAGGGCCGTGCGGTGAAAGCATAGGGTTTCGAGACCAGCGCCCCCACGGGGCACAAGTCGATGATGTTGCCCTGCAGGTTCGAATCGAGCGTCTGCCCCAGATAGGCTGTAATCTCGGCGTCTTCACCGCGGCCGGTCTGGCCCATCTGGTGAATGCCCGCGACCTCGGTGGTGAAGCGCACACAACGGGTGCAGGAAATGCAGCGCGTCATATGGGTTTCGACCAATGGACCCAGATCCAGATCTTCGGTCGCGCGTTTGGGCTCGCGGTAGCGGCTGAAGTCGACGCCGTAAGCCATCGCCTGATCCTGAAGATCACATTCGCCGCCCTGATCGCAGATCGGGCAATCCAGCGGGTGGTTGATCAGCAGGAATTCCATGACGCCCTCGCGGGCCTTTTTAACCATGGGCGAATTGGTTTTGACGACAGGCGGCTGGCCCTCTGGACCAGGACGCAAGTCACGCACCTGCATGGCACAGGACGCCGCAGGCTTGGGTGGGCCGCCCACGACCTCCACAAGACACATCCGGCAGTTACCGGCAATCGACAGACGTTCATGGTAACAGAAACGCGGAATTTCTACCCCTGCTTCCTCGCACGCCTGAATGAGCGTCATCGCCCCTTCGACTTCGACTTCCTTGCCGTCAATGATGATCTTGCGGGTATCGCTCATATGCTTATTTCGCTCTCAGTAACGAACCGATCCGGCTCGATTTTTGGATTTCTGCACGCCCTAACGCACAATAGCTTTGCGGGTCCGAAGTATCGACCCCCTTCGCCTTTAAATATGCGGCCCCACGGGCCTTCATGCGCGCCTTTTCAGCATCGCTTTTGCGGTAGGCGTCAATTTCGTCCGACGTATAGCCCAAGGATTTCGCCGTATTGTGCACATTGTTCAAATAGCTGAGTGCGCGGATCATACGGGCCGAGATATCGGGGCATTCTTTGCGAATCCGGTCGGCCAATCCAAGATCAAGCAGCGCATCATCAACAGCCGGTACATCACGCAGCGGCGGCTTTGCGGCGACAGGGCTGGCCATCAGGGCCACGGTTGTTACGGCGATCAATACGTTACGCATCTTACTCTCCTCATGTAGCGGGGCGGACTGCCCCTTGCTACACATGGGAACTGACCCCGATGTTATTCAATAACATCTCCGGATCAGCCATTTGCCAGCGGTATGTCGCGCAAACGGTCAGGAAGGGCAAGCCCCCTGAAACGTCAAAGCGTCGTCCACAAGGCGCAAATTCTCGGGCGGGGTGTCCGGCCCCACGACCCATTTGATATCCGAACTGCCATAGTTGGTCACACAATAAACCGTCGCTTCATAGCGCGCCGCTTCGCGGGCACCGTTGATCGACTGCGACGCATTGCGCACCCGCAGGGTAAAGACATCGCGTTGCCCGTCGACTTTGCTCAGCTTGGTGCGGAAATATTTACCATCAAAGGCCAGACGGTCTTCGCGGGCGGTACAGCCAGCCAATACCGCGGCCGTTATACAAAATAGAACAATCTGCTTCATCTTCCCTCACTCTGCCGGTGTGGCCGGACCCGTCTTTTTGTGCAGCCCCCTGCCCGATCAACGGGTGAAAGCTATCGTTCTTCAGTCGTGCCTCAGAAGGCTGCGAAAATCGCCAGGACCGCCAAGGCCAGAATACACACCAGCCCCAGCATAAAGAACAGCGACCGCATCGGCTGGTTGGTCGTCCCGATATGCACCACGGCCATCGCGACCCGCACCACCACGAATAGCGCCGCAAAGAGGTTCACCCAGAACACAGGCGCGCCAAGCAGCACCGCCGCAAGCGTCGAGGCCAGAAACGGGCCCGACGCCTCTATCGCGTTCATGAACGCGCGTTCGCGGCGATAGACCACATCGTCGTAGTTCCGCTTAGGCTTGCCGCAATCGCAGCGCCCCTCTGGCGTGCGCCCCATGGTAGAGAGCGCGCCGAGGACACTGATCAGAATGGCCCAAAAAGCCAAAGCAGTCAGCGCGTGGCTATAGGCGGCAAAGCTTTCCATCAAAACTTACTCCGCCGCGACGGCGCTGACGCGGCCGGTGCGTTTGTGCTTGATGCGATCCTCGATCTCGTCGCGGAAGTGACGGATCAGACCCTGAATGGGCCAAGCCGCCGCATCCCCAAGGGCGCAGATCGTGTGGCCTTCGACCTGCTTGGTCACGTCAAGCAGCATGTCGATTTCTTCGGGCTCCGCATCGCCGCGCACCAAACGGTCCATCACGCGCATCATCCAGCCCGTGCCTTCGCGGCATGGCGTACACTGACCACAGGATTCGTGCTTGTAGAATTTCGCCAGACGCCAGATCGCCTTGATCACATCGGTGGAGTTATCCATCACGATGACCGCAGCCGTCCCCAGGCCCGAGCGTTGTTCGCGCAGGTAGTCGAAATCCATGATCGCGTCGCGCATCTGTGCACCGGGAATCATCGGCACGGACGACCCGCCGGGGATCACAGCCTTGAGGTTGTCCCAGCCGCCACGGATACCGCCGCAATGCTTTTCGATCAGCTCTTCAAAGGTGATGCTCATCGCTTCTTCGACGACGCAAGGATTATTCACATGGCCCGAGATCGCAAACAGCTTGGTGCCTGCGTTGTTCGGACGGCCAAAGCTTGAAAACCATTCCGGACCGCGACGCAGGATCGTTGGGACCACCGCGATGGATTCCACGTTGTTCACCGTGGTCGGGCAACCATAAAGACCGGCCCCCGCAGGGAACGGCGGCTTCATCCGCGGCATGCCTTTCTTGCCCTCAAGGCTTTCCAGCAACGCGGTTTCCTCGCCACAGATATAGGCACCTGCCCCGTGGTGCAGATAGATGTCGAAATCATAGCCGGATTTGCAGGCATTCTTGCCCACTAGACCCGCGTCATAGGCCTCGTCGATCGCGGCTTGCAGCGCTTCGCGCTCGCGGATGTATTCGCCGCGGATGTAGATGTAGCAAGCGTTGGCGTTCATCGCGAAGCTTGCGATCAGGCAGCCCTCGATCAGCGTGTGCGGATCGTGGCGCATGATCTCGCGGTCCTTGCAGGTGCCGGGCTCGGATTCATCGGCGTTCACCACCAGATAGCTGGGGCGACCGTCGCTTTCCTTGGGCATGAAGGACCACTTCAGACCGGTGGGGAAGCCCGCACCGCCACGGCCCCGCAGCCCCGAGGCTTTCATCTGGTCGATGATCCAGTCGCGCCCGTTCTTGAGGATGCCCGCCGTGCCATCCCAATGGCCACGCGCCTGCGCGCCTTTCAGCGTGCGGTCGTGCATACCGTAGATATTGGTAAAGATGCGGTCTTGATCCTGAAGCATGAAGCTAACCTTTATGTGTCACGGCTGGCCGCGCGGGCCCGCCTCATCTGATATATATTGACCATCGCCCAGATCAGGGCTGCCAGCGCGGCAAAGTCGAACAGCAGCGCATAGCGTCCGGGCAAGCCGAACTGCGGCGCAAGCCATTGCGCCGCGATCCAAAGCAACATTGTGCCGGCAATGACAAGGCCGACCATCCGGCCCTTACGGGCCAAGGCGATTTCTTCCTTATCTGTCATTACACGGCATCCATGTCAGGCTCAGGTCTTTTTACTACGCGTGGAGAATTCGGTCTCTCCACCGGAGGCGAGGGTTTTGGCCTGCGCCATCCAGTCATCACGTTGAATACGGCCTTTGAACCGCACGCGGGCATCAACCCAAGCGATTTCAGCCGCGGTCCATTTGGCGATCTGATCAAAGTGATAGATCCCCAGCTCATTCAGCGTTTGTTCAAGTTTCGGCCCTACCCCACTGATAAGCTTGAGGTTATCGGCACCGCCAGCGCGCGGTTTCTCCAGCGTTTCGGGGCTGCTTTCCACAGTACCCGCCGGAATATCCGCGATCCCCGAACGGGTCGAGGTAGCCCCCTTGACGGTGGCCGGTGCCTGCGGTGTTTCAGCCGGCGTTGGTTCCGGGATAGAGGCGACAGGTTCTGCCGCCGCTTCGGGCACGGGCGCAGGAGCCGGAGCCGCCTTGGCCTGTGCAGGCTCGGCTGCGGGGGCTTCGTATTTGTAGCTGCCCTTGCGCGCAGCGAGTTCCTCTTGGCCCTTCAGTTTGGCCGTGGGCTTGATCCCCGAGAAAGCGGCGGGTTCGTCTTTGGCCGCGGGCGAGGTGCCCGCTGTCGCCTCTGACGCGGCACCGCCGACATCGGCCTCGGCCTGACCGCCGGTCGTGTCTTCGGGGCGGGTCTCTACCGTTTCGGTGGCAGCGGGTTCCGCCTCCAGCGTCGGCTCAGGCTCTACCTCGGCGTCGCTGGTTGGTGCGGCGCTGGCCGCCTGGGTTGTGGCCGCCGTTGCAGGGGCCGCCGCCGCCGCAGGAGTGCTGGCCGTCTGCATAGGCTCATCCCCAAGCGACCCGCACATGAATTTGGACAGGACCACAAAGGTCACAAGCCCCAGTATGATTCCAAGGAATAGGGAGGCGATAAAGCCCCAGCCGAAAACCAGCCAAAATAGCAACGCGAGGACAAGGCCGACCCCGGCCCCCCACCGCATGCAACCGCGTTTGCATTGCTCTTTTTGCGTCAAATCAGTCATGTCCGTCCCTTCGTTCGCCATTCAAGATGATCTATTATGTGTTATAGATACCATCTTTTGTGGCGCGCGACGAGAATTCTGTTTCTTCACCAGCAGCAAGCTTTTTCGCCTGTTCGACCCAGTTGTCGCGGGTCACGCGGCCCTTGAAACCTTCGAGGTTCTGATCCACCCAGGATACCTCGTTCGGGCCCCAGTCAGCGATCTGGCTAAAGTGGTAAAAGCCCATCTTGTTCACCAGCGCTTCGAGCTTGGGACCGATGCCCTTGATCATCTTGAGGTCATCCGCCGCGCCGCCTTCGGGGGCATCCAGCGTCTTGGGCTTGGTGGCTGCCGCATCCGCATTGGCCTCGGCAGACTTCGCAACCGATGCTTTCTTGGTGCCCGCGGTCGAGGCTTTGGGCGCAGGGGCCGGATCGCCGGGTGCGACGCTGCCTGCTTCGGGTTTGCCCACCGCTTCGGTGCCGTCAGCCTCCCCCGGTGCTTCGGAGCGTTGATCCGAGGCATCGCCCACATCACGTGGTGCGTCTTCCTCTGCGGCGGTACGACCGCCTTGGGCACCGTCAGGGCCTTCGGGTGGCATATTGTCATCGCGCGCCACAGGCTGTTCCTTGTCGGAACCGGCGCTGTCTACACCATCTTTACCCTGCCAGGGCGCTGTCAACGGCACTTCGGTACCATCGATGCGCTTGAGCGTATCGCTGATGTCCACGGCCAGCTGCGCGCTGGCGTTATATTGTGTCTTGCCGCTGTCGTGATCGGTCAGGCTGGTCAGCCCGGACAGCGGTTCAGAGGCATAGCGCCCGTTCTGCGGGCCGGGTACGGGCACCTGCCCCGCCGCCATCTCGTCGATCATGGCGCGGAAGCCGTCGACGGTCAGATCTTCGTAATAGTCCTTGCCGATCTGCGCCATCGGCGCGTTCGAACAGGCGCCCAGACATTCGACTTCTTCCCACGAGAATTTGCCGTCTTCACTGATTTGATGTGCCTTGGGCGCGATGCGTTCCTTGCAGACCTCGATCAGGTCTTCAGCACCGCAGATCATGCAGGATGTCGTGCCGCAAATCTGGAAATGCGCGACCTCGCCCACAGGCTGAAGCTGGAACATAAAGTAGAATGTCGCGACCTCGAGCCCGCGGATATAGGCCATGCCCAGCATTTCAGAGACATGTTCGATCGCAGGGCGGCTTAGCCAGCCTTCCTGTTCCTGCGCACGCCACAGCAAAGGGATGATCGCGCTGGCCTGACGGCCTTCGGGGTATTTCGTGATCTGCGCTTCGGCCCAGGCCTGGTTGGCAGGGGTGAAGGCAAAGCTTGTCGGTTGGTCAGGGTGCAAACGGCGCAGCATCAGATCAGGCTTTCGTTCTTGCGGAAACGGCGGGCGCCTCCGGCGGGAGTTTATTTGGCAAAATGAAGAGGACCCGGCTCAACGGTCGACCTCTCCGAAAACGATGTCCATGGTGCCGATGATCGCCGCGACATCCGCCAGCTGGTGCCCCTTGGCGACATAGTCCATCGCTTGCAGGTGCAGGTAGCCCGGCGCGCGCAGTTTGGCACGGTAGGGTTTGTTCGATCCATCCGCCACAAGGTAGACGCCGAATTCGCCCTTTGGGGCCTCGACCGCGCAATAGACTTCGCCGGCGGGGACGTGGAACCCTTCGGTGTAGAGCTTGAAGTGGTGGATCAGGCTTTCCATGTCGGTTTTCATCGCGGTCCGGCTGGGGGGCGTGATCTTGCCCCGCGCCAATACATCACCCTGCCCTTCGGGCGCGCGCAGCTTTTCGATGGCTTGCTGGATGATGTAGGTGGACTGGCGCATTTCTTCCATCCGGACGAGGTAGCGGTCATAGCAATCGCCGTTCACACCGGTCGGAATCTGGAAGTCGAATTCATCGTAGCATTCATAGGGCTGCGCACGGCGCAAATCCCATGCCAGACCAGAGCCGCGGACCATCACGCCCGAGAAGCCCCAATCCTGGATGTCCTGTTCAGACACGATGCCGATGTCAGCGTTACGCTGTTTGAAGATCCGGTTTTCTGTTAGCAGCTGATCCACGTCGACCATGAAGCCCGACAGGAACTTGTGGGTCCACGCCTCGATATCATCAAGCAGCGCGGGCGGCAGATCCTGGTGGACCCCGCCGGGGCGGAAATAGGCCGCGTGCAGACGGGCACCGCAGGCGCGTTCGTAGAAGATCATCAGATCTTCGCGTTCTTCAAAGCCCCAGAGCGGCGGTGTCAGCGCACCCACGTCCATCGCCTGTGTGGTGACGTTCAGCAGGTGTGACAGGATGCGGCCAATTTCGGAATAGAGCACGCGGATCAGCGAGGCGCGACGGGGCACTTCGACACCGGTCAGCTTTTCGATGGCCAGACACCAGGCGTGTTCCTGGTTCATCGGGGCCACGTAATCCAGCCGGTCGAAATACGGCAGGTTCTGCAGGTAGGTGCGGCTTTCCATCAGCTTTTCGGTGCCACGGTGCAGCAGGCCGATATGCGGATCGCAGCGTTCGACGATCTCGCCGTCGAGTTCAAGAACCAGACGCAGAACCCCGTGCGCCGCAGGGTGTTGCGGGCCGAAGTTGATGTTGAAGTTGCGGATCTTCTGCTCGCCGGTCAGGGCGTCTTCGAAACCTTTGGTGCCGTCCATCATTTACGCTCCAGCTCGGTCAGTTTGACGCCCATCCACCACAGAAGGGCGACGGTGCCCAAAGGCACGAAACAGGCAACAGACCAGTATTTATTGATCCCGAAAAACGGCAACAGCTTGACCATCGGGATGATTGTGAGGGCAGACAGTATGAACCACCACATGCCCCCCATTATTTTGCCTCCGGCTTTTCATCGCCCGGCAGAATATATTCAGCCCCTTCCCAAGGCGACATAAAGTCGAACTGGCGATATTCCTGAACGAGGCTCACGGGTTCATAGACCACGCGCTTTTCCGTCTCATCATAGCGGACTTCGGTATAGCCGGTGGTCGGGAAATCCTTGCGCAGCGGGTAACCGCGGAACCCGTAGTCGGTCAGCAGGCGGCGCAGGTCGGGGTGGCCGGCAAAGATGATGCCGAACATGTCAAAGACCTCGCGTTCGAACCAGTTGGCCGACGGGTGGATATCGACGATCGAGGGGACCATATCCTCTTCGCGCGCGGCGACGCGCAAGCGGATCCGCTGGTTCTGGTACATCGACAGAAAATGATAGACGACATCAAAGCGTTTGGCGCGGCCCGGGTAATCCACCGCGGTGATATCCACCAGCGAGGAGAAACGGCAGGTCGCGTCGCTTTTGATAAATTCTACTAGACCGGGCAGATTGGCCTGGGTGACATCCATGTTCAGCTCGTCAAAGGCGATGTCCCACCCGAGGATACAGTCAGGGCGTTTCGCTTCGATATACGCGCCAAGTTCGTTCAGTTGTTCTGACATATCAGCCCCTTAGCGAACAATTGTGCCGGTGCGGCGGATTTTGCGCTGCAACTGCATGATACCATAAAGCAACGCCTCTGCCGTGGGCGGGCAGCCAGGCACATAGACATCGACAGGCACGACACGGTCACAGCCGCGCACCACGGAATAGCTGTAGTGGTAATAGCCGCCGCCATTGGCGCAAGACCCCATAGAGATCACATAGCGCGGTTCCGGCATCTGGTCATAGACCTTGCGCAGGGCCGGCGCCATCTTGTTGGTCAGCGTGCCCGCAACAATCATCAGGTCCGACTGACGTGGAGACGCGCGTGGCGCGGTGCCAAACCGTTCCAGATCGTAACGCGGCATCGAGGTGTGCATCATCTCGACGGCGCAGCAGGCCAGACCAAAAGTCATCCAGTGAAGCGAGCCGGTACGGGCCCAGTTGATGATGTCTTCGGTCGAGGTCAGCAGGAAGCCTTTGTCCTGCAGTTCCTTGTTCAGGTTCTGGGTGGCCACATCGCGGTCCATCCCGGCCACATTGGCCCCGGCGGCTGCTACTGCCATTCCAGTGCTCCCTTTTTCCACTCATATGCAAAGCCGGCGGTCAGCACGGCAAGAAAGACCATCATCGACCAGAAACCGGCCATGCTCACATCCTGAAAGGCCACGGCCCAGGGGAAGAGAAAAGCGATTTCGAGGTCAAAGATGATGAACAGGATCGACACGAGGTAGAACCGCACGTCAAATTTCATCCGGGCGTCGTCAAAGGCGTTGAACCCGCATTCATAGGCCGACACTTTTTCAGGGTCCGGGTTGCGCACGGCCAGCACGACGGCAGCCAGGATCAAAACAATGCCAAGGACAATCGCCACGGCTAGAAAAAGTAGGATCGGCAGGTATTCCCGCATCATGTCGTCCAAGGGGAAGCTCCTTTTGCGTATGCGACGCGCCACGCGCCCTGTCAGCCAAACGGCACTATTGGCTTTGGTCGGTTTACTCCGCTGTCCGGTCAGGGTCAACCGAGCCCGCCATATTTGCGTCATCCTGTCGTGGGGCGCGGCGCGCCCTGCCCGCGCCCGCGTGATTGGCGCTATTTTTCCAGCAGATCGCGGCTCTCGCGCCAGCTGTGCTGCGGCGCGAACCCCAGCAGGTCACGCGCCTTTTCGATGCTGTAGAATGTCTCGAACTGGCCCATATCGCGGGTCTGGCGCACGTCTTTATAGTAGCGATCAATCAAGTCAGAGGTTTGTGCGGCGACAGAGGTGTCGGCGTTGGCCACATTGAACACCTCGTAGCCTAAGCCGTCCACATCAAGACAGCGCTGCACCATCTGCCCCAGATCGCGGGCATCGATATAGGCGAAGATATTGCGCCGACGTTGATCGGGGTCGTGAATGAAGCCGGGGAAAAGGCTGGCGTATTCATGCGGTTCGATCACGTTGTTGATTCTCAACCCGTAGATATCCGCCCCCGTGCGCGTCTGAAAGCTGCGCGCCGTCGCCTCGTTACAGACCTTGGACATGGCATAGCTGTCTTCGGGCACTGTCGGGTGATCTTCATCGACGGGGATATAGTCGGGCTTCCGCTCCCCCTGGGCAAAGCAGATGCCATAGGTCGTCTCGGATGAGGCAAAGATGATCTTGGGCACACCCGCCTTCACGGCAGCATCAATGACATGATAGGTGCCAAGCGTATTGACCCGAAACACCTCTGTATCCGACGTGATCAGGATGCGCGGCACGGCGGCGAAATGCACAACGGCGTCAAACCCCTGCACGCCGGTGCCCTCATCCAGTTCGCCCAGATTCATCAGACTATGCATCACATCATGCATCTGGCCCGCATCGGTGATATCGGCAATGCGGTTGTCAACGCCGGGGTGATCCAGCGGCTGCTGGTCCACGTTCAACACCTGATGCCCCTGATCCAGCAGATAGGGGATCACATGCCGCCCCGCCTTGCCGCTGCCGCCGGTGAATAGAATACGCATGGGGCCCCCTTTTGCCGTTGATGTCGTGGCAAAGCCTAGAGCCTTGCCGCCCCGCTTCAACCCGTAACCCAGGCCGCCTTGCGCTTGTCGAAGAAGGCACCGATTCCCTCGGCCGCCTCTTCGGTTTCCCAGCGGTCGGCCAATGCGGCGATGGTATGGTCCACGACCTGCGCGTCGATCCGCGGCCCCAGATCCCGCGCGAGCTGTTTCGCCGCAGCCACGGCCCCCGGCGCACAGGACAGATAGGGCACGACCTCGGCCTCGATCGCAGCGTCCAGCGCATCCGCCGGCACGGCACGGGCCAGCAATCCCAGATCGACCGCCTCTGCCGCGTCAAACAGACGGGCCGACATGAACACACGCCGCGCGCGCCCCTCGCCCATACGGGCCAGCACATAGGGGCCGATGGTGGCCGGAATGATCCCCAGCCGCGTCTCGGTGAACCCCATCTTCAACGTATCGACCCCGATCGCCACATCACAGACCGAGGCCATGCCGACACCGCCACCAAAGGCATTCCCCTGCACCCGACCGATCAAGGGCTTGGGCAGCGTGTTCAGCGCGCCCAGCATCGTGGCCAGCTTGCCTGCCTCGGCCGATCGTGTCGGCCCATCCATATCGCGCTGCGCCTGCATCCAGCCCAGATCACCGCCCGCGCAAAAGCTTTTGCCCGCGCCGGTCAGCACCACGACCCGCACAGCATCATCAGCGGCCAAGGCGGCGGCGGCCCCGGTCAGCTCCGCGATCATCTGCGCGGACATGGCGTTGTGCTTTTCCTCGCGCGCCAACGTCAACGTCGCGACCCCGCGCGCGTCGGTCTCCAGCTTCAGTGTCTCGTACATCATCCTGCCCTCATCCGCCGCGCCATCTCGGCGGCTTCCTCGATCACCGCCTGATCCAACCCGGTGTCATAGCCAAGCGCCATCAGATGCGCGTTGACCTTTTCCGTAGCAACATTGCCCGCAGCCCCCGGCGCATAGGGGCACCCCCCCAAACCGCCGACGGCGGCATCGAACACCCGCACGCCCATGGACAGGGATGCATCGATATTGTCCATCGCCCGCCCGTTGGTGTCATGGTAATGCCCGGCCAAACGCCCCACAGGCACCACATCGCGCACCGCCAGCAACATGCGCGCAATCGTATCCGGCGTGCCCGCCCCGATGGTGTCACCAAGCGAGACCTCATAGCAGCCCATAGAGAAAAGACGATCCGCCACTTCCGCCACCTTGGATGGCGCGACCGCCCCGTCATAGGGGCATTCCACCACACACGAGACATAGCCCCGCACCGGCATATCCACATGGCGTGCCTGCTCCAGGATCGGCGCGAAACGCTCGAACGCCTCCTCGATGCTGGCGTTGATATTCTTCTGGCTGAACCCCTCGCTGGCCGAGGCGAACACCGCGATCTCTCCCGCTTTGGCCGCGACCGCATCCTCGTAGCCCCGCATATTCGGCGTCAGCGCGGCATAACGCACCCCCTCGACCCGAGCAATCCCGCCCAGAACCTCACCCGATCCGGCCATTTGCGGCACCCATTTGGGGCTGACAAAGCTCGCCACCTCGATCCGGGAAAACCCCGCACGGCTCAGCAGGTCGACCAGCGCGATCTTCTCCGACACCGGAATTTCGCGCGCCTCGTTTTGCAGCCCGTCCCGTGGACCGACCTCGAATATCTCGCAGACCCCTTTATCCATAACGCCCCCTCCCCTTCATTTTGCCAAATAAACTCACCTACGTGACGGTAGCATCACTCGACCGGCCACGGGTCATAAAACGTCCGGTCAAACAACGGCACGTCTTTGGGCAGCGACAGCTGGAACGCCTCGCGGTCGGTGATGCGCGCATACCAGGCCGCCACATTGGGGTGATTGTCGAGCTTGGCGAAATGCTGCGCCATATAGACCGCCTGCCCCACGTTCACATCCGCCGCGGTGAAACCGCTCATCAACAGATAATCCTGCGACAGTATCCCGCCGCCCAATCGCGCCTCGATCGCGTCGTAACACTTCATCAAACGCGCGGCTTCCAGCTTCATCACGATGGGGCTGCGCATGGAATCATCGCGCAGCGCCACATGCTGCTGGGTCAGCGCGGCACAATGCTGCGATACCGTCTCGGCAAAATGGATCCACACCAACCACGCCATGCGATCCGGCGCCCCCGGCATCCGCCCCAAACGGTCTGGGCTGAACCTTTCGCAAAGGTATTCCGCGATGGCACCGGTCTCGAACATACGCTCCCCGTCGATCTCGAGCGAGGGCACACGCCCCGCCGGGGAAATCGCCAGATAGCCCGGATCACGCAAGGATTTATCGAAGGCGTGGATCGACACCTCAAAGGGCACCTCCAGCTCGTGCAGCAACCAAAGGGTGCGCATGGAACGGGTCTGTTCGACGTGGTGCAGGGTAATCATGGTGCGGTCTCCTATGCCTCGGGCTCTAGCCGCACCAGTGCTACACCCGCCTCGACCTGATCACCAGCCTGCGCCAGAACCTCGGCGACAACGCCATCGCGCGCGGCAAGCAGGCTGTGCTCCATCTTCATGGCTTCCAGCACCGCAAGGCGGTCGCCCTTGGTTACCGTCTGGCCGACCTTGGCATCCACGACACGCACCAATCCGGGCATCGGCGCCTCGATCAGGTTGCCGTCGCCGTGACCACCCGCGGCACGGGCCAGCGGGTCGATAACGTCAAACACCAGCCCATAGCCGTCAAATACCGTTACGCGCCCCTCGGCGACGGATACAGCCGCCGCCTGTTGCCCGCCCAAGGACCAGCGCCCGCCGATGCGCTGTGCCACGACCTCTGTCCCGTCCACGGTCCAGATCTGGTGATCCGCCGAGACGACCTGCACCTGCAGCAGATGATCCTCTCCGCCCCAGGTCAATCCAACCGCGCGGCGCAGCGGCTGCCACAGCGTAAATCCCGCACCCGCGGCCGGATCCAGCAACGACAGTGCCGCCATCCCGGCAAGCGCTGCATGGCGCGGCTCCACCTCGGGCGCTTGTGTCAAAGCATCAATGTCACGGGCGATCAGCCCGGTATCCACATCCCCCGCCGCAAACCCTTCATGCGCCGCCAAAGCGCCCAGAAACGCAAGGTTTGTCACCGTCCCCGCCACCTCACAGCCGGTCAGCGCGGCGCGCAGGCGCGACAGGGCGATCTCGCGCGTGTCGCCATGCACGATCACCTTGGCAATCATCGGATCATAGAAAGGGCTGATCGTATCGCCGGCGCGCACACCGCTGTCGGCACGGCAGGCGGGCGTGAACTGCAAATGTGTCAAGGTGCCCGTGGCGGGCAGGAAGCCCTTGGGCACATCCTCCGCATAAAGCCGCGCCTCAAACGCATGTCCGTGGATCGACAATTCGTCCTGACGCAGGGGCAGCCCCTCGCCCGCCGCCACGCGCAACTGCCAGGCTACCAGATCAACGCCGGTAATCGCCTCGGTCACGGGATGTTCCACCTGCAGACGGGTGTTCATCTCCATGAAAAAGAAGCCGTCCGTCTGCAACCCGCCAGAGCCGTCGACGATGAATTCAATCGTGCCCGCCCCGGCATAGCCGATCGCCTCGGCTGCTGTGACGGCCGCCTGCCCCATCGCTTCGCGCATTTCGGGCGTCATGCCGGGGGCCGGAGCCTCCTCGATCACCTTCTGGTGACGCCGCTGAAGCGAGCAATCGCGTTCAAACAGATGCACGGCCTTTTTGCCGTCGCCAAAGACCTGCACCTCGATATGGCGCGGTTTGGTGACGAATTTCTCGACCAGCACATCGGCGTTGCCAAAGGCTGTCTTGGCCTCTGAGCGCGCACTCTCCAGCGCGGCCTGAAAACCGTCCGCCGCCTCCACCAGCCGCATGCCCTTGCCACCCCCACCGGCGACGGCCTTGATCAACACCGGATAGCCGATCTTATCCGCCTCTGCCGCCAGCAGCGCGTCATCCTGATCGGCCCCGTGATACCCCGGCACAACCGGCACGCCCGCCTCGACCATCAAGGCCTTGGCGGCATCTTTAAGCCCCATCGCGCGGATGGCCTTGGCCGACGGGCCGATAAAGACCAGCCCCGCCGCCTCTACCGCATCCACGAAATCGGGGTTCTCGGACAAAAAGCCATAGCCCGGATGGATCGCTTGCGCGCCCGTATCCAGTGCCGCCTGAATGATCACCTCGCCGCGCAGATAGCTATCCGCAGGGGCCGAGCCGCCGATATGCACCGCCGTATCCGCCATCGCCACATGTTTCGCCGCGCGGTCCGCGTCGGAATAGACCGCCACGCAGCGCACCCCCATGGCCTGCGCTGTCTCCATCACGCGGCAAGCAATCTCGCCCCGGTTCGCAATCAGGATCGTATCAAACATCACGCAGTTCCCTCACATCCATCTTATCTTCATTTTGCCCCTTAAACTCCGGGGGTCCCCGGGGGCTGGCCCCCGGCCTTATAAAAGTCTTGGGCTGGCCCCCGGCCGCATAAAGGCCCACCGCAGCCTACATCCGGAACACACCAAACGTCGTATCCTCGATCGGCGCATTCAAGCTTGCCCGCAGCGACAGCGACAGCACCTCGCGGCTGTGGCGCGGGTCGATCACGCCGTCATCCCAAAGCCGTGCGGTCGCATAAAGCGGGTGCGACTGTTCCTCGAACATATCAATCGTGGGCTGCTTGAAGGCAGTCTCTTCTTCCTCGGTCCAGCTGTCGCCCGCGCGTTCAATTGCATCCCGTTTGACGGTCGCCAGAACGCCCGCCGCCTGTGCGCCGCCCATGACCGAAATGCGCGAGTTCGGCCATGTCCACATGAAGCGCGGGGAATAGGCGCGTCCCGCCATACCATAGTTACCGGCCCCGAACGACCCGCCCACCAGCATGGTGATCTTGGGCACATTGGTCGAGGCGACAGCCGTCACCATCTTGGCTCCGTGCCGTGCGATGCCTTCGTTCTCGTATTTGCGGCCGACCATGAAGCCGGTGATGTTTTGCAAGAACACCAGCGGGATCTTGCGCTGCGAGCAGAGTTCTACGAAATGCGCGCCTTTCTGGGCGGATTCCGAGAACAAGACGCCATTGTTGGCGATGATACCGACGGGGCAGCCTTTGACATGGGCGAAACCGCAGACCAGCGTCTCGCCGAAGCGCGCCTTGAATTCGTCGAAGCGGCTGCCATCGACCAGCCGCATGATGACTTCGCGGATGTCATAGGGTGTACGCAGATCGGCGGGGACAACGCCCAGCATCTCGGCCGGATCATAGGCAGGGTCTTCGGCGGGTTGCCACTGCACATTCATCGGGGCCGCGCGGTTCAATCCCGCCACAGCGCGTCGTGCCAAGACCAGCGCATGGGCGTCATCCTCGGCCAGATAGTCTGCCACACCTGACAGACGGGTATGCACATCGCCACCGCCCAGATCCTCGGCGCTGACCACCTCGCCCGTGGCGGCCTTGACCAGCGGCGGACCTGCCAAAAAGATTGTGCCTTGCTCTTTCACGATGATCGACACATCCGACATTGCGGGCACATAGGCCCCGCCCGCGGTGCACGATCCCATGACCACCGCGATCTGGGGGATGCCCTTGCCGCTCATCCGCGCCTGATTATAGAAAATCCGGCCAAAGTGATCACGGTCGGGAAAGACCTCGTCCTGATTGGGCAGGTTCGCGCCGCCGCTATCGACCAGATAGATGCAGGGCAGATGGTTTTCCTCGGCGATTTCCTGGGCCCGCAGGTGTTTCTTGACGCTCATCGGGAAATAGGTGCCGCCCTTCACCGTGGCGTCGTTGCACACGATCATGCAGTCGATGCCCTGCACCTTGCCGACACCCGCGATCACACCCGCCGCGGGGGCCGCCCCGCCATAAAGCCCATGCGCCGCCAGCGCACCGACCTCAAGGAAGGGCGAACCGGGGTCGAGCAGATTGGCCACCCGTTCGCGGGGCAGCATCTTGCCGCGGCTCACGTGGCGGGCGCGAGATTTCTCGCCGCCGCCCAGTTCCGCCGCATCCGCAGCCTCGCGGATGGTTTGCAGGGCGGCCAGATGTGCGGCCTCGTTCGCCTTGAAGCTTTCGGACGAGGGCAAGGCTTGCGAAATCAGCTTCATGTCGGTCTCCTTGATCGGATGGAATGGGGGGACGTCACAGGGGGGTATTGCATCACGCAGCCCCTTCGGCAGCCGCGCGGGCTTTCAGCGCGCGGCGGATCACCTTGCCTGTGACGGTCATCGGCAAGGCATCCAGAAAGGCCACCTCGCGCGGGTAGGAATAGCTGGCAAGGCGGGTTTTCACCCAGTCTTGCAGGGTCTGCTCATCGACAGTCGCACCGGATTTGCGCACGACATAGGCTTTGACGATCTCTGTCCGCAGCGGGTCGGGCTTGCCCACCACACCGCAGGTTGCGACTTCTGGATGGGTCAGCAGGCAATCCTCGATCTCTGCCGGACCGATGCGATAGCCGCTTGAGGTGATCACATCATCCTCGCGCCCGATAAAGCGCAGGTATTCACCGTCGAACACGCCTCGATCACCGGTCAGCATCCAGTCACCCCGGAATTTCTGCGCTGTCTCGTCGGGGCGCTGCCAATAGCCCAGCATCATCGCGGCTGATCCCTTGCGGATGGCGACATCGCCTTCGTCTGCCGTCGGCTTACCGGCATCATCCAGCACTTCGACGTCATGGCCCGGCACAGGTTTACCGATGCAACCGGGGCGCGGCGGGAACTGGCTGCCCGCGCTGGTGGCGACCATATTACATTCGGTCTGCCCGTAAAATTCGTTGATACCCAGGCCAAAGGCTTGTTGTCCCCATGCAAGCATCTCGGCCCCCAAAGGCTCCCCCCCAGATGCGACAGAGCGTAGCCCCGCGATCGTAGCTCCCTCGGCCTTGAGCATCCGCAGCGCGGTCGGGGGGAAGAACACGTTGCGCACATCGCCCTCGCGGATGATGCGCGCACAGGCGTCTGGAGAGAATTTCGCTAAGCGCGCCGCGACAACAGGCACGCCAAGCGCCAGCGCGGGCATTGCCACATCGAACAGCCCGCCGATCCACGCCCAATCCGCAGGCGTCCAGAGGCAATCGCCGTCCTGCCCCAGCACATCATGGCTGAGCGAGACGCCGGGCAGATGGCCCGTCAGCACCCGATGGCCATGCAGCGCCCCCTTGGGCGACCCCGTCGTGCCCGAGGTATAGATCAGCACCGCCGGATCGTCAGGGCCGGTGTCGGCAAAGGCAACAGGATCGCCCGCCACGCCGACGCTATCTGCCATCAAGGGCGTCGCCAGCCCCCCCAGCAGATCGCGCCCTTCGGGATCGGTCAGCACCAGCGTCACGCCCGCATCACGCACCCGCGATGCGAGGGCATCATACTTGAAGAGTTTGAACAAAGGCACTGAAATCGCGCCGATTTTCCAGATCGCCAGATGGGCCGCAGCACACCACGGGCTTTGCCCCAGCAGCACGCCCACACGGTCGCCTGCCTGCACCCGCTGCGCCAAGGCGCGGGCCAGCCCGTCGACCATATCGGACAGGGTGCCAAAGCTGACATCGCGTCGTGCATCGCCCGTCAGATCAATGATCGCAAGCCGCGCGGGGTCATGGGACAGACATTGCGCCGCCATGTTCAGCCGCGCCGGAATCTCCCACGCGCCCGTTGCGTCCAGACCTGGCAGGACGTCAGCCATCAGCCTTCCCACACGTCCAGCGACAAAGCCTGACGCGCGGTCTGATGCATCAGACAGTTAATCGCCGCAGGTCCGCGCCCCGTGCCCCCCTGCCAAAGCGAGGCTTCATAGGTGCACGCCTTGTCGCGGAACACGATCCACGCCCGCTGCATCTCGCGCAGGGCATCCGCCACGCCGGGGCTTCCCTCGGGCCCCGGGATCGCATCGGCATCCATCCGTTTGGCCTGCACCATCACCGCGGCGTAATTATCGTTCAACCGCTGGTCCCAGAATTGCAGCTCACGGTCCAGACACCCGCCCATACCATAGGTGCTGCTCCCGCCCGGAGAATCCTCCATGCACTGGTTCGCAGAGACACCGACGCAGACCATCTCGGCGGCAAAACCATCGGCGTCGGCGAGGCAAATCTCTGTGCCGCGATCAGTATATTGCAGATCTTGCGCGGCAAGCGGTGAGGCGCAAAGCATCAGGGCGATGCCGAGAGGTTTCACGCCATCGCTCCCATCATCTCGCGGCCCACCAGCATCCGGCGGATTTCAGAGGTGCCTGCCCCGATCTCCATCAGCTTGGCATCGCGGAAGATGCGCCCCACGGGGTTGTCCGACAGGTAGCCCGCCCCGCCCATGGCCTGCACCGCCTGATGCGCCTGTTTCATCGCCTCTTCGCTGGCATAAAGGCAGCAGGCGGCGGCATCCGCACGGGTGACATCACCGCGATCACAGGCCTTGGCGACCTCGTAAACATAGGCGCGGGCCGAATTCATCGCGGTGTACATATCCGCCATCTTGCCCTGCATCAGCTGGAAGTTCCCGATGGGCTGCCCGAATTGTTTACGCTCGACCATATAGGGCATGATCTCGTCCAGACAGGCGGCCATGATTCCCAGACCGATCCCCGCCAGCACCACGCGTTCGTAATCAAGCCCCGACATCAGCACCGCCACGCCGCGCCCCTCTTCCCCCAGAACGTTTTCAAACGGGACTTCGACATCGTCAAAGATCAGCTCTGCCGTGTTGGACCCGCGCATGCCAAGCTTGTCGAAATGCGGGCTGGTGGTGAAGCCTTTCATGGATTTCTCGATCAGGAAGGCGGTGATGCCTTTCGATCCGGCATCGGGGTCGGTCTTGGCATAGACCACCAGCGTGTCGGCGTCGGGGCCGTTGGTGATCCAGTATTTATTTCCCGACAGGCGGTAGTGATCGTTGCGCTTTTCGGCGCGCAGTTTCATCGACACCACGTCGCTGCCCGCAGAGGGTTCGGACATCGCCAGCGCGCCTACATGTTGACCCGAGCACAGGCCCGGCAGGAATTTCGCCTTCTGCTCGGGGCTGCCGTTAAGACGGATCTGGTTGACGCAGAGGTTCGAATGCGCCCCGTAGGACAGCGAGACCGAGGCGGAAGCGCGCGCGATTT
Organism: Sulfitobacter sp. G5_S2_6_S6; assembly: GCF_054968505.1. NCBI lineage: Bacteria > Pseudomonadati > Pseudomonadota > Alphaproteobacteria > Rhodobacterales > Roseobacteraceae > Sulfitobacter > Sulfitobacter sp. G5_S2_6_S6. The sequence continues at coordinate 128,744 of NZ_JBQKUI010000001.1, forward strand.
CTTCAACCGCGACCGTGTGTGCGACATAGCCCATGCCCGAGCCGCCGAATTCTTCCTCGACCGTCATGCCCAGCAGACCAAGGCTGCCCATTTCTTCCCAGAGCGCGGGCGGGAATTCGTTCTTGGTGTCGATCTCGGCGGCCATCGGTTTGACCCGTTCCTGCGCCCAACGGTGCACCATATCGCGCATCTCGTTCACGTCGTCGCCCAGATCGAATTTCATGGTGGTGTTGAACATAGACCCCTCCCCCGAGTTTATTGAACAGTTGTTCATTACACTACACTTCTCGCGGATTCGGTCAAGCAAATGTCGCAGGCTGCGCGGAACTGCACCCGCGCCGCCGATGTTACCCCCGTGACACAGGATAGAAAGGACGCCCCGATATGAGCACGTCATTGAAGAAAGAATTCTGGGACCGCGTAGACGACACCCGCATCGGGATGCTGGCCACCGATACCGCCCGCGCCATCCCCATGAGCCACTATGCCGACCACGACGCCAACTGCCTTTGGTTCATCACCGCACGGGACACCGATCTGGCGAAATCCGCCCAGACCGGTGCTGCGGCCGAATATCTGGTGACCAGCAAGGATGAACACCTATACGCCCGGATCGACGGTACCGTTCAGGCTGTGACCGACCCTGCCAAACTGGACGAGTTGTGGAACGCCTTTGCCGCCGCGTGGTTCAAGGACGGACGCAAGGATGACGACGTGCAACTTGTCCGTATGGACCTCAAACAGGCGGAGGTCTGGCTGACCGGCGGCAGCCTGTCCTTCCTGTACGAGATCGCCAAAGCCAATGTGACCAAACAGGTTCCGGATGCGGGCGAACATGGGACCATTCGCTTCTGAACGGCGGACTCGCCATCAATCGCAGCAAGGGCGGGCCGTTGTGTCTGCCCTTTTCGCGATGCCATGCTAGGGTGCTGCCGAACACCCGCGGGCTTTGCATCAGACCCGGCCCGATACAGCCATGAACGGATGAATTGATATGAAAATCTATGTGACCAGCATCTTCGTTGACGACCAAGACAAGGCCCAGAAGTTCTACTGCGACAAGCTGGGATTTGAGGTAAAGAACGATATCCCCCTCGGGACGCACCGCTGGCTCACCGTGGTATCGCCCGACCAGCCCGACGGGACAGAGCTTTTGCTAGAGCCCAGCGATCACCGCGCCGTTGGCCCCTACAAACAGGCGCTGGTGGAGGACGGGATCGCGGCCCATTCCTTTCAGGTTGAGGATCTGGATGCCGAAGTCAAACGGCTGACCGACAGCGGTGTCGCCTTCACCCAAGACCCTATTGATGCCGGCCCCGTCCGCATGGCGGTGCTGGATGACACCTGCGGGAACCTCATCCAGTTGATCCAGATGGCGACCCCCGGCGCGGCCTAGCCCTGCTGGAACACCGCCGAGACTTCCGCGCGAATGATCCGTGCGATCAGCGCGCAGTCGTCCAACGAGAACGTCAGCGGGACGCGCATGTCCATGATACTGGCGAGCACCGCATCGCTGGCGGGCAGCGCAGAGGGTTCGGCATAGCGCCATGAATCGTAGCGGCTGGTAAAGCCCACAGGCTCCGCCCCGCCGAACCACTTAAGCTCTACCCCGCGGGCGGCGCAGCGGGTCAGCACTGTTGTGATGGCCTCGGGGGCCCAGCCAGACAGCAGGAACTGGAACGACGATCCGACAAAGCGTTCCACCGCGGGGCGGTCGATGAGGGTCAGGCCGGGCGTGTCGCGCAAGCCGTCCTGAACCACGTGATACCGGGCATTCCACCCGTCGATCTGTGCCTCAAGCCGCTTGAGCTGCGGGCGCAGGATCGCCGCGCGCAGGTTATCCATCCGGCCAGAGATATTCGGCGTGTCGTATTTCACCGTCTCGAAGGCTTCGGGCGGCGGCCCCGCCAGATGCCGGTCATAAAGCATATAGGACCCTGAGAGCATGATCGCCCGCGCCGCAAGTGCTGCATCATCGGTGACCAGCAACCCGCCCTCGCCCGCGTTGACGTGTTTGTAGGTCTGGCAGGAATAGCACCCCACCGCCCCATGCCGCCCCGATGGCACACCGTTCCAGCTTGCCCCCATGGTATGAGCGCAATCCTCTACCACGGTGACACCGGCGGCATCACAAAGCGCCATCAACCGGTCCATATCGCAGATATGCCCGCGCATATGGCTTAGCAGCAGCACCCGCGCCTGATCCAGCTTGGCGGCCAAATCGTCCAGATCGATCACCAGCCCTTGGGTGACATCGACAAAGACCGGCGTGGCCCCGACCGCGGCAATCGCGCCGGGCACGGGGGCCAGCGTGAAAGCGTTGGACAGCACCCGATCCCCCGGCTTGACGCCAACGGCCCGCAAGGCGGTCGCGATGGCATAGCCGCCCGAGGCCACGGCAAGGCAGTATTGCGCGCCCACCATCGCGGCGAACTCCTGCTCTAGCAGCGCGGCCTCGGCGGTTTCGCCGGGCGCGGTGTTATAGCGGTGCAGCCGCCCGTGGCGCATCACGGCGACGGCGGCGTCGATGGCGTCCTCGGGGATCGGTTCTTGCTGGGTGAAGCTGCCGGCGAACACCTCTGCCGTGTCAGATGCCATGTCAGACAGCACCGATCAGACGGGTCACGATGTCGGGCAGATCGTCATAGTGGTCCAGCAGGGCTTCGGGGCCAAGTGCTGCCATATCATCGCCCGAGGGACCGAAGGAGACCAACACGCAAGGCACCCCCGCCGCGCGCGCCGTCTCGCGGTCGGTATTGGTATCGCCCACAAGCAAGCACAACGCGGGGTCGCCCCCGGCTCGGCGCGCGGTTTCGAACAGATGCTCCGGATCGGGCTTGCGGATCGCCAGCGTATCGGCCCCCACCATCGCGCCAAAGGCATCGCGCACGCCAAGCTTGGTCAGCAGCGTATGGGCCAGCCCTTCGGGCTTGTTGGTGCAGATCGCCACGCGATAGCCCGCGGCTTTCAACGCCTCCACCGCCTCCATCGCGCCGGGGTAAAGCACGGTATGGGTATCGATCTCGCGGCCATAGGCTTCGAGCAGCATGGGATAGTAGCGGTCGATCGTCTCGGCGTCGTCGGCGCGCCCCAAACGTTCCATGCCCAACCGCAGCATCGCGCGGCCGCCTTTCAGCGCCGTGCCTGCATCGGTCTTGGCATCCAGCACATCGCCCTCGCCCATGTCGCGGAAACAGGCATTGGCCGCGGCGATCAAGTCTCCGCTGGTGTCCGCGAGCGTCCCGTCGAGGTCGAATACGACTGTTTTCATCGGCATTCCTTTGCTGAATGTGTTGCAGGCGGAAATCTTCTTTGATGACCCCTAGCCTTGCGCAAAATCGCCAACAAGGTAAAGAGAGCAGACATTAAATTGATTAAAGAGATTATACATGGAAGTTGCACTGATCCTTTTGGCCGCAGGCAAAGGTACCCGTATGCAATCGGATCTGCCCAAGGTTCTGCATGCGGTCGCCCACGCACCATTGTTAGAGCACGCCATGGCATCAGGTGCCGCACTATCGCCTGCCCGCACGGTCGTTGTAGCAGGCCACGGGGCAGATCAGGTCCGCGCCGCAGCGCAGGCTTTTGATGACGAAGCACAGGTCGTCGTGCAAGAGGAACAACTGGGCACCGCCCACGCCGTTGGTCAGGCGCGCGAGGCGCTGGCAGGCTTCGACGGCACGGCCATCGTGCTTTATGGCGATACGCCTTTCGTGCAGACCGAAACGCTTGAAAACATGTGCGCAGCGCTTGAGACGAATGATGTCGTCGTGCTGGGCTTTGACGCCGCTGATCCTGCCCGCTATGGCCGGTTGGTGATGCAGGACGACAGCCTTGACCGCATCGTTGAATACAAGGATGCCACAGATGAAGAGCGTGCGATAACCCTTTGTAATAGCGGTGTTGTTGCGTGCAAATCCGATCTGCTGTTTGACCTGATTGATGCGGTCGGCAACGACAACGCATCGGAAGAATACTACCTCACCGATATCATCGGCATTGCACGGGAACGCGGGCTGAAAGCCACTGCCGTCACCTGTGACGAGGCCGAGACGATGGGCGTGAACTCCCGCGCGGATCTGGCCGCTGCCGACGCCGCGTTCCAGTCGCGCGCCCGTGCAGCCATGCTTGAGGACGGTATCACGCTGATGGCCCCCGAGACGGTCTATTTCGCCCGTGACACCTATATCGGCCGCGACACGGTGATCGAACCCAATGTGGTCTTTGGCCCCGGCGTGACGATTGAATCCGGTGCCACCATCCGCGCGTTCAGCCACCTTGAAGGCTGCCACGTCGCACGCGGCGGGGTCATCGGCCCCTACGCCCGCCTGCGCCCCGGTGCAGAGCTGTCCGAGGATGTGCGCATCGGCAACTTTGTCGAGGTCAAGAACGCGCAGATCGCCGAAGGGGCCAAGGTGAACCACCTGAGCTATATCGGCGACGCGACCATCGGCGCCAAAGCCAATATCGGCGCGGGCACGATCACCTGCAACTATGACGGCGTGATGAAGCACCACACCCATATCGGGGCCAATGCCTTTATCGGGTCGAACACCATGCTGGTGGCCCCCGTGCATATCGGCGACGGAGCGATGACGGGATCGGGGTCGGTCATCACCTCGGATGTGGAGGCTGACGCATTGGCGCTGGCGCGCGCGCATCAGGTAGAGAAACCGGGCATGGCGCGGAAATTGTTGGAAATGTTAAAGGCCAAGAAGGCCAAACAGCAGAGAGGCAGCTAATCATGTGTGGTATTGTCGGTATCCTTGGCCAACACGAAGTTGCGCCTACCCTTGTCGAAGCCCTGAAACGTCTGGAATATCGCGGCTACGACAGCGCCGGTATCGCGACGATTGACGCGGGCAAGCTGGACCGCCGCCGCGCCGTCGGCAAACTGGTGAACCTGTCGGATCTGCTGGTGCACGAACCGCTCGCCGGGAAGTCGGGCATCGGGCATACCCGTTGGGCGACCCATGGCGCGCCATCGGTCACCAATGCGCACCCGCATCAGGCGGGGCCCGTGGCTGTTGTGCATAATGGCATCATCGAAAACTTCCGCGAGCTGCGCGCCGAACTGTCCAAGGACGGCGTTGAATTCGTGACCGAGACGGACACCGAAACGGTCGTGCTGCTCACCCAGAAATACATGGCCGAAGGGCTGGGCCCTGTAGACGCCGCGACCAAGACCATTGCGCGGCTGCATGGGGCTTTCGCGCTGGCGTTCCTGTTTGACGGTGAAGACGATCTGATGATCGGCGCGCGCAAGGGGGCCCCGCTAGCCGTCGGCTATGGCGACAACGAGATGTATCTGGGCAGCGACGCGATTGCGCTGTCACCCATGACGGACCGTGTGACCTACCTCGAGGAAGGCGACCGCGCCGTGCTGACCCGCACGTCGGTCAAGATCTACGACGCCAATGATGCCCCTGTTGACCGTGTGGTCAAGAAGATCAGCCTGGATACCACCCGCATCGACAAGGCCGGCCACAAGCATTTTATGGCGAAAGAGATCGCAGAGCAGCCCGCCGTGATTGGCGAGGCCCTGTCGCGCTATCTCACAGCGGACGGAGAGATCATGCTGCCCGATCCGGGGCTCGATTTCACCAAGATCGACCGTATCACCATGGTCGCCTGCGGCACGGCCTTCTACGCCTGCCTCACCGCGAAATACTGGTTCGAACAGATCGCCCGCATGCCGGTCGAGGTCGATGTCGCGTCGGAATTCCGCTATCGTGAACCGCCCATCTCGGACCGGACCATGGCGCTGTTTGTCAGCCAGTCGGGCGAAACCGCCGACACGCTGGCCGCGCTGCGCTATTGCGCGGGCAAGGCCGATCTCATCACTTCGGTGGTCAATGTGACTGAATCCTCCATCGCGCGGGAAAGCAATCTGGCGTTGCCGATCCACGCCGGTGTCGAGGTGGGCGTCGCCTCTACCAAAGCCTTCACCTGCCAGTTGACCGTCTTGTTCCTGATGGTGCTGAAAGCCGCCGTCGACCGCGGCGCGATCACCAAGGAAGAGCTGGCCGATTATGTCTCTGGTCTGCGGTCCATGCCGTCGCTGATCAACACCGCGCTCGAACAAAACGCCGCCCTGCGGGACGAAGCCTACAAGCTTTCCTCGGCCCGTGACGTGTTGTTCCTGGGGCGTGGCGCGATGTTCCCCCTTGCTCTTGAAGGCGCGCTAAAACTGAAAGAAATCAGCTATATACACGCCGAAGCTTATGCGTCAGGAGAACTTAAACACGGCCCGATCGCGCTGATCGACGAAAACGTGCCTGTGGTGGTCATGGCCCCCAACGACACGCTCTTCGACAAGACCGTCAGCAACATGCAAGAGGTCATGGCGCGCAAGGGCAAGGTTATCCTGATCTCGGATCGCGCGGGGCTGGATGAAGCCGCCGAAGGCACGTGGGGGCAGATCGAGATGCCACCCGTCGCCGATGCGCTCGCCCCTATCCTCTATGCGATCCCGGCGCAGTTGCTGGCCTATCACACCGCGATTGCCAAAGGCACCGATGTCGACCAACCGCGCAACCTGGCTAAATCGGTGACTGTGGAATGAACCTTGCCCCCTATATGGCGCAGCTGAACGAACTGGCTGATCCCGCCGCTGTCGAGAAGATGCAGGCCTATCACAAGGTGGATCGCCCCTATCTGGGCGTTGCCAACCCGCAGATCAACGATCTGACCAAAGCGTGGCGGGCCGAGCTGTCGCTGACCGACCGGATCGCGCTGGCCGATGCCCTGTGGCAAAAGGATATCTTCGAGGCGCGGGTGGCGGCGGCCAAGCTGTTGACCCAGGCCCGTCTGCGCCCGGATGACGAACCCGCGTGGCAGTTGATCCAAAGCTGGGTACCGGACTTCGACAGCTGGGCCATCGCGGATCATGCCTGCATGGCGGCGCAAAAACGGTTGCTGGCAGACCCTCAACGTCTGGATGTGGTCGAGACCTGGACCCAATCGGGCGAACTGTGGTCGAAGCGGGCGGCACTTGTTGCCACCCTGCCCTGGACCAAGCAGAACAACCCCAAGCCCGAAGAGCTGGACGCGCGCGAACGTATCCTTGGTTGGGCAGCGGGGTATCTGCCGGTCAAGAACGGCATCCTGCAAAAGGCCATCGCGTGGTGGGTGCGCGACCTCAGCCGTCATGACCCCGTGCGCGCCGCCGCCTTTATCGAGGACAACCGCGCCACCCTCAAACCCTATGCGATCAAGGAAGCCGCGCGCCATATGCCGGATTTCCCGCTGGAAGCCGCAGTGACGGCGGACGTGACGGCGGAAGACGAAGCCCCCGCATCAGACAACTGATCCCTACAGAAAACGGGCGTCCAAGGTTCCCCCTCGGACGCCCGTTTTGTATCTTACACCGTCACCGCGCGGCTTAACCGTTGGTGGACACTTCAACTTTGGTCAGATCCGTCAGCGACGCGCCAATCAGACGCAGCGCCGACAACGACATGCGGCTCCCGCCCGAGGCAGGCCCATCCAGCGGGATCAGTTCAACCGTAGAGGATTTGCCCGTCGCGGGGTTCGTAACGCGGCCCTGCATTTCCGATTTCACCAGCGGTGTTTTCATCCACAGCCCTGGCTCTGTCGCGCTACCAAGCGAGGCGACAGTGGTGCCCAGCGATTTAGCCCCTGCCGCAGCAGGTTTTGACGCCTCGGCGCGTTGTTCGGCCGTGGTGGTGTCAAGCGCGTCGGCTGTGCGTGCCCCAGCAGGCGGACGGGCAGCCGCGGTGGCGGACGACAGGGACGCCTCAGCACGCGCCTCGGCCTCGGCCGTGGGCGGGGCGGCGTCCGCCCCGCGTTTGCCCAAACCCAAACGATCCGTTACGCCCGCACATCCGGCCAGAGCAACGACAGCGACACCTAGAATAATATAATGTTTCATGGGTTAAATCTAACGCTCCCCCCCTGCCGCTTCAATCTCCTAAATGCTACTTGCCCCGGGATGGGCCGATGTTTACCTATGGGATATGAATGCACCTTTGATTGACCCGTTCGCCCGCGCTATCACCTATCTGCGCGTCTCTGTCACAGACCGCTGTGACTTTCGCTGTGTTTATTGCATGTCCGAGAATATGAATTTCCTCCCCAAGAAGGAACTTCTGACCTTGGAAGAGCTGGATCGGCTGTGCACCAACTTTGTCGATCTGGGTGTGCAAAAGCTGCGCATCACCGGCGGTGAGCCTTTGGTCCGCAAAGGTATCATGACCTTCTTCGACAGCATGACCCGCCATCTGGACGCCGGCACGCTGAAAGAGCTGACGCTGACCACCAATGGCAGCCAGTTAGAACGTTATGCCGCCGATCTTTATGCTGCGGGCGTGCGCCGTGTGAATGTCTCGCTTGATACGCTGGACGATCAGAAATTCGCCGACATCACCCGTTGGGGGCGTCTGCCGCAGGTGCTGCGCGGGATCGACGCAGCGCAGAATGCCGGGCTGCGTGTCAAGATCAACGCCGTCGCGCTGAAAGGCTTCAACGAGGCAGAACTGCCGTCGATGACCGCTTGGTGTGCGGATCGCGGGATTGATCTGACCTGGATCGAGGTGATGCCCATGGGCGACTTGGGCAACGAGGACCGCTTGGGCCAGTATTGGTCGCTCAAGGATGTGCGCCGCACCTACGAGGAACATTACACCGTCACCGATCTGGCCGAGAATACGGGCGGCCCTGCCCGGTATGTCCGGCTGGAAGAGACCGGCCAGAAGATCGGCTTTATCACGCCGCTGTCCCATAATTTCTGCGAAAGTTGCAACCGCGTGCGGATCACCTGCACCGGTGAAATCTACATGTGTCTGGGGCAGGAAGATGTGGCCGACCTGCGCGCGCCCTTGCGCAATCACCCCGATGACGACGCGCCCTTGAAAGACGCAATTCGCGCGGCGATCAACCTTAAGCCCAAGGGCCACGACTTTGATTATTCACGGCAAAAGCTGGATGGGCAGATGCCCCGCCACATGAGCCACACAGGCGGCTGACGCGACCGTGTCCGCGCCTTTCCTGTACCGCGCCTGGGTTCTTGCCAGCCGCTGCCTGATCCCCTTTGCCGCCAGCGCAGAGGCGCGCAAGCTGAACGCGCAAGACGTGCCCGCCGCCCGCGCGGGAGAGAAACGCGGCATCGCCACACAGCCGCGCCCAAGCGGCGCGCTCGTCTGGGTGCATGCGGCCTCCGTGGGCGAAAGCCTGTCGGTGCTGGCGCTGATCACCCGCATGGGGCACATGCTGCCCGATGCGCATTTCCTGATTACGTCCGGCACCGCGACCTCGGCCAGGCTGGTGGACCAACGTCTGCCGCCGCGCAGCCTGCACCAGTTTGCCCCGCTGGACGCCCCCGGCCCGTTAAAGCGGTTCCTGGCCCATTGGCAGCCCGACGCCGCGATATTTGTCGAAAGCGAGATCTGGCCGCAGATGCTGCGACGGACCCATGCGACCGGCGCGCCGATGGCGTTGGTCAACGCGCGCATGTCTGACAAGACGGTCGAGTTCTGGGAGAAATGGCCCCGCACTGCCCGCTACCTGTTCGATGTCTTCACGCTGATCGTGACGCAGAATGACGCGATGGCACGCAATATGATCCGCATGCATGCCCCCGCCGATCGTGTGTCGCCAGGCGTGAACCTGAAATCCATGGCCGGCCCGCTGCCCGTCGATGCACAGGCGTTGGCGGCTGCGCGCACAGCGCTTGGCGGGCGGGCGGTCTGGGTCGCCTCCTCCACCCACGAAGGCGAGGAACGCAGCGTTCTGGACGCGCATAAGAAGCTGCTGCGCGAGATCCCCGATCTGTGTCTCATCCTTGCCCCCCGCCACCCCGAACGCGGCGACGCGGTAGAGGCGCTGGTACAGGATGCGGGGCTGACCGTGCAGCGTCGCAGCCGTGGGGACGCCCCAGGGGGGCAGGTCTATCTGGCCGACACGTTGGGGGAATTGGGCCTCTGGTACAGCCTGTCCGATGTCGTGTTTCTAGGCGGATCGCTGCTGCCCATTGGCGGGCATAACCCGTTCGAGGTGGCGCAATCGGGTGCTGCGGTGCTGTCGGGCAACCATGTTGCGGCCTTTGCGGAAACCTATGCCCAGCTCGAGGCTGAAGGCGCTGCGCGGATCGTGGCGGATGGCGATGATCTGGCCGCCCGCGTTGCCGCGCTCTTGACCAAACCGGATGAGCTGGCGACGATGACCGCTGCCGCTGCCCGCTTCATCGCGGCACAGGATGACCAGCTTGATGCCATTGCCAGCCGTCTGATCACCACATTGAAGTTGGATACCCCATGACGCACCCCCTTGCCCGCACCGATGTGATCGCGCCGAATTTCAAACGCAGGCTCAGCGGCGTCACGGCCACTGTGATGCGGCTGGTGCCGGTCCAATCGCGCGATATCTCTATCGCGGCAACGGGACCCGTTGTGCCTGATGATGTGCCGCAGGTGCCGCTGGCCTCGCTTGTGACCATGTCGCGCCGCGGGCCGTCACCGTCGGGCTGGCGGGTCTGGCACGCGCGGCGCAACGTCGAGATGCTGGGCGGGCTGGCGCTGCGCTATCTGCTGGGCAAGCGGCTCAAGCTGATGTTCACCTCGGCCAGCCAACGCGAACAGACCGGCCTGACGCGCTGGCTGATCCGGCGGATGGATGCCGTGGTGGCTACCTCGGACCGGACAAACGCCTATCTGGAAAACCCCGGCCATGTGATCATGCACGGGATCGACACCGAAGGCTTTGCCCCCTCGCCCGACCGCGCCGCCCTGCGCGCCGAGCTTAAGCTGCCAGTGAACGCGACGCTGGTGGGCTGCTACGGCCGTATCCGCGCACAAAAGGGCACCGATGCCTTTGTCGAGGCGATGCTGCCGATCCTGCGAGACAACCCCGATGTCGTCGCCCTTGTGATGGGGCGCGCGACCGAGAAATACGAGAGCTTCGAAAAGGGCCTGAAAGACCGCGCCCGCGCCGAAGGGCTGTCGGACCGGATGCTGTTCCTGCCAGAGGTGCCTGTGGGCGATATGGCGGATTTCTACCGCGTGCTGGACCTTTACGTCGCCCCCCAACGGTGGGAGGGCTTCGGCCTCACCCCGATCGAGGCGATGGCCTGCGGTGTGCCCGTGGTCGCGACCCGTGTGGGGGCCTTTGAAAAGCTGGTGGTGCAAGGTACGACGGGCCTACTGGTGGACCCCGATGACATTCCAGCGCTTGAGGCCGCGACGCGCGATGCCCTGTCCGACCGGACCCGACTGGCCGCATGGGCAGAGGCCGGGCGCAGCTATGTGATGTCGGATTTCTCTATCGCCCGCGAAGCGGCGGCGCTGGTCAAAATCTATCGCAAGCTGCTGGCGGCATAGGGCGCGGGTTTCCCCCGCCCCATGCCTGTGTGATCAGCCGATGGGCATGCGTTGTTCGGCGATACCCGCCCACCAGCTGCAGCCCGCGGGAATGATATCGTCGTTAAAGTTATACATCGGGTGGTGCACCATCGCAGTGTCGCCATTGCCGACCAGAATATAGGCACCGGGGCGCTCTTCGAGCATAAAGGCGAAATCCTCGCCCCCCATGACCAAAGGTGCTTCGTCGCATTGCCCCGAGATGCCGCGCGCGACATCCGCCGCGAATTCAGTCTGTTCGTCGTGGTTCACCATCACCGGATAGTTGCGCACGTATTTGACCTTTGCCGTCGCGCCAAAGGTCGCCGCGATGCCTTCACAAATCTCTGTCACGCGCTTTTCAGCCAGATCGCGCAGGTCATTGGACAGGGTGCGCACGGTGCCCAGCAAGTTCACCCGCTGCGGGATCACGTTGAACGCCTTGGACGAGGATTCGATCGAGGTGATCGAGACAACGATATTGCCCACGGGGTCCGCGTTCCGGCTGACGATGGTTTGCAGCGCGGTGATGATATGTGCGGTGACCACACCGGTATCGATGGTCTCGTGTGGTTTGGCCGCGTGGCCGCCCAGACCCTCGACTTCGATTTCCAGCAGGTCGGTGGCCGCAAAGAACGGGCCGGGGCGGATGCCGAATTGTCCGGCAGGAATGCCGGGCCAGTTGTGCATGCCATAGACTTCCTGAATGCCCCAGCGTTCCATCATGCCGTCCTTGCACATCTCGCGCCCGCCACCGCCGCCTTCTTCGGCAGGCTGAAAGATCACCACAACGGTCCCGTCGAAATTCCGTGTCTCGGCCAGATACTGCGCCGCGCCCAACAGCATCGCCGTGTGGCCGTCGTGGCCGCAGGCATGCATCGCATTGGGCGTTTTGGAGGCATAGTCCAGCCCCGTCTGTTCGTGGATCGGCAGCGCGTCCATATCCGCACGCAGCCCGATGACCTTGCCCGAGCTGGTGGCATTGCCCTTGATCACGCCGACAACACCGGTACGCCCGATGCCTTCGACAACTTCGTCACAGCCGAAAGCGCGCAGTTTCTCGGCCACGGTGGCAGAGGTGCGATGCGTCTCGAACAGGATCTCGGGGTGTTCATGCAAATCACGTCGCCATGCGGTGATGTCGGTGTGCAATTCGGCAAATCGGTTCTTAACGGGCATTTTTCGAAGTCCTTGAAGTCTGTGAAAAAAGGGAAACGCGCAGCGCCCCTTTCGGGCAAAGCCGGCGGCTAGGCTGGCAATCTTGTTTCAATCATTTCCGCGAACCAGCTACAACCTGCGGGGATCGCGTCATCGTTGAAATTATACATGGGGTGGTGGACGGTGGGCCCGTCGCCATTACCCAGCATGATATAGGCACCGGGGCGCTGGTTCAGCATATACGAGAAATCCTCTCCGGCCATGATCGGCGGCGTGTCGCGGTCTACACCGGGGGCGATATTCTCGGCCACATCAGCGGCATAGGCGGTGTTCGCGTCAGCGTTCACGGTGATGGGATAGCCGCGCGCGTAAGCGATGTCGGCAGTGCATTGGTGGGCGGCGCAGGTGTGGGTCACGACTGCCTCCAGCCGGTCCTGCACCAGATCGCGGATGCCCGCATCCAGCGTGCGGACCGTGCCGCGCAGCCGCACGGTTTGCGGCAGGACGTTGTGGCTGTCGGTATCGGACCGCAGGGTACAGACTGACACGACAGCATTCTTGATCGGATCCACGTTGCGTGCGGCGATGGATTGCAGCGCGACAACGACATGCGCCGCGGCAAGGTTGGTATCGATCGCCTCGTGCGGGGCTGCGGCATGGCCGCCCTGCCCGGTGATGATGATGTCGAACTCATCCGCCGCCGCCAGCAAAGGGCCACTGCGGATCGCGAATGCGCCGACGGGATGGCCGGGCATATTGTGCAGCCCGTAGACCTCGTCGATCGACCAACGCTCCATCAGGCCTTCCTCGACCATGACGTTGCCACCGCCGCCGCCCTCTTCAGCGGGCTGGAAGATAAGCACCGCCCGCCCGTCGAAATTGCGCGTTTCTGCCAGATACTGCGCGGCCCCCAGCAGGATCGCGGTGTGCCCGTCATGGCCGCAGGCATGCATCTTGCCCGGCGTTTTGGACGCATACTCAAGCCCCGTCGCCTCGGTGATGGGTAAAGCGTCCATGTCCGCGCGCAAGCCGATGCTGCGCCCCGAGGCATTGGTCTTGCCCTCGATCACCGCGACGATGCCGCTTTGCGCCACGCCGGTGGTGATATCGGTAATGCCAAAGCTGCGTAGCTTCTCTTCGACGAAAGCCGCGGTCTGCGGCAGATCGAATTGCAATTCGGGGATCGTATGCAGGTGACGCCGCCACGCGGTGATGTCGGCATGGGTTTCGGCAAAGCGGTTCTTGATCGGCATCGCGTGCGTTCCTTTATGTGTCTAGACGTTCGGGCCCAGGATCATCGGGCTTCCATCGGTGAAACGTGCAAGGCGAAAGCGGGTCAGGTCGTGCCCGCCGCTTTGCCCCGTGGCCAGACGCGCCAGAACGCGGCCCATACCCGGCCCGATACCAAAGCCGTGCCCCGACATGCCCGTGCCAATGGTCAGCCCCGGCAGTGCTGCCACAGTATCCACGACAGGTACAATGTCAGGCATCGTGTCGATCATCCCCGCCCAGGCAGATTTCAGCTTTATCGGACCCAAGTCGGGGAACATTGCTGAAAAATCACGCAGCAGGCGGCGGATCTTGGCCATATTGGGCACGGGATTAAGGATGCGCATCGCCTCGAAGGGGGATGGGGTATCGGCCTGCCAGCGCCGCTTGGTCGTCCAGGCATCGGGAAAGCCCTTGGGCGCAAAAGGGTGAAGCCTTTGACCAAAGGGATCGGCGCGCAACTGGGTCAGGTAGTGGGGCAAGGCGCGAAAGGCGTCAGGGCCCACAAAGAGCTCGGGCGCGCCGGGAGGAGCGAGCGTATAGCCGCCATCCTCGCGCCGCCGGAACGCGACCCGCCCGTCCGACACCGCCCCTGCGTAAATTTCAGGCAAGCTTTCGGTCGCCGCCACATTTTCGCGCACCGACAGCTGCGGCATAGAGATACCGTGATTGCGTAGGAACAGCGCCGACCACGCGCCACCTGCCAGCACCACCTGCGAAGACGCGATACGCCCATGCTCCGTGATCACCCCGGCAACCCGCCCCGCCGCGATATCAAGGCAGCGCACGGCGCAATTCTCGATGATCTGAACGCCCTCTCGCGCGGCGATACCGGCGAGTGCGGGCACCGCGACCCAAGGCTCCGCCCGCATGTCCGACGGCGTGATCAGCGCGCCGATCTGAGGTGTCGCAAGGCCGGGGAACATGGCGGAGACCTCGGCCGCCGTCATCATCCGACTGTCCGCGCCGTTGGCCCGCGCATGGGGCAGCCAGTTTTCATAGCCCGCAAGCTGTGTCGGCCTTTGCGCCAGATAGGCGATGCCGCCCTGCCGCAGCCCGATATCCACATTCGTTTGCCCCGCAAGTTCGCGCCAGAGCGCCTGCGCCTCGGCCATGATCGGCATCTCGTCAGGGTCGCGCCCCTGTTGCCGGATCCACCCCCAGTTGCGGCTGGATTGTTCGGCGGCGATGCGGCCCTTTTCCAGCAAGGTGACCGAGTGACCCTCCCGGGCGAGGAACAGTGCCGTGCAGACCCCGATGATCCCGCCGCCGATAACGACGATATCCGACGTGGCTGGCTGGGGGCCGGGATAGGTGACGGGGGTGGTCGTATGGATCGGGAAAGGCTGCATGGGTCAGGCTTTATATTGCGTGGGCGTCGCGGGCAAAACAGGCCTGGATCGGGGGCCAGCCCCCGGTGCCGCGCTGCGGCCCCTCCCCCGGGATGTGATGCCATTTGGAAGAAGGGGGCCGCTGCGCTGTTTCATTTCAAACGTTCAAGCAGGTCACGCATGAAGCTATGGCCGGCCTCGAATTGCGCGACTTCGATATATTCGTTGGGCTGGTGCGCCTGTGCGATATCGCCAGGGCCGCAGATCACCGCGCTATACCCGGCTTCCTGGAACTGTCCGGCCTCGGTCCCGTAGGAGACCTTGTGGCTGGCATTGTCGCCGGTGATCTGGCGCACGAATGTTTCAGCCAGCCCGTCTTTTTCGGGTTGTAGTGCGGGGACGTCGAAACGGGGGGTGACCTCGATATAGGTTTCGGGGACGACCTCTTGCATCTGCTTTTCGACCTCGCGCACCTTTTCCAGATAGGCGGTGCCCCAGGCGTCTTTATCTTCGCCCGGCACGACGCGGAAATCCATGGCGAAGTGGCAATCCTTGGCGGTGATATTATGCGCTGTCCCGCCCGAGATCACGCCCACATGGGCGGTGGTAAAGGGCGGGTTGAACATCGCCGCAAGCTCGCTGGGTTTGCGGGCCATGTTCTCGGTGTTCACCTCATTGGCCCATTCGATCAGCTTGGCCCCCGCCATGATCGCGTTGACGCCTGTGTGCAGGAGCGAGGAATGCACCTCGAAGCCGACCACATGGGTGTTGAAGCCCGTGCCGCCCTTGTGGCCTGTAACGGCCTGCATGGTCGAGGGTTCCCCCACGATCACCAGCGCCCCCTTGGGCAACACCGGTTGCATCGCCTCGATCATCGGAGGGGCACCGGTGCAGCCGATTTCCTCGTCAAAGCTGAGCGCGATCTGGAGCGGGCGTTGCACGTCGGCGTAATGCGCCTCTACCAGTGCCCAAATAGCCAGCGCATCAAAGCCCTTCATGTCGCAGCAGCCGCGCCCGTAATAGCGCCCGTCCCGTTCGACCACGGTGAAAGGGTCGCTGTCCCAGGGCTGGCCGTCCACCGGCACCACATCGGTATGCCCCGACAGGACCACCGCGCCCTCTTCCCACGGGCCCACATGGGCGAAAAGCGCATGTTTGGGTTGATCGGGGTGGATATAGCGATGGGACGCGATGCCGTGGCTTTCAAGGTAATCGGCCACCCAGTCGATCAGCGGGATATTCGTATCCCGCGACACAGTGGGAAAGCTGACGAGTTTTTCCATCAGCTCGAACGGGGTCATGCGCGCAGTCATTTATGTGGTCCTTTAGTATCCGCTATCGGTGATCAAGACCTGATGGCCGGGGGATACGGTTTTGTAAACAGAGGGTTCCGCGACATAGCTTGTCGGATGGATCGGGGACGGGATCGGCTTGAAGTTCAGCTCGCTTTCCTTTTTGCGACGCCGTGGATCGGCGATGGGGACGGCTTTCATCAGTGCCTGTGTATAGGGGTGCTGCGGGTTTTCAAACACCTGCGACCGCGTGCCCATTTCCACGATCCGGCCCAGATACATCACGCCGACGTGGTGGCTGACCCGTTCGACCACAGCCATATCGTGGCTGATGAACAGGAAGGACAGCCCCATTTCCGCTTGCAGCTCCAGCATCAGGTTGACCACCTGCGCCTGCACCGACACATCCAGCGCCGACACGGCTTCATCCGCGACGATCAGCTTGGGGTTCAGCGCCAAGGCCCGCGCGATGGCGACGCGCTGGCGCTGACCACCTGACAGCTCGTGCGGGAAGCGGCGCATGAAGCTGCGCGGCAGTTCCACGCGGTCAAACAGCATCTCGATGCGTTTGGTCAGTTCGGCCCCTTTGAGCGTGCCATAATTGTGGATCGGTTCGGCCACCTGATCCGACAGCTGCATCTGCGGATTGAGCGAGGCAAACGGGTCCTGAAAGATCATCTGCATGTCCAGTCGCGCCTTGTGCAGGCCACGTGAATCCAGTGCCATGATGTCTTTGCCGTCGAGGTTGACCTCGCCCGACTGCGGTTCGACCAGCCGCAGCAAGGACCGCCCCGCCGTAGATTTCCCGCAGCCGGATTCCCCCACAAGGCTTAGCGTCTGGCCCTTGTTGATGGTAAACGATAGGTCCTCCACCGCATGGACATTGGCGACGGTGCGGCGCAGGAAGCCGCCCTGCACCGGAAAGCGCGTGGTCAGGTTCTTGACCGTCAGCAGCGTTTCCTCTGTGCCCTTGATGGGTTTGATCTCTTTATCCGCCGTCCCGAGCAGTTTCATCGGTTCGGGATAGGGTTTGCCGCGCATCTCGCCCAGCTTGGGGACGGCGGCCAGCAACGCCTTGGTATAGGGGTGTTGGGGATTCTCGAAGATTTCCTCGACCGTGCCTTCTTCGACCTTGTTACCGCGGAACATGACGACGACGCGATCGGCCATCTGGGCAACAACGGCCATGTCATGGGTGATGAACATGACGGCGGTGCCGGTCTCGCGTTTCAAGCGGTCGATCAGCGCAAGGATTTCGGCCTGAATGGTCACATCCAGCGCGGTGGTGGGTTCATCCGCGATCAGCAGCCGCGGCGAACAGGCCAACGCCATTGCGATCACCACACGCTGGCGCATCCCGCCCGACAGCTCGTGCGGGTATTGTGCAAGACGGCGGGCCGGTTCGGGGATGCGGACCTGGGTCAGAAGCTCCAGCGCGCGGGCCTCTGCCTGCGCCTTGGACATGTTCTTGTGCAGGCGTAGCCCTTCGGTCAGCTGGCGACCGACGGTAAAGACCGGGTTCAGCGCTGTCATCGGTTCCTGAAAGATCATCCCGATCTCATTGCCGCGAATATCGCGCATCACATCCTGATCTGTGCGCGCCAAATCGACAGCGGGATCGTTCTGGCGCTCAAATAATAGGCGCCCACCCGCAATTTTTCCGCCGCCGAACTCGACCAGACGCATCAGCGACAGCGAGGACACCGATTTACCCGAGCCGGATTCGCCCACAACGCAGACAGTTTCACCCGCATTGATGTCAAAGCTGACGTTCTCCACACCTAGAACGGGTCCGTCCTGGGTCTGAAATTCGACCCTAAGCTCTTGAATTTGCGCGATTGGTGTCGGCGTTGCCTCGTCTAGCATGGTATTTTCCAGCGCTTCTCGTTTAATCAATTTGACGACGCTAAGGCACTTCGTCATCTGGTGTCAAATCGGTCCAAGGGACCGCTAACATCCGCTGCTTTGGAGGCTTGCATTTTTTTTCAAACCTGTTTCGATGCTTCGACGTTATTGGCGTGGCTGGAAAAACGGGCGTTTTGGCGGGCATCCCTGTCTGTCGCAGCACCCTGCCCCCGGCCGTGATCAAGATTGACGTTTTTGGCATTGCCAGAAAAGACAGACCATAAAAAAAGGCACCTCAAAAAACCAACGGTGTCCAACAAGGAGTAAGCTATGAACATGAAAACCCTGTTACTGGGAGCCGCGGCTTCGGTAGCGATCGCCCCCGCCGCATTCGGCGCCGCCCACGAGGGCGAGCGTGGACGCGACGGCGAGGTGAAAGTTATCTACTGGCAAGCGCCCTCGATCATGACCCCCTATCTGTCAGGCGGCACAAAAGACCTCGAGGCGGCGAGCCTCGTGCTGGAGCCGATGGGCCGCTATGACGAAACCGGCGCGTTGGTCCCCTATCTGGCGACCGAGATTCCCACCGTTGAAAACGGCGGCGTGGCCGAAGACCTGAAATCCATCACCTGGAAGCTGAAAGAGGGCCTGGTTTGGTCCGACGGCACGCCGGTGACCTCGGCGGATCTGAAATTCACCGCTGAATACTGTATGCACCCCGAAGGCGGCTGCGCGCAGGCGTCGAAGTTCGATGGCGTTGAAAGCATCGATATCGTGGATGATCTGACGGTTACCGTTCATTTCACCGACGCCAAGCCAAACCCTTACGGCCCGTTCATGGGCGCGCAATCACCGATCATTCAGGCCGCGCAGTTCAAGGACTGCCTGGGCGCGAAAGCCCCCGAATGTACCGAAGCCAACTTTAACCCCATCGGCACCGGCCCGTTCCGCGTGACAGATTTCCGTCCCAATGACGTGATCCAGATGGAAGCCAACCCCAACTACCGTGACCCCAGCAAACCTGCGTTTGCGACACTGACCCTCAAGGGCGGTGGGGATGCGAATGCCGCGGGTCGTGCGGTGATGGAAACCGGCGAATACGACTATGCCTGGAACATGCAGCTGGCCCCCGATGTGCTGGCGAAAATGGCCGAAGGCGGCAAGGGTCAGGCGATCTCTGCATTCGGGACATTGGTCGAACGGATCGAGATGAACCTGACAGACCCATCGCCGGACCTGCCAGAGGGCGAACGCTCCACCGTGGCGCATCCGCACCCGATCCTGTCGGACTTTAAGGTCCGCAAGGCGCTGTCCATGGCGATCGACCGTCCTTTGCTGGTCGAAGTCGGCTATGGCCAGGCGGGTCGCGCGACCTGTAACCTTGTGCCCGCGCCCGAGCTGTATGCCTCCGACAACACCGAATGTCTGACGCAGGATCTCGAAGGCGCGAAAGCTCTGCTGGAAGAAGCCGGCTGGACCGACACCAATGGCGACGGCATCCGCGACAAAGACGGTGAAAAACTGTCCCTGCTGTACCAGACCTCGACCAACGCTGTCCGTCAGGATTTCCAGGCGCTGATCAAAGACTGGTGGAATCAGATCGGTGTCGAAGTCGAACTGCGCAACCTTGATGCGTCGGTCTTCTTTGGGGGTGACCCCGGTTCGCCCGATACCTTCCAGAAGTTCTATGCCGACGTTGAAATGTACGCGAACAACTTTGACGGCACCGATCCGCAGGCTTACCTGTCTGCCTATCGCTGTGGCAACGAGCCCAAGCCTTCAAGCCAGTGGCAGGGTGAGAACATCAACCGTTTCTGCAACGAAGAATATGACGCGTTGCTGGACGAACTGTCGCGCACGGGCGAGTTGGACAAGCGCGGCGATATCGCCAAGCAGCTGAACAACATCATCACACGTGACACGATGACCATCGTTCCGCTGGTCGACCGTGGTCGGGTTTCCGCTGCGTCCAACACTCTGGGCGGAGTGATCCTGAACACATGGGATTCCGAACTGTGGAATGCCGCCGACTGGTACCGCGTGAAAGAATAATCACGCCCAAGCTCAGAGGAGCACGCAGCGCGCGTGCTCCTCATGACTTGATGCCTGTGTGAATGTGTGCGAAATCGCGCCTCCCTTCGATTTTGACATGCTTCCCCTCCCCTAGACCGACTTGCAAAGGCGCTGTGCATGCTGACCTTCACCATTCGTCGACTACTTTTGTCGATACCAACGCTTTTGTTTATCAGCCTGGTAATCTTCCTGCTGTTGCAACTGGCCCCCGGCGATCCGATGGCCCAGGTGCCGCTGACAGTCCCACCAGAGGTAAAACAGAAAATGCGCGAGGCGCTTG
This sequence comes from Sulfitobacter sp. G5_S2_6_S6, assembly GCF_054968505.1. NCBI lineage: Bacteria > Pseudomonadati > Pseudomonadota > Alphaproteobacteria > Rhodobacterales > Roseobacteraceae > Sulfitobacter > Sulfitobacter sp. G5_S2_6_S6. Next base: position 149,346 of record NZ_JBQKUI010000001.1, read on the forward strand.
GCCTCGGGCAGCCGCTCTATGTGCAATACTATAAATGGCTGATCCAGTTCTTCTGGGTTGAACCGCAGGTCTTCATTGACTGGGCCACCCGCGACAGCTTCCTGCTGGGCTGGCTGCCCGACACCAGCCTGTCGACCTTCATTGACCCCGACACAGGTGCTGTGCGTCCCGTTCAGCGCGCGATCAGCTGGCAGACCCGCAGCCCGATCATGGACATCGTGATCCAGCGGATGCCGCAGACGCTTTGGGTGGTTGGGCTGAGCTATATCGTGGGCATCCTGATCGCGATCCCGATTGGCATCTATTCGGCCTACCGCCACTATTCGCTATTCGATCAAGCCGGCACCTTTGTCACCATGATCGGCTTTTCGATCCCGCCCTTCTTCACCGGGCCGCTGCTGATCGTGATTTTCTCGGTCTCGCTGGGGTGGTTGCCGTCGATCTATGACACGACCCATGTGGTGACCGACTGGGAGAGTTTCAAATTCCAGTTCATGCAGATGATTATGCCCGTGATGGTGTTGGCGCTGCAAACCACCGCGCAGATCAGCCGCTATATGCGCGGCGCGATGCTGGACAACCTGAACCAGGACTATGTGCGCACCGCCCGCGCCAAAGGGCTGCGCGAAAAATCGGTCGTTCTGGTCCATGTGCTGCGTAACTCGATGATCCCAGTGGTCACGGTGATTGCCCTTGGCATGCCCGCGATCTTTGGCGGCGCGATCATTACCGAAAATGTGTTCAAGGTGAATGGTATCGGGCAGCTGCTGCTGACCGCGCTTTTTGCCAACGACCTGCCAATGGTGATGACGCTGACCTTTATCTTCGCCATCCTCATCGTTCTATTCAACCTGATTGCCGATGTTCTATACGGCCTGCTTGACCCAAGGATCCGCTATGACTGAGCAAGCCACCCCCGCAAGCCCGATCGAGGCCGACATCGAACTCTATGGTGCGCTGGTCGATAAAGAGCCGCAAAAGCCGCCGCGCAGCCAGTGGATCGACGTCTGGCAGCAGTTCCGCAAGCACAAGGGCGCTGTCTTTGGCGGAGGCTTCCTGCTGTTCATCACCCTCGCGGTGTTGTTCGGCCCCTACCTTTGGGATGTCGACCCCAAGGCGCTGGATATCCGCAACAAGAACTGGCGCCCCGTGTATCAACTGCTGTTCGACAGCGAGGCCAAGGCCGGTTGGGCACATCCCTTTGGCACCGACCAACTGGGCCGTGATATCATGGCACAGATGATCGCCGGCGGGCGCGTGTCTATGGCGGTGGGCTGGCTGGCCATGGGGCTGGCGCTGGTCATCGGTTCGGCCATCGGCGTCATCTCGGGCTATTTCAAACGGCTCGATTTCTGGCTGATGCGCTTTACCGATCTGGTTCTGTCGCTGCCGATCCTGCCGCTGACGCTGCTGGCGGTGACCCTGTTCCGCCAACCGCTCAACGCACGCTTTGGCCCCGAAGGCGGGATGTTCATCCTGATCGTCGGCATCATCGGGCTGACCTCGTGGATGCAGACCGCGCGGATCGTGCGCGGCGACATTCTGGCGCTGAAAGAGCGCGAGTTCATCCTCGCCGCGCGGTCCATCGGGACGCGGTCGGGCAAGATCATCCGCAAGCACCTGCTGCCCAACGTCATCTCTCCGATCATGGTTTCGGCCACGCTGGGACTGGCGACCGCGATCATCACCGAAAGTGCGCTGAGCTTTCTGGGCGTCGGCTTCCCGTCGGACTATCCGACATGGGGCAAGCTCTTGTCCGATGCCGTGTCACGGATGCAGGAATTCCCCGAGCGGGTGATCCTGCCCGGCGTCGCAATCTCGCTGACCGTGCTGAGCGTGAACTACCTGGGCGACGGGCTACGTGACGCACTGGACCCGCGGTTGCGCGGACGGTGATCCGGATCGGCCCGTCGCCTTTTGGGGCTTCTGTCGGGTTTGAGTATTTGAGAAAGGGTGAAGGGGGGCTGCGGCCTCCCTTTGTCGTGGGGGCGCAAAAAGCTTGAACTCAGGCGGTTTCCGCGTCAGGGAACTGTCGTGCTGTCGTCAAGGGGATCACGGGGATGTTTGAACAATTCGGTTTCGAGACCACCACACCGCAACAGGCGGCTGTCTGGTTCGCGCTGGCGGTTGGGGTGATCTTTGGCATACTCGGGCAGATCACCAAATTCTGTTTTCGCCGCTCACTGATTGGCGAGGATCGGCGCGCCGCAAAAGGGGTCTGGCTGACAGCGCTGGCCTTTGCCGTGCTGGGGACGCAGGTCGCGGTCGCCATGGGCTGGATCAGCTTTGCCGAACACCGCTTTATGGTGCCGGATGTGCCCTATCTGGCGATTGGCATCGGCGGGCTGCTTTTTGGCGCGGGGATGGTGTTGACGCGGGGCTGTATCTCTCGGCTGACCATTCTGGCGGGCTCCGGCAATTTGCGCGCGGCCTTGGTCGTGGTTGTCTTTGCCGTTGTGGCCCATGCCACGTTGAAAGGCGTGCTGGCTCCGATGCGCGTGGCGCTTGGCAGTGTGACGCTTGGGCTTGGCGATTACGTCAGCCTTGCCGCCCTGCCCGGGGGGGTGATGCTGTGGGGTGGGCTGATCGTGGTGGCGGCCCTTGCCGTGGCGCTGCGATCGGGCAATCGCTGGACCCATCTGGTGATGGCGGCGATGATTGGCCTGCTGGTCCCGCTGGCCTGGGTCGGGACGGGGTTTATCCTGTTTGACGAATTCGACCCTATCGCGATGGAAAGCCTGTCGTTCACCTCTCCTTCGGCCGATGCGCTGTTCTGGGTGGTGGCCAGCAGTTCGATCCCCGCGGGCTTTGGCGTCGGGCTTTTGGGGGGCGTGGCCCTGGGGGCCTGCGCGTCGAGCCTGATCTTTGGCGGCTTTGGTTGGCAGAGTTTCGAGACACCCGCCCAGACGGGCCGCTATCTGACCGGAGCAGCGTTGATGGGTGTGGGCGGTGTACTGGCGGGCGGCTGCACGCTGGGGGCCGGATTGTCCGGCGTGCCCACGCTGTCCCTTGCCGCTATCCTTGCGATTGTGATGATCGGTGTCGGCGTGCTGGCGATGCATGCCTTCCTGCGTGCCACCCCGGCGGGCAGCTGACCCTATTTGATCTTGTGGCGCAGGCGGCGCAGCAGCCCCCAGACCAGCACCACCACCACCGGGACGGCCACTGCCGTGAGCGTGCCCGTGCTGACCCCGATACGGTCGGCCAGCGGGTAGAGCATATAGCCCACCAGCGACACCGCGTAATAGCTGATCGCGACCATGGACAGCCCTTCGACCGTGTGTTGCAAGCGCAGTTGCAGGTCAGAGCGTTTGTCCATGCTTGCCAGTATCGCCTGATTTTGCGCGGATCGTTCCACATCAACCCGTGTCCGCAACAATTCGGCCGCGCGGCTGGCGCGGGCGGACATTTTATTGAGCCGTGTTTCCGAGGATGTGACCGTACGCATCGCAGGCTCGTAGCGGCGCATCATGAATTCATCAAACCCTTGCCGCGCCATGAACCGTGTTTCGCGCAGGGCCCCGATCCGCTGTGCGACGATGGCTTGATACGCCTCTGTCGCGCCCAGACGGTAAGACGCATCGGCCGAAAGCGCCTCTAGCCCGACAGAGATATCCAGCAGCCGGTGCAGCGTGTCTTCGGCCATGGCAGAGGTGCCTGCCATACCCGCCATCAGATCATTCAGCTCTGCATCGATACGGTCCAACTGCCCCGCGAATTCGCGCACCTTGGCAAAGCCGAGCATCGACATGGATTTATAGGTCTCTATCTCGCACAGACGTTGCACGATGCGGCCCAAGCGGCGGCTGCCCGTGCCTTCGCTCGCAAAGACCGCCATGCGCATGTGACCCGCGGGGTCGATACGGAAATCGCTGGCGATGACGGCAGCATCTTCAAGCACCGATGCCACGGCGAGGCTTTCGGGGACGAACCAGTCTTGCAACGCCTCGGCGATCTGCGCGTCCTGTGGCGGGCGGGGCACCAGCCGCAGCAGAATAGAGGTGATCCGCTGCGCGTTCAGGCCCGCGCGCCAATCCTGCGGGAAGACATCAAACTCTGCCGGATCAAAGGGGCGCTGGCCGAGCTGATCCAGAAACACCGTATAGGTCACGAACTCGGTATGCTGCTCCCACTTCAGCGTGTATTTTCCCATCGGGCCGAAATAATGGGTCGCGTCCTCGGCGGGTAGCGGCGCACCATAATGGGCCAAGAGATCACGGAGCTGTTGCAGATCGACAGAGCGGTCCCGCCGCGCGGCCTCCCCCGATGGGCGCACGGCCAGATAGGCCGCAACATGGGGCGCGGTGAGCGAGGGGAACGGGCGGGCGTGCAGCTCGCTATTGAGCGTATAGCGCAGGGGGTGATCGTCGAGGGCGGGCACGATGCGGGCTTTCTACAAGGGGTCAATCAAAGCAGTCTATCGTGACCACCGCCATTCGCCTAGATATATTTCACATATCTTTCATAGGGTTAACCGTATACCGCGGAATACCGGACCCGTTTCAGAACCGGTTGACCGGTATCTTGAGATAGGCGTGACCGTCGTCCTCGGCCTCTGGCAAGCGCCCTGCCCTGAGGTTCATCTGCAAGACATGCAGCATGCGGTCGGGCAGCGCGAGGGTCTTGTCCCGCGCCTCGCGCTGGTCGACGAAGCTTTGCTGCGACACGCCACCGCCAATATGGGCGTTGTGCCGGCGTTGTTCGGCCACGGTGGATTCCCACTTGGGTTGGCTGCGATACTCGGTGCCATAGTCATGGCCGATGAACAGACGCGTGGCATCCGGCAGGGCAAGGATATCTTGCAGGGACTGGTAGAGTTCAGCCGCGGTGCCCCCCGGGAAATCGGCGCGCGCAGTGCCCACATCGGGCTGCATAAAGCTGTCATGCACAAAAGCCGCGTCAGAGCCTACGACATAGGTGATCGACCCCAACGTGTGCCCCGGCGACAGCATCACCCGCACGGGCAGCTCGCCGATGGTGAATGTATCGCCATCCTCGAACAGGTGGTCGAAATCGGCGGCGGGATCAAAGGCGTCGGGCATGTTGTAATAGTCACGCCAGAGCTCTGCGATCTCTGTCACCTTTGCCCCGATGGCATTGGGCTTGTTCAACCGCTGTTTTAGCACGTGCGAGGCCATGAGATGGTCCGCATGGGGGTGCGTGTCGAGGATCCATTCGATCTCGTAGCCCGCGGCTTCCGCGTGGCGCAGGACGGTATCGACATGCTGCGTGTCAGTCGCCGCACTTTGTGGGCTGAAGCCCAGAACCACGTCGATCACCGCCGCTTTTGAGGTCGCCGGATCAGCCACCAGATATTGGATGCTGCCGGTATCGTCATCGTAAAAGCCGGTCACTTCAGGGGAACCGGGGCCGGTCGAGGGGCTGGTGCGCGAAAACTTCATATTCAAATCCTCCTATATGACAATTCAACACGTGCCACCGGCTTGAGTTCCACTGCCTTCGCCCCAAAAGCAAAAGGGGCGGCGCATTGCTGCACCGCCCCTTGGTTTGTCGCCTGTCGCGTGATCAGTCGATCAGCGGCAGCAGCTTGTCGAGGCTCGCCTTGGCGTCGCCGTAAAGCATCCGCGTGTTGTCCTTGAAGAACAGCGGGTTCTCGATTCCGGAATAGCCTGTCCCCTGCCCGCGTTTGGACACGATGACGTTCTTGGCCTTCCAGCATTCCAGAACCGGCATACCGGCGATGGGGCTGTTGGGGTCGTCCTGTGCGGCAGGGTTCACGATGTCATTGGACCCGATCACGATCGCCACGTCGGTCGACGGGAAATCATCGTTGATCTCGTCCATTTCCATCACGATGTCATAGGGCACTTTGGCCTCGGCCAGCAGCACGTTCATGTGACCCGGCAGACGCCCCGCAACGGGGTGAATGGCGAAACGCACGTTCTTGCCTTTGGCCCGCAGCTTCTTGACCAGCTCGCTTACCGCTTGCTGCGCCTGAGCGACCGCCATGCCGTAACCGGGGATGATGATGACGCTGTCGGCCTCGTTCAGCAGGGTGGCCACACCGTCGGTGTCGATCGCGACCTGCTCGCCCTCGACCTCCATCTGCGGACCGGATGTCCCGCCGAAGCCGCCGAGGATCACGCTGACGAACGACCGGTTCATCGCTTTACACATGATGTAGGACAGGATCGCACCGGACGAGCCGACCAGCGCCCCCACGACGATCAGAAGATCGTTGCCAAGGCTGAAACCAATCGCCGCCGCAGCCCAGCCAGAGTAGCTGTTCAGCATCGACACAACCACGGGCATATCCGCGCCGCCGATACCCATGATCAGGTGGTAGCCGATAAACAGCGCCGCAAGTGTCATGATGAACAGCGGCAGGAAGCCACCGGTGTTGAAGTACCAGACCAGACACAGCAGCGACAAGCCAGCAGCCGACGCGTTCAGGATGTGACCGCCGGGCAGTTTTGTCGCCGACGTATCCACGCGCCCCGCCAGCTTGCCATAGGCGATGACCGACCCAGTAAAGGTGATGGCACCGATGAACACACCAAGGAACAGTTCGACCCGCAGGATCGCGATCTCGACGCTGTCTTTCTTGGCCAGCAGCGCTGCGAACCCTTCGGTCGCCTTGCGGGCGGTGTCATCCATCGCCAGCACGTTGCCCAGTTCGATATGCGCGTTATAGCCGACAAAGACCGCCGCCAGACCCACAAGGCTGTGCATCGCGGCAACCAGTTCGGGCATCTGCGTCATCTGCACTTTTGTCGCCAGTTGATAGCCGATGGCACCGCCACCCGCGATCAGGATCAGCGACAGCAGCCAGAAGCCGGCACCCGGCCCGATCAATGTCGCAGCCACGGCCAACGCCATGCCCACGATCCCATACCATACCGCGCGCTTGGCGCTTTCCTGACCCGACAGCCCGCCAAGGCTGAGGATGAAGAGGATGGCGGCGACTACGTAAGCCGCTGTTGTAAAACCAAAATCCATTTACCTGAACCCTTTACGATTTTTGGAACATGGCAAGCATGCGCCGTGTCACGAGGAAGCCACCAAAGATGTTGATCCCGCACATAAAGACCGACAGCGCGGCCAGAATAATCACCAGGAACGACCCGGACCCGATCTGCATGACCGCCCCCAGAATGATGATCGACGAAATCGCATTGGTCACAGCCATCAGCGGTGTGTGCAGACTGTGTGCCACACCCCAGATCACCTGGAAGCCGATAAACACGGACAGCACGAATACGATAAAGTGCTGCATAAAGCTCGCCGGCGCGACCAGTCCCACCGCCAACAGCAGCACGCCACCGATGGCCAGCAGGCCAACCTGATTGCGGGTTTGTGCCTTGAACGCGGCCACTTCGTTGGCGCGTTTCTCTTCCGCTGTCAGCTCTTTCGGCTTCTCTTTCTTCGGAGCCGCCGCAATCGCTGCCACTTTCGGTGGAGGTGGTGGGAAGGTGACTTCCTTGTCATGGGTGATGGTCGCCCCACGGATCACGTCGTCTTCCATGTTGTGGTTGACCACACCGTCTTTTTCCGGCGTCAGATCGGTCATCAGGTGACGGATATTGGTCGCATAAAGCGTCGAGGCCTGCGTTGCCATCCGGCTGGGGAAATCGGTGTAGCCGATGATGGTCACGCCATTCTCGGTCACGATTTTCTCGTCCATCTTGGTCAGCTTGCAGTTGCCACCCTTTTCCGCCGCCAGATCGACGATCACCGACCCGGGCTTCATCGCTGCGACCATATCTTCGGTCCACAGCTCAGGCGCTTCACGGTTGGGGATCAACGCAGTGGTGATGACGATATCGACCTCGGGGGCCAGCTCGCGGAATTTGGCCAGCTGTGCCTCGCGGAATTCAGGCGAGGAAACAGAGGCATAGCCACCGGAGGCAGAGCCGTCCTGCTGCTCTTCCTCGAAATCGAGGTAGACAAACTCGGCCCCCATCGATTCAACCTGTTCGGCCACTTCAGGACGCACGTCAAAGGCAAGCGTGATCGCGCCAAGGGATGTGGACGTGCCGATCGCGGCCAGACCGGCAACACCGGCACCGACAACCAGAACCTTCGCCGGAGGCACCTTGCCCGCCGCCGTGATCTGACCGGTAAAGAAGCGGCCAAAGTTGTTGCCTGCCTCGATCACCGCACGGTAGCCCGCAATGTTAGCCATGGACGACAGCGCATCCATTTTCTGCGCGCGGCTGATCCGGGGGATCATCTCCATCGCGACGACAGTGGTGCCTTTCTCGGCCGCTTCTTTCATCTTGGCCTCATCGGCCACAGGGCTGAAGAAAGAGATCAGCGTCTGGTCGGACCTCAGCATCGCCATTTCTTCGGTGTTGGGGACGCGGACCTTGGCCACGACATCCGCCGTCTCCCAAAGCTCGGCCGCCGTGTCGATCACCTCTACCCCGGCTTCGACATATTTATCGTTGGAAAAACCAGCCGCCTCGCCTGCGCCAGCTTCGATCATACAGCTATGACCAAGCTTTTGCAGCTGCAGCGCTGATTCCGGAGTCATCGCAACGCGATTTTCTCCTTCAAATGTTTCTTTTGGCGTCCCGATCTTCAATCCAGAGTCCCCCGTTTGTGCTTCTACGCCCAGTGTGGCGCAATAATATTACCCAGAGCGATAGCGCTTGGGTTCCTATAGTACAAGAGACGGACATAATTAGAACAGCGTTTTGCAGCGTCAATAGCGCTAACAGCCCGATTTTTAGGTTTACGACGTTGCGTGAAAACCCGCGCGCCCTTGCGCCTGCCCCCTGCTGCCGACAGCATGCCGCCCAGGATGATCCATTTCATAAGGGAGAGCAGAATGGACCTACAGGGAAAACACGCGCTGATCACGGGCGGCGGCACCGGCATCGGGCTGGACATCGCGCGGGATCTGGCCGCACGGGGCGCACATGTGACCATCACAGGCCGACGCCAAGAGGTGCTGGACGAGGTCGCAGGCGATAACATGACCGGCATGGCAATGGACGTGCGCAGCGAGGAAGACGTGGTCGCCAAGATCGCCGCCGCCGTCAAAGCCCACGGTCCGATCCAGATCTGCATCCCCAACGCCGGCATCGCCGAGGGCAAGGCCGTGCATAAGACCGACATGGAATTCTGGCGCAATATGATGTCGACCAATCTCGACGGTGCTTTTCTGACCATCCGCGAATCGCTGAAAACCATGCGCGATACCGACTGGGGCCGCGTCATCGCGATCTCTTCGATGGCGGGTCTGAAGGGGCTGCCCGGGGCTGCGGCCTATTCGGCGTCAAAACACGGGATGATCGGTTTGGTCAAATCGCTGGCGGCGGATTATCTGGGGCAACCCTATACGTTCAACGCGATCTGCCCCGGCTATGTCGACACGCCCATCGTGTCGCGCAATACGGCGTCGATCTCGGAACGTGCTGGTATCTCGGAAGAAAAAGCGCGCGCGATCATGGTCAACTCCAACCCGCACAAGCGTCTGATCGAGGTGTCCGAGGTCACAGCCGCGGCCGCATGGCTCACCGGTCCGGGGTCGCAAAGCATCAACGGCCAATGCATCCAGGTCACCGGCGGCGAGATGTAATCCCCCACCGGTCATGATTTGTTAACTTTGGGGCGGCTAAGGTCGCCCCATGCACAAGATCACATACCCGATAGCCCCGCCCCCAAGCGCCGTCGCTTTTCAAAGCTGTCGCAAACGATGCCCCCAGCACGCGGGCAAACCACGCGCGCCGCAACCAAGATCCGCCGCGCCGCCGGATTTCCTCTGGCAGAAGATCGACACGCTGACCGCCCGCTACCTTGCAAGAACTGGCCCCTTGCATTTGCCGCGCATCACGCTGTTGGGGTAACCTGTCAGGCGGATTTCAACATGCGCTGATGCTTGCTGTCCGCCCAGGCCTGCGCCGCCGCACCAAAGCGTTCGAACAGGGGACGCGACACCGGATCATTGCCCGCGTCCCATTCTGGGTGCCACTGCACGGCAAGGGTAAACCCCGGCGCATCCTTGATATATATCGCCTCTGGCGTGCCGTCTTCGGCAAAACCGTCGATCACCACACGCGGGCCCGCCGCCTTGATCCCCTGCCCGTGCAAGGTATTCGTCCGCACCTTCGGGGCCCCCAAGACCTCGTGGAAGACGCCCCCTTGGGTAAAGGTCACGTCGTGGCGCAGCTCGAACTTCTGCTCCATCGTGCCATCGGGGGGCATGCGGTGGTTCATACGGCCGGGTAGCTCACGGATTTCGGGGTAAAGCGTGCCACCCATGGCGACATTCACCTCTTGGAACCCCCGGCAGACACCAAAGAACGGCTGCCCGCGTTCAACGCAGGCGCGCACCAGCCCCAGGGCGATAGCGTCGCGCGCACGGTCAAAGGTACCATGCGCCTCGGTCGCGGGTTCGCCGTATTCCTCGGGGTGCACATTGGGCCGCCCGCCGGTCAGCAAAAAGCCGTCGCAGGTCTCCAACAGCTCTTCCACCGACACAAGCGACGGGTCGCTCGGGATGATCAGGGGCAAACAGCCAGACACCTGCGCCACCGCGATGGTGTTCATCGTGCCGGCGGCATGGATCGGATATTGATCGTTCAACAGGCTGGTGTTTCCGACAATACCAACAACAGGACGCGCCATATTCAGCCTCAGAGTTTGATTTCGCTCAAAGCCTACCGCGTCCTCAATCCGACCTCAACACCCCAAAGCGGGCGTTATTCCTCGCCTTTCAGCCCTGCTGCTTCGATCCCTGCCAGCGCTGCCTTGACGTCGTTGTCCGAGGTATCCCCCGTCACGCCCAGCGCGCCAATCACCGCGCCGGCGTCATCGCGCAGCAGCAAGCCGCCGGGCACAGGCACCACCGCCCCGCCGTACACACCGTTCACTGCCGCCATGAAATAGGCCTGCTGTTCGGCCCGCGCCATCTGCGCGCGCCCTGCCATCCCCAGCATCACCGCACCATAGGCCTTGCCGTGGGCGATCCCGAAACGCCCCGGTGCGGCACCGTCTTCCCGCTCGAAGGCTTGCACGTGGCCGCCCGCATCAAGCACCACTGCCGACAAGGGCTTCAGCCCCAGCTCATGCCCCTTCTTGAACGTCTCGGCGATCATCGTCCGCGCCTGCTCTAATGTGACTGCCATGCTATCCTCACTATTCCTTCATTTTGCCAACTAAACTCCGGGGAGCGCGAGGGGCTGGCCCCTCGCCCTTTCCGAAACTTCAAACTCAGCCCTGCGCGGCTTTCAGCTCCAACCGGCGGGCATGCAGGACAGGCTCGGTATAGCCCGAAGGCTGCACGCGCCCTTTCAGCACCAGATCGCTGGCCGCTTGAAAGGCGATGCCGTCAAAACCCGGTGCCATAGGCTGGTACAGCGGATCGCCCGCATTCTGCCGGTCCACGACAGCGGCCATCTTCTTGAGAGCCGCCGTGACCTGCTCTTCCGAGATCACCCCGTGGTGCAGCCAGTTCGCCAGCGCCTGAGCCGAGATGCGGCAGGTCGCGCGGTCTTCCATCAGGCCGACGTCATGGATGTCCGGCACCTTCGAGCACCCAACACCCTGATCGACCCATCGCACAACATAGCCAAGGATGCCTTGGGCGTTGTTCTCAACCTCCTGCGCGATATCCGCGTCCGACAGGTTCCGCCCGTCCAGGACCGGAATGGTCAGCAAATCGGCCAGTGTGCCACGGGCCCCGCCCTGTTTGATCTCGTCCTGACGCGCCAGCACGTCGATTTTGTGGTAGTGCATCGCGTGCAGTGTGGCGGCCGTGGGCGATGGCACCCAAGCGCAGTTCGCACCCGCCTTGGGGTGACCGATCTTGGCCTCCAGCATTGCCTCCATCATATCGGGCATGGCCCACATGCCCTTGCCGATCTGGGCACGTCCCTGCAGGCCGCAGGCCAGACCGATATCAACGTTGCGATCCTCATAGGCGCTGATCCAGGGGGCGTTTTTCATCTCGCCCTTGGGCACCATCGGCCCTGCCTCCATAGAGGTGTGGATCTCGTCGCCGGTACGATCAAGGAAGCCGGTGTTGATAAAGGCCACGCGCGATTTGGCCGCGCGGATACACTCCGCGAGGTTGACCGAGGTGCGGCGCTCTTCATCCATGATGCCCAGCTTGACCGTATTGGTAGGCAGACCCAGCACGGTTTCCACGCGGGTAAATATCTCATCGGCAAAGGCCACTTCCTCGGGCCCGTGCATCTTGGGCTTAACCACATAGACCGATCCCGCGACCGAGTTGCGCAGGCCCCCGGTCTTTTGCAGATCGTGCATCGCGATCAGCGTGGTGACCATGGCATCCATCAGCCCTTCGCCAATCTCGCGCCCGTCACGGTCCAGAATGGCGGGGTTGGTCATCAGGTGGCCGACATTGCGCACCAGCATCAGCGACCGCCCCTTGATCGTCAGCGCGCTGCCGTCTGGTGCGGTATAGTCGCGATCCCCGTGCATCTCGCGCGTGACCTGCTGGCCGCCCTTCTCGAAGGTTTCCGACAGATCGCCTTTCATCAGCCCCAACCAGTTACCATAGGCCACGACCTTGTCCTCGGCGTCCACAGCAGCGACGCTGTCTTCACAATCCATGATCGTGGACATCGCGGATTCCAGCAGCACATCCGCCACGCCTGCCGGATCGGTCTTGCCAATGTTATGCGCGGCGTCGATCCGGATTTCGATGTGCAGCCCGTTGTTGCGCAGCAAGATCGCCTCGGGCGCGGCTGCATCGCCACGGTAGCCGGCAAACTGCGCCGGATCTTTCAACGCAGGTGTCAGCGCGCCGTCAACCACGGCATACCCCGTTACGTCCGCGTGACTGCCTGACGCCAGCGGGGCCGCGTCATCCAGAAACGTCTTGGCCTGCGCCACAACCCGTGCACCACGGTCCGCATCGTATCCCTTGCCCTGCGGCAGATCACCCAAAGCGTCGGTGCCGTAATAGGCGTCATACAGGCTGCCCCACCGCGCATTGGCGGCGTTCAGGGCAAAGCGGGCGTTGGTGATCGGCACCACCAGCTGCGGGCCAGGCACCTGAGCGATTTCAGGGTCGACGCCTTTCGTGTCAATCTCGAACGCGGGGCCTTCGGGCACCAGATACCCGATCTCGCGTAGAAAGCTTGTGTAGGCGTCCGCATCATGAGGCTGGCCGGCCCGTTCTTTGTGCCAGCTGTCGATCTTGGCCTGCATGTCTGCGCGGGTCTGCAACAGCGCGCGGTTCTTGGGGCCAAGGTCATGTAGCAGATCGCTGAGCCCCGCCCAGAACGTTCCCGCATCGATGCCGGTGCCGGGCAGTGCTGCACCCTCGATAAACTCAACCAGTTCGGCGGCAACCTGAAGGCCGTTCTTGTCGGTACGCTGTGTCATCTCATAGCTCCTGTCGCTGGCGTGGAATTTGCTTTGCGACAAGACTTAGAAGGTATCCCCCCGTGGAGCAACATGTATTGGTAAAAACATCTTACCAATGCAGCCCCTACTGAGCGCTAGCGGCCCCCCGCGCCCTGCGGCATCGGTCAGAGCAGTATTTCACCGTCTCCCAATCGCGCGCCCACTTGCGACGCCAGCTAAAGGGCAACCCGCACCTTTGGCATATCTTGGTCGGCAAATCTGATTTCTTGCGCATCTTCGCCATTGCGCCTTACCCCCCGGATGATCCCTATCATCATAAAAAACGGCAGGCCTTGTCGCCAAAGCCTGCCGTCCAAATCATTAAATCTTCAATCGTTAAAAGCGCTTATAAAACTCAGTTGCTTTCGTTTGTCCCCGGTGCGACGGGATCAACAGGCGCTGCGTTGGTATCGTCCGCCTGTGTTGCGCCGCTTGTGTCTTCCTCGGTCACCGCGGGGACGGTGCTGTCAGTGGTGACGGCCTGTGTGCCTTCTTCGGCAGCGGGCTGACGGTCTTCGCGACCGTTGTCGATCAGGATGAAGCCAAGAATAGCCGTAATCACGATGCCGAAGATCATCGCGCCTTTGACGCCAAGCAGCGCGGGTTTGTGCTGTTTCTCTTGTTTGTCGATATTTGTGTCGGGTGCAGACATGATGCCCTCCGATGGGTTCGGTGAAAGTTGATCTTCTCGGGTGGCGACCTTGCAGGTGCCGTGTTGCAAGACTAACTTGAGCGCTGGACATCTGGTTCCAAACAGAAGGAAAAAACATGCGCGACGCTGCCCCCCAGACGATATATCTGGCCGACTACACGCCTTATGGCTTTATCATCGACGATGTCGCGCTGCATTTCGATCTGGACCCACGCAAGACCCGCGTCAAAAGCCGTATCTCCTTTCGCCCCAACCCCGATGCAAGCGACCACACGTTCTTTCTGCACGGGGAGAACCTGTCGCTTGTCTCGGCCATGATTGATGGCACGCCCGTCTCGCCCGAGGTGACGCCCCAGGGGCTGACCTGCGCTGTGCCAAACGCGCCCTTCGTCTGGGAAGCGGAGGTAGAGATCGACCCGATGGGCAATACCGCGCTTGAGGGGCTTTATATGTCGAACGGCATGTATTGCACCCAATGCGAGGCGGAAGGCTTTCGCAATATCACCTATTACCCCGACCGCCCCGATGTGATGGCGGTGTTTACCGTGACCATCAACGGACCACATCCGGTATTGCTGTCCAACGGCAACCCCGTCAGCAGCGGCAAGGATACCGCCGAATGGCGGGATCCCTGGCCCAAGCCTGCCTACCTGTTTGCTCTGGTCGCGGGCGATCTGGTCGCACATCCCGGCAGCTTCACCACAAAATCAGGCCGCAAGGTTGACCTGAACCTCTATGTGCGCCCCGGTGACGAAGGCAAATGCGCTTTCGGGATGCAGGCGCTGAAAGACAGTATGAAATGGGACGAGGACGTTTATGGTCGTGAATACGATCTTGATCTGTTCAACATCGTTGCCGTGGATGACTTCAACATGGGCGCGATGGAGAATAAGGGGTTGAACATCTTCAACTCCTCCGCCGTTCTCGCGTCGCCTGAAACCTCGACCGATATGAACTTTGAACGGATCGAGGCGATTATCGCGCATGAGTATTTCCACAACTGGACCGGCAACCGCATCACCTGCCGTGATTGGTTTCAGCTGTGCCTGAAGGAAGGGCTGACGGTCTATCGCGACAGCCAGTTTACCTCTGACATGCGTTCTGCCGCGGTGAAGCGGATCGGTGATGTGATCGACCTGCGCGCCCGCCAGTTCCCCGAGGACCAAGGCCCGCTGGCCCACCCCGTGCGCCCCGAGAGCTTTCAGGAAATCAACAACTTCTACACCGCGACGGTCTATGAAAAAGGGGCCGAGGTGATTGGCATGCTCAAGCTGCTGGTCGGGGACGAGGCGTATTCAAAAGCGCTTGACCTCTATTTCGATCGCCACGACGGGCAGGCTTGTACCATCGAAGACTGGCTACAGGTGTTCGAGGATACCACAGGCCGCGATCTGGGGCAGTTCAAGCGCTGGTATTCCCAAGCGGGCACGCCGCAGCTGTCGGTCACCGAAAGCTGGGACCACGGCACATTGACGTTGCATTTCAAGCAGCACACCCCCGCCAGCGCGGCCACCGCCGACCCGCAGCCCTATGTGCTGCCGATCGCTGTCGGGCTGATCGGTCAGGACGGGGACGAGGTGCACGAGACCACGGTGCTGGAAATGACGCAGGCCGAACAAAGCTTTGTCTTTGACGATCTGGGGACGCGCCCTGTGGCATCCGTGCTGCGCGGCTTTTCCGCGCCGGTGGTGCTGACCCAAGACCTGTCGGACGCAGACCGCGCGCATCTGCTGGCCCATGACACCGATCCGTTCAACCGTTGGGAACAGGGGCGCATGCTGGCCTATGGCTCGCTGCTTGGGATGATCCGCGAGGGCAAGGCCCCGAACAAGGATTGGCTGGCCGGTATCCGTGCGGTAATCGGGGATGAAACCCTTGATCCGGCGTATCGCGCGCTGATGCTGGGGCTGCCGTCGCAATCCGATCTGGCGCGCGCGCTGTCAGTGGCAGGCGACACCCCCGACCCCGACATCATCTATGCCGCGACCGAGGCGACCCGCGCCGCGATGGCCGACGCCTTTGCCGATCTGTTGCCGACGCTTTATCGCCGTCACACCGTCGACGCCCCGTTCGAGCCCAACGCGAAACAGGCGGGCAAGCGCGCCCTGTCCAATGCCGCCCTGTCACTCCTGACGCGCAATGACGACGGCGTGCTCGCGCAAGAGCAATATGACGCGGCCGACAATATGACCCAGCAGCTTTCCGCGCTGGCCAATCTGGTCCGCGCCGGTCGCGGCAACAAGGCTGTCGAGGCCTTCGAGGCGCAGTGGAAAGCGGACCGTCTGGTCATGGACAAATGGTTCGGCCTGCAGGTGATCGAAGCCGACCCCGAAGACGCCCACGAGGTGGTCGAGACGCTGACCAAACACCCTGACTTCAACTGGAAGAACCCCAACCGCTTCCGCGCTGTGCTGGGGGCCTTTGCTGCGCATCACGCGGGCTTCCACCATGCTTCGGGGGCGGGCTATCGTCTGCTTGCCGATTGGCTGATCCAGCTTGATCCGGTGAACCCGCAGACCACTGCGCGGATGTGTTCGGCCTTCCAGACATGGAAACGCTATGACACTGACCGTCAGGACATGATCAAGGCAGAGCTGGACCGCATCCTGTCGCAACCCGGCCTGTCGCGTGACACGACCGAAATGCTGACACGTATCCGCGGTGCATGATGCCGCCGAAGGTGTCCCGTCGCGGGGCACCTTCCACCATCGGCGTGCGGGGCGCAACCTTTGGACGGCTTTGGTGGTCGCGGCTGTCTGGCTGGCGCTGGTCGCTGCCTATGTCCTGATTGAGGCGTCCCCTGTGATACTGGCGATCGTCGCCCTCTTCACCCTACCCGCGCTATGGGATCTTGCGACGAACCCCATCGCCAGCCTGAGCCTCACCCCGCAAGCGCTTGTCTGGCAGCGGGGCATGGATAAGATCACGATCCCGCTCGACACCACCGACCACATCCGCCTTGATACGCGGCTGGACCTCTCGGTCCGCGCGACGGTGGTGCTGCGCTCGGGGCAGCGGTTGCGTATCCCCCCCGATACCATGCCCCCGCACCGCCCGTTCGAGCACGCGCTTCACGCCGCTGGCGTCCCCACGCAGCGGCACCACTTTAGCCTGCGCGGCTAGGCCGGCCACGGGCGGCGCGTTCAGGGGCGCGGCTTGGGGCGCGTGGCATCCAGTGGTTTGCAATAGGATTGCTGCTTCAGCCATCGCGACATGTCCCGACGTTTCGCAGGGCTGCGCAACGGGCCCCAGTCCGCCGCGACACCACGCCCGCCGCGGCCATAGATCACTCCGTCACGGGGCACGGTGACCGCCATGATCCGCACAGCACAGCTCAGGTTCGCGGCCCCGTTCTGCAACCCCGCGCCCGTGCCGACGTTGCAGCCATAGCCGCGCGCGGTGGCAGGCAGGATCTGAAGCAACCCGTACCACAGACCGCCCCCCCCGACCGCGCGGGCCTTATAAGTACTCTCATGTTTCGCCAGCGCCGACATGAACCCGACCCAGAACGCCCTGCGGTCCGCGTCCGAGGCGGTGGGATAGGCCGGGCACCAGTCGTCGACGTCGGCGGGCACCATATCAACCAGGGGCTTGCCGTGGGACTTGAGCGCGGACAGCGCCGTGCGCGTCCAGACCGCATGCCCGCGCCGGTGCTGCCACCTTGTGCGCGGGATCACCCCGTTGCGCGCAGGCGGCGACACCTCGTAAAGATTGATCGGCGCGGCGGTCGCAAGGTCGGGGCCCGCTGTGCCACCATCTCCGGGCACGGCAGGCGCGGGTTCGATCGGCGCGGCGGCGGTCGGCGGCGTGGTGTCAGGATCAGGGACCGCGCTGCGGGCCACCGGGCGCAGGACATTCACCGTCTCGGCCGCCAACGGCAGCGCCACGCCACCGGACAGAAGCGCGACCATCACCGGCGCGAGAATCACCCGCCCCAGACCACCGCGCCGCATGCCGCTGCGGCGTGCTGTTATCTTTGCTGACATTCCTACTCCCCCAGTCGTATTCGCGCACAACATAGCGTGTTCCGCGCCATCGTCGCCGGTCTTTGAACAATCAGGCATTATTCAGCCTTAAAGCCGCGTTCAGACGCTTGGCAAATCCCAGACTAACCATCGCGATGCCATCTTGGTGCCTAATTATCCCGCCATTTTCAGTGGCAGAAGACGGGTTCATATAGGACTGGACAAACGATGCGGCACCTCAAGAATTTATTCAAACGCAAAAGCGTTCCGACGCTGCTGTTGGATTCTGACGATCTTGGCCAAACGCCGCGCAAGCAAGAACCCCGCCCGCACCCTCAGAAAACCGCGCAAACCGCCGTGCCGCGCCCGGATGCTGTACCGCCTTCGCCCCATGAAATGCTCAGCATCGACTGCCCTGATCCCACCGCCGAGGACCGTCTTTGCGATGAAAACCACCAGTTGGGCCAAGGCTTGGTGCGGCAAGAGAACTGGGCGGCGCTGTCAAAGGTGATCCGCGCGGCAGACGCTGATAGCACGCTCACCCCCGGGTCCATGCCTGTGGCCGAGCTGATCGCCTATGGTGCCCGCGCCGATGTGGTGATGGCGACAGAGCACGCGATCGAGGACGTGGACAGCGGCTTTGCAAAAGCCTTGCTGAGCGGGATCGAGGATTTCGAACATGTGCTGGACGAGCACCAAGACGATTACGTCGTCGCCTGCGTCGTGGCACAGGCGCATATCGACATCGGCTGGGCGTGGCGCGGCAAAGGCGAAAGCAACGTGCTGCCGCAACGCAACCGCTACGCCTGCATCGCCCATTTCGAGCGCGCCGGAGAGATCATCACCCCCTTCATAGCCCAGCATCCCATCAGCGCGCTTGTCGCGGCCACCTGCTGCGCCCATGCGAGCGGGCCGTTCAACCACCAAGGCGGGCTGCGCGAAAGCTACGAAAAGCTGATCATGCTCAACCCGCTGAACCCGCGCCCCATGCGCGCCTTGGGCAACCACCTGCTGCCGCGCCATCACGGCGGCTATTCAGAGCTTGAGCTTGAAGCCCGACGCACCGCCGCGCGGGTACAGAATGTCTGGGGGGCCGGTGGCTATACCTGGGTGATGTTTGACGCGATCTGCTCTGATGATACGGCCTGCGCCAATCTGGACGTTGACTATTTCATCGACGGCTTGCGCGACATCCTTGCGCATCACTCCACCGCCTATTTCGCGAACCTGCTGGCGGCCTATTGCGCCAATATGACCAGCTTTGGCGGCGGCGGAAACGAACGCGCCGACAGCATTCGCGCCCGCATCGGTGCCTGCACCGAATGGATCATCCGTGCGCATCTGACAGAATTGCACCCGATGATCTGGGCCCATGCCGCCCACGGCTTTGACAACAACCTGCGCATCCGGTCGCCGCATAAATTCGCCGCGTCGGGCCGCGAGGATGCGATGCAGGTGATGACCAGCCTGTTCCGGTCCGAGCTCGCCTCGGGGCAGCGGATCGTGTTCACCAGCAAGGGGCCACAGGCCACGCCTGCCTAAGATCGCCTTTGGGCAGCACCTCTTGGCCGGTCCGTGCGCGCATTGGCGCGGCCTGCCTCTTGCAGCACCCCGCCCCCTGTCTTATGACCAAGGCGTTCTGTTTCTGACGCCAAAGGTGCCCCCATGCTTGACCTGACCTATGACACCCCCAAAGTGCGCACCATTGCGGGTGCCAAACATGACTGGGAACTGGTCATCGGGATGGAGGTGCACGCGCAGGTTCTGTCGAACGCCAAGCTCTTTTCCGCCGCCTCGACCAAATTCGGGGCCGAGCCGAACAATAACGTCGCTTTCGTTGACGCGGCCATGCCCGGCATGCTGCCCACCATCAACGAATACTGTGTCGAACAGGCCGTGCGCACGGGTCTGGGCCTGAAGGCCGAGATCAACCTGCACAGCGCCTTTGACCGCAAGAACTATTTCTACCCCGACCTGCCACAGGGCTACCAGATCTCGCAGCTTTACCACCCCATTGTGGGCGAAGGTGAAGTGCTGGTGGAACTGGGCGACGGCACCGCGCGGCTGGTGCGCGTTGAACGCATCCACCTTGAACAGGATGCGGGCAAATCGATCCACGACATGGACCCGAACATGTCCTTCGTCGACCTGAACCGCACCGGTGTTGCGCTGATGGAGATCGTGAGCCGCCCCGACATCCGCGGCCCCGAAGAGGCAGCCGCCTATCTGACCAAACTGCGCCAGATCCTACGCTATCTGGGGACGTGCAATGGCGACATGCAGTCCGGTGCCATGCGCGCGGATGTGAACGTGTCGATCTGTCTGCCCGGTCAGTACGAAAAATATCAGGAAACGCAGGATTT
The DNA here is from genome assembly GCF_054968505.1 of Sulfitobacter sp. G5_S2_6_S6. NCBI lineage: Bacteria > Pseudomonadati > Pseudomonadota > Alphaproteobacteria > Rhodobacterales > Roseobacteraceae > Sulfitobacter > Sulfitobacter sp. G5_S2_6_S6. The sequence goes on from NZ_JBQKUI010000001.1 coordinate 169,670, forward strand.
CAGCCATCTGGGCACGCGCTGCGAGATCAAGAATATGAACTCCATGCGGTTCATCCAGCAAGCGATCGAGGTCGAGGCGAAACGCCAGATTGCCATCGTCGAGGCCGGTGGCGAAGTGGTGCAGGAAACCCGCCTGTTCGATCCGGACAAGCAGGAAACCCGCTCCATGCGCTCCAAGGAAGAAGCGCATGACTATCGCTATTTCCCCGACCCCGATCTGTTGCCTTTGGTGATCGAACAGGCGTGGGTGGACGACATCGGTGCCAACCTGCCCGAATTGCCTGACGCCAAGAAAGCGCGTTTCATCAACGACTTCGGCCTAAGCGACTATGACGCTTCGGTGCTGACCTCGGATCTGGACAGCGCAGGCTATTTCGAGGCGACCGCACAGGGTCGCGACGGCAAGATGGCGGCGAACTGGGTGATTAACGAACTGTTTGGCCGTCTCAAGAAAGACGAGAAAGCCATCACCGACAGCCCCGTCAGCCCTGCTCAGCTTGGCGGTGTGATTGATCTGATCGCCTCTGACGCGATTTCGGGCAAGATCGCCAAGGATCTGTTTGAAATCGTCTATACCGAAGGCGGCGATCCTGCGGTGATCGTTGAAGAGCGCGGGATGAAGCAGGTCACAGACACCAGCGCGATCGAGGCCGCCGTGGACGAGATCATCGCTGCGAACCCCGATCAGGTCGCCAAAGCGCGCGAGAATCCAAAGCTCGCCGGTTGGTTCGTCGGTCAGACGATGAAGGCCACGGGCGGCAAGGCGAACCCCAAAGCGGTCAACCAGATCGTCGCGCAAAAACTGAATGGCTAAGACATCGGGCCGGGGTTCACCAAACCCCGGCCCTTTTCTTGCCACGCTCCCCTCTCTGACATCCTGTGAAAGGTCATTTATGGAAACGCCCTTCCGGTCATCGCCGCGCATCGTTCAGCCCGAATGGATCGACTTTAACGGTCACCTGAACATGGCCTATTATTCGGTGCTTATGGATAACGCCGTCGATGATGCCTATCACCAGATCGGGTTTGGGCCAGAGTATCAGAAGACCGGCCACACCACCTATGTCGCTGAATTCCACATCTGCTATCTGCGCGAGCTGCACGAAGGGGCGTCGACCTATTGCACCTTCCAACTGCTCGACTTTGATGAAAAACGTTTCCATTCCTTCACGCAGCTTTGGCACGAGGACGGATGGCTTGCCGCCACGGGCGAGGCGCTGACGCTGCACATTGACCAGTCCGGCCCCCGTGTGGCCCCCATGCCCGCCAACCTCATGGCGCGGCTTGAGGCGATGAAAACAGCCCATGCCAGCTTGCCCTATCCTGAACAGGCGGGCCGCAAGATTGGTCTGAAACGCTGAGTGTATCCCGTTGCCCACCCCCGTATTGATTTGAAAGCCAGCCGTCATGCCACGCTATGAATACAAAGTTGTGCCCGCCCCGACCAAAGGGTTGAAAGCCAAGAACGTCAAAGGGGCCGAAGCGCGATTTTCTCATGCATTGCAAGAGCTTATGAACGGTCTTTCAGGGTATGGATGGGAATATCAACGCGCCGAGACCCTGCCGTCGATCGAACGCGCGGGCCTGACCGGCAGCACGACAGAGTGGCGCAATGTGCTGGTGTTTCGCCGCCTCCGCGAGGCCGAGCCCGAGGACCAAACAGCCCCGACAGAGCTGCTTCCCCCGCCGCAGCCCGACACGCACGACACGCCCAAGCCCGAAGCTGAAACCACCCAAGCAGAGGACGCAGGCGACGCGACCTATTTCGAGGATGAGCATGGCGAAACGAAAGACGACGGCAAGACCGCCGTGGTGGCCCCATCCCTGCTGAACGCGCTGGCGTCGCGCCGCAAATCAACCACCGTGAAAACGCGCGCCAAGCCAATCGCCACAGCCGCAGAGACCGCCCCGAAGACCGAGGCAGACACCACGGCCCCCGAAACGGAAACGGCAAAGACGGATAAGACGGCAGACTAGCCGCGAACTGTAACGCAGCGCTTAAACGTCGAGATCCAGCGCCAGCGCGTGAATACGACCAATCAGATCGGGGCCAAGCGCGCCATGCACGGCGCGATGCCGCGCAACACGGTTCAGCCCCTTGAAATGGGCCGACCGGATTTTCACATTAAAATGACTTTCGCCGCCCTCGCGATAGCCCCCGTGGCCGCGATGGCTTTCACTATCGTCAACGACGCTTAATTCCGACGGGGCGAACGCCTCTTCCAGCCGGTCGGCAATTTCTTGTGTCACTGACATTTTTTAGCTCAGCCCCCCTTCAATCTCACAGCCCAAGGTCTAAACTGACCGGCCTGAGTCGGAAAGGTCCATATCATGCCCAAAAGTGATCCCTTTGGATTCGACATGTCCGTGTCGTCTTCGAAAAAGAAAAATCCCCGTGGCCGTCGCGGGATGTCCGGTGCGTCCGAGACATCGCAACGCGTCTGTTCGCACGAAGGCTGCGAAGAACCGGGCAAGTACCGCGCGCCCAAAGCACCGGACGTGCTGGATGATTATTTCTGGTTCTGCCAGAAACACGTGCGCGAATATAACCTCAAGTGGAACTTCTTTGACGGCACCACAGAAGCCGAATTGAACGCCCAGCAGTCCAAGGACAAAGTGTGGGAGCGTACGACCAAGCCCCTTGGCGACCCCGAAGCACGGGCCTGGGCGCGTTTGGGCATCGAGGACCCGCATCAGGTTCTGGGCAAGAACGCGACGCAGAACCCCGGCAAAGGGCCTGCCGCCGGTCGCCGCCTGCCCCCCACGGAACGCCGCGCGCTCGAAATTCTGGAAGCCAAGGACACCTGGACCAAACCCGAGGTGCGCAAGGCCTATAAGGCGCTCATCAAGGTGCTCCACCCCGATATGAACGGCGGGGACCGCAGCCAGGAAGAGCAGCTGCAGCTCGTCGTCTGGGCTTGGGACCAGCTGAAGGGCAGCCGCAACTTCAAGGACTGACGCCGCGGCATTCCGGCGGGCCGAGGGCATCGGCAACCGCCTGTGACGGGCTTGAGAGCCATATAGATGGGGCGGTGCAGACAAATGCGCCGCCCCTTTTCCATGTGTCCCGGGGATTCGCGGTTTTGCCGCAGGTGCGAATTGCCCCTTTCCCTCGCGCTCAGGAAAGATATGTTGCCGTGGACGCCACCCTTGATCCGCAAGCGGTGCGCAAGACAGAAGCATGAAGGACGTACAGAATATGGCCGAGACCTCATTGGACCTCACAACCAAACCCACCAAAGAGATCTCCGTTCGCGAAGTCTTTGGCATCGACACCGACATGGTGGTGCATGGCTTTGAAGAACGTACAAGCCGCGTTCCCGATCTGGACAGCACCTATAAATTCGATCCCGACACCACGATGGCGATCCTTGCGGGGTTCAACCATAACCGCCGCGTGATGGTTCAGGGCTACCACGGGACGGGCAAGTCCACCCACATCGAACAGGTGGCAAGCCTGCTGAACTGGCCCTGTGTCCGCGTCAACCTTGATAGCCACATCAGCCGGATCGACCTGATCGGGAAAGACGCGATCAAGCTGAAAGACGGCAAGCAGGTCACGGATTTTCAGGAAGGCATCCTGCCCTGGGCCCTGCGCAACCCCACAGCGATCGTGTTTGATGAATATGACGCGGGCCGCGCCGATGTGATGTTCGTGATCCAGCGCGTGCTGGAAGTCGACGGCAAGCTGACGCTGCTGGACCAGAACCAGGTGATCGAACCCCACCCCTATTTCCGCATCTTCGCGACCGCGAACACGGTGGGTCTGGGCGACACCACGGGTCTTTACCACGGCACGCAGCAGATCAACCAAGGCCAGATGGACCGTTGGTCGCTGGTGGCGACGTTGAACTATCTGAGCATCGACGCCGAAACCCAGATCGTTCTGTCGAAGAACCCGCATTACAACACCGAAAAAGGCCGCAAGACGATCAAACAGATGGTCACCGTCGCCGACCTGACGCGCACCGCCTTCATGAATGGCGAACTCTCGACCGTTATGTCGCCGCGGACCGTGATTGCCTGGGCCCAGAACGCCGAGATTTTCCGCGACGTGGGCTATGCCTTCCGCCTGTCGTTCCTCAACAAATGTGATGAACTTGAACGCCAGACCGTGGCCGAATTCTATCAGCGTCTGTTCGACGAAGAGCTACCGGAATCCGCCGCCAGCCTGAGCCTTGGCTAAGCTACGATCCACCCCGTGCCCGCGTTGGCAGGGATGAAGAACAAGACGTCCACCGGCAGCTTGGTCGGTGGACGACAGTCTGACCGCAGCGCCCCGTTTCGTGTGGCCGCGGTGACCAAAGCCGCAGGTCGGCCGCACTCGGATGGGAGAATGACATGAGCAAACAATCAGATAACCCCGCCGACGCGTTCAAAAAGGCTTTGGCCGAAGCGACCAAGGTCATGTCGAACGATCCTGACCTCACGGTCAGTTATTCCGTTGATCCGTCGGGGCTAAGCGGGGATTCCATGCGCCTGCCGCAGGTCAGCCGCCGCATGACCCGCGAGGAAGTCTTGCTGGCCCGCGGCACCGCTGACGCGCTGGCGCTGAACCGGCGCTATCACAACGGCCAGACCCACGCGAAATACATGCCCGCCGGTGACATGGCCCGCGATCTTTATGAAGCGATGGAAACCGCCCGTTGCGAAGCCGTAGGTGCCCGCGACATGCCCGGCACCGCGGGCAATATCGACGCGAAGATCAAATACGACTCCCTGCGCAAGGGCTATGATCAGGCCAAGCAGCCCTCGGACGTGCCTTTGGCGACGGCGGCAGGCTATCTGGTGCGCCATCTGGCGACGGGGCGTGACATGCCCGCCGGTGCCGCCAACGCGATGGAGCTGTGGCGTGGCTATATCGAGGATCAGGCCGGTGGCACGCTCGAGACGTTGAACGACACGCTGGATGATCAGGCCGCATTTGCCCGCTTTGCGCGCAAGATGATCGTTGATCTGGGCTACGGCGATCAGCTGGGCGATGACCCCGATCAAGGCGACGACGACCAAGACAGCGCCGAGGAAGAAGGCACCGAAGAAGAGCAAGAGCCCGATAGCACCGGTCAGGACGAACAGGACGACGACGAGGCAGAAGCCTCGCCCGAGCAGTCGCAAGAGCAACAGCAGGATGAATCGCAGGCGCAGGTGTCGATGGATGACACCGCCGATCAGGAGCTTGGCGAAGAGGCCGAGATGCCCGATGGCGACGCCCCGATGGAGCCGCCCGCCCCGCCGCAAGCCTCGGACGCGGACCCGAATTATCTGGTGTACCAGACAGATCATGACGAGGTGATCGGGGCCGAAGACCTTGCCGAACCGGCAGAGCTTGAACGCCTGCGCGCCTATCTGGATCAACAGCTTGAACCGCTGAAAGGCGCGGTCAGCCGTCTGGCCAACAAGCTGCAACGTCGCTTGCAGGCGCAGCAGAACCGGTCGTGGGAATTCGACCTAGAGGAAGGCACACTGGATGCCGGCCGTCTGGCCCGTGTCGTGGCCAACCCCACAACGCCGCTGTCATTCAAGGTCGAACAGGACACTGAATTCCGCGACACCTGTGTGACCTTGCTGCTGGATAACTCCGGCTCGATGCGCGGGCGGCCGATTTCCATCGCCGCAATCTGCGCCGATGTTCTGGCCCGCACGCTGGAGCGTTGCAACGTCAAGGTCGAGATCCTGGGCTTTACCACCCGCGCCTGGAAAGGCGGCCAAGCCCGCGAGGCCTGGTTGAACGACGGCCGTCCGGTCCAGCCGGGCCGTCTGAATGACCTGCGCCACATCATCTATAAATCCGCCGACGCCCCCTGGCGGCGCACGCGGCCCAATCTAGGGCTGATGATGAAGGAAGGCTTGCTGAAAGAGAACATCGACGGGGAGGCGCTGGAATGGGCGCACCGCCGGATGATCGCCCGCCACGAGGCGCGCAAGATCCTGATGGTGATCAGCGACGGTGCGCCTGTGGACGACAGCACCCTATCGGTGAACCCTGCGAATTATCTGGAAAAACACCTGCGCGACGTGATCGCCATGGTCGAGAAACGCAAGGCGGTGGAACTGCTGGCCATCGGTATCGGCCACGACGTCACCCGCTATTATGACCGCGCCGTCACGATCACCGATGTCGACCAGCTGGCCGGTGCGATGACCGAACAGCTGGCGGCGCTGTTTGATACCGATCCCCGCGCGCGGGCCCGTGTCATGGGCATGCGCCGCGCAAGCTGAGGGTAAGGGACGCTCCGCGGGGAGTTTTAAGAGCAAAATGAAGAATGGGGTGGGGATATGTTTCAATCGTTCGAGGTAACCTCGCGGCCGGAACAAGGGCCGCCACGGCTGGCGGCGCTGCGCAAAGAGCTGGAGGCAGAGGCGCTTGACGGGTTTCTGGTGCCCCGCGCCGACGCGCATCAAGGTGAATATGTTGCCCCCCGTGACGATCGCTTGAAATGGCTCACGGGGTTCACCGGATCGGCCGGCTTCTGTGCCGCTTTGCGCGATGTTGCGGGCGTGTTTATCGATGGGCGCTATCGCACGCAGGTCAAGGCGCAGGTGGCGGATGTCTATACGCCCGTGGCCTGGCCCGAAGTCTCGCTGGCCGAATGGCTGCGCGCACAGCTGCCTCAGGGTGGCGTTATCGGCTTTGATCCCTGGCTGCATGCCGCCGGGCAGATCGCCCAGCTTGAGGACGCCTTGGACGGCAGCGGCATCACGCTGCGCCGCACCGATAATCTGGTCGACCGCATCTGGGAGGACCAGCCCGCCCCGCCCATGAACCCCGCCAAGGTCCACCCGATCGGCTATGCGGGCGAGGCCCATGGCGATAAGATCGCGCGGCTGGCCGAAGGGCTGCGCGACAAAGGCCGTGGGGCCGCCGTGATCACCCTGCCCGACAGCCTGTGTTGGCTGCTGAACATCCGCGGGTCCGATATCGCGCGAAATCCGGTCGTGCATGGCTTTGCCGTGCTGCACAGCGCGGGTCACGTGGACGCGTTCGTCGCTCCCTCCAAGCTGGAGGGGCTTGAGGCGCATTTGGGCGCGCATGTGACCCTGCATGCGCCAGAGGCGTTTTTGGATGCGCTTGGCGACCTGTCGGGCCCCGTGCTGGTCGAGAAGGCCACCGTGCCTGTGGCTGTTTGGGACGCTTTGGGCGACAGGGTCGTCTGGGGCGACGACCCCTGCGCCCTGCCCAAGGCCCGCAAGAACGCGGCGGAGATCGAAGGCTCTGTCGCGGCGCATTTGCGCGACGGGGCGGCCTTGGTCGAGGTGCTGGCTTGGCTGGACGCGCAGCCTGCGGGCAGCGTGACGGAGACGCAAGTGGTGACCCAGCTGGAGACCGCACGCCGCCGTGATCCGGCCTTGCAAGAGATCAGCTTTGAAACCATTGCCGGGACCGGCCCCAATGGTGCGATCATGCATTACCGCGTGACCGAGGACACCGATAGTCTTTTGCAAGACGGGCATCTGCTGGTGCTGGATTCGGGCGGGCAATATCTGGATGGCACCACCGACATCACCCGCACCATCGCCATCGGCACGCCGCCGGTCGAGGCGAAAGAGGCGTTTACCCGTGTGCTGAACGGTTTGATCGCCATGAGCCGTCTGCGCTGGCCCCAAGGGCTGGCCGGGCGGGATATCGAGGCAGTGGGGCGTTTGCCGCTTTGGATGGCGGGGCAGGATTTCGATCACGGGCTGGGCCATGGCGTCGGGGCCTATCTTAGCGTGCACGAAGGGCCGCAACGCCTCAGCAAGCTCAGCACGGTGCCCCTGTCCGAAGGGATGATCCTGAGCATCGAGCCCGGCTATTACCGCGAGGGGGCCTTTGGCATCCGGCTGGAAAACCTTGCCGTGGTGCGGTCTGCGCCTGATCTGCCGGGCGGGGACGCGCATCGCGCCATGCTGTCGTGGGAGACGCTGAGCTTTGCGCCCATCGACACGCGGCTGATCGTGCCGCAGATGCTGACCCAAGATGCGCGAGACTGGCTGAACGCCTATCATCGCGACGTTGCGGAAAAGATCGGGCCGCGGCTATCACCGGTTGCGAAACTGTGGTTGGATGCGGCAACAGCGCCGGTTTGAGCGCGATATATTTCAGTTCATTCAGGGAGGACGGTCAGCAATGGCAGACCATATCAAGATATTGAAGTCGAACGGAACATGGACGGTGCGCGCAGGGGGCGCGGTACTGGCCGAAACACGTAATGCGCTTGAGCTGCGCGAAGGCGACCACGACGCGGTGATCTATATCCCCCGTTCGGATATCGCCATGGCGTTTCTGGACAAGACCGACAAGACCACCCACTGCCCGCACAAGGGCGATGCGCATTATTTCTCGGTCGTGACCAAAAGCCGGACGTTGGAAAACGTGGCATGGTCCTACGAGGACCCCAGCGAGGATGTCGCCGAGATCAAGGGCCATCTGGCCTTCTACCAGTTGCCCGAGGTTGCGGTAGAACAAATCTAGGGCCCCCGAAAGGGCCCTGGAAATTCACGATTGAAGCAAAGGGGGGCTGCGGCCCCTCTTATGCGTTCAGCAGCCAGCTTGTGTCCGCGCTGAGATCGGCGGCGCTGGTGTTTTGCACGATCACCACGACATTGCCGTTGACCACAAGTTCACTGTCGGTGCCATTGGCCGCGGCGCGGATTTCGAACATCCCGTCACCGGGGGCAAATTGAGCAGGCGAGCCTTGGGTTTCCTGCAGGTACAGCCCGTCTTCGGCGAGATTAAAGTCGGTCACGATGACCGGGGCTTTGCCCACTTGATCATAGCCGATGGCATTGATCACATCGGCCCCTTCGCCCCCTGTCACAGTATCGCCGTCGTTGGCGCTGATGGTGTCGTTGCCATCGCCCCCCAGCACGACATCTGCCAGCGTATCGGTATCGCCCGACACATTGCCGTCGAGGTTGAAGTCGAACGCGCGGATCACATCGTCACCGGCACCGCCGTCGATACTGTCGGTCCCCAGCCCCGAGATCAAAAAGTCATTCCCCGCCCCGCCGTTCAACGTGTCGTCACCCATGCCGCCGAACAGCGCGTCATTGCCAGCGTCGCCATCAATCAGGTCGTCGCCCCTGTTGCCCGCCAGCTTGTCCGGCCCCTCGCCGCCGGAAAGCGTGTCATTGCCGGGGCCTGCGTTGATCGTATCAGCACCTGCGTCGCCAGACAGCGCATCATTGCCACTGCCGCCGTTGATCAGATCGCTTTGGGTGCCGCCGCTGATCACATCGTCGCCGCCATTGCCATTCAGCGTGTCGTTCAACCCGCCCCCCATCAACGTGTCGTTCCCGATGTTGCCGTTGAGCAGGTCGTTGCCGCCCTGCCCGTCGAGCATATCATCGCCCGCCAACCCGCTCAGCGTATCGCTGCCAACCCCGCCCATCAGCGTGTCATTGCCCTGCCCGCCGCTGAGCCCGTCGTTGCCTTCGTTGCCCATCAGGATGTCGTCGCCGTCGTTCCCTTCGATGTAGTCAAAGCCTTCGCCACCGCTTAGCGTGTCATTGCCGCGCCCCCCCAGCACGGTATCCGCGCCAAAGTTGCCCTGGGCGTCGTCTTCGCCGGACCCGCCGTTGACCAGATCGTTGTTGGTGCCACCGCGCAGCACGTCATCGCCGGAACCGCCAAAGAGCGTGTCCATCAGCCCGCCGCCCAAAAGCGTATCATTATCGGCCCCGCCATCCAGATTGTCGGACCCGAGCCCGCCCACGAGGGAATCTGCACCGCCAAAGCCGCCAAGGCTGTCGTCGCCGCTACCGCCGATCAGGGTGTCGTTATCGGCACCGCCATCAAGCGTATCGCTGCCGTTGTTCCCGTTGAGCAGATCATCACCCAGACCACCGCGCAGCATATCGCTGCCCTGCCCGCCGGACAGGTCATCGGTGCCCCCGAAGCCTGAAAGACTGTCGGCACCGTTCCCGCCCAGCAATGTGTCGGCACCCGGCCCGCCGTTGACGGTATCGCGCCCCTCTTCGCCATTGCCAAGATTGTCGCCACCGCCAAGGTTCAGCAGGTCATTGCCCGCGCCGCCCTGCACCGTGTCATCGCCGCCAAAGCCGTTTACCGTGTCGTCACCGCCAAACGCGTCGATGTCATCATCCGCGCCCGTGCCCGTGACCAGATCAGGGCCGTTGGTGCCCTGCTGCGTGGCGATCTGCGGGTCTGTCACCTCGGGCTCTGCCACGTCTTGCATGTCGTCATTGGTATCGTCGTCATCGCTGTCGCTGCCAATCAATCCCGCAAATCCCAAAAGCGCGAGCGCTGGTAGTAAAGTCAATCCAAGCATGTTCAAATCCCCCTAAGCTATACCCAGAGTGTAGCTTACGCTGAGGAACGCAAGAAAGACAAATTACCGCCGCATTTCAGACACATTTCAATATTTAGGACAGTTCAGCCCTGCCGCACCTACTGTCGCGTATGAAGCGACAATCAGGAGTGTTCCTCGGCCGCTGTCTCGGCCAGGGCGCGGTTATAGGCCTTAAGCGCATCCACATGGAACAGCGCGCCCAGCAGTTCGGGCGGCGATTCGGGCTTGAGCGTGACCACGGGAATAAACGCCGCGCCGGTCTGCTCGAAAATCGGCATCGCGGCCTCAAGCGTGGCGGTGCCGTCGATATAGGTACCCTCGCCGATCAGATCCCAGCAGGTTTCTTCGTTCGCAGCGCGCAGGTCGTCGGGGCGGCGCATGATGCGGCCGACCATGAACATGCCCAGCAGATAGGCCTGAGGACCGGCGGCAAGGTGGATACCGCGGCGTTCCATCTGCGTCAGGAAAAAGCTGCGGTGCACCAGACGCGAGGCAAGCGCGGTCGACATGCTCACAGCGACCATCACCGCCAGACCTGTCTGCCAGTCTCCGGTCAGTTCGAATACAATCAAGGTGGTAGAGATCGGCGCCCCCAGCACGGCAGCTGCCACCGCGCCCATGCCCGCCAGCGCATAAAGCGACGTGGCCCCCGACATCGTGGGAAAGACGCCCGTGGCAATCAACCCGAAGGCCAGCCCCGTCAGCGCCCCCAACATCAGCGAGGGCGAAAACACCCCGCCGCCCATCCGCCCGCCGAGAGTGATCGACACCGCGATGATCTTGAGCACGGCAAAGACAACGGCTTCGTGCAGGATCATATCACCGCTTAACGCGCGGGTCGTCGTCTCGTATCCGACGCCGATGATATGCGGGAACCATAGTGCAATCACGCCAAGGATTGCCCCTGCCACGGCAGGGCGCAAGTAACGCGGCAGCTTGCTGCGGGCCTGTATGAAGTTGCCGAAATCCTCGGCCCAGAAGATACCGCGCATGAGAAACACTGCCACCACGCCGCAGGTCAGCCCCAGCAGCAGGAAGGCGGGCAGCTCGGCATAGAAGGACATATCGCCCACGGTGGGCAGGGCAAATTCGGTCAGACCGCCGAATTCCAACCGGTTGATTACAGTGCCCGCGGCCGACGCGATCACGATGGGGGCAAAGGCGTGCACGGCAAAGTGGCGCAGCACGATCTCGAGCGCGAAAAGCGCCCCTGCGATCGGGGCATTGAAGCTGGCAGAGACGGCCGCCGCAACGGCGCAGCCCAGCAGGTCACGACCGGTAATACCGCTGGCATTGATCCGGCGGCTCACCAGGGTCGAGATCACGCCCGCAAGGTGGACCACCGGCCCTTCTCGCCCTGAGGATCCGCCGGTGCTCAGCGTGATCAGCGAGGCCAGCGCCGACGCAATACCGGCCCGTGTTTCCACCCGACCTTCATGCAATGCCGCGCCAAGGATCACATCGCCGACGCTGCGCACACGGGCATCTCGGGTGAAATTATGCAAGATCAGCCCCACGGTCAGCCCGCCGATGGTGGGGATCAGAACGACCCAATACCAGTCAAGGCTGCCGATAAAACTATGCAGGTGCTGCACATCTTCGGTGCCATAAAGAAACGCCTGTAGTGCGTTGATCCCTTTGCGAAAAAACAGCGCGGCAAAGCCTGCCGAGATGCCGATTGCAAGCGCGATGAACCAGAAGGTGACCTTGCCCGGCCCTTTTTCACGCAACACATCCCACCCCAAACGCGCATGGTTGCACAACGTGTCATACTGCTGGTTCAGAAAGGGGCGCGGTTTCAAAGGCATGGCGGCTTTGCTGTCAGGGTTTACCCATGTCTAGGACAGAGCTGCCTGCGTTAAAACCCCTGCAATCAAGACTGTGCCGCTAGCTGGCGAATTCTTCGCCCAAAAGCTCGCGCGCGGCGGCGCGTGCGGCCTCGGTAATCGTATCCCCAGCCAGCATCCGCGCAACCTCGTCCACGCGTTCCGGCGCTGACAGCGGCGTAACGGTCGATAGGGTCATGCCCTTGGACACGGCCTTGGACACACGCCAGTGATGCGCGCCCAAAGCGGCGACCTGGGGGGAGTGGGTGACAACAAGCACCTGCCCGCCCTGCGACAGCGCCGCCAGACGACGCCCCACCGCATCGGCAGTCGCACCGCCGACACCCCGGTCGATTTCGTCAAAGATCATCGTCAGGCCGGTTTGCCCCTTGGCCAGACAGACCTTGAGCGCGAGCAGAAAGCGGCTGAGCTCCCCGCCCGATGCGATCTTGCCAAGTGGGCCCGCAGGCGCGCCGGGGTTGGTGGCCACGGTAAAGGACACCGCATCGCGGCCTTCCGGTCCGGGCGTTTCCTCGGTGATCTGCGTGGCAAAAACCGCGCGCTCCATCTTGAGCGGGGCAAGCTCTGCCGCGACGGCCTTGTCCAGCTTGCCCGCTTTCTTGCGGCGCGCGTCGGTCAGGGCGTCGGCTGCGGCATCATAGGCGGCTTGGGCGTCGCGCACGGCTTTCTCCAGGCCCGCCTGTGCGGCCTCGCCTGCGTCCAGCGCGTCCAGCTTGCCGCGCAGCGTCTCGGCAAAGCCCGCCAGATCGTCGGCCAGCACCTCGTGCTTGCGGGCCATGGCGCGGATCGCAAAGAGGCGCTCTTCGGTTTCTTCCAGCTCGATCGGGTTGAACGACATGGTGTCGATGGCGGCGACCACGCCTTCCATCGCCTCGTCCAATTCGACCATCGCACGGGAAAGCGCGGCCATCGGGGCCTCTAGCGCGCCGTCGGCTTTATGGGCCACCCCGTCGAGCCAGCGCAGGGCGTCGCCCAGCTGTGTCTCGGCCCCGCCCTGCCCCATCATCTCGTAGGCGTTGACCACATCGCTGCGGATCTTTTCGGCGCTTTGCATCAGGCGCCGGCGCGCGTCGAGCTGTTCTTCCTCGCCCGCTTGCGGGCCCAGCTTGTCCAGCTCTGCCACGGCGTGGCGCAGGTATTCTTCTTCGGCGGCAATCGCCTCGCGCTCGGCGGCGGCCTGTTTGGCTGCCTTGCGCGCAGCAGCCAAGGCAGACCACGCCTGACGCACCTTGTCGCGCAGCGGGGCGGTGCCCGCGAATTCATCCAGAATGGCGCGGTGGCCCTTAGGGTCAAGCAACCCGCGGTCATCATGCTGGCCGTGCAATTCGACCAGCGTTTCCGACAGCGCGCGCAGCACCTCGCCCGAGCAGCGGCGGTCATTGACCCAAGCCGTTTTGCGCCCGTCAGACCCGTTGATACGGCGCAAGATCAGTTCGCCCCCGCCGGGCAGGCCCGCCTCTTCCAGCACCGCGTGGGCGGCGTGACCTTCGGGCAGGTCGAACCACGCCGTGACCTCGCCCTGAGACGCGCCCTGACGCACCAGATCGGCGCGCCCGCGCCAGCCCAGTACAAACCCGAGACTATCGAGCAAGATCGATTTACCCGCCCCGGTTTCGCCGGTCAGAACGTTCAAACCCGGCTGAAACGCAAGTTCCAGCCGGTCGATGATCAGCATATCCGAAATATCTAGGCCGCGTAGCATGGGTCACTATCCGTGTGGGCCGTCAAAAGGCGCTTGGGTCAGATCCATTCGCCCTTGATCGTTTGGCGGTAGATCGCGGTCAACCAGTTATCGCCGAAGGACTTCATTTCAAGACCCTGACCGGTCAGCAGCTTATAGCTTGCCTCGTACCATTCGGTGGACTGGTAGTTGTGCCCCAGAATGGCACCTGCGGTCTGCGCCTCGTCCGTGAGACCCAGCGACAGATACGCCTCTACCAGACGGTGCAGCGCCTCGGCGGTGTGGGTGGTTGTCTGGAAATCCTCGACCACGACGCGGAAGCGGTTGATCGACGCGGTATAGTGTTTGCGACGCAGATAATAGCGCCCCACTTCCATTTCCTTGCCCGCCAGATGGTCAAAGGCCAGATCGAATTTCAGCACGGAAGACCGCGCATATTCGCTGTCTGGATAATCCTCGATCACGCGACGCAGCGCTTGCAGCGCCTGAAAGGTCAGCCCTTGGTCGCGGCCAACTTCGTCGATCTGGTCGTAATAGCTTAGCGCGAGAAGGTAGCTTGCATAGGACGCGTCATCATCATCGGGGAAGAAATCAATATAGCGCTGCGCGGCAGAGCGGCTATTGGGGTAATCCTGATCCTGATGATAGGCGAAAGCCTGCATGATCAGCGCCCGCTTGGCCCATTCGGAATAGGGGTACAGGCGTTCGATCTCGGAGAAATATTCAGCGGCTTCAGCAGGGCGTTTGCGGTTCAGTTCAAATTCGCCACGCTCGTAAATCTGCTCGGCCGAGTATGTTTCAAGCGGAATTTCCTGAGGGTTGAAGAAGCTGTTGGTCGTCCGACCCGTGTCCTGAGCACCACCGCACGCGCCAAGAACGCCCGCCAAAAGCACCGCACCGACCACCCGCTTGCGCGACATCGTACCCGTCATGCGTTTCACCCTCGCTTTAAACTCTGCGTCACGTTTCACGATACGCCTTTGCCCGTGACTAGCACAAGGTTTCGCGCAACAAAACGACCATTCGGCAGTCCCCTGCAAGGGCGGCTGTCGACGGGCCAAATCATAAACAAAGGATTACCCAAGCCCCACCGGAGTTTCAACCGTCGTTAACGCCCTGCCCTGCGACATCGCGTTACCGCTTTCAGGCAACGGCGGGGATTTCGTCCCACTCAAGACCAAAGCCGGGCAGACGCGACGCCATTTGCGCGTCACATTCAACCATGCGCACGGCACCGGGGGTCGCGAACAGCGCCCGCAGCAGCGTATTGGTCAGGCTGTGGCCGGCGCGCACGCCGGTGTAATGGCCGAT
The DNA here is from genome assembly GCF_054968505.1 of Sulfitobacter sp. G5_S2_6_S6. Lineage (NCBI taxonomy): Bacteria > Pseudomonadati > Pseudomonadota > Alphaproteobacteria > Rhodobacterales > Roseobacteraceae > Sulfitobacter > Sulfitobacter sp. G5_S2_6_S6. The sequence goes on from NZ_JBQKUI010000001.1 coordinate 184,801, forward strand.
CAGCGGTGCACCGGCCAGCGCCAGATCCCCCAAAGCATCCAGCATCTTGTGGCGTACGGGTTCATCCGCGTGACGCAGACCACCGGGGCTCAGCACTTGGTCGCCGTCGAAGACGACAGCATTTTCACCAGCGTGACCGCCCAATGCCAGACCGTTCGCCTGCATCGCGTCGACATCCGCCTGACGGCAGAAGGTCCGGCTGTCGCAAAGTTCGCGGGCGAAGCTGCCGTTGTTCATGACCAGCGACTTTTCCTGATGGCCAATGGCGGCATCGGCGAAATCGATGACAAAGTCGATCTTCAGGGTGTCTGCCGGTGCGATGGTGGCCGAGGCTTCTCCATCTGTCACGGTGACCGTTTTCATTACTTCGAAAGCGCGCACAGGGGCCGCGAGCACGCGAACACCGCGCTGCATGATACCACGCACGAAGGGCGCGGCAGAGCCGTCGAGGATCGGCACTTCGGGGCCGTCAATCTCGACCAGCGCGTTGTGGATGCCACAACCGGCCAGTGCGGCCATCAGGTGTTCAACAGTAGAGATTTGCAGACCCGCCGCATTTTCCAGCTTGGTGCAGAGAGGCGAGCGATTCACCGCGTCCCAACGGGCGGGGATCAGGCGATCGCCCACATCCACGTCACTGCGCGAGAACCAGATACCGTGATGCGCGCCAGCCGGACGGATCGTCACAGTTGCAGGACGGCCGGAATGAAGGCCGGTGCCGCTAAAGCTGATCGCTGTCTTAATGGTTGTCTGCACGGTCAATACTCACTGTCCAAAGATCATCTGTCTAAGTTGAACTCTGTCCTAACGGGGCCGTTCCTAATGCTCAATTCAATCATTGCTACCGTCTGAAACATCACTGTCACAATTGGGCGTTAACGTGCGCATATCCCCAATAAGCCATTGTTATATATATATTTCAGGCTACCGATCATCCCTGAAATGACGGCGAAGAGTGAACATATAACAGCAATATTTCAACGAATGTTATCGACCCGCACACCCCAATTGCTGCACCGCAGCACGCTTAAAGTTGTGGCGCTAACGAAAAAGACCACCCCTAAGGGTGGCCTTTCGGACGTTTACGAGGACGTCTTAGGTAAGCTTAGTTCGCCTGACGACGCAGGAAGGCGGGAATTTCGATCCGCTCTTGATCTTCGTCCTGAACGTCGCGCGGCTGTGGCGCGGCAGAGGTCGCGCGGGTCTGAACCGGCGGCTGCTGACGTGCGGGACGCTGCTGCTGTGTTTCCGCCTCACCGTGACCGGTCATGCGGTTGATCAACGAGTTGATGCCAAAGCGCTTCTCGCCCTGCTCCGCGGCGGGTTGTTGACGCTGCTGCTGCGGCTGACGCTGTTGCTGCTGGCTTGGCGACGCTTTTTGCGCGGCGGCGCGCAGACGGGCCAGTGCTTCGGGCGATGGGGTGCCGGGTGCAGGGGCGCGTGGCGCGACAAACGCCTCTTGCTCTTGCGCGTCGACATTCACCTCTTCGCGGCGCGGCTGGAAGGACGCAACCTCGGGACGGTAGGCGGGGGGTGGCAGATCATCAGCGTCCGACGCTTCGTCTTCATAGGATGTGTCAGAGAAACCGCTGTGGTTGACCGCGGCTTCTTCCTTGAACAGCTGCTGCTGTGGCTCTTCTTCGTACTCGGCCTGTGCGGCAACGGGTGCAGGTGCTTCGGCGGCGGGGGCTTGTTCAACCTCTGGCGCTTTGGCAGGCAATGGCTGCGACATGGAGCGGCGCGGCACGGGCATCTCGGTGTTGACGTCAACCGCATCGATCCCAGTGGCAACAACGCTCACGCGCATCACGCCACCAAGTTCGGTGTCGAGCGTGGAACCAACAATGATGTTCGCGTCTGGGTCGACTTCTTCGCGGATACGGTTCGCCGCTTCGTCCAGTTCGAACAGGGTCAGGTCGTGACCGCCGGTGATGTTGATCAGAACGCCCTTGGCACCGCGCAGGCTGATTTCGTCCAGCAGCGGGTTCGCGATGGCCTTCTCGGCGGCCTGGATGGCGCGATCTTCGCCCTCTGCCTCGCCGGTACCCATCATCGCTTTGCCCATCTCGTCCATCACGGCGCGCACGTCCGCAAAGTCGAGGTTGATCAGGCCGGGGCGGACCATCAGATCCGTGACGCCTTTGACACCTTGGTACAGCACGTCATCCGCCATGGAGAATGCTTCGGTAAAGGTGGTTTTTTCATTCGCCAGACGGAACAGGTTCTGGTTGGGAATGATGATCAGTGTATCGACGACCTTTTGCAGCGCCTCGATACCGTCTTCAGCCTGACGCATCCGCTTGATGCCTTCAAACTGGAACGGTTTGGTCACAACACCAACGGTCAGAACACCCAGTTCACGCGCAGCCTGCGCGATGATCGGCGCGGCCCCTGTCCCGGTGCCCCCGCCCATACCGGCGGTGATAAAGCACATGTGCGCGCCGGCCAGGTGGTCAACAATCTGTTCAATGCTTTCTTCGGCAGCGGCTGCACCGACAGAGGCCCGCGCGCCCGCACCCAGACCTTCGGTCACTTTGATGCCCAGCTGAACGCGGCTTTCCGCTTTGGCTTGCTGCAACGCTTGCGCGTCTGTGTTGGCAACCACGAAATCAACACCGTCGAGCTCTTTCTCGATCATGTTGTTCACGGCGTTGCCGCCTGCCCCGCCAACACCAAACACTGTGATGCGGGGTTTCAGGTCGCCCTGTCCGGGCATTGAAAGATTAAGGGTCATGAGCCATCCGCCTGTATTGTTTAGCTCGCTTACGGAGCATTTTTTGTGCAATCCCCCTTATTGTATAGGGAGAACGCCCATGCGTCACCTAGAAAACACGGTTTTGACACATTATATGGGCGTTTTTTTGCCGGTTTTCTCATGATTTCGACGCGCGCACCGCATCTGGGGGTTACCAGTTGTCGCGGAACCACTTGACAGCGCGCTTCAACGACCGGGATGGGTAGCGGTCGGCGGGAATGTCAAAGTCCCACCACTCGTCCTGCGGGTGCGCGGCAAACAGCGCCAACCCGACAGCAGAGGCGAAACCCGGACCGGTTGCGGCTTGCGGCAGGCCATGCACGCGCAGCGGGCGGCCCAAGCGGACCTGCTGGCCCAAAATCTTGCTTGCCAGACCATCAAGGCCCGGAATCTGACTGCCGCCACCGGTCAGCACGATCTGCTGGCTTGGCAGGTGGTCAAAGCCCGCGGCATCCAGACGGGCGCGGACTTCTTCCAGAATTTCTTCGACACGGGGGCGCATGATGCCGATCAGCTCGGCACGGCTCACGGTGCGACGGTCGTGCTCGTAATCCCCGGTATCGCCACCGATATCGATCATCTCGCGGTCGTCCATGCCTGTCGCATGCACCCCGCCATAGAAGGTCTTGATCCGTTCAGCATTGGCCGTCGGCACCTGCAACCCCATAGAGATGTCAGAGGTGATGTGATCCCCGCCCATGCGCACGCTGTCGGCATAGATCATGTGTTTGCGAATGAAGATCGAAACAGAGGTCGACCCGCCGCCAAGATCGATACAGGCGGCGCCAAGCTCCTGTTCGTCCTCGACCAGCGATGAAATCCCCGAGACATAGGCCGAAGACGCAACGCCCGCCAGTTCGAGGTCACAGCGTTTGATGCAATGGGCAAGGTGTTGGACCGCCGCCGCGTCCACGGTCAGCATATGCATATCGACCGACAGGGTATTGCCCAATTGGCCGCGAGGATCGGACAGGCCCGACCGGTTATCCAGCGCAAAGTTCACCGGCTGCGCATGCAGCACTTCACGGCCCTCGCCGTATTCGGGCACGTCGCAATTGGCCAGAACCTGCGCGACATCCTGCTCGGACACGACCTGCCCTTCCAGATCCAGCGCCGCATCCAGACCGTAGCTGCGCGGTTCAGCCCCCGAGAAACAGGCGATCACGTGATCCACACGGATGTTCGCCATTTTCTGCGCCGCCTGCAGCGCGGTACGCACAGCGCGTTCGGTTTCCTGCATGGCGCAGATCTCGCCAAAGCGAACCCCGCGCGACCGCGTGGTCGCAGCCCCGATCACGCGAAAACCGGATTGCCCCGCGAGCGACCCGATTTCGCCCTCTTCAGAGACGCGGCCCGTGCCGTCAAACCGCAGCACCAGGCAGGCGATCTTTGACGTGCCCACATCCAGAATAGCCACCACGCCGCGTTGCATCGCAAGCTTACGCATGTGGCGCATGGATCGCTGACTATCGTATAGGTCCATCATCTTTTCACTGTCCCGAAATCTGCCTGATGCGCCACAATTCTTGTGTGGCGTCCTTGTTCATTTGCACGGTGGGCCGTTGGGCCAACCGCATGTCTACCCGCGCAACGTCGCGGGCCAGCACATCCTGTGCGCCTTCCAGCGCGATCACCCGCTCCAGCGCCTGAACGGCCTGGGTTTCGGGCAGCAAGATACGCTGTTCACGGTCAAGAACGACGTCCCATCGCCGCTCTCCCATGCGCACCAAGCCGCGCAGCCGCTCCCCCAACGGAGCCGCCGTGCGGATCAATTCAAGCGCTTCGCTCACGCGCTGGTTCGCCGCCTCGCCTACCACCAAGGGCAGGTCCGTGCGATCGCCACGCGAAGCAAGCTGGCCGATGGGGCTGCCCTCGGCGTCGATCAGCAGCAGCCCGTCCTGGCTACGCCAAACGGCGACCGGCACCCGTGGCTGTACCGACACCTGCAACACGCCGCCCGGCTTCACCCGCAGCGACGCCTGCTTGACGCCGGGAAGATCGGTGATCGCCTGCCGCAATGCAGGCAGATCAAGATCAAAGGAACTGGTTGGAAATTCGACAGGCACAGCAGCACGCACGTCGGCGGCCAAAACGCCTTCGACACCATCAATCGCCATCAGCTTGACCATGAATTCGGGGCGCTGCTGGATGCTGGTGCGGGCATTGGCATAGACATCGGCCAACTGGCCGCGCCTTGCTTCGTCCGACAGATAGATTGTCCCCGCAGCCAAGGCCAAGCAGAACGGCACCCCGACGCGCAGCCCGAAACGGAACGTCGGCGTCAGCATCAAACGCTGCATGCGCCACGCCCAACGTGACGGTGCGGGATCTGCCTTGGCCGGCTTGGCGGGTTTGACGCGTTTGATCAACGATTGCATGACGCGTCCTCGACCATCCAGGCGCAGAGCTCGCCAAAGGAAATGCCAACCGCCTGCGCCTGTTCGGGCGACAGCGACGTGGGGGTCATGCCGGGCTGGGTGTTGGTTTCCAGCAGGAACAGCCCCGCTGCCCCCTTGCTTTCATCCCAACGGAAATCCGTGCGACTGACACCGCGACAACCAAGCGCGTTATGCGCCCGCAGGGCGTAATCCATGCAGAGTTCAAAAATCTCGTGCGGGATATCGGCAGGGACCACATGGGTCGACCCGCCCGCCTTGTACTTGGCGTCGTAATCATACCAGCCCGTCGTGTGGATGTCGGTCACGGTCAGCGCACGTTCGCCCATCACGGTGGTGGTCAGTTCGCGACCGGGGATAAATTTCTCGACCATGACCTCGGCGGGCATGGCATCATCCAACTGTGGCGGGCCGTTGTTTTCAATCTCGACAAGGTAGACACCGACGGATGACCCTTCGTTGTTCGGCTTGACCACATAGGGCGGGTCCATCACATGGGATCCCCGCACCGTCGCCGCCGACACGATCAAGCTTTCCACAACAGGCAAACCCGCGGCACGAAAAACTTCTTTGCTGCGCTGCTTGTCCATCGCAAGGGCAGAGGCCAGCACGCCGGAGTGTGTGTAGGGCAGGCCCATCCATTCCAGCAAACCCTGCACGCAGCCGTCTTCACCCCAGCGGCCATGCAGACAATTCAGAACGACATCGGGTTGAGCAGCGCCCAGATCGGCACAAAGGTCGGGGCCGCAATCGACCTCGATGACTTCGAAACTCCGGTCCCGCAAAGCCGCTGCGCAGGCGCGCCCTGTTGACAGAGACACCTCGCGTTCCGCCGAGGGGCCACCCAACAATACTGCAACTCTCGGGGGTGTCCTGCTCGACAATCCCACTCAATCTGCCTTTTTAAACGGGCCTGTTGCGACCCTTATTCATTCTGTTCCGGGCCTTTTGCAGGCCCTAAATCATGACGCTCGAACGTTTATTTTTCGCCGATCCGCATAATTTCCCACTCTAGCGTAATCCCGCTGGAATCGTAAACCTTTTTTCGCACCAATTCACCCAATGCTTCAAGGTCTGCTGCCGTCGCGGAACCCGTATTGATCAGGAAGTTGGGGTGTTTCGGGCTCATCTGCGCGCCACCCAAGGTGGCACCGCGCAAACCGGCGTCGTCAATGACCTTCCACGCCTTCAGATCGTGGCGGTCATCCGCCTGCCCTGTGCTGGAAAACCCCGCCGGATTGCGGAACGTCGACCCCGCGCTGCGGTCCTTGGTGGGTTGGGTTTCGTCCCGTTTGCGCAGCTGGTCCTCCATCCGGGCGTGCAGCGCTTGCGCCTCGCCTTTGGGGGGCGCGAAACGGGCAGCGGTGATGACATATCCCTCTGGCAAAGCGGTCTGGCGATAGGCAAATTGCAGATCGTCCGGCCCAAGCGTGACCTGTTCGCCTGTGCGGGTGATCGCGTCTGCGCTGATGAAATAATCAGCAGTATAGGCACCATAGCAGCCCGCGTTCATCCGTACCGCGCCGCCAATGCTACCCGGGATTGTGCGCAGGAAGGTCAGGTCCAGCCCCGCATCCGCTGCCTTGCGCGCGACATGGGCGTCCAGCGCCGCGGCACCTGCGGTGACGATTCCATCCTCGCAACTGATGGTGTTGAACCCGCGCCCCAGCCGGATCACCACAGCGCGCAAGCCGCCGTCGCGCACGATCACATTCGACCCGACCCCCATCGGCATGACCACGACATCGGCGGGCAGCGCCTTCATGAAAGCTGCCAGATCATCCGCATCGGCAGGCTGGTAGAAATAGTCAGCAGGGCCGCCCACGCGCAGCCAGGTCAGATCAGCCAAGGGGCGGTTTTGCGTCAGCTTACCGCGCATGTCGGGAAAGGAAATATCTGTCATGCCCATCGCCTAGCCCGCTTTGGGAGGGAGGTCAATTTTCCACATGAGCCCGAAGCGCGCCAAAAACCGCCCAATCAATCAGGCCGGTTCGCCCGCAGCTCGCGCGTGATACGGCCGGCCAGCCATCCTGCAAGAAACGCGCAAACCGCATAGCCCGTGGCAGCAGCTTGCGCCATGAATACCGGACGCTCCAGCGGTTTCGCGCCAAGGCCCCAGATCATCCACGCCCAGTTCAGCGCGAGCCCTGCCAGCAGGACCAGCACAAAGCCGCCATACCGGCGCATCAGACCGCACCAGCCCGCGGCAAGCATCCACACCACGAGGATGCTGATCAGGATCACCAGCGTCAGATTCACTTTGCGGCATTCCGCACAGCGGCACCGCGCAGCCAGCGCATCAGATAGATCACCGGCCAGCGCAACACCGAACACCCGCCCGCGAACACCAGCATCCCGACCCAAGGGCCATGCTGCATGGTGACAAACCCCAGAACGGGGATGCCGACGGCAATCAGCACATAGGCGCTGCGCCAATGCTGGTCAGAACTGGGCGTCATCGCCAACACATTGGCAACGACCGCCCAAAAACAGGCAAGAACCAGTGATATACTCATTTTGGAACCTCCGGGTTTTGTCCGCGCAGCTTGGCCAGCAAAAAGCGCAAGGGATTGCGGAACATGGACACAAAGGCAGCAAGAGCAAGCAGACTATAGAGCCAGCCCACCTGAAGACCGATCAGGATGATCAGCACCGGTGCGGCGATCAGCAGGATCACACCGGGAATATATTGCCGACGCATGGGCAGCGTCGCCACCGTGGCCGAGCAAAAGACCCACAGGATGCAAGCCCAAAGCAAGGTCATGACCGGCCCCCGTATGATGGGGTCCGCGCCATTCAGACGGCTTCCTTCTTCAAGGCTTCAAGCGCGGCAGGCAAGGCGTTGGCCCAGGTGCTGATTGTCCCTGCCCCAAGGCAGACAACCATATCCCCCGGCCCTGCCTGTTCGCGGACCAGTCGCGCCAGATCATCCTCGCTTTGGACGGCGCGGGCGTGGCGGTGACCATGACGGATCAAGCCTGCGACCAGATCATCGCGCCCTGCGCCCTCGATCGGGGCCTCGCCCGCAGCATAGACCTCGGCGATGCCAACGACATCGGCATCGTTGAAGCAGGCGCAGAATTCCTCGAAATGGTGGTGCAAGCGGCTGTAGCGGTGGGGCTGGTGGACCGCGATCACGCGCCCTTCGGTGGCCTGACGTGCGGCTTTCAGCACGGCGGTAATCTCGACCGGGTGATGACCGTAGTCGTCGATGATCGTCACGCCATCCACTTCGCCCACTTTGGTAAAGCGACGGTTCACGCCGCCGAACCCGGCAAGAGCGGCACGGATTTCTTCGGTTTTCATGCCAAGGTGGCGCGACACGGCGACCGCCGCCATCGCGTTTGACACGTTGTGATCCCCGGGCATCGGCAGGCTGCAATCCTTGATCGTGATGCCTTCGGTCTGGAACATGATATCGAAATGCGCCACGCCCGCCTTGTAGTGCAGGTTGACTGCGCGCACGTCGGCCTGGGTGTTAAAGCCATAGGTCATGACACGGCGGTCGGTGATCTTGCCGACCAAGGCCTGCACCTCGGGGTGGTCGATACAGCAGACCGCCAGCCCGTAGAAAGGAATGTTCGAGACGAAATCCAGAAACCCTTTGCGCAGGGTATCGAAGTCGCCCCAATGCTCCATATGCTCGGGGTCGATATTGGTCACGATGGCAATGGTCGCGGGCAGACGGTTGAAGGTGCCGTCGGATTCATCCGCCTCGACCACCATCCATTCGCCCTGCCCCATCCGCGCGTTCGACCCGTAAGCATGGATGATCCCGCCGTTCACAACCGTCGGATCGATCCCGCCGTTGACCAGCAGTTCGGCCACCATCGTCGTTGTGGTGGTCTTGCCGTGGGTTCCGGCCACCGCAATGTTGGATTTCAGGCGCATCAGCTCTGCCAGCATCTCGGCGCGGCGCACGATAGGAAGGCCCGCCACCCGTGCGGCATCCAGTTCAGGGTTGCCCGGCTTGATCGCGGAAGAGATCACGACAACCGCGGCCCCTTCGATATTCGCGGCCTCCTGCCCTTCGAACACCGTCGCGCCAAGGTCCACCAGACGGTCGGTGATCTTGGTCGATTTCAGGTCCGATCCCTGCACGCGGTAACCGTGGTTCAACAACACCTCGGCAATGCCGGACATGCCGATGCCGCCAATACCCACGAAATGGATCGGGCCCACATCGGTGGGGAGCTTCGTGGCTGCGTTCATCGTTTCTTTCCTTCGGTTGCCAGGGTTTCCACCATCTGGGCGAGTTCTTCTGCGGCGTCCGGCTTGGCGACCGACAGGGCGGCGCGCGCCATCTGCTGTGCGCCCTCTGCATGGGTCAGCACCATTTCGATCTGAGCCCGCAGACTGTCGGGGTTGGCCATGTTTTCGGGCACCATGATCGCGGCACCGGCGTCCACCAATCCACGGGCATTGGCCGTCTGATGATCGCCCGTCGCCGCCGCAAACGGGATGAGGATCGACGGCCGCCCGATGATAGAGATATCGGCAACGCTGGACGCGCCAGCGCGGCTGATCACCAGTTGGGCTTCGGACATGCGCCGCGGCACATCATGGAAAAACGGTTGCACATCGGCATTGATCCCGTTTTCGGCGTAGAAGGTAGCGACCCGCTGGCCGTCCTCGTCCCGCGCCTGATGGCTGACGCGGATATTGCGCAGCAGTTCCATCGGCAGATCGGCGATGGCGGGGGGGATCACCTCGCTCAAGATGCGCGCGCCCTGGCTGCCGCCCATCACCAACAGCTCCATCGGGTAGTCACCCGGCGCGATATAGCCCGCGCCCGCACGCTCCAGCACCGCGGCACGCACCGGATTGCCGGTGTGTTCGGCGCTGACACCATCGGGCAATGTGGTCGGCCATGTGCCGCAAGCCACGGCATCAACATGTTTGGAAAACAGATCATTGACCCGACCGAGCACGCCATTCTGTTCGTGGATCATCCGGGGCTTGCGCAGCACCCAGGCCGCTGTCAGCGCGGGGATCGACGGATACCCGCCAAAGCCGACAACCACATCGGGCTTGTCGCGCAGCATACCGAAAATGCCGCCAAGCACGCCGCCCAGAATACGAAACGGCGCGATGGCCTTGGCCACCAGACCGCCGCGCGCGAAAGTGGCGCTGCTGACCTGCTGAATCTCGACCGCCTCGGGGAAACCACCGGTATAGCGCGCCCCCCGCGCGTCGGTGGACAGCTTTACCCGCCAGCCCCGCGCCAGCATGACTTCGGCAAGCGCTTGGGCGGGAAACATATGCCCCCCTGTCCCCCCTGCGGCGATGACCAGCAGCGGCGCCGTCATCGGGCACGGCTCCGGCCCAATAGATCAGAGATCTGGCCCTGTGGTCGTGTACGGGTAAACGCCAGCAACATGCCCACTGCGATGCCGGAGGCAATCACCGACGATCCGCCGTAGCTGACGAAAGGCAGCGTCATACCCTTGGCGGGCAGCAGCCGCACAGCCACGCCCATGTTGATCATCGCCTGCACGCCGAACATGCAGGCCAGCCCGGTGCCGGCCAGACGGATAAAGGGATCCCGCTCGCGCACCAGACGCAGCAGCGACCGCACCACGATCACGGCGTAAAGCGCGATCACACACATCACCAAGATCAGGCCGTATTCTTCGGCAGCAACGGCGATGATGAAATCGGTATGCGCATCGGGCAGCGACCATTTCACCTGCCCCTCGCCCACGCCGACCCCGAACAGACCGCCTTCGCGGATCGCATCGGTGGCATAGCCAAGCTGCGTGCGCGGATCGATGTCGGGCGACAGGAACCCATCAATCCGTCGGGCAAAGTGTTCAGAGTTGGAATAGGCAAATGTCCCCGCCAAGACGACCAGCCCGGCCATGCCCACCAGCAGCACCAGCGGCGCACCGGCGACGAAATACATGACCCCCCAGCCGAACAGCACCAGACAGGCCTGACCAAAGTCGGGCTGCAACGCCAGCATCAGCACGATGGAAATACACAGCGCAAAGGACCACGTTTTGCCCGGAGGGCCGTTGATCTCGAGCGCGGCCGCCATCATCCACGCCGCCACAACGACAAAACCGGGCTTGAGGAACTCTGACGGCTGGAAGGACGCAAAGCCCATGGAATACCAGCGCACAGCACCTTTGCCAAAGTCGGTACCAAAGAACGGCAGCAAGGCCAGCGCCACAAAGGACACCAGAAAACCGACAATCGCCAGACGCCGCACCATCACCGGCGTCATCATCGATGTTAGCACCATGGCAATCACGGCAAGCACACCGAAAACAGCCTGTCGCTGCACATAGTGAAAAGAGTCAAAGCCGTTTTTCGCGGCCAACGGCGGGGAGGCCGCCAGCCCCAGCAACATGCCCACGGCAAACAGCAGGAGGATGCAGGACATCGCCCATTTGTCGATCGTACGCCACCATTTGGGAAGAATCGGTTCGCCATCCCGAACGGGAACCGCGCCATAGACCATTTCTGTCATGGGACCTGCCTTACACTGCCTCGTTCCGCCCCTTTTCGGGGTCTAGCTTGCAGTGTAGCGCGAAAGGTTACGCGGGGCTAGTCTGTTTTAACCAGCCCCGCGCAAAGCTGCCTATGCCCCCGCGTGCGTGCCGCGGATCGGATAGTCGTTGTCACGCACAAACTTGATCCCGTTCAGCAGCCCCTCCAGATCAGGCCGCGCGAAGGGCGCGTTCGAGATGTCGAGGATCTGGATATTACCGTCGCCGTTCACCACAAACACGCCGGGCTCTGCGAAGGGCTGATCGGTTTCTTGCGGGCTGCGCGGGTCAGAGACATAGAGCCCCAGTTCGCGCATCTGTGCGATGCTCATGTCATAGCCGATGGTCAGGGATAGATCCTGCTCTTGCGCCATCTCGCGCGCCTTGTCTTTCGGGTCACCCGACACGGCAACAACGTCCACACCTGCCTTGTTGAAATCCGCGACCAGCCCGTCCAGCGTCGACAGGTATTTTTTGCAGATCGGGCAATGCAGACCGCGATAGACGACCACCAGTTGCCAGTCATGATCGCCCCGCGGGGTGCCAAGGGTCAGCATGCCGCCTTGCAGCTCTGCCACGGTCAGTTTCGGGAATGCGTTACCTGCGTCCAATACGTTCATCGGGTCTCTCCTTTAATTGCTTCGTCACTCACGGAATTAGTCTTCATGCGCCGGGTTACCACCCCGCTCACGGCCACTTGACCGGCTTGCGTGGCGGGGGCTATGGCGGGGCCATGCAATATGATACGGTAATTTTAGGCGCAGGGGCCGCAGGCATGATGTGCGCGGCCCACGCAGGCGGATCGGTGCTGGTCGTGGATCACGCCAAAGCACCGGGCGAGAAAATCCGCATTTCCGGCGGCGGGCGCTGCAATTTCACCAATATGCACTGCACGCCGGATGCCTTCATCTGCGCCAACCCCCATTTCGCCAAATCGGCGCTGGCGCGTTATACCCAGTGGGATTTCATCGAACTGGTAGACGCGCATGGGATCGCGTGGCACGAAAAGACCCTCGGCCAGCTTTTCTGCGACACTTCCGCAAAAGAGATCGTCGCCATGCTGCGCGGCCTGATGCAAAAAGCCGGTGTTGACCTGCGGCTGCATAGCACGCTGACCGATATCGCCGCGCGTGATGCCGGATATAGCATGACCTTGCACACGCCCGACGGCACCACGCCGATCACCACGCGCAACTTTGTCGTTGCCTCTGGCGGGAAATCCATCCCCAAGATGGGGGCGACGGGGCGCGCCTATGAAATCGCCGCGCAGATGAGTATCCCCGTCACCGACACGCGGGCGGGGCTGGTGCCCTTCACCTTTACCGACGCCCGTTTCGCGCCCATATCCGGCACCGCAACGCCCGCGCGGGTGACTGCCCAAGGCCCCTCCTTTGACGAAGCCTTGCTGTTCACCCACCGTGGCCTCTCGGGCCCTGCCGTGCTGCAAGCTTCAAGCTACTGGACCGAAGGCGCGCCGATCACAGTGAACCTGCTGCCCGACAGTGATCTGCTGGCCAAGCTGCGCAGCCAACGCCAGACCTATGGCCGCCGCAACCTGACGACAGAGCTTTCCCACCACCTGCCCGCGCGGCTGGTGGATCATCTGGCGGGGATCATGGACCTTGGCGGCAACCTCGCCGATTGGTCGGATGCAAAACTCGGCACCCTGATCGACAGGCTGTCGCATTGGGTGATGACCCCTTCTGGCACCGAAGGCTACCGCACCGCCGAAGTCACCCTCGGCGGTATCGACACCGACGCGCTGTCCTCCAAAACACTGGAGGCCAAGACACGCCCCGGTCTCTACTTCATTGGCGAGGCCGTCGATGTGACCGGATGGCTGGGCGGCTATAACTTCCAATGGGCCTGGTCCTCCGCCATGGCCTGCGCCGCAGATATCGCACAGAAGCAGTAATTTCCAAATGGCCCTAAATCCCGGGGGAGCCGCCACAGGCGGCGGGGGCAGCGCCCCCAGACCGACACCGTCGACCCCGCAATGCAGCTTCCCCAATGCAGACATGCGCCACACTATCGGTAAATTCAGAAAGGAAGACCATGCGTGACCCAGAAACCGACAAGGCCAACGTCATCGCCTTTTACGAAATGATGTTCAATGATTGCCGCCCCGCCGACGCCATCGCGCGCTACGCCGGAGCGCAGTACATTCAGCACAATCCCCATGTGGCGGACGGCAAGGCGGCCTTCGTTGACTATTTCGAACGGATGGCCCGCGAGCATCCGGGCAAACATGTCGAGGTCAAGCGGTCATTCGTGGACGGCAATCATGTGATCCTACATTGTCATCAGCTCTGGCCCAACGGTCCCGATTATGCAGGGATGGACATTTTCCGTCTCGATGATCAAGGCAAGATCGTCGAGCATTGGGACGTGCTTCAGGAAATGCCTGTACAAAGTAACAACGACAACGGGATGTTTTGATGCAATGAATGCCGTGCGAGCACAGCAATGAAAGGCCAAAGCTATGCGTTGGCATTTTTCCCAAGAACCGAGCCGCAAGCCCTTTGACAGCGTCGACAATCAACGTGCCGCCAACCCCAACAAGCGTCGCAGTTATAAGAACTTGTGACGCAGGCATGTTACGTTCTTCCTTGAGGTTGGCCTTACGTTGCCAGTTTTTGAGACAGTATTGGCACCGCCCTATACGCGCCGCGCCGCTTGCCAGACCAATGGCGCAAGCACAATGGCGATAAAGGGAAACATCAAGAGATTGATGAGGTGCCATCCCGACGCCTGCATCAACGCGCCGGAAAAGAACGAAAGCGCCGCAACTGTGCCGAAAACGGCGAAATCATTCAGCCCTTGGGCACGCCCGCGCTCGGCCTCTGTATGCGCGGCAGCTACCATCGCAGTCGCTCCGATAAAGCCAAAGTTCCATCCGATCCCAAGAAGGATGAGAGAGATGAAGAAATGCCTCAGATCCAGACCGGTCAGCGCAACAGCACCTGAAATGCCGATGATGATCAGGCCAGCGGCGGTGACCTTTTCCTTTCCGAACCGGGCGATCAGCTTGCCCGTCACAAGGCTTGGCGTGAACATCGCCAGCACATGCCACTGAATACCCCATGCCGCGTGGTCAATCGAATGCCCGCATCCGACCATCGCCAGCGGTGCCGCCGTCATGACGAATGACATAAGCCCGTAAGACACCACGCCAGCGGCGACCCCAAGCATGTATTTCGGCGACGCCAGAAGTTGGAGCACGGTGCGCCCCCCGTCATCGGAAGACGTTTGGGCTGTCGCTGCGGGTTGGCGGCCCCTTAACCGGGTCAGAACAAAAAACGCGATGAGCGCCAGCGCCGCTTGGCTCAGGAAACTGCCCGCAAAGGGCACGCCCGGCACAGCGTCGCGCGTGGCAATCACCAGTTGCGGGCCGATAATGGCTGCGACCAGGCCGCCAACCATGACCCATGAAATGGCCCGCCCCCTGTCTGCCCCTTCGCGCCCGTCGGCAGCTGCGAAACGGTAAGACTGTACATAGGACGCATAGAGCCCCGCCAGAAACGTTCCCAAACAGAAGAATATGAACGCCCCAAAGGATATCGCACCAGCGGCGACCAATCCCGACAACACGCCGATCATCGCGCCCAGAAGATAACCGCTGCGCCGCCCATATTGTCGCATGATCCAAGCGGCAGGCACCGTTCCAAGGGCAAGCCCAAGATTATAGATGCTGACCGGCAGGGTCGCCAAAGCAGGGTCAGTCGCGAGATCCTGACCAACCAATCCCCCCAGCGAGATCACAATCGGTCCGCTGGCAGCCCCTAAAGATTGGGCGAGGATCAGCACCGTCAGGTTGCGGCGGAACCCGGCGGTTTCAGTCCGGTCTATTGTCCGAGTCATCATATATCATCCGTATGGCCACCATGCCCGTTGGATTGGCTTGGCGCGGCGTGTTTTCATTTTTCTATTGGATGCCCAAACCCATGCGGGCGGGTGGTGATCAGGTCTGCATGGGGTCGTGCAGCGCCAGCGTGCTGGCCGCATGTTCGGCCGCCTCTAATGCGCCCTCAAGAAAGCCTCCGAATTCCGGGGCGGTTTCGGTCGACGCAAATATCATCCCGCGTGCTGACAGGGCACGCAGGTTGGACGGCAAACCATAGCGGGGGTGGCTTCGGACCGGGTGTCGATCCTGTGGCCGCGCGATGTGGGGAATGGTCGCCCAGTCTTGCAAAACAAGGTGCATAGGGTCGGCCATTTCCGGACCGAACAGCGCCGTAAGCTGCGTCACCGCAAGGCGCATCATATCATTTTTGTGCTGGACACGTGCATCCGCAGGAACCCCGACAAAACCGAAAAGCCCATAGGGACCGCCCAGCCTTGGCGAAGCATCGTGGATTTCGACCATCGGCCCTTGCTGGCTCATGGCGTCGCCGGACAGCCCGGCATTGCGCCAATGAGGCTGGTCGTAAACCGCAATGATCTTGGCCTGACCGGCCATCCAGGTCGGCGTGTCTTGCAATGCCTGCATTTGGCCTGCATCCAGCGCGGGTTCAAAGGAAACGGTATCTGCAATGACCCGAGGCGGCATGGCCATCACGATCCTGTTGGTCTTGATGCTCTGTGCGGTGCCGTCTTGACCAACCTGCGCTGTGATGGAACCCGCCGAATGGTCGACCGACGTAAGCCGCGTGCTGGTCATGATTTTCACCGGATCCAACCCTTTGGCCAAAGCATGCACCACAGAGCCGATCCCACCGGTCAAGCGGTAAGACCCCTCCATAGAGGCATAGCCGCGCCCGCGCTGCACGGTGCCATTTTGCTCTTGATAGACCAAGTCACCCGTCGAGAACTGCCCAAACACCGGGATCTGAAAGCGTTCCGCGAGGGCCGCCATGCGCGGCTGGCCCGGCCAGAACCACGCAGGCCCAAGGTCGAAGGCACCGCCCGAAAATTCTTTGGTCAGGATACGCCCGCCAAGGCGGTCCTGCGCTTCAACCAGCAAGAAATCGCGGCCTTGGCGGGCCAGATGGTCGGCAAGCGCAAGACCCGACAGGCCGCCGCCCACAATCAGAACATCGGTCTGCATCAGAACGCCCCTCCCATCGGCCTGAGGTCCAACTCATGCGTCCAGGCGGACCGAGGTTGATCCGCCAGCGCCAGATAGGTGCGGGCAATATCGGCTGGTTTCATCATCCGTGCGGGGTCCATTCTGTGCAGGGCGCGGTTAGCAAGACCGGCACCCGCCCCGCCAATGATTGCAAGTGGATCTGACATCTCAGCCCCCGACATTCGGGGCTGTTGGCGTTTCCGCAAGATGGCCGGATTTGACCCAAAGCCGCGCCCCATCAGGGCCGGAAACGGCGTTCAGCGGCGTGTGGGGCGGTAGGCGCAGCCAGGAATTGACCCCAAAGACCTCATCCCCTTCGATAAAGCTTCCTTCGACCACAAGGGCTTCGAACCCGTTGTGGCCGGCCTGTGTCACTGCCACGTTGGGCTCCCAAAGCTCGATCCGCACCCGTTCGTGCGCATCCTCGAACAGCGGGATCTCTGAAACACCCGCACGCACCGGCTGCGGGGTCTGGGTGGTGGTGTCTATGGTGATCTGCTGACGGTCATCCATGTCGAACTGCCACAGCTTGACGAAGATCGTCGCCCCTGATGCCGAGCTTGGGGTGTGCGAAGACGTTGGCGGGTTGCGCACGTAGGTGCCGACCGGAAAGTCACCGTGTTCATCCTGAAACACGCCCTCAAGCACCAGAAACTCTTCGCCGCCGGTATGGGTGTGCGCCGAAAACGCGCTGCCCGGCGCATAGCGGACGATGGTCGTCGCCCGCGCGACCTCATCCCCGATCCGGTCAAGCATCCGCCGGTCTACGCCTTTCATCGGAGATGCAACCCACGGCTGCCGATCCGAATGTACAACGGCACGTTCATCAAAATTTGCGTTCAGGTCCATGGTACATCCTTCCGGTTCAGCGCGCAGCGGCGCTACATAGCTACCTATCAGTTGATAGGCTCTCAGTTAGATATTGCCCTCCTCGCTGTCAACACCTATCTACCACATGATAGACAGGAGCCCCAAATGCCGCAGACAATGAAAGACAAAATCCTTGATGCCGCTGAAAAGCGCGTCCGTGGTGCCGGTTTCTCGGCGATGAGCTTTCGCGACCTGGCAAGCGATGTCGGCATCAAAAGCGCAAGCGTTCACTATCACTTTCCGACCAAACCCGATCTGGGCGAAGCTTTGGTGGATCGCTACACCAGCCAGTTCAAGGAGCACCTTGAACAGATCGATACGGCCAGCTTGCAAACGGCGTTGGACAGCTACGTCGCGCTTTACTCTCAGGCGCTGGTCTTGGACGAAACCATCTGCCTTTGCGCGATCATGGGCGCAGAAGCGATCGGGCTGCCCAAGAATGTTAACCAGAAAACAAAAGCATTCTTCAAAATGAACAGGCTGTGGCTGCTTGACCTGTTCCACCGTAATGGCGTCGAAAACCCCGAGGACACGTCCTGCCTCATCGTCGCGGCGCTGGAAGGCGGCATGATCGTTGCGTCATCCTCCGACGATCGTGCGATGTTCGACCAGATCGCCAAGGCCGCTATCCGAAGTATCGCCAAGATCTGACGTCAATACAGAGCGCTCGCGACTGCCGTGAACTGCGTTTGCACGTCGAGAAACTATATCACCGCCCCGAACAACCGCTTTTTGGCGGCCCGAAGTATCAAGCGCGTCATTTTGACCCCGTAAAGAGAATGCCCGCGCTCGGAAAATTCTAGAGCGCTATATTTCTGTTGAATAAAAACGACGGAAAGTTGGCATGCGTCCGTTTAAGGCCTAGCTTCGGCTTAGCAGCGCTTCGACCCGAAGTTGGAAGTAAAGATACCGACATCTCATGGGAGATCAGAAAATCATGTCCAGGAAAACTCTCTATGGGACAGCCGCCGCATCGGTTGTGCTGGCCGCCGCATCCCTGATCTATTCGCCTTCATCGGCTCAGAATGTGAAACAGTCGAATGACACTGCGGCGGTCGTTCAAGCCGCAAATTGGGCAGATCATGTCAAGATCACGGTCGATGCTGACGCAAAAACCTTCCGCTTCCAATCCAACGGCATCCCGGACCACGGTTTCGCGGAACAATATCTGATTCCAAGCGATCCCAACGATCAACCCTTTGCCGACAAGCCACTGGAATTCTTTGATGTGCAGAACTCTGCCGATTACTTCAAAGAGACCGAGATCGACGCGACAATCACAACCCAGCCTGTCTATTCGGATACATCAACGAATACCTCGCTGGGGAGAATTGGCGTGGCCTTGAGCGGCGCACAGATTTTCAACGATTACGAGAACCCCGACCGCTCCGTCGTTGCGATTGACGATCAGGTTGTTCATGATCACGTGGCATTTCTGGACAACTGCAACGGGCACACGCTCGTGGACGGGACGAATTACCACTATCATGGCATCCCTGTTTGTATCGCCGAGGCCGCGGCGCAAGCCGGGCAACATTCGCGGATGATCGGTGTTTTGGCCGACGGCTTTCCTGTCTATGGCAACAATGATGTCGGTGGCATTGTCGTGGTGAATGACGATCTGGATGCGTGCAGCGGCCACTCCGGCCCGACACCTGAATTCCCGGAAGGGATTTACCACTACCACCTCACAGCAGATGAAGCGCCCTATATGATCGACTGCTACCATGGTGAGGTCGACGTGGCCGCGAACAATGGCCCCGGTGGCGGTGGTGCCGCACCGGATTTTGCTGCAGTTGCCGATCAACTGGGCATCACCGAGGCTGAATTGGTCGGGGCACTTGGTGACACGCGCCCGCCGGACTTTGCCGCGGCAGCTCAGGCACTTGGCGTCAGCGAAGCCGACCTGCGCGCAGCTATGCCCGCACCCGGCCAGTAAAGACCGGATCTGGTGGAAAAACTCGCCTATGCCATAATCGGGGCGTCGATGGCTGTCGTGGTCACGACGCTTTTTCCGATGTCGCGCGCCCCCATTTCACCTGACATCGGCAAGGCAACGATGGATATGGCAAGCGCGCCCGGCGCGGTGCAAGCGCACCGGCATCCTCCGCGCGACGTCTCTGCCGAACTGCCACAGCCAAGCGTCACGCATCTGGTATTTCCTGACGTCATGGGCGGGTATAATGTTCAGATCCTGCCCGTTCATTTCAAGTTCACACCCGCGGCGATCAATCACGCACCGCAAGACAACGAAGGCCATGCCCATATCTATGTGAATGGCGTGAAAATAGCGCGGGTCTATTCCAACTGGTATCATCTGTCAGGCACCTCACTGGTGCCGGGCGAGAATGAAGTCAGAGTGACATTGAACGCAAATGATCACAGCGCGTGGTCGGTAAACGGCGTTCCAATTTCATCAACCGTCAAGGTTTTCATCCCCGAGGCCACCCCATAGGTCGTCCCTCGAAAGAACGCCGAACCTCTTGTCGCGCACGCCCGATACGCCGCAAGTAAATCTCGTCGGTTCTCGGCCGCAGACGATTAGGATCAAGACCTTTTTCTTCGATAGACGGCCTCGAAATCTGCATCCCCGAACAAGCCGTCAATTATCCGATGGCCCCGATCAAACAACCAGTCACCCGCCACGATCTGGACCGGAGCAGACCGAAACACCGCAATCAGTGTTCATGCGGCGCTCCTTCCCCAAAAACGCAGTTACGCGTCCGTCAGATGCTTCTGCACCTGCGCGACAAAATCCTCTCCGCGGCGCTCGAAACTGTCGTATTGGTCAAAGCTCGCCGCCGCAGGGGCCAGCAGAACGACGTCCCCCGCCTCTGCATCCTCGACAGCGCGTGCAACCGCGACGTCCATCGTGCCACAGACCTCGGCCTCGACCCCCAGTTTCATGGCAAACTGCGCCGCCTCGCGCCCGATCACATAGGCTTTGCGCACCGTCTCCAGCGGTTCTGACAAACTGCCCAAACCGCCCTCTTTCTCAAGCCCGCCGCAGATCCAGCGGATGTTCCTGAACGCCGCCAGTGCCTTGACCGCACTGTCCACATTGGTCGCCTTGCTGTCGTTGACGAAGCGCACGCCGTCCGCCTCGCCCACGGTCTGGCTGCGGTGCGGCAGGCCGCCAAAGGAATGGAACGCCGCTTCGATGATCTTGGGCGCGAACCCCAGCGTGCGACAGGCGGCATAGGCGGCACAGGCGTTCTGGTGGTTATGCGCGCCGGGCAAGCCGGTGATGCTGCGCAGATCGATGGAGCCGATCTGCTTGCCGCCGCGATATTCCGACAAGAAGCCTTTGCGTGCGAAGACCTGCCAACCAAGACCCGTGAGCTTACGGTCCACCGACACGCGGATCACCCGGTCGTCGGCCGCCCCTTCGCTTAGCTGTCCCGCCAGAAAACGCCCTTCGGGTTCATCCACGCCAATGACTGCACGATCCGGCCCGCCTTCCGCAAAGAGCCGCCGTTTGGCCGCGAAATAGCCGCCCATGCCCGCATGGCGATCCAGATGATCGGGGCTAAGGTTGGTGAAGACGGCGACATCCGGCGTCAGATTGCGCGCCAGATCGGTCTGGTAGCTCGACAGCTCCAGCACCACGACCTCGCCGTCAATGGCAGGCTCTATGTCCAGCACGCCGCGACCGATGTTTCCCGCCAGCTGCGTCGGGCGGCCCGCGTGCTTGAGAATGTGATGCACCAACGCCGAGGTGGTGGATTTCCCGTTCGACCCGGTGATCGCGATGATCTTGGGCACCACGTCAAAATTATCCCAGGCCAGCGTCGCGAAGCTTTGAAAGAACAGCCCGATGTCATTGTCCACCGGCACAGCTGCGTCCTGCGCGGCGACAATCACCGGGTTCGGTGCCGGATAAAGATGCGGAATGCCGGGCGATACGATCAGCCGCGCGATGTCATCAAAGACGCCGGCCTTGCCCAGATCCACACAATCGAACCCTTCGGCCTGCGCGGCGGCGCGCGCGGCGGGGTTGTCATCCCAACAGATAGGCACAGCGCCCCCGGCGGCCAGCGCACGGGCCGCAGATAGCCCCGACCGCCCGAGCCCCAGAATGGCGACCTTTGCGCCGGTCAAACCTTGAACTGGTATCATGCCTGCTCTCCTGTTAGCGATGACCCTGAAACTTTCGGAGCCCCTTATGCCCCCTCTGCCAGAGATTTTAGCCCAGCTCAACGCCGACATGCGCGCCACGGATGACTGGGGTGACGTGGCAGCCTATATCCCGCAGCTGGCCTCTGTCGATCCTGCGCAATTCGGTATCGCGATCACCACCGCGGACGGCGAGGTCTTTACCGCCGGGGATGCCGATACGCCGTTTTCGGTGCAATCCATCACCAAGGTCTTCACCCTTGCCATCGCCCTTGGGCGGTCTGGCGACCAGCTGTGGAAGCGCGTAGGCCGCGAGCCATCGGGGCGTGCGTTCAATTCCATCGTGCAGCTTGAGGCCGAACAGGGCCGCCCGCGCAATCCGTTCATCAACGCCGGTGCCATTGTCACCACGGACGAGGTGCTCACGGGCCGCGAACCGCGCGAGACCTTGGCCGAAATCCTGCAATTCGTGCGCGCCGCCGCCAGTGACGACGACATCCACATCAACGAAACCGTCGCGGCCTCTGAAACCGCCCATGGCCACCGCAACTTTGCCCTGGCGCATTTTCTGGCCTCCTGCGGAAACCTGAACAACCCGCCGGAGAAGACGCTCGGCACCTATTTCCACCACTGCGCCATCGACATGTCCGCGCGGCAACTGGCCATGGCCGGACGGTTCCTGATCGAAACCGACAAGCTGCCCCGCATGATCCTGCCGCCCCGCATCCGGCGTCTCAATGCGCTGATGCTGACCTGCGGGCATTATGATGGGTCGGGCGATTTTGCCTACCGCGTAGGGCTTCCGGCGAAATCCGGTGTGGGCGGCGGTATCCTTGCCATCGTCCCCGGCCGCGCCAGCATCGCCGTCTGGTCCCCCGGTCTGAACCGCTATGGCAACTCGAAGAAAGGCACCCAGGCCATGGCCCGCCTCGCGCGCGAAATGGGCTGGTCGATCTTCTGACGCCACCACCTCTTCCTGCCTCCCCCGCCCTTCATTTTGCCAAATAAACTCCGGGGGACGCGGCCCCTTGGCCGCGCGGGGGCTGGCCCCCGTCCGCCATAAAAAAAGCGCGCCACATCCCTGCAGCGCGCCCTCTTGTTTCTTTCCGCTTTGATAAACGGCTCAGCGGACCTTCAGCGTCGCCAGCCCGATCATCGCGAGGATCAAAGAGATGATCCAGAAGCGAATGACGATCTGCGGCTCGGCCCAGCCTTTCTTTTCATAGTGATGGTGGATCGGTGCCATCAGGAAGACCCGTTTGCCCGTGCGTTTGAAATAAAGCACCTGAATGATAACCGACAGCGCCTCGACCACAAACAGGCCGCCGACGATGGCCAGCACCAATTCGTGCTTGGTGGCAACCGCGATGGCCCCCAATGCGCCGCCAAGGGCCAGCGATCCGGTGTCGCCCATAAAGACCGCGGCGGGGGGCGCGTTATACCACAAAAAGCCCAGACCACCGCCAAAGATACCGGCGGTAAAGACCAGAATCTCGCCCGTCCCCGGCACATAGTGCACGTCCAGATATTCGGTGAAATCGACGCGGCCGACGGCATAGGCGATCACGCCAAGCGCTCCGGCGGCGATCATCACGGGCATGATCGCCAGCCCGTCCAGCCCGTCCGTCAGGTTCACCGCATTCGCCGCCCCCACGATCACGATGATCGAGAAGGGCACGAACAGATATCCAAGGTTGATCAGCGTGTTCTTGAACACGGGCAGTGCCAGTTGGTTCTGCAGCTCTGCCGGGTGGAACTGCGCCGCCCAATAGGCCGCGCTGCCCGCGATGATAAAGCCCAGCAAAAGACGCATTCTGCTGGAAACACCAGCGGTCGTCTGCTTGCTGACCTTGGCGTAGTCATCGGCAAACCCGATGGCGGCAAATGCCATTGTCACCAGCAGCACCATCCAGACAAACGGGTTGTCCAGCCGCGCCCACAGCAGGGTAGAGGTCAGCAAGGCCCCCACAATCAGCAGCCCGCCCATGGTCGGCGTCCCCGCCTTGACAAAATGCCCCTCGGGACCGTCATCCCGGATCGGTTGGCCCTTGCCCTGCCGCTTGCGCAGCACGGCGATCAGCGGCTTGCCGAACAGAAAGCCAAACACCAGCGCTGTCAGGAAGGCCCCACCGGCGCGGAAGGTGATGTAGCGGAAAAGGTTAAAGAAATCGCCGCCATCTGACAGGAGGGTCAACCAATAGAGCATCGTACGCGTCCTAACTCAAAATCTTGTGGGCTTAGCCCTGTCGTTCATTCTGGACCGGATGGCCCATTTTGCGGATCGCGTCAACGATCAGCCCTAGTTTCATGGACAAGGAGCCTTTGGCGAGCACAACATCGCCACTGTCCAGATGCGACGAAAGCGCGGGCAGCAGGTCGGCGGCGGTCTCGGCCCATTCCCCGCGTTGATGCGCCGGCAGCAGGTCATAGAGCGACTTCATCAGCGGGCCCACACAGTGGATCACATCCAGCTTTTTGGTGGCGTCGAGATGCGCGAGCCCTGCGTGCAGCGCGATCTCGTCCGGTCCCAGTTCCTTCATGTCGCCCAGATAGGCGATGCGCCGCCCCTTGCTGACGCGGCCGATATCATGGGTCACCTCGGCAGCGGCCAGCACCTCTAGGGCGGCGGCCATCGACGTGGGGTTCGCGTTATAGCTGTCATCAATCAGGTTCAGCGTCAGATGGGTGTCGACCACGTCGAGATGGATGACCTCTCGCACGCCGCGCCCCTTATACGGTGTCCAGCGCCCCAAGGAGGCCGCCGCCAGCGCCAGATCCGCGCCCATGGCCTGTGCAGACGCCAAGGCCCCCAAGGCGTTCATCGCGAAATGCCGCCCCGGCGTTCCGATCTTGAACAGCAGTGGCGTGCCGTCGGCGTCGGCGCGCACGACGGTGGTGTCGCCCTGCACCTGCACGTCCAGCAGTTTGTACTGATAGCCATGCTCGCCAAATTCGACCTCGCGCAGGCGGCGATCCACGGCCTTGGCCATCAGGATCGCGGCGTGTTCGATGTCTGCGTTGATCACCGCCACGCCCCCCGGTTGCAGCCCGTCAAAAACGGCGGCTTTCTCGACCGCGATTTCCGCGACATTGGCAAAGGCTTCCAGATGCACGGCGGCGACGGTGGTGACCATCGCGACATCCGGCTTGGCCATCTGCGCCAGCGGAGAGATCTCTCCGGGGTGGTTCATGCCGATCTCGATCACGGCATATTCCGTATCCGCAGGCATCCGCGCCAGTGTCAGCGGCACACCCCAGTGGTTGTTATAGCTGTCGACAGAGGCATGCGCCCGCCCCTGGTCGGCAAAGATCGCAAGCAGCATTTCCTTGGTCGAGGTCTTGCCGACGCTGCCCGTCACCGCGACGACCTTGGCCTGCGTTCGGGCCCGCGCGGCGGCACCAAGCGCCTCCAGGCCCCTCAGCACATCCTCGACGATCAGCAGCGGGGCATCCTCGGCCACGCCCTCGGGCACATGGGTGACCAGCGCGGCCCCTGCCCCTTTTTCCAGCGCCATGGCGACAAAATCATGCCCGTCGCGCACGTCTTTCAGCGCGACGAACAGATCCCCCGGTGCAAGGGTACGGGTATCAATCGACACGCCGTCACAGGCCCAGTCCCCGATCACGCGGCCACCGGTGGCGCTTTCGGCCTCTTTTGCTGTCCACAAGCTCATGCCAATCTCCCATCCAGCGCCGCGACGGCGACGCTGGCCTGTTCCACATCATCAAAGGGTAGCACATCGTCACCGATGGTCTGTCCGGTTTCATGGCCCTTGCCCGCGATCAGCAGCGCGTCGCCCGTGCCGATGGCGTCGATGCCCCGCAGGATCGCCTCGGCACGGTCGCCCACCTCGGTCGCTTCTGGCGCGCCCTCCATGACGGCGGCACGGATGGTCGCCGGATCTTCGGAGCGCGGGTTGTCGTCGGTCACGAACACCAGATCCGCATGGGCCGCCGCCGCCTGCCCCATGAGCGGACGTTTGGCGCGGTCACGGTCGCCGCCTGCGCCCACGATAGCGACCAGCCGCCCCATGACATGGGGGCGCATCGCTTGCAGAGCGGTGGCGATGGCGTCGGGGGTATGGGCGTAATCCACAAACACCGCCCCGCCATTGTCCCGTGTGGCGGCAAGCTGCATGCGGCCGCGCACGGTGGTCAGATGAGGCAGCGTGTCGAACACATGGGCGGGGTCCGCCCCGCAGGCAATCACCAGCCCCGCCGCGAGCAACACGTTGTCCGCCTGAAACCCGCCAATGAGGTTCAGACGTTTCTGGTAGGTCTTGCCACGATAGCTGAACCGCAGGTCCTGCCCCGTCGCATCAAAGCGCTGGCCGGTCAGATGCAGATCGCCGCCGTCGCGCCCCACGGTGATCACCTCGCAGCCGCGGGCGCGTGCGATGGCGACAATATCGACCCCCTTGGGATCATCGATATTGATCACCGCCGTGCCGTCCTCGGGCAGCACCCGCGAGAACAGTCCGGCCTTGGCGTCGAAATAGGCGTCGAAGGTCTCGTGGTAGTCGAGATGGTCTTGGGTAAAATTCGTGAACCCCGCCGCCTTGAGCGTCACGCCATCCAGCCGTCGCTGGTCCAGCCCGTGGCTCGACGCTTCCATCGCGGCGTGGGTGATGCCGTTGGCAGAGGCCTCGGCAAGGGTGCGGTGCAGGGTGATGGGCTCGGGCGTGGTATGCGCCAGCGGTGCGGTCCATGCGCCTTCGACGCCAGTGGTGCCAAGATTGACAGCCGCCAGCCCCATCTCGATCCAGATTTGCCGCACAAAGGTGCTGACAGAGGTTTTGCCATTGGTGCCGGTGACGGCAATCATCGTCTGCGGCTGCGCGCCGTACCATAGGGCTGCCGCGCGCGACAGCGCCTCGCGGGGGGCATCGGTGACGACAAGGGCGACCTCGGCCTGTGCCAGCGCGTCAGCCGCCAGCGTGGCCCCCTCGGCGTCGGTCAACACCGCCACCGCGCCCATGCGCAGCGCATATTGGATAAACTCGGCCCCATGGACCTTGCTGCCGGGCATGGCGGCGAAGAGGGTGCCGGGCTGGACCTGACGGCTGTCGACGCTGATACCTGCAATGGGCGGGTTGCCCCCCCCTTTCGCGGTCAGACCAAGGGAGGATAACGGGACGGCCTGTGTGCCCATGGGGACGCTCTTTATATTAGTTGCTGCTGGAGAGCGTTATATCAGCGAGGCTGTCCGGTTCAACAGTCGGTCGCAGACCCAGCAGGGGTGCTACGCGACGGACCATTTCCGCGGCCACGGGCACGGCTGTCCAACCGGCCGTGCGGCGCGGTTTGTCGCCCGAGGTCTCGACAGGTTCGTCCAGTGTGACGATCAGCACGTATTTGGGATCATGCGCCGGGAACATGCTGGCAAAGGTCGCGATGACCGTATCCTCAAGATAGCCCCCCCGGGGGCCGGGTTTATCCGCCGTACCGGTCTTGCCGCCGATCTGGTAGCCGGGCACTTCGGCAAAGCTGGCCGTGCCTTCGGTCACCACCGCACGCAACATTGCGCGGGCATCCGCCGCCGCGCGTTCAGACATCACACGCGGGCCGACCACGGGGCCGGATTGCTTGCGCAACGTCGGGGTGACCTTGTGCCCGCCATTGGCGATGGCGGAATAGCCCGCCGCCAGATGCATCGGGCTGGAGGACAGGCCGTGGCCATAGGAGACGGTTACGGTGCTCAGCTCTTGCCAGCGCTGCGGCAGCAAGGGCTTGCCGCCAGAGGCTTCGACGATCTCGAAGGGGGTTGGTTCAAAGAACCCGAGGTTTTTCAGGAATTCCTGCTGACGCTCCGCGCCGATCTCAAGCGCAAGCCGCCCTGTCCCGCGGTTGGAACTGTGCACGATGATCCCTGTCACCGTCTGCTTGCCATAGTTCTTGCCGTGGAATTCGCCGATGCGGAAGCCGCCGACCTTCATCGGGCCAGAGGTGTCGATCACCGTATCCGCAGTGGCAATGCC
Source organism: Sulfitobacter sp. G5_S2_6_S6 (assembly GCF_054968505.1). Taxonomy (NCBI): domain Bacteria; kingdom Pseudomonadati; phylum Pseudomonadota; class Alphaproteobacteria; order Rhodobacterales; family Roseobacteraceae; genus Sulfitobacter; species Sulfitobacter sp. G5_S2_6_S6. The sequence goes on from NZ_JBQKUI010000001.1 coordinate 212,478, forward strand.
AAGGTCGATCGCCTGTGCCGCGGTAAAAATCTTGAAGACAGAGCCAAGCTCGTAGACGCCTTGTACCGACCGGTTGAACAGCGGGCTGTCGGACGCATCGCCCGTGACGGCGGCATGGGGCCGGTCGTTAGGGTCGAAAGAGGGCAATGATACGGCACTGATCACCTCGCCCGTGTGCACATCCATCAGGACCGAGGTCGCCCCCTTGGCGTTCATCAGCTTCATGCCGCCATAAAGAATACGCTCGGACGCGGCCTGTACGGTCATGTCGATCGACAGTTCCAGCGGCTTGTTCCCATTGGCCGGATCGCGCAGATAATCGTCAAAGTATTTCTCTGCCCCCGCGACGCCAATCACCTCGGCGGCATGGACGCCCTCGCGGCCATAGCTGGCCCCGCCCATGATATGCGCGGCAAGCGATCCGTTGGGGTAAAGGCGCATATCACGCGGTGCAAACAGCAAGCCCGGCTCGCCGATGTCATGCACGGCCTGCATCTGCTCGGGGCTGATTTTCTTCTTGATCCACAAGAACTTGCGCTTGCCGGTAAAGTCGCGCAGCAGGCGTTCCTCGTTCAGGTCGGGGAACACGGCCATCAGCTTTTTCACGGCCCCCTGCGGGTCGATCATGTGGTGCGGCTGCGCATAAAGCGCATGTGTCTCAAAGTTGGTCGCCAGCAGATTGCCGTTGCGATCCACAATATCGGCGCGGGTGGCCGAGATCACGGAACCCGGGGCCGCCGCGCGCGGCTCTGTCGGGTCGGTGGTCGCCATGACCCCCATACGCGCGCCCACAACGGTGAAGGCGCAGAAGAAGAAGACCCCCAGAACCAGCAAACGCCCCTCGGCGCGCTGCCGCGAGGCGTCGCGCATCTGCTCGTGGCGGATACGCTTGTTCTCGCGCTCGATCGCATCGGGGTTTTCGCCCTTTTGACGGGCTTCAAGAATACGGGCCAGCGGGCGCAGCGGGGTGCGGATCATTCGGGGGCCTCCATCGAGGATACGTCAACGCCGTCGGTGATCTCGAACAGCGGCAGTTCTGGCAGCGGCGGGTAGCTCACCTGATCGATAGATCCGAACTGGTCGGGATGCAGCGGCAAAAGGTTCAGCCGGTCAAAGTTGAGCTCTGCCAGATCGCGCAGACGGTCGGGGCGGTTCTGATAGGCCCATTCCGCCTTGAGCACGGCCAGACGGCTGTAGGCTTCGCGGATTTCATAGCGCAGGTCATCGGCATCACTCAGGGCTTGCTGGGTCGCGTAATTCTCGCGGTAGGCCCAGAAGGCCAGCCCGATCACCGAAAAGGTGGTTAGGATGTAAAGCACGGTTCTCATACGGTTAATCCCCTGACCATAGGCATGCCGAGTGCCTTGGCATCGATGTTGCCCGCAGGCGCATCAGTGCGAATTGCGACGCGCAGCTTGGCCGAGCGGCTGCGCGGGTTCTCTTCCAGCTCTTGCGCATCCGGCCCGATGGCCTTGCGCTTGAGGATCTTGAATTGCGGCGCTTCTGTTTCAATTTCGGGCGCAAAGCGATTGGCGTTGCCCCCTGCCCCCGCACGCGCCGTCAGGAAGCGTTTGACCATACGGTCTTCGACCGAGTGGAAGGTCACAACGGCCAGCTGGCCACCCGGTTTCAACGCGCGTTCCGCCGCCATCAACCCGTTGAACAGCTCGCCATATTCATTGTTCACCGCAATGCGCAGCGCCTGAAAACTGCGGGTCGCGGGATGCGACTGGCCGGGTTTCGAACGCGGCAAACAGCCTTCGACCAAGCCTGCAAGCGCCAGCGTTGTGGTGATCGGGGCCTCTTCGCGGGCACGTACGATCGCTTTGGCGATGCGGCGGCTGGCACGTTCTTCACCGTATTGGAACAGGATATTGGCAATCACCTCTTCCTCGGCCTCGTTGACGATATCCGCCGCCGAGGGGCCGTCCTGGCTCATCCGCATATCAAGCGGCCCGTCACGCATGAAAGAGAACCCGCGCTCTGCCAGATCAAGCTGCATGGAGGACACGCCCAGATCCAACACGATCCCGTCCAGATCCTGCGCATAATCGTCCATCTTGGAAAAGACGCCGCGCTGCATGACGATCCGGTCGCCATAGTCGCCGGCCCAGGCCTGCGCCATTTCAAACGCAAGCGGGTCACGGTCCACCGCCACCACCTGCGCAGCACCCGCGTCCAGCAGGCCACGGGTATAGCCGCCCGCGCCAAAGGTGCCATCCAGCCAACGCCCCGACACAGGGGCCACCGCCGCCAGCAAGGGGCGCAGCAGAACCGGTGTGTGCGGGGCGGAGGGGGTATCGCTGGGTCCGCTCATATCGATCAAGCCTCCGGCTTGCCGTCCAGGAAGGCCATCGGATCAAAGTCTTCTGGCAGATCGTCCAGCCACTCCTCTTCGCGGGCCTTTTCCTCGGTCTCGTAGGTTTCGGGCTTCCAGATCTGGAAGGTATCACCGGCGGCGATAAAGAATGCTTCGTTTTCCAGGTCGATCTTGTTGCGCAGCTTCGCTGGCAGAACCAGGCGGCCCGTTTCATCGACCGATGTGGGAAAGGACTGACCGTGGAACAGGCGCTGCAGCATCTTGCGTTCCATTGACCCGCGCGGCAGCGCGTCGATCTTGTCGTCCACCTCTTCGATGGCCTGCATGGTATAGCATTCAAGATAGCTGCGGCGGCTGTCGCCATAGACGATCACCAGCTCGGGCGTGCCACCGTTTTGCCAATTCGGGTCACCGGCTTCCAACACACGACGAAAAGAGGCTGGGATAGACACCCGCCCCTTCGTATCGACCTTGTGTTGGCTTTCGCCTCTGAACCTGCGGCTCACGTGTTTGTCCCTGCCTGCGACGCTTGTGCGCCCTAAAATCATGCCCCCGGCGGTAGATGTAGAAACGGCGGGCTGATCTGCTGCCACTGATCAACCCGCCGCCCGTCCCGCCTTGGCGGGGAAGTCCGACTGCGCGCGCCACCTGGGGGGATGTCTGCTCGCTCGCGCGCCGGATCTCTTGGTCTGATGAAAGCGAGGTGCCTGTATGAACCTGCTAGAGTTTTATTTGGTCGTTGGGGTCGTTTGGTGCCCCGTGTCTCGTTCTCATCCGATGCACTAGGGATGCCATGGGAATTGATGGGCGTCTATAAGTTTTTTGGGAAATACACACCAAATTTGGTTTTGCACAGGGTTGTAAATCAACATGTGGGGAAGAAATATCGGCCATTTTTAGCCTATGTCGGCTAAATGTTAAATTTAGACACAACATATTGAGGTTAAAAACGCGTGCTGAAATTTCCCACAATTTCCCAACAATTTTAGACCACAGAGTTATCCACAACCTGTGTTCGCGGCTTGTTCCCCGATCGCAACACCAATTGCAACTGTTTTATCGCGCAAACTGAGGATTCCGCGCCTCAGACAGCCATTTTCCGCCGAATCACCTTGCCAATCCGGCAGGGTCCGGCCGGCGATCTCCCATGTTTTCCCATGAGGTTTTCCCATGGGATCCCATATGCACGTCCACACGACGCCGATGAACGCGAAACGCCGCGCAGGGGGCTGCGCGGCGTTGAGTATAGATAGGAGCGTGAAGGAGGTTGCCCCTTAGGCCATCCCACCCTTGATCAAACCTTCGGCGATGCGGGCGTAGGCCTGGGCCATCGGCCCATCCCCCGCGGCCACCGGCGTGCCACCATCGCCCGAAAGCCGGGTATCAAGATCAATGGGTAAACTGCCGAGCAAAGGCACCTCCATCTTCGCGGCTTCGGCTGCAACCCCGCCATGGCCAAAGATTTCATGTTCGGACCCACAATCAGGACAGACAAACAGCGACATATTCTCGATCAATCCCAACACGGGCGTCTTCAACGTATTGAACATATCAATCGCCTTGCGCGCATCGATCAGCGCCACGTCCTGCGGCGTTGACACCACGATCGCGCCGGACAATTCGGATTTGGTACATAGTGTCAGCTGCACATCGCCCGTGCCCGGCGGCAGATCGACAAGCAACACATCCAGCTCGCCCCACTCTACCTGCCCCAGCATCTGCTGCAGCGCGCCCATCAACATCGGGCCACGCCAGACCACCGCCTTCCCCTCCTCCATCATAAAACCGATGGACATCAGGGTCACACCATGGGCGTGCAGCGGGATGATCGTCTTCCCATCCGGCGAGGCGGGCCGCTTGTTCACCCCCATCATACGCGGCTGACTGGGACCATATATATCGGCATCCAGCAAACCGACCTTGCGACCTGCTCGCGCCAGCGCCACGGCGAGGTTCGAGCTCACGGTCGACTTGCCCACGCCCCCCTTGCCCGACCCAATGGCGAGAATGCGCTGCACGCCAGCCGGTTTCATCGGGCCATCCTGCGCCTTCGGGTGCCCTCCAATCTTGAGGCTTGGGGCCGATTGCTTTGGCGCGGGGCCATGGGCCGTCAGGGCGACTGTTACGCTGCCAACACCATCAACCTCGCGCACCACGGCCTCTGCCGCGTCGCGCAGCGGGGCCATCTGCGCGGCGACCTGCGCATTGGGGGCTTCTATTACAAAGCGCACCACATCGCCCTCGACCGTCAAAGCGCGGATCAGATCGTGATCAAGGATAGATTTCCCATCCGGCAGCATCACCCGGGCCAGAGCAGATTCGACGTCGGATTTAGAGAGCGGCATGACATATTCCTTTCGAGACTGCTTTTGACATGGCAGTTTCTGGCCAAATCGCAACCCTACGTTCGCATGCCGCACAGCACCAAGGCAAAACGAACATTTAGCGCCCAAAAATTACGCAAAACCCCTATGTTTTCGCTGCATGGCAGCAATGCACAATTTGAGAATTGTGCAAACGCAGCAAATAGGTCAAAAAGGTTTCAGGAACGCAGACACTGCGAGCCAAGAATAAGACCAAACTCATCCATCCTCCTCCCGGATGTGTTTGTTTTCGGCGGCGATACCCTCCTCCTCCCTGGTATCGTCGCCATTTTTTTTCATACAATTCCTCCTGACTGCTAAAGCGCTTGCGCTAGGGTTATTTTGTTCCCGATCAAGACGTTACGTCACCTTTTGCCCATGCATTTTCTGCATAGCAGCATTGACGATCTGACTATTGTGCAGATGCAGCATTTTACTACATAACCAACACAAGACGAATGATAACGAACACAGACGAAACAAGACGAGGTATCCGATGGCCTACTTGAACGCTACAACCGCACCGACCCTGGCAGACCGCTTTGCCGCGCTGATGTCCGCACTCGAGACTCGCCGCAAGCAACGCCGCGTATACCGCTCCACTTTTAACGAGCTGAGCTCCTTGTCCAACCGCGAGCTGAACGATCTGGGCATGGGCCGCTCGCAAATCCGCGGCATCGCGCTGGAAACAGCACGCAACGCTGCATAGATCATACTGGATCGGGCACACGCACCCTCCCTGTTGTGTGCCTGTAGAAAGCTTCGGGTCTCCTCCTCCTCCCTGAGACCGGCGGCTTTCATAAACGTCCCCTTCCCCCTTTCCTCCCGATTGGATTGGGGACGTAGATAAAGACGGCGGTGCTTTCCTCCCAAAGCACCGCCGTTCTTGCATCTAATTCTTGATATTTCGTAAAACTCATGACGCCCGTTCAGAACGGAACGTCATCCGATGCGCTCAGATAGCGCGACACGACCTTCTTGACCCCGGCCTTGTCAAAGCTGATCTCAAGCTTATCCCCTTCGATTCCAACAACTTCGCCATAGCCAAATTTCTGGTGGAACACCCGTTCTCCCATCGCAAAACTGCTGACGGCGGACATGTCGATTGTCACATTTCGGGCTTCCGAAGGCTGGCTCACGCTGCGCGCTTGGCTGCGCGTCTGCAATCTGCGCCACCCCGGAGAATTATATACATTCGCTTCAGCGGCTTTTTCATGCAGATTCGATTTGGGCATCGCTGCGCCATACCCGCCACCATACAGCCCCGGCGGGGTCAGCACATCCACATGGGCTTCGGGGAGTTCGTCGATAAACCGTGACGGCATGGCGCTTTGCCACTGACCAAACACGCGGCGGTTGGCCGCAAAAGAGATCGTGCAAAGCTGCTCGGCCCGTGTGATTCCGACATAGGCAAGCCGCCGCTCTTCCTCTAGCCCCTTCAGGCCGGATTCGTCCATCGATCGCTGCGACGGAAACAGCCCATCCTCCCAGCCGGGAAGAAACACCGCCGGAAACTCAAGCCCCTTGGCCGCGTGCAACGTCATGATCGACACTTTGGCGCCACCATCGTCGCTTTCATTATCCATGATCAAGCTGACGTGTTCCAGAAAACCTTGAAGATTCTCGAACTGCTCCAACGCTTTAACCAGCTCCTTCAGGTTCTCAAGCCGCCCCGGAGCTTCCGGCGTTTTGTCGTTCTGCCAAAAACCAGTATATCCGCTTTCATCCAAAATAATCTGCGCCAATTCCACATGGCTGACCTCGGGCGGGCCATATTCCTCGTGAAACAGCGGCGCACCTTCATCGATGACGCTATCGTCATCAACCACAGTCTGTAGGCGCGGGCCCCGCGCCAGTTCGGACCAGCGCTGAATCCCGTCGATGAGCAGACGCAACTGCGCCGCCCCACGACCGCCAATCCCGCCATTCGCCAATAGGATCCGCGCCCCCTCCACCAGGTTCACACCGTTTTCGCGCGCGGTTTTCTGTATATTTTGTTGCGCTTTATCGCCTAAACCACGCTTGGGCGTGTTCACGATTCTCTCAAAAGAAAGATCGTCATCAAGCGAGGTAACCACCCTGAAATAGGCCATGGCGTCGCGAATTTCTAACCGTTCATAGAAACGCGGTCCACCGATCACGCGGTACGGTAGGCCAATGGTCAGGAATCGATCCTCGAACGCGCGCATCTGGTGTGATGCCCGTACAAGAATCGCCATATCGTCCAATGTGTATGGATCAAGCTCGCGTGTGCCGCGCTGCAACGCTTCAATTTCGTCGCCGATCCAGCGCGCCTCTTCCTCGCCATCCCAATGGCCGATGAGACGCAGCTTTTCACCCTCACGGGATTCCGTCCACAAAGTCTTGCCCAAACGCCCCTCGTTTCCTGCGATCACGCCCGAAGCGGCCGCCAGGATGTGCGGTGTTGACCGGTAATTCTGTTCCAAGCGCACCACATGGGCGCCGGGAAAATCTTTTTCGAACCGCAGGATATTGCCAACCTCGGCCCCTCGCCATCCGTAGATCGACTGGTCGTCATCCCCGACACAGCAGATATTCTTGTGGCCAGAAGCCAGCAGACGGAGCCACAAATACTGCGCCACGTTGGTATCCTGATACTCATCCACCAGAATATATTTGAACCACCGCTGATATTGCCCCAACACGTCTTCGTGCTGCTGGAAGATGGTGACCATATGCAGCAGCAAATCACCGAAGTCGCAGGCGTTCAGATCTTTAAGCCGCGCTTGATACTGCGCATAGAGCTCCGCCCCGCGGTGGTTATAGGCCCCCGCATCGGCCGTAGGAATTTTGTCGGGCGTCAATGCGCGGTTTTTCCAGCCATCAATAACGCCTGACAGCAAACGCGCGGGCCAACGTTTGTCATCAATCCCTTCGGCTTTGATCAATTGCTTGAGCAGGCGCAGCTGGTCATCCGTGTCCAGAATGGTGAAGTTCGACTTTAGCCCGACCAATTCAGCATGGCGGCGCAACAGCTTGACGCAAATCGCATGAAACGTACCCAGCCAAGGCATCCCTTCAATGTTCTGCCCCAGCATATGCCCCACACGGTTTTTCATCTCGCGCGCGGCCTTATTGGTGAAGGTTACCGCGAGAATCTCGTTCGGGCGGGCGCGCCCGGTGTTCATCAGATGCACGATCCGCGCCGTCAAAGCCTTGGTCTTGCCCGTGCCTGCCCCCGCGAGCATCAAGACAGGGCCATCCATCTGCTCCACCGCGGCACGCTGGGCCGGATTCAGCCCATCAAGATAGGGTTGCGGACGCGCAGCCATAGCGCGCGATGATAGGGAAGCGCCCTCAAAGGCGGCCATTTCGTCGAAATCACTCATGCGGCCAATCTATCCTGCGCACGCACCAAATAAAAGACACGTTCGCAAAATGTTCCCGCCGCATTTTCTATAAAGCGGCGGCGGTTTGCTAGCCGTCTAGCGTCAAAGCCGCAGGAATTATTGCTATCTGTTCCTCCTTATTACTCATGTCATTGCATAGGTACGATCGCGCCCTCGACTCGGCGTAGCACCCCATCTCTTTCCAAATGGTTAAAAATCCCCCGCGGAGCGCAAAAAAACTTCTACTTGCACACCGTGTCAAACAGACGCAACAATGCCGCAGCGCAGCGTTAGCGCGTGCTCTAGACGCTTGAAAAGTAAGATTTCTCGCCAGCAGGAAGGCCTAGCTATGACCGACTTTAAGAAAATTCTAATCGCAAACCGCGGCGAGATCGCCATTCGAATTATGCGCGCGGCCAACGAGATGGGAAAAAAGACGGTCGCCGTTTTCGCAGAGGAAGATAAGCTGGGCCTACACCGTTTCAAGGCCGATGAAGCCTATCGGATCGGGGCCGGTTTGGGGCCTGTCGCCGCCTATTTGAGCATCGATGAAATCATCCGCGTGGCCAAAGCCTCGGGCGCGGATGCGATCCACCCGGGCTATGGGCTACTGTCAGAAAATCCCGATTTTGTAGATGCTTGCGCGCAGAACGGCATTACTTTTATCGGGCCGCGTGCGGAAACAATGCGCGCCTTGGGCGACAAGGCCAGCGCGCGACGCGTAGCGATGGAGGCCGGCGTGCCGGTCGTCCCCGCGACAGACGTTCTAGGCGATGATATGGAGGTCGTCCGTAAGCAGGCCGCAGAGGTTGGCTACCCGCTGATGCTCAAGGCCTCCTGGGGCGGCGGGGGTCGTGGCATGCGCCCCATCGCGAATGAAGAAGAACTTAAAGAAAAAGTGATGGAAGGCCGGCGCGAGGCAGAAGCGGCCTTTGGCAATGGCGAAGGCTATCTGGAAAAGATGATCCTGAAGGCGCGCCATGTCGAGGTGCAGATTTTGGGCGACAGCCACGGCGAAATCTACCATCTATTTGAAAGAGACTGTTCCGTTCAGCGTCGCAACCAAAAGGTCGTCGAACGCGCACCTGCCCCCTATCTTACCGAAGAACAACGCGCCGAGATTTGCGAATTGGGCCGGAAAATCTGTGCACATGTTAACTATGAATGTGCCGGTACGGTCGAATTCCTGATGGATATGGACGACGGCAAGTTTTATTTTATCGAGGTAAATCCAAGGGTTCAGGTCGAACACACGGTCACCGAAGAGGTCACCGGCATCGATATCGTCCAGGCGCAAATCTTAATTGCCGAAGGCAAGACCATCGCCGAGGCGACGGGCAAGGCCTCGCAGGCAGATGTGCAGCTGAACGGCCATGCGTTGCAAACTCGGATTACCACCGAAGACCCCCAAAACAACTTCATTCCTGATTATGGCCGCATCACCGCCTTTCGTGAGGCCACCGGCATGGGCATCCGCTTGGACGGCGGTACCGCCTATTCAGGTGGGGTGATCACGCGCTATTATGACAGTCTTTTGGTCAAGGTGACGGCGAAAGCTCAAACGCCGGAGCAAGCGATCGCCCGCATGGACCGCGCCCTGCGAGAGTTCCGAATCCGGGGCGTGTCGACAAACATCGCCTTTGTCGAAAATTTGCTGAAACACCCGACCTTCCTCGATAATAGCTACCACACCAAATTTATCGACCAGACACCCGAGCTTTTTACCTTTGAAAAGCGCCGCGATCGGGCGACCAAAGTATTAACATATATCGCTGATATTACGGTGAACGGGCACCCTGAAACCAAGGGGTTCGACCGCCCTGCGGCGGCCGTCCGCGCGCCGCAGCCGCCCGCCGCCCGAGCCGAGCCGATGATGGGCACTCGTAACTTGCTTGAACAAAAAGGGCCGCAGGCTGTTGCCGATTGGATGGGGCAACAGCGGCAGCTGTTGATCACCGACACCACCATGCGTGACGGCCATCAGTCATTGCTTGCGACGCGGATGCGCAGCCATGACATGATCAAGGTTGCCCCGGCCTATGCTGCTAATCTTCCACAGCTTTTCTCGATGGAGTGCTGGGGCGGTGCGACTTTTGATGTGGCCTACCGGTTCTTGCAAGAATGTCCGTGGCAACGCCTGCGCGACCTACGCGCTGCCCTGCCAAACGTGATGACGCAAATGCTGCTGCGCGGGTCGAATGGCGTGGGCTATACCAATTATCCGGACAATGTGGTGCAAGAATTCGTCCGCGTGGCCGCGACCGAGGGTGTCGATGTTTTCCGCGTGTTTGACAGCCTGAACTGGGTTGAAAACATGCGTGTCGCCATGGATGCGGTGATTGAAAACGGTAAGATTTGCGAAGGTACCGTTTGCTATACCGGCGACATTTTTGATCCGGACCGATCGAAATACGACCTGAAATATTATGTTGCTATGGGCAAGGAGCTAAAAGCGGCCGGTGCCCATGTTCTGGGCCTGAAAGACATGGCCGGCGTGCTCAAGCCGAATGCAGCCAAAGTATTGATCAAAGCGCTGAAATCCGAAGTCGGCCTGCCGATCCATTTCCATACGCATGACACCGCAGGCACGGCGACCGCGACGATCATGGCAGCCTCCGAGGCAGGCGTGGACGCGGTAGATTGCGCCATGGACGCGCTATCGGGCAACACGTCTCAGGCGACGCTCGGGTCCGTGGTCGAAGCGCTGAAACACACGGATCGCGACACGGGCCTGTCGATGGACGCGGTGCGCGAAATCTCTAACTACTGGGAAGACGTGCGTGGCGAATATGCCGCGTTCGAGACCGGCATGCAGGCCCCTTCCTCCGAAGTCTATCTGCACGAGATGCCCGGCGGGCAGTTCACCAACCTCAAGGCGCAGGCCGCGTCGATGGGGCTGGATGATCGTTGGCCCGAGGTCGCCAAGACCTATGCCGAGGTGAACCAGATGTTTGGTGATATCGTCAAGGTGACGCCGTCGTCCAAAGTGGTCGGCGACATGGCTCTGATGATGGTATCCCAAGGGTTAACCCGCGCGCAGGTCGAAGACCCGAAGGCGGAAATGTCCTTTCCTGACAGCGTGATCGACATGATGCGCGGCAATCTAGGCCAGCCTCCGGGCGGGTTCCCTGACGCGATTGTCGACAAAATCCTGAAAGGCGAAAAACCGAACACGGAACGCCCCGGTGCCCATTTGCCCCCTGCCGATCTTGAAGCGACACGCAAGGAATTGCGCGACCTTCTGGAAGGGGCTCAGGTTGAAGACGATGACCTGTCAGGGTACCTGATGTACCCCAAGGTTTTCCTGGATTACATGGGTCGTCACCGGACCTATGGCCCTGTCCGTGTATTGCCGACCCGCACCTTTTTCTACGGGATGGAACCGGGCGAAGAGATCACCGCGGAAATCGACCCGGGCAAGACGCTGGAAATTCGTCTGCAAGCCTTGAGCGAGACCAATGAAGACGGCGACGTTAAGGTCTTTTTTGAACTGAATGGCCAGCCGCGCGTGGTGCGCGTGCCCAACCGGATGGTCAAAGCGACGACCGCACAACGTCCCAAGGCCGAGATCGGCAACGTCAATCACATCGGAGCGCCGATGCCGGGGGTTGTTGCCTCGGTCGGGGCGACGGTGGGTCAAAAGGTCAAATCCGGCGACCTGCTTCTGACCATCGAGGCGATGAAAATGGAAACCGGTATCCACGCGGACCGCGATGCTGTGGTCAAAGCGGTTCATGTCACGCCGGGTGGCCAGATCGACGCCAAGGATCTGCTGGTCGAGTTGGAGTGATCCCATGCGCCTTTCTGCTCTGACCCTGATCGTTCCAAGCTACGACGAAGGAATATCCTTTTACTGTGGCACGATGGGGTTCGAGCTGACACAGGACGAGGACCAGGGGCATAAACGCTGGGTGCGCGTCACCCCTTCGGGTGGCGGCACCGGCTTTATCCTCGCCGAACCGGGCGACGATGTTCAACGTGCCGCGATCGGGAACCAAGGTGCGGGCCGGGTCTGGTTGTTTCTAGAGACCGAGGATTTTGCCCGCGACCATGCCCGACTTTTGGCTGGCGGCGTGATATTCGAAGAAGCCCCCCGCCATGAACCCTATGGCACTGTCGCCGTGTTCCGCGACGTTTTCGGCCATCGCTGGGATCTGATTGAACCGCGCACGACCCCCTAGAAAAAACATCGGCCCTGACACTTGGGGCCGGATGCATTCTGCCGCATTGATCAGGCCCGTTCTGCTGCTACGTTCAGGCTTGGTACGACAGATGGACACCCCCATGCCATATGAATGGAAAACACGACCCGACGCCCCGACGCAGGTTCTTTGCCTGCGGCCGCACCAATCCCTGCCGGCAAAGGGATTCGCCAGTTTTATCCTTATCACGTTCGTCCTAATTCTGATCCCCGTTCTGCCACTGTTGGGGACTGTTTTGCTGTGGGGGCTTCTTCCTTTCATGCTGGCCGCCGTCGCGGCGATGTATTGGGCGCTACAGCGCAACCATAAGGCCAGACAGATTGAAGAAGTGTTTACGCTCGACCACAATACAGCACATTTATCCCATCGCACCGCGCGCGGAGAGGTCAAAGAATGGCAGTGCAACCGGCATTGGGCCGTCGTGACGAAATATGAAAAAGACGGCCCCGTACCCCATTACGTGACCCTGCGCGGCATGGGCCGCGAGGTCGAAATCGGGACCTTCCTGAGCGAAGAAGAACGGATCGCCCTTTATGACGAGCTGAACCGTTCGCTGATGCGCTGAGCCTTAGCTCAGTCGCTCTTTCACTTTGGGGCCAACCGCGCCAAAATCCATTTGCCCCGTGTACTTACCTTTAAGCAGGCCGATCACCTTACCCATGTCACGGATCGATGTCGCACCCACTTCGGCAATGGCGGCATCGACGGCCTTGGCGGTTTCTTCTTCGGTCAGCTGACGGGGCAGAAACTCTTCGATCACGGCAATCTCTTCACGCTCGCGATCCGCAAGATCAAGCCGCCCGCCCTCTTCATAGGCGCGTACGGATTCCATACGTTGTTTCGCCATTTTACCTAAAATCGCGAGCACTTCGGCATCGCCAACACCCGTGTCGCCCTCATCAGCGCGCGCCGCGATGTCTTTATCCTTGATCGCCGCATTGATCAGCCGCAGGGTCGACAGCCGGTCCGCCGCCTTGTCTTTCATTGCCTGTTTCAGTGCATCCGAGATGCGAGTGCGCAGTACCATTACCATCGTCCTTTTGACCCTAGGGGGTATTAAGCCGTGCAACATAGAGATATTGCGCGGCGCAGGCAATGCCACAAGCCTCGCGCAACATACTGATATTTAACCATATTTCATTTTCAACCTGCTATTGACCCCGACGAACTGCGGCTTTAGGTTGCCACCGTTTAGCTCCATATACCTGCCGCTGGAGGCCCCCGACATGACCGCGACCACATCACCTCGTCCGACTGCCTGCCTGGCGCTAGCGGACGGATCGATTTTCTACGGCATGGGCTTTGGCGCAACGGGAGAGACCGTGGCCGAGCTTTGCTTTAATACAGCGATGACGGGCTATCAGGAAATCATGACCGACCCGTCCTACGCGGGGCAGATCGTGACCTTTACCTTCCCCCACATCGGCAATACCGGTACCAACCCCGAAGATGACGAAACCGGCGATCCGGTCGCAGCGGGGATGGTTGTCAAATGGATGCCCACCGACCCGAGCAACTGGCGTTCGGTCCAGCCGTTGTCCGAATGGCTGGCTTCGCGCGGACGCATCGCGATTGGTGGTATTGATACACGCCGCCTGACCCGCGCCATCCGGCAGCAAGGGGCCCCTCACGCGGCATTGGCGCATAATCCTGACGGCGTTTTCGACGTCGAAGCGCTTGTCGCTGCGGCACGCGGTTTCGCGGGCCTAGAAGGCATGGATCTGGCGAAAGATGTCAGCTGCAAACAATCCTACCGCTGGAATGAAATGCGGTGGGCTTGGCCAGACGGCTATACTGCGCAGGAAAACGCACCTCATAAAGTGGTCGCGATCGACTACGGTGCCAAGCGCAACATCCTGCGCTGCCTTGCCTCGGCCGGCTGCGACGTCACGGTGCTGCCCGCCTCTGCCACGTATGAAGATGTGATGGCGCATAATCCTGACGGTGTTTTCCTGTCGAACGGCCCCGGCGATCCGGCGGCGACCGGCGTGTATGCCGTGCCGATGATCAAGGACGTCATTGAAAAGACAGAGCTTCCGGTTTTCGGCATTTGCCTTGGCCACCAGATGCTTGCGCTGGCTCTTGGGGGGCAGACGGTCAAGATGGGTCACGGTCACCACGGTGCGAACCACCCCGTTAAGGACATTGATACCGGCAAGGTCGAAATCACCTCGATGAACCATGGGTTTGCCGTCGATGCGCAAAGCCTGCCAAGCGGAGTGGTTGAAACGCATCAGTCGCTGTTTGACGGCTCCAACTGCGGCATCCGGATGGAGGGGCGGCCCGTCTGGTCCGTTCAGCACCACCCCGAAGCGAGCCCCGGCCCGCAAGACAGTTTCTATCTGTTTGAACGCTTTGCCGCGGCGATGGCAGAGCGGGCCAGCTAAACCTGATAATTGCGGGCGTTCTCTTCATTCGCAATTAACGTCCCATTAAGTCATCTCTCCCAAGGTGGTCCTATTCCGACAGGAAGGGATTCGCCCGTTGAGCAACCTTGGATTAGAGCTGAAAGCACCCAGTCCCGCGCGTGTGCGCGGGCGCTATCGTCCCTTGGGGCGCATATTGGTCGACGCAGGGTTGATCGATCAGGCCGATCTGGTCCACGCGCTGGAAGCGCAGCGCGATCTGGATGCACCGCTTGGGGAAATCCTTCTGGCTCAAGGGCTTGTCTCGCGCAGTGAAGTGACCAAAGCACTGGCGCTGCAACATCAGATCCAGCAGGTCGACCTTGACGCAGACCCGCCCAAACCGGTGCTTGCGCGCCATCTGTCTGCCGAAGCCAGCTTGCACCATAAGATTGTGCCGTGGCGGCGGATGGGACAAACGCTGTTTGTCGCGACCAGCCGGCCGGATACCCTTCACACCCTTGCGCATGAGGCCTTCGGCAACAGCGATCTGGACATCGTACCGGTGCTGGCAGAACCCGCGCAGATCAACCGTCAGATCACCGCGCTTTACGGGTCCGAGCTGGCCAAACGCGCGGCAGAGCGTGTGCCCCCTCATGAAAGCTGCCGAACATGGCGGGTTGCCGGGCCGCGCCGGCGTATTTGGGCCGCCGGTGTCATTTTTGTCGCGAGCATGCTGTTCGCGTTACTCCCCGCGGTGACGTTTACGGCGTTTGTTCTATGGGCATTGTTCTGCAGTACTATGATCATGACGCTACGATCATCGGCCTTTCTGGCGCGCTGCCTGTGGGGGAACACACCACTGCCTTCAGACCCCGCCGTGCCATCGCCCCCGACACGATGGCCAAAGGTATCGGTTCTCGTCCCTCTTCTGCAAGAGGAGGAGATTGCCAGCGCCTTGATCGCGGCCCTGTCGCAGCTCAGCTATCCCAAGGCGCTGTTGCAGATCGTGCTGGTGCTGGAGGAAGGCGATCAAATGACCCGCGACACCATCGCGCGAACCGAACTGCCCTTCTGGTTCGACGTGATCGAAGTGCCCCAAGCAGGCAAACTGCGCACCAAACCCCGTGCCCTGAACTATGCGCTGGAATTTTGCAGCGGCAGTATTATCGGCGTGTGGGATGCCGAGGACGCGCCGGAGGCCAACCAGATCAACCGCGTTGTACAACATTTTGATAAGGCCCACAAAAACGTTGCTTGTGTGCAGGGCGTTCTGGATTTTTACAATGCGCGCACCAACTGGATCTCGCGCTGTTTCACACTGGAATATGCTACCTGGTGGCGCGTGATCCTACCCGGTGTCGCGCATCTGGGCCTGATCATTCCCCTCGGCGGCACCACATTATTTTTCCGCCGCGCCGCTTTGGAGAAACTGCGGGGCTGGGACGCCCATAATGTCACCGAAGATGCAGATCTTGGCGTCCGCCTCGCGCGGCATGGCTATAAAACCGACCTGCTGCCGACTGTCACTTACGAAGAGGCCAATTTCCGTGCGTGGCCGTGGATCAAACAAAGGTCACGATGGCTGAAAGGCTTCTTGATCACATGGGTCGTGCACAGCCGTGCCCCCTTCCAACTGATCCGTGATGTCGGGCTTATTCGGTTTATGGGCGTGCAGGTACTGTTCCTCGCGACGTTCTGCCAGTTCATCTTTGCCCCCCTGCTCTGGTCTTTCTGCCTACCGCTGTTCGGCGCAGCACATCCTGTCCAGACAACACTGGGCGCTGACGTGTTCTACGGGCTTTTCGGATATTTCCTCTTCGCGGAAATCCTCAATATATCTGTCGCGATGACGGCGGTTTCGGGTCCGCTGCATCGCCACCTTATACCCTGGGCGATCACCCTGCCGTTTTACTTTATTCTCGGCTCTTTCGCGGCCTATAAGGCGCTATACGAATTCGTGGTCACGCCGTTCTATTGGGACAAGACCGAACATGGCGTACCACATAGATCCAGCCCCATCGGTTCTAAGGCGTCACCACTTCGTCCGCCCTAGCCTTCATCTTTGCGCTGTGCCGCTTCTTGCTTGAGCCGCGTCATGAAGGCGACAGAAATATGCGTGCGCAATGCTTCATCCGCACCATCTTCGTCACGCTGTTCGATCATCTGAACAATGCGGTCATGTTCATCCTGCGCGATCGCACCGCGCCCATCCACGGCCAGTGACGATGTCGCCATCAGCGCCATGGACCGGTGCACCAGATCAAGTTGCTGCACCAGATACCGGTTGTGCGACGCGAGATGAATTTGTTTGTGAAAACGGCGGTTCGCACGCGCCAACGCCGCTGGATTGTCGCGAAAAGCGTCGTCTTCCTCGACCATTTCGCGCAATACACGGACTTCTTCAGCGGTGGCGTGACGGGCGGCAAGCCGCGCGGCCAACCCCTCCAACTCGCCGCGTACGACGTAAAGTTCGGCCACCTGATTGTGGTCCAACGATGCAACGATCAGGCTCCGCCCGTCCCGCGCGAGCAGGGATTGCGTCTCAAGCCGTTGTAATGCTTCACGAACCGGCGTTCTTGAGACACCGAAGCGCTCGGCCAATTCACTTTCCACCAACCGATCACCGGGGCGATAGGTGCCCACGTCAATCGCGTCCAGGATCATGGAATAGGCGTCTGTGGGTCCGGAGCGTGGCGTCGTCATGGGTTCTCTTTCAAAAGGCTCCGGCACCTTAGCCCCCGCGTCCAATTGCGCAACCCCGTGATCTTGCGCAGATCATCTGGTCAGCGTAGCAAGTCCCCATGCCACACACCTCTTTTTCTCATGTGAATACTTGGGTCTTTGACCTTGATAACACATTATACCCGCCATCCGCCCGCCTGTTTGACCAGATTGAACAGCGGATGACGCACTGGGTGATGACCGCCTTGAACGTCGATGAGCAGCGCGCGGATTATCTGCGCAGACATTACTGGCAGACCTATGGCACCACGCTGGCCGGGCTGATGCGCGAACACGACCTTGATCCCGGCCCCTATCTGCACGAGGTGCACGAGATCTCCTTTGACGCGCTGATCCCGGATCCCCTGCTTGCCGCGCGGATCGCCGCCCTGCCGGGGCGCCGGATCATCTATACCAACGGCACTGCCCCCTACGCCGAAAAAGTCATTGCCGCACGGGGGCTTTCGGGCCTGTTCGATGCCATCTACGGCGTTGAACACGCGTCATTTTTACCCAAACCCGAACGCGCGGCCTACGACCTGATATTTGCCGCCGACGCATTGACCCCAACCAACGCCGTGATGTTCGAGGACGACCCCCGCAACCTAATCGCCCCGCATGACATGGGGATGGGCACCGTCCATGTGGCCGAGCACCCCGCCCCCGCGCCGCATATCCATTTCCACACCGATGATCTTTCGGCTTTTCTTGCACAGATCACGGGCTAACTGACGGGCATGACTATGGCATGTGATATCTTGATTTCGGGCGGCGGCATTGCCGGTTTGACGGCGGCAGCGGCTTTCGGCACCGCGGGTTTCAACGTGGTCTGCGTCGACCCCACGCCCCCCGTCACCGATGGTGCGGCGAAAGGGGCCGACATGCGCTCTACTGCGATGCTGCAACCGGCGCGCCGCGTGCTTGAGGCAGCGGGCATCTGGGCCCATCTGGAAGAACATGCCGCACCGTTGCAGGTGATGCGTATTGTGGATGCGGGCGGTGACGGCGATGCACCGGTGACCAGCCGCGCTTTTGATGCTGCCGATATCTCGGACCAACCGTTCGGCTGGAACTTCCCGAACTGGCTGCTAAGGCGTGCGCTTCTGGAGCGGCTAGAGGCTTTGCCGAACGTCGATTTCCGCCCCGGCACCGCAACCACCAGCTTGTTCACCCGCACCACCGGCGCACGCGTAAGCCTCAGCGATGGCACGAAAATTTCGACAAAGCTCGTGATTGCCGCAGACGGGCGCGACAGCCCCATGCGCGACGCCGCCGGCATTGAGGTTACCCGCCAAAGCTATGGCCAAAAGGCGCTTGCCTTTGCCGTGACACACCCGATCCCGCATGAAAACGTGTCGACCGAGGTGCACCGCAGCGGGGGCCCCTTCACCCTTGTACCCCTGCCCGATCGCGACGGTCTGCCCTGCTCTGCCGTGGTGTGGATGGATGACGGCGCGTCCTGCCTTGCGCGGATGGCGCTTGACGCAGATGCGTTTTCCCAAGCCGCGACCGACCGCAGTGCCCATGTGCTCGGCCCGTTGACGCTGGCCTCCGAACGGGCGATCTGGCCGATCATCAGCCAGCATGCCGCGCGTCTCTCTGCCGAACGCGTCGCCCTGATTGCAGAAGCCGCCCATGTGATGCCCCCCATCGGCGCGCAGGGGTTGAACATGTCGCTGCAAGACATCGCAACGCTGCTGGAACTGGCGCAAAAGCACGGCGCTGATCTGGGCAGCCAGCACATGCTGGACGCCTACCACAAGGCGCGTTTTGGCGATATTCAGCTGCGCTTGCGCGGCATCGACCTCTTGAACCGCGCCAGTCAGGCGACAACGCCACTGGCCCGCGATGCCCGTGCCAAAGGGCTCAGCGCGCTATATGCCCTGCCCCCCGTACGGCGCATGTTGATGGAGATGGGCTTGGGCATGCGGCAGGGCTGACCTGCCGCGCGCCTTTATTTACAGTACCTTATCGACCACGGCTGCCAACCGCGCCAGCGTGGCATCGACGTCGTAAAGCTTATCCAGACCGAACAGCCCCAGACGGAAGGTCTGGAAATCCTCCGGCTCGTCACACATCAAGGGCACGCCAGCGGCGATCTGCATCCCTTCGGCAGCAAAGGCCTTGCCGTTTTGCACGGAGGGATCCGCAGTATAGCTCACCACCACCCCCGGCGCGCCAAAACCTTCCGCCGCGACAGAGGTAACGCCCCTCTCCGCCAGCATCTTGCGCACGGAATCCCCCAGACGCCACTGCGCCTCTTTCAGACGGTCAAAGCCGTAGGATTTCGTCTCAAGCATGGTATCGCGGAATTGACGTAGCGCATCGGTCGGCATGGTCGCGTGATAGGCGTGGCCGCCATCTTCATAGGCTTTCATAATGCTATGCCACTTGGCTAGATCGATGGCAAAACTGTCCGATGTTGTCTCTCCCATGCGTGCAACCGCGCGATCCGACATCATGACCAGCCCGGCAGAGGGCGAAGCGCTCCAGCCTTTTTGCGGCGCAGAGAGCAATACGTCGACGCCAAGCGCCTTCATATCCACCCATGCGCAGCCCGACGCGATGCAATCCAGCACCACCAGCGCGCCGACGGCATGGGCCGCTTCTGCCATCTGCTTGATATAGTCATCGGGCAGGATCACCCCCGCACTGGTCTCCACATGAGGTGCGAAAACCACCTGCGGCTTATGCGTCTCGATGGCCTTGACGACGTCATCAATCGGGCTTGGGGCGAACGGCGCGGGCGTGCTGTTGCCCTGCATCTGCGCCTTCATGACGTTGGCATTGCCGGTCAGATCGCCGCTCTCGATGATCTGGCTCCACCGATAGGAGAACCAGCCGTTGCGCACGACCAGCACCTCGGCCCCCCGTGCGAACTGGCGGGCGACCGCCTCCATCCCATAGGTCCCGCCCCCGGGGACGACAGCCACGGCATCGGCCTTGTATACGTCCTTAAGCAGAGTGCTGATGTCGCGCATGACCTCTTGGAACACGGCGCTCATATGGTTCAAGGACCGGTCGGTGAACACGACCGAAAACTCTTCAAGCCCTTCCGGGTCAACTGAATTTAGCAAAGCGGGCATGATATCCTCCTGATGGTTTCGCGCGAACATAGCCCCTCGCGTGGTAAAGTCACAGGCCCAATGGTCCGGTCAGTCGTTCCTCGCTTAGAAGCACATTTGCCTCGACGGCCCCCGCCCCCGGCAGGGTCATGATCCGCCGCCGCAGCACCCGTTCGAAATCCGCCAGATCCCGCGCAACAACCCGTAAACGGTAGTCATATAGCCCTAGAACATGCTCCACTGTTTGGACCTCGGGGATAGCACTGACGGCGCGTTCGAAATCCTCCAGGCTAACCCGCCCTTTGGTCGCAAGCTTGACGCCGAGAAAGACGGTGACGCCGAACCCCAATGCCTCGCGGTTCAAGCGCAGCCTCTTGCCGCGCAGGATGCCTGCCTCCTCCAACCGTTTGATCCGACGCCAAGTGGCAGGCTGCGACAGCCCCAGATGACGCCCCAGGGCACCGGCGCTTTGTGTGGCATCGCGCGCAAGCGACCGGATCAGCCGGTGGTCCACCTCATCGAGCGTGATCATAGCGGCAACGCCTCCTCTGACTTGATCCGCGCCACATGCATCAGCGCCTCGATATCGGCAATATGCGGCAAGGTCAGAATACCCTCCCGGTAAATCTGCTGATAATGCGCCATATCCCGCGCTATTACCGATAGGCGCACATCCACCCGCCCCAGAAAGGTCTGGAGCTCGATCACCTCAGGCAGTTGGCGTGCCTCTTCAAGAAAGCGGTCAAAGGCATTGCCCTGTGTCTTGTCCAAAGTGATGCGCAAGGACACTTCGACCGTGTAGCCCAATGCCGCCCAATCGACGACAGCCGCCACCCCCTGAACGATACCGGCTTCCTGCATGCGCGTGATCCGCCGCGACACCTTACCCGCTGTCAGCCCCGTAAGGTCGGCCAACTCCGCCGGCGACAACCCCGCATCCGCTTGCCAGTGGCGCAGAAGTCGTCGATCCATATCATCAAGCATGATTTTTCCATTTTTACTGCATACCGCGCATTACCATCTTCATTTTTCCAAATAAACTCACAATTCCGCAATAGTATCTCGCAGCAGCTTCGATATGGTCTCCCTAGATTTCAACGAACCCGAAAGGACGCCCCAATGCGCGTTTATTACGACCGTGACTGCGATGTGAACCTGATCAAGGACAAGAAAGTCGCCATCCTCGGCTATGGCTCCCAGGGCCACGCCCACGCGCTGAACCTGCGTGATTCCGGTGCGAAAAACCTCGTCGTTGCGCTGCGCGAAGGCTCCGCTTCGAAAGCGAAAGCCGAAGGCGAAGGCCTGAAAGTCATGGAAATCGCCGAAGCTGCGGCTTGGGCCGATGTGATCATGTTCACCATGCCCGACGAATTGCAGGCTGAAACCTACAAGAAATACGTGCACGATAACATCCGCGAAGGCGCTGCAATCGCATTCGCCCACGGCCTGAACGTCCACTTTGGCCTGATCGAACCCAAACCCGGCGTTGATGTGATCATGATGGCCCCCAAAGGCCCGGGCCACACTGTGCGCGGCGAATACACCAAAGGCGGCGGCGTGCCTTGCCTGGTTGCGGTAGACACCGATGCCACCGGCAAAGCGCTGGAAATCGGCCTGTCCTACTGCTCCGCCATCGGTGGCGGCCGTTCCGGCATCATCGAAACCAACTTCCGCGAAGAATGTGAAACCGATCTGTTCGGCGAACAGGCTGTTCTGTGCGGCGGTATCGTTGAACTGATCCGCTGTGGCTTTGAAACACTGGTCGAAGCCGGCTACGAGCCCGAAATGGCCTATTTCGAATGTCTGCACGAAACCAAGCTGATCGTTGACCTGATCTATGAAGGCGGCATCGCCAACATGGACTACTCGATCTCGAACACAGCGGAATACGGCCAATACGTCTCCGGCCCGCGCATCCTGCCCTACGACGAGACCAAAGCGCGCATGAAAGCCGTTCTCAGCGACATCCAGTCGGGCAAATTCGTGCGTGACTTCATGCTGGAAAACTCCGTCGGTCAGCCCACGCTGAAATCCTCGCGTCGCGCCAATGACGAACATCAGATCGAAGTCGTCGGCGGCAAGCTGCGCGAAATGATGCCCTGGATCTCTGCCGGCAAGATGGTCGACAAATCCAAGAACTGATCGCCATTGCAGCGATGTGGAAAGGCCCGGTTCTGCACCGGGCCTTTTCTTTTGCGCAACCGGCTGTCACATCTGGCGGGCCGAGAGTTCCCACAGGATATGTCATGCCGGACGCGCCCCAGATCACCAAATCCAGCTGGCTGATGATCCTGCTGCTTGCCTTCATCTGGGGAGGCACGTTTCTGGTGACCGAAATCGCTTTGACTGAAATGCCACCCTTCTGGATCGCGGCCACACGTGTCGGGTTCGCGGCCACCGTGATGGTGGTAATCTGGGCTCTGCGCGGGTTTCGGCTCTTTACCCAATCCCCCACCCGCGGCGACATCGCGGCCGTGATCTTTATCGGTGCCGCCAGCTCTGCCGTGCCGTTCAGCCTGCTCGCATGGGGTCAGCAATATGTCACCTCGGGATTCGCGGGGGTGACCATGGCCGCGACGGCGCTGATCATCCTGCCGCTCGCGCATTTCTTCGTTCCGGGCGAAGCGATGAGCCCGCGCAAGGTGATCGGGTTTGCCCTGGGCTTTGTCGGCGTTGTCATCCTGATCGGCGCGCAAGCCTTTGAAAGCACTGGCACCGCGCTTGAAACCCAAGGCCGTCTGGCCTGCCTGGGTGCGGCGGGGTGCTACGCCACCAGCTCGATCATCATGCGCCGCCTGCCCGCGGTGGACGCGATCGGCCTTGCGACCATCCTGCTGATCATTGCCACCTGCATCACCGTTCCCATGGCAATCATCATCGAAGGTCTGCCGCCCCGCCCCTCGCCGTCCATCTTCGCGGCGCTGGCGTTTCTGGGCCTGATCCCCACCGCCGCCGCGAATTTCCTGCGCGTGCTGGTGATCCGCAGTGCTGGCCCGGTGTTTATGTCACTGGTGAACTACCAAGTCCCCGTCTGGTCCGTCTGCCTCGGTGCGCTCTTGCTGAACGAACCGCTGCCGCCATCCCTGCTCTACGCGATGGTGCTGATCCTCTCGGGCGTCGCGCTCAGCCAATATGGCGCGTTCCGCCGGCTGTTCACCCGCACGCGCGCCTAGCTTCCAAATGGCTCTAAATCCTCGCCGAAGGCATCCCACAGCCACCGCAGGCGGCGCGTCCCGCGAGGGCAAGGCAGGGCCGCTGCGCAGGACATCCCCGCCAGCAGCCCTGCGATCAGCTTAAGGTGCGACAGCCGCCGTGACCGCATCCACCACAGAATCGACAGCGCGTTCCATCAGCTGCGCGTCTTCATGTTCTGCCATCACACGCACCAGCGGCTCGGTACCGGATTTGCGGATCAGCAAACGCCCCTGACCAGCCAGATCGGCTTCGGCCTGTGCGATGGCCCCTTGCACCTGCGCGTCTTCCAACGGCACCTGACCGGCAGAAAACCTTACGTTCTTAAGCAGTTGCGGCACGGGTTCAAAGTTGTTCAGCAGCTCGGAGGAGGTCTTCTCCGACCGGATCATCTCTGCCAGAAACTGCAGCCCCGCCATCAGACCGTCACCCGTGGTGGCGTGGTCGGTCATGACGATATGGCCCGATTGCTCGCCGCCCAGATTGAAGCCGCCTTCGCGCATCCGCTCGACCACATAGCGGTCGCCCACGGACGTCCGCTCAAGCCGTAGCCCCTTGCCCTGCAAGAAGTGTTCAAGGCCAAGGTTACTCATCACGGTGGCAACTAGGGCGCCATTGGCCAGCCGGTCTTCGGCCGCCCAACGGGACGCCATAAGGGCCATGAATTGATCCCCGTCACCGACCTTTCCGGTTTCGTCAATCAGGATCACGCGGTCCGCGTCGCCATCCAGGCAAATGCCCACATGGGCACCGTGCTCTACCACCGCCGCTGCGGCGCGTTCGGGGTGGGTCGAGCCACAATTCTCGTTGATATTGAAACCGTTCGGCGACACGCCAATCTCGATCACCTCGGCCCCCAGTTCCCATAGGGTTTCGGGTGCGACGCGGTGTGCGGCCCCATTGGCGCAGTCGATCACGACCTTCAGCCCGTCCAGACGCATCTGGCGCGGGAACGATGACTTCACCCGCTCGACATAGCGGAACCGCCCGTCATCGATCCGCTTGGCACGGCCGATCTTGTCGGCGGGGTTCAACTCCACACCGCCTTCGATCAACGCCTCGATCTCTGCCTCCACAGCGTCGCTCAACTTGAACCCGTCGGGGCCGAAGAACTTTATGCCATTGTCCGTCGCCGGATTGTGGCTGGCCGAGATCATGACCCCCAGATCAGCCCGCATCGACCGCGTCAGCAGCCCGACCGCAGGCGTAGGCACCGGCCCCAGCAGCAGCACATTCATCCCCGAGGACGTCAGCCCCGCCGTCAGCGCGTTTTCGAACATATAGCCCGACAACCGCGTGTCCTTACCAATCACCACACGGTGCACACCGTCACGACCCGCGCTGAAATAGCGCCCCACAGCGGCCCCGATTTTCAGGGCGACCTCGGCTGTCATCGGATGCACATTGGCCTTTCCGCGAATACCGTCTGTTCCAAATAATTTTGTCATAAAATGCTCCCAAAATATGCGGCATGCCACAGAGCGACCGCTTGGCGGGTGTCGTCAACGTCATGCACACGGATCATTTGCACACCCTGCGCCAATCCTGCAAGCGCCACGGCGATCGACCCCGGCGCGCGGTCCTGAGCCTGCGGCGCGTTGCCGATCGTTCCGATGAACCGTTTGCGCGACACGCCTAGCAGGATAGGCGTCCCCAAAGCGTGAAACAGGCTCAGCCGCGCCAGCAGAGCCAGATTGTGATCCTGCGTCTTGCCAAACCCGATGCCCGGGTCCGCCAGAATGGCCCCCCGCGGGATGCCTGATGCCTCTAGGATGCTGATCTGCCGCTCCAGCGCGTCAAAAACATCAAGCAGCACGTTATCATACTGTGGGTCCAGATGCATGGTCGCGGGATCGCCTTGGGCATGCATAACGCAAACCGGCAGCGCCAGTTTTTGACACAGGGGCCCAAGCGCGGGATCAAAGGTGAAGCCCGAGACGTCGTTTACCAGATTGCCACCAGCGTTGACCGCGGCCTCGGCCACGGCGGCCTTGCGGGTATCGATGGAGATCGGCGTGTGCAGCCCCGCCCCCCGCAGCGCGGCGATGACGGGAGCGGTGCGCGTGATCTCTTCGGAGACGTGCACAAAATCCGCGCCGGGGCGCGTGGACTCGCCGCCAATGTCCAGAATATCCGCGCCGGCGGCCACCATCTCTTGTGCGACGCGCAGCGCATCGGGTACGGCATTATGCTGCCCCCCGTCCGAGAAACTATCGGGCGTCGTGTTCAGAATGCCCATGATGCGCGGGCGGTCCAGCGTCAGCCCTGCCATCGTGGGACGGGGCGCGGTCAGCCGTGCCATCACGCTTGCCGGGATATCGGCCGCGGGCACAACACGGGCCGGCGTGCGACGCGACAAGACCTCGGCATGGGTGAACCAGCCCCACCCCCCCGCGAGAGACACCGCAGTATCAGGCCGCGCGGGGCCGATCTGGACGAGAGGTCGAAAGTAATCGGTCATGTCTCACAGCCTGCCCTGGTCCACCGCTACGGCGCGCAGCGGAACAGAGGCGTCAGCCGGCAGGTCCGCCCCGATCACCAACATCTCTGTCGCGTCGAAGCTGGCGGCGAACCACGCGGCCAAGGCCACTGCATCGCGCGGCTGCGCCGACGGGGTATCCACACTATCAAGCACGATCTTCGACGGGGCCCAAACGCTCGTCTGGCCGTTCTTCATTGCCCAATCCAGCTCTGTCCGCGTCGCCACCACAACGCAGCGATCATCCTTTGCGGCCAGCACCCAAGCGTTCTGTTCAATCGCCAGCAGATCAATGCGACGCTGCGCCATTTTATGCCCGACCTGCGGCGCGGCGGTGTCCGATGCGCCGACACATAGGATCAGGGGCCGCCCCATCTGGTGCAACTGGTCCAGCCACCCCGCCAGATGCGGCGAGGCGATGGCATCATTGCTCAGATAGACCAGCTCGGGGTGTGGCACCTCGCGCGCCTCGGCCTGACTGTCGGGGGTATCATCACGGGCGCGCACGATCTCGACGCCCAAAGCACCGGGGCCACGGTCCAGCTTTTCGATGCGCACAAACACCCGCATCGCCTGCCGTTCCAGCAGGATACGATCCGCGACCCGTTCGGCCAGCGTCTCGAGCAGGTTCAGCCGTTCGTCCGACAGCTCGTAGGCGATGGCCTCGGTCACGCGGTCGTAGGACAGGATACGGTCCACATCGTCGTCGACGGGGCCGGTCAGCGGCTGCACCTCGACGACGACATTGAAACAGATGCGCTGCGTTACACCACGTTCGGCCTGGAAGGCACCGATCTCGACCTCAACGATATGATCGCGCAGGGAAATCCGGTCCAGAGGTTCAGGCCCCGCCGTCGCAGCAGCGCGTTCGGACGGGTGCGCAAAGGCAAGCCGCGTGTCACTTGTCATGGGTTTGGGCCTTTGCTTGTCTCACTCGCAAACGATCCTAGACCGTTTGCGCGGATGTACCAAAGCCAGACACGGCTGGCCAGCCATCAAAGACGACAGAAACGCCGCTTAGTT
The DNA here is from genome assembly GCF_054968505.1 of Sulfitobacter sp. G5_S2_6_S6. Lineage (NCBI taxonomy): Bacteria > Pseudomonadati > Pseudomonadota > Alphaproteobacteria > Rhodobacterales > Roseobacteraceae > Sulfitobacter > Sulfitobacter sp. G5_S2_6_S6. The sequence goes on from NZ_JBQKUI010000001.1 coordinate 239,541, forward strand.
CGACGCGGTCTGAACGCCGTCACGATAGAACATATGCACGCCGATCTTGGTGGTGCGGGTAAAGACGCGCGACCAACGAGGGCTTACGGCGGTGGTATGATAATACGTCGCCCCCCCTGTCAGCGATGGTGCCTTGCCGTCCAGCACCGCCCGCGCGACCTTGCCGACCTGCGCATAGGCGCGCGGTTCGGCGATCACTTCGGCATTGCCGTCGCAGGTGTAGGTGAACTGACACTGGTATTTGCGACCTGTTCCCTGATTGATCACGCTGCACAAAGACCCGGGAAACTGCGCGGATTTCACACGGTTCATGATCACTTCGGCCACCGCGAACTGGCCCTTGACCGTCTCACCGCGCGCTTCAAAGTACAGCGCCTCTGCCAGACAGCGCCATTGTTCGCCGCCCGATGCTTTCGGCTGTTCAGCCAGCCATGCGCGGGTGAACTCCACCTCGCTTGCGTTGTTCGATGCGATCATGCTTTCCAGACGTTCCGACCCGACAGAGCGTAGCCCTTTGGCTTCGATGTCAGCCAGTGCTTTGGCCTGTTGCGGGCTGGCGGACGCCACGGCAGGAGCAAGCAAAGACAGCGCCAGCAGGGCGCAGGACGAGAATTTCTGAAAAGAACGCATTGAGCGCCTCGCAAGTAGTTTCGGACAGCGCCCCCTACCCAAACTGGCACCAAGCGTAAACCCTGCCGAAACCGCCTGCGCGGGAACCCGCACAGAAAAACAACATCTAGGCGATCAGCCGCGCAAAACTACCCGATCTTGTCCGCGATTGCGAGCTGTGCCGCCGCCAATCTGGCCACCGGAACACGGAAAGGTGAGCAAGAAACGTAGTCGAAACCCGCTGCACGGCAAAAAGCAATCGATTCGGGGTTGCCGCCGTGCTCTCCGCAGATCGACAAGGTAATCCCAGGTTGTGCTTCCCGCCCCCGCGCGGCACCAAGCTGAAGCAGCTCTCCGACGCCATCACGGTCCAGCATATGGAACGGATCTTCGGGGAAAACGCCCTGCTGCACGTAGGTCGACATGAACCGTCCCGCGTCATCTCGGCTCAACCCATAGGTCATCTGCGTCAGGTCGTTTGTCCCGAAGCTGAGGAAGGAACAATGGGGCGAAATCTCTCCGGCGCGCAGGGCGGCACGGGGCGTTTCGACCATCACGCCCAAACGGTAGGTAAAGCTCGCGCCGCGTTCGGATTTCACCGCCGTTGCGATTTTGTCGACGCTGGCTTTGATCAGCTCAACCTCGCGTTTGGCCGACACAAGCGGGATCATGATCTCGGGCACCACGGGGTCGCCGTCGCGGCTGGCTTCGATCGTGGCCTCGAAGATCGCGCGGGCCTGCATCTCGTAGATTTCGGGCACCGTCACGCCAAGACGCACGCCGCGCAGGCCGAGCATCGGGTTATATTCGGTCATCGCCTCGATCCGGCGGGTCACGTTGGACAGCGGCAAATCCAGCGCCTCGGCCAGATCGCGTTGACCGGTTCGGGTCGAGGGCAGGAATTCGTGCAAGGGCGGATCGAACAGACGGATGCACACCGGCTGACCCTGCATGATGCGGAAAAGCTGAATGAAATCATCGCGTTGCATTGGCAGCAACCGCTCTAGCACGGCGCGACGGCCTTCGCTGGTATCGGCAAAGATCATCTCGCGCATCACGGTCAGGCGGCTGGGGTCAAAGAACATATGCTCTGTCCGGCACAGCCCGATCCCCTGCGCGTCGAAATTGCGCGCGGTTTGTGCGTCGGCCGGGGTGTCGGCGTTGGCACGTATCCCGATGTCGGCAGCGTCTTCGGCCCAGGACATGAGCTTTTGGAAGGTCGCGTCCAGCAGCGGCTCAAGCATATCCGCGGCCCCGCACAGCACCTCTCCCGAGGTGCCGTCGAGGGTGATTTCATCGCCTGCCTTGAACATCCGCCCGTCAGGGGCCGTGATCACCCCCTTGACGAGATCGAACCGCATCGACGAGGCACCAACGACGCAGGGCAAGCCCATGCCCCGCCCGATCACCGCGGCGTGGCTGGTGATGCCACCGCGTTCGGTCAGCACGGCTTGGGCGGCATGCATCCCCCGAATATCCTCGGGCGAGGTTTCGCGGCGCACCAGAATACATTTCTCGCCCCGTGCGGCACTGGCTTGCGCGTCATTCGCGTTGAACACGATCCGGCCGGTGGCGGCACCGGGGCTGGCGGCAATGCCGCGCCCGATCACATCGCGTTTCACCCGTGGGTCAACCTGCCGGTGCAACAGCTCTGTCAGGGTGCGGGGCTGGACACGCATCAGCGCCTCTTCGCGGGGGATGATCCCTTCGTCCGCCAGCGCCACTGCGATCCGCACCGCCGCCCGCGAGGACCGCGACACGCGCACGCCATCAAGGATAAACAACTCTCCGTCAGAGATGACAAATTCCACCTGCATCTCGGCGCGCAGCCGGACCCGCATCAGCGCCGCGTGCTGTTTGAGCATCTCGAAAGCTTCGGGGGCGTGTTCCTCAAGCGACGGTCCGCGTGGATCGCGCGTCAGGTAAAGCGCATCGGCGGTGTCCTGCAAGGCGTCGCGCCCCTGCGACTGGCTCAGGTACCGCCCGGTGATCTGTGGCAAGCCGGTGGTGCTGTCCACCAGTTGCAACACGCCCGAGCCGCAAATTCCCGTGCCCACACCGAACACCATCTGCTGCACGATCAGGCCCAGCCCCGCATCTGCAGGCGCCCCCTTGGCCTGGCGCAACAGCCGCGCCGAGGTGCCCTCCCACGCCCGCGCCATGGAACTGAGCACGGCGGTCAACTGGGTCACACGGTCCTGGGGGAAGCTTTCTTCGGTCTCAAGCTCGTAGGCCCGCAGGGATTGCAGCAGCGCCTCGCGCCCATCGCCTTCGACGTCGTCGAACATATCGGGGTCCAAACGCGCCACATTGACGGCATAGGATTGCACGAAACGGGTATAAAGCGCCGATGCGGGCCCCTCGCCCATGCGTTCGCAATAGTCGGCATAGCGGTCATCGTTCATGCCGATGTTCATCACCGCCCCCGGCCCGCCCCAATCCGGGTCCTGGCTAGAGGGGCGCACGCATAGCAGCGCGTCTTGGGGGAATTCATCGGCGACCGCTTGCAGATCGGGGATCTGCCCCTGCGCGATCTCGAGCACGACATCGAAGGGCAGCGCCACGGTGCGCGGCACCGGCAGATCAAGACGGACCAGACGTTGCAGACATTTCGCACGCCCCCCATGCGTATCATTCGCGATGGGGGCGGTTTGGGTCACAAGGGTTGTCATGGCGGTTTTCTGCACTGCGGCACCTTTTGGTTCCTGCGCAGCATAGGCTTTCGCCGTGGTGTGGCAAGGCGTGATCGCCTTGCCCACGTGTCGGGTCTGCTGCGTTACCCGTCGATTTTCGTCAGATCCGCGACCGAGCTACAGATCGTGCGGATACGGCTGAGCAGGTTCAACCGGTTGCGCCGGACCGTCGCATTGTCCGCGTTCACCTGCACCGCATCAAAGAACGCATCAATCGGGCCGCGCAAGGACGCCATCGCGGACATGGCTGTGCCGAAATCCTGTGCCTCCATCGCCGGTTTGATCTGCGCCTCTGCGGTATCAAGGGCGGCAAACAACGCGCGCTCTTCTACCGTCTCGGCAAATTTGATATCCGCCCCGAAAGAGTATTCCACCCCATCCGCGTCCTCGGCCTGGCTCAGGATATTGTTGGCGCGCTTGAACCCCTGGATCAGGTTTTCCCCGTCATCGGTTTTCAGCGTCTCGCTCAGCGCCTTCGCGCGTTTGACAAGCAGGGTCAGGTCGTCGTTGCCGTCCGTCGCACCAGCAGGTGCGCCATCAGAAGAACTGATGCAAGCGTCGATGATGTCATGACGGACGCCTTGGTCTTTGAGGTAGACCTTCAGGCGGTCGTGGAGGAAGGAGAGGAGGTTTTCTGCCGTCTCTTCGGCGCTTCCGGCAGCCGGTGCAGGGGCTTGAGACAAATGCTCAAGGATGGTGTCACGCAGTTTCATTGACACATCATTCTCAACCAAAATCCGAATGACGCCCAAGGCCGCGCGACGCAGCGCGAACGGGTCTTTGCTTCCGGTCGGTTTTTCGTCGATCGCCCAGAAGCCGGTCAGCTTGTCGATTTTCTCTGCCAGCGCCACGGCGATGGACACGGGCGCGGTTGGCACGTCGTCGGATGGCCCCAGCGGCGCATAGTGGTCTTGGGCGGCGGCGGCGATAGCTTCGGACTTGCCGGCGGCTTTGGCATAGTAGCTGCCCATAAGCCCCTGAAGTTCGGGGAATTCATAGACCATTTCGGACGACAGATCGGCCTTGGCGAAACGGGCGGCGGCACGGGCCTCTTCTGCGTCGGCCCCGACCATCGGGGCGAGCTCCCCAGCCAGTGCTTCCATGCGCGAGATCAGCTCTGCCTGTGTGCCCAGCTTGTTGTGGAAGGTCACGTTGGACAGACGGTCCACCCAGGTCTGCATCCCCGCATCCGATTGCGCGATGCGCAGATCGTTTTCCCAGAAGAATTTAGCATCCGACAGGCGCGCAGAGAGCACTTTTTCATTGCCCGCCAGAATGGTCGCGCCATCGTCGGCGGTGGTGCGGTTGGCGACGGTGACAAAGCGTTCGATGCGGCCCGACTTGGGGTTGCGCACGGAAAAGAACTTCTGGTGCTCTTTCATCGAGGTTTGCAGCACCTCGGGCGGCAGGCCAAGGAAATCATCGCCAATCTGCCCCATCAGCACGACGGGATATTCCACCAGCCCTGCGACCTCGGCCAGCAGCCCCGCATCCTCGACCACCTCAAGCCCGTTGGCAAAGGCCATATTGGTCGCGTCGTTCCAGATCGTATCGCGCCGCTCTGCCGGGTCGAGCACGACAAAGGCGCGTTTCAGCTTGGCGCTGTAATCGTCAAAGCTGCTGACGGTAATTGTATCGGGGGCCAAAAAGCGGTGCCCGCGCGTGGTGTCGCCTGCGGTGATCCCGTCGATGGTCAAGGGCACGGTCTGCGCGCCATCCTCGGCTGACAGGATACACAGGATCGAGTGCAACGGGCGCACCCACCGCAAGCTGCCACTGCCCCACCGCATGGATTTGGGCCAAGGGAAATTGCGAATGGTGGTTTCCAGCACTTCTGCCACGATCTCGGCTGCGGGGCGGCCCGGCTTGTTGATCATGGCAAACAGGATCTTGCCCTTGGGCGTGTCGCGCTCTTCCAGCTGGTCGCGGGTCAGCCCCGCACCGCGCAGAAACCCTTCGATGGCTTTTTCCGGCGCGTCGGCCTTGGGGCCTTTGCGTTCCTCGACCAGCGACGGGCTGGCGTCCAGCATCCCCTCGATCGTCAGGGTCAGACGACGCGGCGTCGAAAAGGCCGCGGCAGAGGCATAGGTCAGCCCCGCATCCACCAGACCGTTCGTCACCAGTTTCTTTAGATCATCCGCCGCGCGCGCCTGCATGCGGGCGGGAATTTCTTCCGAGAAAAGCTCTATCAGGAGGTCGGGCATGGGTTCGTACCTTTCGGGGCCGCGTGTCGCTTGGGTGCGGTTAAATATGTGTCGCGCAAACAGCGCTTATGTCAAAGGGCCGGTCGATCCGGGGCGGATCAGTCGGCGGGGCGTTCCGGGCAAGCTTCGCCCACGACGGTGCCATCATAGGCTTTGTCGCCACAATCGTTCAGCTCGTGCCAGACATAGCCGCGCCCGTCCGAAGTGATCGCAACGATACGGTCAACGCCGAAATGCACGTTCTTCTGCCCCAGAAAGGTCAGCGCCGTGCCTGCCTCGATCTCTTCTGCGATGGCTTTGGCGTCGAAACAGTCGAACCAACCCGGAGCATTGCGCGGCGTGACCTCGTCGCTGACGACATAGGTTTCGGACAGCATGGCGAGGCTAAGCGAGGTGTCGAAACATGCGCGGTAGCGGATGGGCGAGCTGTCAGCGTCGATGGCGCGGAAATTGTCGGTCAGGATCGGCTCGGACGCATTGCTCGAGATCGACACCAGCGAGACGCCCTCATCCGGTGCCGGTGCCTCGTGATAATAGCCGTAGACCTGTAGATAATAAAGCGCGAGACCCGCAATGGCTGCTGCAACCAAGATGACGCCTCCTACAATTTTACCGTTCATGCCGCGTTTTCCGACCAACCGCCGGCCCGTGTCTGAACAAAGGCGTCGGCGCAGGCTTTGGCAAGGGTGCGTACCCGCCCGATATAGGCCTGACGCTCTGTCACCGAGATGACACCGCGTGCGTCCAGCAGGTTGAAAATATGGCTCGCCTTGATGCATTGGTCATAGGCGGGGTGCGCCATCACGATGCGCTTGCCGGTCTTGGGGTCCACGGCGTCTTGCGCAAGGATCGCCTTGCACTCGTTCTCGGCCTCGACAAAGTGGTCCAGCAGCACGTCGGTATTGGCGACATCAAAGTTCCAGCGGGCGTATTCTTCCTCGGTCTGTTTGAACACATCACCATAGGTCAGCGGGATCGGCGCGTCGGGGCTGTTAAAGGGCATGTCCATCACGTGATCGACGCCCAGAACATACATCGCCAAACGCTCGAGCCCGTAGGTCAACTCTCCCGACACAGGGTGGCAATCATGGCCGCCGACCTGCTGGAAATAGGTGAACTGCGACACTTCCATGCCGTCACACCAGACTTCCCAGCCCAGTCCCCATGCGCCCAAAGTGGGGCTTTCCCAGTCATCCTCGACAAAGCGGATGTCATGCAGCGCCATATCAATCCCGATCGCCTCAAGCGATCCGAGGTAGAGCTCTTGCAGGTTGGGCGGGCTGGGTTTGATCAGTGCCTGAAACTGGTAGTAATGCTGCAGACGGTTGGGGTTTTCCCCATAGCGCCCGTCGGTCGGACGGCGCGAGGGCTGCACATAGGCGGCGGCCCAAGGGTTGGTGCCAAGCGCGCGCAGGGTCGTTGCCGGGTGGAACGTACCCGCACCGACTTCCATGTCGTAGGGTTGCAGGACCGCACAGCCCTGACGTGCCCAATAGGACTGTAGGGCGAGGATGATTTCCTGAAATGAACGGGGGCGCTGGACCGGGTCGGACATAAGATTTTGCCTTTGCTGCTGCGCGCCTTTCCTAAGGTGCTGTCGCGGTAGGGTCAATTGGCAGCTTTGTGATGATTTGCGCTGTCTCAAGCATGGTATTTTGCACAGGTTCCTGCTTATCTACTGCAAGTTTAAATCCTTGAGAGCACCCATACCTATGACGCGACTGTTTGCGGCCCTGATCGCCGCCTTGTTTATTGCCCCGTTTGCCTTTGCACAGTCTGCCGATGATGTGGTTTGGATACAGGTCGAAGCCCAGCCCAATCTGGCCGCGGCGACCGATCGCGCACGTGCCTATAGCGCCAATCTTGAGGATGTGAACGGCTTTGCCTTGGGCGGCAGCTGGTATGGAATCGCGGTCGGCCCCTATCGCCGTGATGACGCAGAGCTGTTGTTGCGCCGCTACCGCCGCGACGGGGTGATTCCGCGCGACAGCTTTATCCAGCTTTCTGAACGGTTCCAGCAGCAGTTCTGGCCCGTGGGCGCGAACGTCCTGAACATTCCGCTGATCGCACCGGTTGACCCTGCATCCCCCACCGATACGCAGACAGACAGTGAGATCACGCAAACCACCCTGCCCCCCGCCAGCGAAGCGCTGGAGCAAGAGAACACCGCCACCGTAGAGGTAGAAACCACGCAAGTCCCCGTCCTGCCCGAACCACCACGTGACGAAACCCTGGCCGAAGCGCGCGCCAGCGAACGGGAGCTTGACCGCGAGGCGCGCGAACAGCTGCAGGTCGCGCTGAAGTGGGCCGGGTTTTACAATGCCTCTATCGACGGTGCCTTCGGGCGGGGTACGCGGGGGTCTATGGCCGATTGGCAAGGGGCCAACGGCTATGACGCCACCGGCGTGCTGACAACGCTGCAACGCGCCGCCCTTCTGAAACAATATAACGCCGTGCTCGAAGGTCTGGGCCTGCAGGTCGTGCGCAACGCCGACGCCGGGATCGAGATGGTGATGCCGACCAAGATCGTGGGGTTTGACCGGTTCGAGCCCCCCTTCGCCCATTACAATGGCACCGGCGACATCGACGCGCGGGTTCTGCTGATCAGTCAGGCGGGCGATCAAGATACGCTCTTTGGCCTGTATGACATCATGCAGACCCTTGAAATCGTCCCCGAAGAAGGCCCGCGCGAGCGGAAGTCCGACAGTTTCGAGCTGATCGGCGAGAACGGCCGCATCGTCAGCCAGACGCAGGTGTCGCTGCAGAATGGCGAGATCAAGGGCTTCACCCTCATCTGGCCCGCCGGGGACGAAGACCGCCGCCGCCGCGTGATTGCCGAGATGACGAAATCCTTCACCCGCCTGCCCGGTACGCTGGATGCCGCAGCGGGGGGGGGCGACCGTCAGGCTGTCGATCTGGTGTCAGGTCTGCAAATCCGGTCGCCGAAAATCTCGCGCTCGGGCTTCTTCATTGATGGGCGCGGTACTGTTGCCACCACATCCGAGGCGGTGCAAAGCTGTGGTCGGCTGACGCTGGACGACGAGACAGAGCTTGATGTGGTTGTTGACGATGCGGCCAGCGGGGTCAGCCTGCTGAAACCCCGCGCAGCGCTTTCGCCCCTGGATGTGGCGGCGTTCAACACCGTGCCCCCCCGTTTGCAATCCGAAATCGCGGTTGCGGGTTTCCCCTATGAAGGCGTGCTCGGATCTGCGACGGTGACCTATGGCACGCTGGCCGATGTGCGTGGGCTGCAAGGCGAAGAGAACATCGCCCGCCTTGCGCTAGAAGCCCGCAGCGGTGACGCGGGTGGTCCGATTCTGGATCGTGACGGGCGGGTCTTGGGCATGTTGCTGCCCCGTGCCAATGGCGCACGCGAATTGCCCGAAGATGTCGCGTTTGCGGTTGAATCCAAGGTCATCGCAGAGCTCGCGCAAAAGGCCGGTGTCACCGTTGATACCACGGCCAGCAGCACCACGATCAAGCCGCAGGACCTGCGTGAAAAAGCCAAGGGCATGACCGTACTGGTCAGCTGTTGGGAATAAAGAAAACCCCGATCTCCCGTTTAACGGAGGATCGGGGTCAGTCGTTTGAACCGCTTCGGGCAGCGCCCTTGATCAGACTGCGGTCTGGGGCGTCAGATAGATCAACGTCGGGCGGTCGGCCTTGAAGGCTTGCGCCAAGACCTCTGGCAGCTCCTCCAGCGATTTCGGTGCCGCAGCATAGGCTCCGTAGGCTTCGGCCAGTTTGCAAAAATCGGGATTGTGAGCGATGACCGCGTTTGGCGCGATCTGCGCGCGGGTCATGCTGTCTTCGATTTCGCCCAGTTTGCCATTGTCCCACAGGATGATCGGCAGCGGCAGCCCCAGCTCTACCGCAGCCCCCAGTTCCTGCACCGTGTATTGAAAGCCATAATCCCCGATGATCGCCATGGTCGGCAGTCCGGGCCGGCCAATGGCCCCACCAATCGCAGCAGGTGTTGCGTAGCCAAGCGTGCCGAACCCGTAAGGATGATGCCAATATCCAGGCCGGTCCATCTCCCAGACCTCTGTCGCGGCATAGGCGAATTGGGTCATGTCCGAGTAGATCATCGTGCCTTCGGGCGTCGCAGCCTTGACCGCCTCCACCACGGCAAGGATGCCCGGACGTTCCATATCCACTTCTGACCGCCAGCGTTTGCGCCAGCCTGCCACCTCGGCCGCATTCCAACCAGCTGCTGTGCGTTCGTCCGGCAAGGCAGCGTCAAGCGCGGCCATTACCTGTACCGCATCACCAAGGATGGCAAACGGTGCCGCCTGCGGGTCCGCCAGAACCAGCGGATCAATATCAACGCGCACCAGCTCGCCGGAATGGCCCAGGTAATCGCGCCAGAGGTCCACCTCTGCCAGTTCGGTCCCGACGGCGATCACAAGATCCGCCTGCGCGATCACATCCACGCTGCTTTCCCGCGCGAGATAGGCCCCGAAATGCAGCGGCGCTCCGGGCGAGACGATGCCGCGTCCGGCATAGGTCGTCAGGCTCGCCGCCTGCCAGCGGGCCAGCAGGGCGTCAACGTTTTGAACGCCAACGGCACCACCGCCAAAAATGAACAGCGGCTTTTGCGCTGCGGCCAGCTTTTGCGCCAGAAGGTCGATCTGCGCAGGGGGCACCGCCGGCAAGGTCGCGCTGACGGCAAGGGCGTGCGCGGGGGCGGCCTCCGCCTCCAGCAGGTGAATGGGAACAGAAATATGCTTCGACCGCGGGCGGCTGGTGGCAAATTCGGTCAGGGCGCGGTCAATCAGCTGGTAGGCCGCCGGTGCCGTCAGCGCCGTTTCGGACCAGTCGCACACGGTTTCCGCCGCCGCGCGCTGGTCTTTCATCTGGTGCAGCTGCCCCTTACGCGCCGCCGTTTCATCCAGACAGGAGGACAACACCAGCACCGGCACGGAATCGCTGTAGGCCTGCCCCATCGGCGTCATCACATTGCACAGCCCCGGGCCGGTGATCACATAGGCGACCCCCGGCTTGCCTGTGGCCCGGGCATAGCCATCTGCCATAAAGCCCGCCCCCTGTTCGTGCCGCGCCAGCACATGGGTCAGCCCTGCTTCCTCGATCCCGCGGTACATCTCTTGGTTATGCACGCCGGGGATGCCAAAGATCACCTCTACCCCGCGAGACTTGAGCATATGCGAAATCTGTGCCCCCAAAGGACGGGTTTGTACTGCGCTCATTAAGCTCTCCAGAATTTGAATGTCAGAATGACGTATACCGCCATAAGCTCCAGCCGCCCGACCAGCATTGCGGCGGTCAGTATCCATTTGGCTGTGTCGTTAAGGGTGCTGAAATTGCCCGCCGGCCCGATGATCTTGCCCAGACCCGGCCCGATGTTCCCCAGGGCCGCCCCCGCCCCCGAGATCGAGGTCACGAAATCCAGCCCCGTCATGCTGAGCGCCACGGCCACCAGCCCTAGTGTCAGCGTGAAGAACATAAAAAACGACATGACCGAGATCATGACATCGCCGCTGATCGGGCGTCCGTCATAGCGCGGGGTAAAGATGCCGTGGGGTGACCGGATTCGCTGCAACTGCGCACGGATGGATGCGAACAACAGCTGATAGCGGAAGATCTTGATCGAACAGGCGGTGGACCCCGCGCAGCCGCCAATCAGCCCCGTAAAGAAAAACAGCGCCACGGGAAACGGCCCCCAGGTCATATAATCGACCGAGGCAAAGCCCGTGCCCGAAATGATTGAAGTGATATTGAACAGCGCCTCGCGCAGGGATTGCTCCCAATGATGCGGAAAGACCGACTGAATAGAGATAAAGATCAGCCCCACCAGCACCGCAATCGTCAGCAAGAAACCCTTTACCTGCGGATCACGATGCAGGGCCAATGGATTGCCGTTCAGCAGTTGCACGTAGCGCACGAAAGGCAACGCCGCGAGCACCATGAAGATCGACGCCGCATATTCCGCATTGCCGCTAAAGGTACCGAAAGAGGCATCATAATTCGAAAACCCGCCCGTAGACACGGTGGTCAGCGCGTGGACCGTCGCGTCAAAGACGTTCATCCCCAAGGTCAGATAGGTCAGCGCGCAGGCGAAGGTCAGCCAGACATAAATGACCGAGATCTGGCTGGCGATCTGCCCGGCCCGTGGCAGGATTTTACCAAAGGTATCAAAAGCTTCCGACTTGAAGATCTGCATACCACCGACGCGCAGTTCGGGCAGGAACACCATCGCCACAACAATGATACCGATGCCGCCCAGCCACTGCAGGATCGCGCGCCACAACAACAGCCCCTTGGGCAGATCATCAAGACCGGAAAACACCGTTGATCCGGTGGTGGTCATGCCCGACATGGCCTCGAACACCGCATCGACGAAACGCGCCTCTGTCGCGCCCAGCATGAACGGCAAAGCGCCGAAGAGCGGCAGCATCAGCCACACGGCCGTCGTCAACAAAAAGGTCTGCTGGATCGTCAGCCCTTCCCTGACCCCGTTGGCACAGGCCAGCGCGATCATGCTGCCCCCCAGCATGGTGATCAGCCCGGCCTCGACGAAGACGGGCCAATGGCCGCGCCCTTCGGCAATATCGACCAACATTGGCACGATCATCGCGATGCCAAGCACCGACACCAAAAGGCCGATGACATATCCAACTGGGCGCAAATCCAACATCTGCGCAGCGTTGGCGCGGCGGCGCGCCGGTGTCAAGGACACGCCCTGCGGTAAAACGCAAAACGGCCCGGGCAAGACACACCCGGGCCGTCAATACTCAACCTGTGAACCGATCAGACGTAATATGTGTCGCGGAAAACATGGTGCACGATGTCATCACGTTTGATACCCATCGCGGCCAGCTCTTCGTCGGTCTTGGACTGCAGGAATGTCACCTGACGCATCCGGCCCGAATTCGCACCCGCTGCGATCAAACCGTTCCAGATGGCAGCAAAAAACCCGCCGATGACGGCGAAGGGGGCTTTGATGGTGGGGACGTTGCTTTGCGAAATTGTGCTGTTGTAAGCCATAATAAACTCTCGATTTATCTTGGCATTTCTGCCGGTTACCTTGTTCTGCCTCTTAATATAACGAAGCAATCCGCAATGAGAACCGACGTTTCTGCATAGCAGCATCCCAAAGATGCCGCATCGCAGCATGGCTTTGTGCATGTTTCAAGCAGGCACCACAAACCTCCGCGCAATAAATGCGCCGAATGAAAACATGTCAGAGTAACTGCCCTAAAACCGTACTAGCATCAGCCGACGTGAAACAGCGTGCTGAACAGTCTGGGGTCAATGCTTTGAGCCGCAAAGGTATCGCCCTGCGTCAGAACAGAGATCGCATCATGACTGTGCAGGCTTTCTTGGTGGCTGGCCACAACGCGAAAATCACCCACCCGCGGTTCGGCTTGCAACTGCTCGCAGAACAACCGCGCCGCGTCTTCGACAAAGATCGGGTTAGCGGCGTTCAGCTCGGCAAACGCCTGTTCGTCCTCGCGTTTGACCATCACCTGGGTCTCTGTTGGCACCGCACGCCGCGCCGCGTCGATCAGGTCTTCGAACCACAGGCAGCTTTCCTCGCAGTTCACCTCGACCGAGATCCGCGCGACAGAGCGTTGCGAATGCGGCGTGGCAAGCTGCCCCCGTGTCGCACGGGCATGCTCGGACAGCTCCAGCGAACAGGGACAGGTAGAGGAATAGACGTAATCAAGGTGGATGATCTTCTTGCGCGCGCCTTCGGCCTCGACCAGCTCAAGCGCAATGTCGTAATACTGGTAGCCCGACAGCCCCGACCGCAGGCTATCAATCTGCACCGGAAAGGAAAACCGCATCTGGATGCGGGCATCATAGCTTTCGAGGTCGGACTTATAATCATCCAGCGCAGCTTCCATCACCTCGAAGCTGAACACCTCATCCGCATGTTTATAGAAACTGCGCATGATGCGGGACATGTTAATGCCCTTTTTGTCTGCCTCAAGGCTGACCGATCCGGTGACCGATGTCTCGAGCGTCAGATCGCTGCCCTCGCGGGTGTGAAACCGCATGGGCAACCGAAAGTTCGAAATCCCCACGTGCTGAATCTGCTGTTTCGCACCACGGATCAGGCTCGACGGTCCGTTTTGCAGATCGGGTAGCGTGGCCTTATAATTGTCACCCACGGCGAAATCACTGGGGTAATCGCGGCTGAACTGGGGGTAGCTTTCGGCGCTTTGCAGCAGACGGGCCAGCGACGGGTCCAGCGTCTCAATCTCGGCGGTGCTGGCCTTGCGCGCCCAGGCCCGCAACGTATCAAGTGCGGCAACCGCGTCATCACGGTCCGGTATCACTGTCGCGGCGATATTCATAGCAAGGCCCTTTCGCAAGTTGCCCCCTATATAGGCGATATCGGGGGCTTTACCAATGCTCCGTCCAGCCAAGCAGGCAAAGCCCCCGAGTGATCACTTCAATGTGTCCAGCGCCTGACGGATATCGGCAATCAGATCATCCACGTCCTCAAGCCCCGCAGACAAGCGCACAAGGCCGGGGCTGATCCCCAGCGTGGCCTTCTGGTCATCCGGCAAACGCTGGTGCGTCGTGGTCGCCGGATGGGTCGCAATGGATTTCGCATCGGCGAAGTTGTTCGAGATGGTGATAATCTCGAGCGCATTAAGGAATGCAAAACACGCCTCCTTACCGCCCTTGACCTCTACCGCCAAGACGGTCCCCGCCGACGGCGCATGAGACGTGGCGAGCGCGTGCTGCGGATGGCTGGGGTGTGTCGGATAGCGCACAGCGCTCAGCTTGGGGTGCCCGTTCAGCGCATCTGCGATCTTATAGGCGGCATCCGCTTGGGCACGCACACGCAGGTCGATGGTTTCAAGCGCCTTGAGGTGGGTCCAGGCGGTAAACGGGTTCATCGCGCCGCCGGTGTGTTTCATATAGGCTTCGATGGGTCCGCGGATCAGCTCTTTGGGGCCACAGATCGCACCGCCCAGCATACGCCCCTGCCCGTCCACATGTTTCGTGGTCGAGATAATGGCGATATCCGCACCACATTCCTTGGCATAGGAAAATACCGGCGTCGCCATCGCGTCATCCGCCAGCACCAGCGCGCCGACGGCATGGGCCGCTTTCACCACATGGCGCATGTCAACGACTTCCAGGGTGGGGTTCGAAATGCTCTCAAAGAAGACCATGGTCGTGTCAGGGCGAATGGCAGCATCCCAGGCCGCATTATCCGTGCCGTCGATCAAGGTCACCTCGACCCCGAAACGCGCCAGGATATCCTCCAGCACATATAGGCACGACCCGAAAAGCGCGCGCGCGGCGACCACGTGATCGCCTGCTTTCAGCAGCGATGTCAGCGCGCCGCTGACCGCCGCCATACCAGAGGTACAGGCGAAACAATCCTCATACCCCAAAAGGCCCGAGATCCGGTCCTCGAACATGCGCACCGTGGGGTTGCCATAGCGGGCATAGATAAACTCGTCATCCCCCAGCGACTGGAACCGCGCCTCGGCCTGTTCGGCGCTGTCATAGACAAAACCCTGTGTCAGGAACACGGCCTCGGACACTTCGTTATACTGGCTGCGGCGGGTGCCACTGTGAACAGCCTTGGTCCGTGGTTTCCAATCAACGCTCATTCTCTCATCCTTCCTGTCCCGCCGTGCAGCGGGCGTAAAAAAACCCCAGACGCGGTCAAGCGAAAGGGGGCTTTCATCCTGACCTTTTAGCGGAATTTGGCAGGTTTCTCTGCCCGTGGCCCGCAATCCGGTATCAAATCGCCACATGTCATCTGCTACGCCCCTCGCCCGCTCGCGTCAACTATAACAGCGAGCCGCCTTCCAAATGGCCGTAAATCCCGGGGGTGCTGCCCCATACGGGGCAGCGGGGGCTGGCCCCCGTCCTAGCTTTCGTCTTTTTCCAAACCATAGGTCTGGAACAGCCGCCCTTGCGTCATGAAAAACACAAACACCGCCGCCGTCAGCCCGAATGTCTTGAAATACACCCAAGTCTCGGTGCTGGCAAAGCGCCAGATCAGCTCGTTCGCGAGCGCCAATCCGAAAAAGCACAGCATCAGCCGTTTGGTCAGGATCATCCAGCCGGCGTCATTCAAAGGCATCATCTCTTCCATCACGAACTTGAGATAGGATTGCCCCCGCGCCAGACCGATCGCCAGCAGCGCTGCAAACAAAAGGTAGATGGCGGTCGGCTTCATTTTAAAGAACCTCTCGTCATTCAGCCAAACCGACAGGCCCCCGAACAGCGTCACCAGAATGACTGTGGCAACCTGCATGCGGCTGATCTTGCCCGTCAGCGCCCACAGCGCGCCCGTCGACAGGATCAACAGCGGTACAAAGGCCGCCGTGACCACAATAAAGCCGCTGTAGTCGGTGCCCCAAAGGGTGAAGGTCTCGTCCTTGAAGCGCAGATAGGCGACAAAGAATATCAGCACCGGCCCGTATTCCAGCGCCGATTTGACGAAAGGGTTTATCTCGCGTGTCGTGCTCATCTTGCTCTCCAGTTATCCGCCCATTTCGACGATCACCGCGCCAAGCGCGATCAGCGCCATCAGGGCAATACGGCGCGGGCCTACGGTTTCTTTCAGCACCAACCATCCGATCAGCGCCGCAAACACGGTCGAGGTTTCACGCAGCACGGCGGCCTCGCCCACTTTGTCCAGACGGGTCGCCAGCATGATCGAACCAAAGCTGAAAAAGGCGACAAAGCCACCCGCCACGCCGCGGGTCATCAACGGTCCAAGCTCGGGGCGATCCTCCATCCGCAGCCAGCGGCGCGCGGCGATCACGGGCATGACCAGCCCGTCGATCATGAAAAACCACGCCAGAAAGGTAAACGGGTTGTCCGTCGCGCGGATGCCATAGGCGTCGAACGTGGTATAAAGCGCCACGAAAAGCCCCGTCAGCACCGCCAGCCCAAGGGCCGCGTTCAGCGTATCGCGTTCGGACACGAGGTAGACAAAGTTATACAGCGCCAGCCCGAAGATGCCGGCCACCAGCACCGCAACGCCCAACCATTGCACGCCCGAAAAGCTCTCTCCAAAAATGAGGTAGGCGCCGATCACGGTGAACAAGGGCCCCGTGCCGCGCACCACAGGGTAGACGACCGTATAGGCCCCCTTGGTGTAGGCCCAGGCCTGTAACAGCTTATAGACAATATGGATCGCCCAAGCCCCGGCAAAAATGACCCACATATGGGGCTCGGGCCACGGCACGACAAACAGTGCAAAGGGGGCTGCTATCAGGCAATAGGAAAAGTCGATCGCCCCGCGGGTCAACCACGGATCATGCCGCCCTTTCTGAAGCGCGCCAAAAACGGCGTGCAGAAAAGCCGCGGCCAGCGCAAGCCAAAGCGCCGCTTGGTGCCCCGCTGCGGTGCCTTCAATTTGGCTGATCCATTCGGTCATGTCGCCGAACCTTTATGCTGCGTCACTGCGGGTCCAGCCCCATCAAGGCATCCGCAAACTCCTGCGGGTCAAAAGGCTGCAGATCATCAATCTGTTCGCCCACGCCGATGGCATGGATCGGCAGCCCGAACTTATCCGCAAGCGCCACCAGCACACCGCCCTTGGCCGTGCCGTCCAGCTTGGTCATGACCAGACCGGAAACATCTGAAATTTCCTGAAAAACCTTCACTTGGTTGAGCGCATTCTGCCCTGTCGTCGCATCCAGCACCAACAGAGTATTATGCGGCGCGCTTGGGTCTTTCTTGCGAATGACCCGCACGATCTTGGCCAGTTCTTCCATCAGGTCGCCGCGGTTTTGCAACCGTCCGGCCGTGTCAATCAGCAGCAGATCAGCGCCGTCACGCTCCGCCTGAGTCATCGCGTCAAACGCAAGGCTCGCCGGGTCCGACCCCTGCCCTGCGGTCAACACCGGCACGTCGGCACGGTCGCCCCAGACCTGCAATTGTTCGACAGCGGCGGCGCGAAATGTGTCACCGGCGGCGATCACGACGTTCTTGCCTGCGGCTTTAAACTGGCTGGCCAGCTTGCCGATTGTGGTCGTCTTGCCCGACCCGTTTACCCCCACCACAAGCACCACCTGCGGTGTCTTGGCATAGATCGGCAAAGGCTTGGCAATCGGGTCCATGATCCGCGCGACCTCTGTCGCCATGAGGCGTTTGATCTCGTCTACAGACAGACGCTTGCCAAAGCGCCCCTCGGCCATATTCGCGGTGACGCGCAGGGCCGTATCCACGCCCATATCGGTCGAGATCAGCAGCTCTTCGAGCTGTTCGAGCATCTCGTCATCCAGCACACGCCGCACAACAGGGGCCGCGGCGCTGCGTCCCATCAAGCGGCCCATCAGACCGGGCTTGGCCGGTGCAGGCTCGGGGGGTGCGGGCACCAGATCGGGGGCCACGGGGGTCATCGTCTCGCGCAGCGGCACGGGCGCGGGCGTATCCTCTTCATCCGCGGGCATCGGTGCGGGTTCATCATCCATCGCTTCGGGCAATGCTTGGGCCGCGGCCTGCGGCGCCTCCATCACCTGATCGACGGGAACTTCATCCACCGTTTCAGGGGTATCCGTCGCCCCGCCATCTTCGACAATCGCCTCAAGCCCCTCGTCGATCTTGGACGAGGATTTGAACATTTTGGATTTTAGCTTTTGAAAAAAGGCCAAGCGCGCTCTCCGAATTGTCAGGCGTTTTCTATGATCTATAGGCTCGACCGGCGGGATGGAAGGGCGACAAGAGCAATTGACAGCTAGGGGCCCGTCGCGCACCAAGTCTGCATGCGGTTTTTATGGGTGCTCTGGGTAATACTGATGGCAGGGGCGGCGCAGGCCGAGCCGGACCAGCGCTACTGTTCCAGCACCAAATGGGGCCATGCCCACTGCATCCGCCCTGCGCATTTCGTGTATGACACGTGCAACGCGATCAAGGTCTTTTCCGAGCGGCACGGGCTGGACAGCGGATTTTTCGCACGGCTCATCTGGCAAGAAAGCCGGTTTGACCAAAACGCGTTGAGCCATGCCAATGCGCGCGGCATTGCGCAGTTTATCCCCTCCACCGCCGCGTTGCGCGGGCTGAAAGACCCGTATAATCCAGCTGACGCACTGGAACACTCTGCCCAGTATCTGGCTGAAATGACGCAGAAATACGGGACCGAAGGGCTGGCCGCGATCGGCTACAATGGCGGTGAGCGCCGTGCAGAGGGGTTTCTAATCGGCAAAGGACTCGCCCCCGAGACGGTCGCCTATGTCCCCATCATCACCGGTCTGGACGCCGAACAATGGCGCGATGCCCCGCCCAAAACGCCCGATTTCCGGCTCTCAAAAACGCAAGCTTTCCTGCCCGCCTGCTACGAGATGGCACGCAATCGCCGGGTGACCGCCCTAAAGGTGACACCCCCTGCCCTGGTGATCAAACCCTGGGGGGTTCAGGTATCCTTCGGGACCAGCAAGGACCGCGCGCGGGATAAAGCCAATGCCCAGACAGCAAGCTGTCGCAGCGCGGTAAAAGGGCGGCGTCTGGATTTCCTGTTCAAGAAAAACCGCGTGTCGCGCCGCAAAGGATTCTACTTTGGACAATACGGCAGCAACACCCGCACCGACGCCCAGCGCCTGTGCGACAGGATGCGCGCGACGGGGTGCACCTGTTTGGTGGTGCAGAACTAATTCCCACTTTGAAGAAACGTCT
The DNA here is from genome assembly GCF_054968505.1 of Sulfitobacter sp. G5_S2_6_S6. NCBI lineage: Bacteria > Pseudomonadati > Pseudomonadota > Alphaproteobacteria > Rhodobacterales > Roseobacteraceae > Sulfitobacter > Sulfitobacter sp. G5_S2_6_S6. The sequence continues at coordinate 258,667 of NZ_JBQKUI010000001.1, forward strand.
ATCCCGTTCTAAACCTCGTCGGGGAAGTGTTTGATGACCAAGCGGATCGGGTTCGGCGCTGCCTGCCCCAACCCGCAGATAGAGGCATCGACCATAGCGGTCGATAGTTCTTCCAGCAGGGGTTTATCCCAGCGGTCCGCCTGCATCAGCTTGACGGCTTTTTCGCAACCCACGCGACAGGGGGTGCATTGCCCGCAGCTTTCATCCTCAAAAAAACGTAGCATATTCAACGCTGCGGCCTTGGCGCTATCTTGGTCCGACAGCACCACTACTGCTGCAGAGCCGATGAAAGACCCGTGCGGCTGCAATGTATCAAAGTCCAGCGGTATGTCATCCATCGCAGCGGGCAGCAGCCCCGAAGATGGCCCACCCGGTTGATAGGCTTTGAACCGGTGCCCGTCGGCCATGCCACCCGCAGCCTCGATGACATCGGTGATCGTGGATCCCGCAGGCAGTTCATACATCCCCGGTTTGGCAACGCGCCCGGATACCGAATAGCTGCGCAGGCCCTTGCGCCCGTTCTTTTCCGTGCTGCTCAGCACCTCGGGCCCTTCGCGGCAGATGCGCGCCACCCAATGCAGGGTTTCAACGTTATGCACCAAGGTGGGCCGACCAAAGATACCCACCTGCGCCACATAGGGGGGACGGTGCCGCGGCAGCCCACGCTTGCCCTCGATGCTTTCAATCATCGCGGATTCTTCACCGCAAATATAAGCCCCCGCACCGCGCCGCAGATCAATGTATCCTGCGGGAACAATGCCTGCAGCCTCGAGCGCCGCAATCTCTGTCCGAAGGAGCGCGAGCACCTGCGGGTATTCGTCCCGCATGTACAAGAACACTTTCTCTGCCTCTACGGCCCATGCGGCGATCAGCATCCCCTCTAGGAAAAGATGTGGTACGCGTTCCAGGTACCAGCGATCCTTGAAGGTGCCGGGCTCCCCCTCATCGCCGTTGACCGCCATATAGCGCGGGCCCGCGTTATCCCGCACGAACCCCCATTTCTTACCCGACGGGAAACCGGCGCCGCCAAGACCGCGCAAACCAGCGTCGAGCAGGTTTTGCTGCACGTCCTCCCAATCGCCATCACGGCGCAGTTTCGTGAGCGCCTCATACCCCCCGTCAGCGACATAGGCGTCGAACGCTTCGTAGTCGGGCATATGAACATGGGTATCGCCTGCCGCGATGACCTGCTTCACCTGTTCCAAGGTTGCGTGGTCGACAAAGTTATGCCCGATCTCAAGCGCCGGTGCCGTATCACAACGCCCCATACAAGGCGCACGCACGACACGCACCTCTGACGCGTCCAACCCATCTTCCAGTGCGGCTTTCAACGCCTGCGCACCGGCCAATTCGCAGGACAGAGAATCGCAAATCCGTATGGTCAACGCGGGCGGTGGTGTTTCCCCCTCTTTCACCACGTCAAAATGGGCATAGAACGTTGCGACTTCGTAAACTTCGGCCATGCTCATGCGCATTTCTTCAGCCAAAGCGCGCAGGTGCGCCGCAGAAAGATGCCCGAATTTATCTTGAATAAGATGCAAATGCTCAATCAGCAGATCGGCACGTCGCGGTTTATCCGCCAATAAGGCGCGCACCTCATCCCACGCGTCCTCTTGCAGCTGGCGACCCTTGGTATGGCTACGCCCCTTACCCTTGCCGGATTTCCACACACCTTTGCGCGGTGCGTTTGCATCTGAGGTATCATGATTATCCAACGCCATCGGGCTGCCCTCTCGTATCGCTTTCGCATCACGCTATCAAAGCCGCATCAGCTTGCGCAGAGTAAAAGCGACCAATCCGCAGCACTTTACGCGGTAGCTGCGGCGACCTAGGCCCTTTTTCACGCGCCGTTTCGCGTATAAGAAACACGCATCCCCAGCGGAGCCGCCCTATGTTCTGGTACAGCATCGCCAGCCTGACCCCAGCGATATTTCTGTTACTCGCCTGTCTACGCGGCGGCCCCTGGCCCCTGATCGCGCTGCTGTCGATCACTGTGGTCGTGTTCTTCCTTGATAGGCTATCTCGCCGGCTGCCAGTGCGAAACTCTTCGGGTCGTGTTCTAAGCCTGACACTGGCCGTTGTGCATTTCACGCTTTTGCCCCTTGGGGTCTGGGCGCTAGGCGCAAGCGACACGTTGAACGTGACCGACAAGCTGTTGATTTATATCGGGCTTGGTTTGTTTCTTGGCCAGATCTCGAACTCCAACGCGCATGAGCTGATCCACGCCGCATCGAAATGGCGCCGACGGATCGGCACCGCAATTTATTGCAGCCTTTTGCACGGCCATCACGTGTCGGCCCACCTGCGCGTGCATCACATCTACGTCGCAACGGAGCATGATCCGAATTCGGCCAGATTGGGCGAAGGCTTCTATACCTATGCCCTGCGCGCCCTAAAAGGCGAGTTTATGGCCGGGCTACGGGCTGATACGCGGCAGCGGCGTGGAAAACGGCACCTGTTGTCACACCCTTATGTCACCTATGTCACCGGTGCGTTGATCACCCTCGCCGCCAGCTTTGCAGTGGCCGGAGCACGTGGGGTCGTTGCGATGCTGGCGCTGGCGGCCTATGCGCAAATGCAGCTGTTGCTGTCCGACTATGTGCAACACTATGGCCTGCGCCGCAAAATATCCGAAAATGGCAAGCCCGAGCCCGTGGGCCCGCAGCATAGTTGGAATGCGCCTGCGTGGTATTCCTCGGCGATGATGCTGAATGCGCCGCTCCATTCGGACCATCACATGCGCCCCTCGCGCGCCTTTCCGGCGCTGGAACTGACACCGGGCACCATGCCGATGCTACCACGATCCCTGCCGGTGATGGCAGTGCTGGCGCTGGTCCCACCGCTGTGGCACCGGGTGATGGACCGCCGTGTTGCGCGTTGGCAGCCGGTCCGCGATCAAGACTAGATCACGCCCCGGGTTTCTGGCACGCTGCGGCTATGAAACAGCTTGCCCTGATCCTCGCCCTGACACAGGCCGCCCCTTTGGCCGCGCAATCCATGATGTCCGCGGCAGAATTTGACGCCTATACACGGGGCAAAACCCTGTTCTACGCCCAAAACGGAGAGACCTACGGTGCCGAGCGGTATCTGAGCGACCGGCGCGTCGAATGGTCCTTTCTGGACGGTGAATGCAAGTCAGGCAGCTGGTACGAAGATGCGGGCAAGATTTGCTTTACCTATGACGAGAACCCGACACCCCAGTGTTGGCGCTTTCGCGAAGGGGCGGCCGGGTTGATCGCACAGTTCGAAAACGACCCGACCACCACCGAGCTTTACGAGGCGCAAAACAGCGGTCAGGATTTCACCTGCCTCGGCCCGAAAGTAGGGGTCTGAGACCTAGAAGAGACTGCCTTGTTCGGGCGCTTTCTTGGGGGTCTTTTTGGGGGCCGCCCCGCCGCCGATCTTCATCTTGCCGTCGATAAATTCAATCTCGAGCGCCGAGGCATCCTGCGCCGCCTGCTTGGTTGTCACCACGCCCCCGTCGCCGCGCACCACGGCGTAGCCCCGTGCCAGCGTCGATTTATAGCTTAGCATCTCATGCAGACGGTCAAGCCCTGCAATCTGTTTGTGCCAGCCTTGGGTCTGCCGTTGCCCAGCATCTGAAAGTCGCCGCGCAAGCGATTGAAAGGATTCCTCTTTCCGCTTTCGGTCCTGCTCTAACGCGTCGGGGCGGAATCGGGCGATCAAACCTTCAAGACGGCGCTTTTGCTCGCGGCCCAATGCCTCGGGGCGGAAGCGATCGGCCAAGGCGGCCAGCCTGCGTTGCTCTGCCTGAAGGCTGCGGCGCAGGGTGGCAGGGCGCAACGCGCCAGAGATGTCAGAGAGATGCACCTTTCGTTTCTGCACACCCGCGGTCAGCGCCGGACCCAGACGGGCGCCGCGCATATCGAGCCGCTGGCGCGGACCATCAAGCAGGCTGTCGGGCCGAGGCAACGCGCGCGCCATGTCGCGCAACCGCTGGTCACGGCGCGCAAGGCCCTGGCTGAGCGCTTGGGTCATCCGTGCCTCCTGCCCATCAAGCAGGGCGACAAGTTCATGGCGCACAGGCACCGCAAGCTCGGCTGCCGCCGTCGGCGTGGGCGCGCGCTTGTCAGAGACATAGTCGATCAGCGTGGTATCGGTTTCATGCCCCACCGCCGAAATCAGCGGAATGTCGGAGGCTGCGGCTGCCCGAGCGACGATCTCTTCGTTGAACCCCCATAAATCCTCGACCGAACCGCCGCCGCGCGCCACAATCAACAGATCAGGCCGCGGCAAGGCTCCGCCCGGGGTCAGCGCGTTGAACCCCGCAATGGCGCGCGCGACTTCTGGCGCGCATTTCGCCCCCTGCACGGCGACGGGCCAGATCAACACCTTGCGCGGAAACCGGTCGCGCAGACGGTGCAGGATATCGCGGATCACCGCCCCCGAGGGCGAGGTCACGACGCCGATCACCTCTGGCAGGTAGGGCAGCGGGCGTTTGCGTTCAGGGGCGAACAGCCCCTCGGCCGCCAGCACCGCCTTGCGTTTTTCCAGCAACGCCATCAGCGCGCCCATGCCCGCGGGTTTGATATCCTCGATCACGATCTGGTACTTCGACTGCCCGCCAAAGGTGGTGATGCGCCCCGTGGCAATCACCTCCATCCCCTCTTCGGGTTGGGTTTCAAGCCGTGCTGACACGCCTTTCCAGATCACACCGGAAATTACCGAACTGTCGTCCTTGAGATCAAGATAGATATGCCCTGAACGTGGCCGGCTGACACGCCCCACCTCGCCGCGAATCCGTACATGGCCGAATTCGCCCTCGATCACCCGTTTGATCGCGCCCGAAAGCTCGGTCACGGTGAATTCGGGGCTGTTCTGCCCCTCGCGCGGGTCGTCGATCAGATCCATCAGCGGTGTCTTTCCGTGTTTATCTTGTGTCGGGCTCAGTCCCAGCTTAGAACGCGCAGCAACCAAGGCCAAGGGAGTGCAACCATGAACATCCTCATTCTGGGCAGCGGCGGGCGCGAACACAGCCTGGCCTGGGCCGTATTGCAAAATCCTAAATGCGACAAGCTGATCGTGGCACCGGGCAATGCCGGAATCGCCGCCATCGCGGATTGCGCCAGTTTCGACATCAACGACGGGGCCGCGGTGGTCGGTTTTGTCGACGAAAACAACATCGATTTCGTCATCATCGGGCCAGAAGCCCCGCTTGCTGCAGGCGTTGGCGATGATCTGCGCGCTGCCGGCGTATTGGTGTTTGGCCCGTCAAAAGCGGCCGCGGCGCTGGAAGCCTCCAAAGCCTTTACGAAAGAGATCTGCGACGCCGCAAACGCCCCCACTGCCGCCTATGGGCATTTCACCGACGCAGACGCTGCGCGGGCCTATCTGGCCGACCACCCTGCCCCGATCGTGATCAAGGCCGACGGCCTTGCAGCGGGCAAAGGCGTGATCATCGCCGAGACCGATGCCGAAGCGCTGGCCGCCGTCGATACGATGTTCGACGGCACCTTCGGCGACGCGGGCGCAGAGGTGGTGATCGAAGAGTTTATGGACGGCGAAGAAGCGTCCTTTTTTGTTTTATGTGACGGCGACACCGTACTGCCGATCGGCACAGCCCAAGACCACAAACGCGTCGGCGACGGCGATACCGGCCCCAACACCGGTGGCATGGGGGCCTATTCGCCCGCGCCGGTGCTGACCGACGAGATCGCCGAACGTGCGTTGGCAGAAATAATCCGCCCGACCATGGCCGAAATGGCCAAGCGCGGCACGCCCTACCAAGGGGTGCTTTATGCCGGTTTGATGATCAAGGACGGTGCCCCCCGTCTGGTCGAATACAACGCCCGTTTTGGCGACCCTGAGTGTCAGGTCCTGATGATGCGTCTTGGCGCGCAGGCTTTTGACCTGATGCATGCCGCCGCCGAAGGGCGGCTGAACGAGGCCCGCGTGAACTGGGCCGACGATCACGCTGTCACCGTCGTTATGGCTGCGCAAGGCTATCCCGGAAGCTATGACAAGGGCAGCGTTATCAAGGGATTGGATGCCCTACCAGAAGACAGCCGCAACATGGTGTTCCATGCGGGCACCGCCAAGAAAGACGGGGCGATAACGGCCATCGGCGGACGGGTACTGAACGTCACGGCGCGCGGCGACACCCTGGCCGAGGCACAGGCGCGCGCCTATGAGATGGTCGAGGCGATTGACTGGCCGGGCGGGTTCTACCGCCGCGATATCGGCTGGCGTGCGCTGTCCTGAGGGCGCGGCCTGCTGGTTTGACGAGACCGACCGGGGGCTCGCCCCCGGACCCCCAGGATTTCAACCATTTGGAAGCAGGTCTGTGCTTAGTTTGGGCTGAGCGTACAGGCTTGGGCGGCGGCGGTATTGCTGGCGGTGAAGGGCACGTCGAAGCTTCGCGGGCTTAGTGTTTTGCCGTCAAGCTGAAGGGCCACCATTTGCGATGGCGCACTGCGCTGCCACGGCATCTGCGCAAGGATTAATTCGGGGTGTGGGCCGCATGTGCGGATACCCCCCGCGATTTCCGGATCACCGATGCGGTGGTTGGTGAACCCCTCTGCCGTAGCAATGACGGTGAGGCTGCTGTTATCGTAAGCGAGCAGCTGCACCGAACCGGACAGATGCGGTGTGACGACGATCGCGATCTCGAGCCGCCCATTTCCGGTGAAGTCCGCAGCACCAATCGGGGCAAGCCAGCGGTTCTTCCGCCCGATAAAGGGCGTCTGTGCGATGCGCCCGGACGCGCCATAGACCGCAAGCCGCGCACCTTTGGACTGATGGCTTTCAACCACGATCACTTCGGGTTGGCCATCACCATCCAGATCCGCAATCCGGGGCGATGTGTCTTCGAATACAAGGACTTGGGGCGAGATTATGCGGCGGCTGGTGCCGTCAGCCAACCCCAGCGTCAGGCTGCCCCATTCGACCGCATCGCCCAATACGCCGTGATCATAGCGTGTGGTCGGATCACCAAAGCTGGCGCGGGCGATGCCTTGCGCTGAAGCGGGCAGCGCATTGATCACGCATGCCGCAACGATCGGCAAAAGGCGCGACGACATATGTCGCGCCAGCCGTCGCATCAGATCTGCTTTTCGGGCATTTTCACGCGCAGGCCGTCCAGCGCGTCTGTGACCTTGATCTGGCAGGTCAGACGGGACGTGGCGGGATCGGGCTCGAACGCGAAGTCGAGCATATCTTCTTCCATGTCGTCCTTGGCGGGCACTTTTTCGACCCAGTCGGGATCCACATAGACGTGGCAGGTGGAGCAGGCGCAGGCACCGCCGCAGTCGGCCTCGATCCCGGGGATGTTATTGTCACGGGCCCCTTCCATGACGGTCAGGCCATTGGCCACATCGACGACATGTTCGGTGCCATTGTGTTCTACATAAGTGATCTTGGCCATCTGAATGCCCCTTCGAATTTAGAATTTCGACATATGTAAACAGCAGCCCGCGGCTTCGCCAGCCCCTTTTCACGGCTCAGGCAAGGGGATGGCATTATTCACATCCCTATGGGCCTATCATCTAGGCAATGCTGCGAAAAGCCGCTAGCCTGCGACGGACCCTTTGACCCGCAAGGCCCGGCTGTGCAGTATTTCTCCCGATCACATTTAATTCAATTTGCCTGCGCATTTACGGTTCTCGTCTCGCTCGGAGCGTGTAATGCCGCCTCCCAAGACGCAGAGGCCCCCGAGCCTGGCGTTCGCGAGGCGACAACCAAGGGCCCGGCAGGGGCTGCACCGGGCAGCTGTTGGGGGCGGACCGTATCACCTGCAGTGATCGAAACGGTGACCGAGCAGGTACAGGTGCAGCCAGCGCAGATCAGCTCTACCGGCGAGATCCAGTCGCTGCCGATCTACCGCACGGAAACACGGCAAAAGATCGTCTCTCCCCGTGTGGACAACTGGTTCGAGACGCCCTGCACCAGCGCGCTTACGCCCGACGTGATCGCAACGCTGCAACGTGCGTTAGAGGCGCGAGGGTTCTATGGCGGGGCCATTAATTCGGAGCTCGACGACGCGACACGGCGGGCAATGCGGGCGTATCAGATCAGCACTGGCGGGCCCGATAGCCCCGTTCTTGCACTGGCCACGGCGCGATCATTGGGTGTCATCGCTGTGGACATCCCCGGCGTTTCTCAAGACAGCAGCGGTTAAGAAACGACCTCAAGCGGTTGGAAAACAAAACCTTTGTCGGTGACTTCACTGAACGCAGTGATGCCGAAGACGGCTTTGACAATCTCTGTCGTCAGCGCCACCTGTGGCAAGTCGTCTGCGACAACTGCGCCGTTGTGCAACACGATCAACCTTGTGCAATGCCGCGCTGCCAGTCCCAGATCATGAAGCGAGACGAGCACCCCACGCCCTTGGCCCGCTGCTTTGGAAAAGCTTTCCATCGCGGCGATTTGATGGGCGGGGTCTAGCCCGGCGGTGGGCTCGTCTGAGATAAGCAAGGGTGCCTCTTGCGCGAGGCTACGGGCGATCAGCACGCGCGCCTGCTCCCCACCCGATAGCTGTGTGGCGGGACGATTGCGGAAGGTGTCCAAACCCATCTGCGCAATGGCACGATCTACGGCAGCCTGATCTTCTGCCTGTATTTTCTGCCCGCCCAGTAGATGGGGTGTGCGGCCCAGTCGGATGATCGTTTCAACCGTGACCGGCCATGCAATCTCGCGCGATTGGGGCATCCACGCGGCGGCGCGCCCGCGCATGCGCGGCGCAAGTGCGGCGATTGAACTTTGGCCATCAGCGGGGATCAGGCCCAGTGCCGCGCGCATCAAGGTGGTCTTACCGGCACCATTCGGCCCAACCAGGCCTACGACCTCTCCTTCACGTATGGTAAGGTTGATGTCGGATAAAACGGTTTTCCGCCCCCGATGAACGGAGAGGCTTTGCAGTGATAGCAGGGTCATAGCCCTTCCCTCCGCGTGCGATAGATCAGGTGGAGAAACAGCGGCGCGCCGACCAATGCCGTCACAACCCCAAGCTTGAGATCACGGTCGGGCACCACAAGGCGCACAAGGATATCCGATGCGAGGATCATCGCCGCGCCGCCAAGTGTCGCGGCCCATAGCAGCGCCCCCGGTCGCGCGCCAACAAAGCCACGTAACAGGTGCGGCATGACCAGCCCCACAAACCCGATCGCCCCCGCCACGGCGGTAGAGGCACCAACGACCGCCGCCGTACCGATAATAACCGTGAGGCGAAGCCGGAATAGGTTGATCCCCATCGCCTCTGCCGCGTCTTCGCCCAAGGTCAGCGCGTCAAGCCCGCGCCCGAGGGTCGCCAACAGGACACCGCCCCCAAGCAGAAAGGGCATCGCGATCCAGACATGGGTCATGGACCGGTCCGCCAGGGAGCCCATCATCCAGAATACGATCTCATTCGCCGCATAGGGGTTCGGCGACAGGTTCAGCACCAGCGAGGTCAATGCCGCAGCAAAGGCCGATATTGCGATACCAGCGAGGATCAGCGCCAGTGACGTGCCCCGAGGGCCTGCCAACAGCAGCACCAACAACACCCCCATCAGGGCACCGCCAAGCGCCATCGCGGGGAGCGCGAGCGCTGCAAGCGCGGCCAATCCGGTCTGTATCGCCAGCACAGCCCCCAACGCTGCAGAGCCCGAGACCCCGATCAGCCCCGGATCCGCCAACGGGTTGCGCAGATAGCCCTGCATCGCAGCGCCAGAAAGCCCCAAGGCACCGCCGATCATCACGCCCAATAGCGCACGCGGGAGCCGTATCTCGCGCATGACGGTGGCCAGCGGGCCGCCCTGCCCGGTTACCAACGCATTCAAACTGTCGCCCACGGAAGCGCTGGACGGGCCAATCAACAGCGACCCGACAAATAGCACGCACACAAGGCTGCCGAGACCAAGCGCCAGGACCGCTGACCGCCCCATCAGCAACCGACCCCGGCACATCGGCATTTCATCTGCCCCCCTGCATAGGGCGCAACACTTAACATTGGGTGAATGGATATGCTCATCGTTCCGCTCATAATTTCTTCGCGATCCTCCTAGTTTCATCACAGTTGCGCGCAACCTTCGAGGGGCGTTTGGTCACTGCCGCAATATAAGCTCACACACCCGTGAACTTTTCCACGCGCTACGGCGTTGAGGTTTAAATCCTTCAACTGCTGGAGCCATATTTGGAACATCTGCCCTCAATCCGGCGCTCTCTTCAGTTGCTGGTCCTGATTTCCCTTTTCGTCACCGCGTATTTCGCCAAGGACTTGATATTGCCCATTGTTCTGGGCTTTTTGCTTGCCCTGACCCTGTCGCCTGTGGGCCGCGCGCTGTATCGCATCGGCGTGCCGCATCCTGTGTCGGCCTTTTTGCTGGTGACCGCGACGAGCTTGGTGATTGCTGCCGTGGTTTTACTGTCCGCCGGCACCGTGGCGATCTGGAGCGACGAGATCCCGGAAATGGGCCGCGAGATCCAGATAAAGCTGAGCGGCGTGAGCAATGCGGTCGAAACGATGCGATCTGCCTCGGAAGAGGTAGAGAAACTGGGCACCGAAACCGGCGGCAAACCGCAAGAGGTCGTCGTGCGCCAACCTGGATTGCTCGATACCGCGATGGATACGGTGAGCAAAACAGGGGCGTCGCTGGCGGTGATCCTGATTCTGGCGCTGTTCCTACTTGGCTCCGGCGAGCTGTTTTACTTAAAACTTGTGCAATCCATGCCGACGTTAACGGAAAAGAAACGTGCGCTGCATACGGTCTATGACGTGGAGAAGCGGGTGTCGCGCTACCTGCTGACGATTGCCACGATCAATGCCGTGCTCGGCATATTAGTCGGGACCTATCTGACAGTGCTGGGCTTGCCGTCGGCCTATATCTGGGGGATCGCGGCGTTCATGCTGAACTTCCTGCCTTATATCGGCGGGTTTGCGGGGGTGCTCTTGGTCGCGGGATTCTCTCTCGTGACGTTTGATACCATCGGTTATGCGATGTTGGCCCCGATCGGTTACCTGACGCTGACCCTCTTAGAGGGGCAGATTATTACCCCGTGGCTGGTCGGGCGCCGGTTGGAGATGAATACCGTCGCGGTATTTCTGACTGTGGTGTTTTGGGGGTGGCTATGGGGCATCCCCGGCGCATTGGTCGCGGTGCCCTTTCTTGTGGTGTTCAAAGTCGTTTGCGAGAACTTTGAACCGCTTCATACCATCGGGAATTTCCTGTCCGCAGAGCAGGTTAAACCCGATGATATGAAGGATCAGGAAGTCATGTCAGCCAGCGAGTGAGGGCAGCCACAACACGATGGACGGGAAGGCCACCAACAGCGCGATTGTAACGGCATCCGCGATAAAGAACGGTGTCACGCCCTTGAACACGTCCTGAACGCTCAGGTCAGGGCGTACCCCTGCAACCACAAAGCAGTTGAGGCCAATGGGAGGCGTGATCAGACAGAACTCTGCCATCTTCACCACCAGGATTCCGAACCAGATCGCACACATCGGCCCCGACATGCCAAAGGCGCTATCCGCAGCAGAGACGAACTCGCCCCCGTTCAGCGCCATGACGGCAGGATAGACCACCGGAAGTGTCAGAAGCAGCATGCCAATCGCATCCATGAACATCCCCAGCACCGCATAGGCCAGCAGGATGCACACGAGGATCAGGATCGGCGAAGCCTCAAGCCCCGAAATCCAGTCGGCGAACGCGCCCGGCAGATCGGCAAAGCCCAGGAACCGAACATAAATCAGCACGCCCCAGATGATGGTAAAGATCATCACCGTCAGCTTCGCGGTTTCAAGCAGCGCGTCCTTAAGCTCGGCCCACCGCATGCCGCGATAAAGCGCCATTAGGAACACGATAAACGCGCCCACGGCCCCGCCCTCGGTCGGGGTGCCCCATGCGTCGCCGAAGGGGTTGTAAACAAAGAAAATAATGATGATCACAACCGCAAAGATCGGCATGGCGGCAGGGAGAGACGCGAACCGTTGCTTCCAGGTAAAGCCGCTTACAGGGGGGCCGACGCTTTTCCAGATGGTCGCAATGCCCACGATCAGGACGGCATAGACGATGGCCGAAAACGCACCGGGGATAAAGCCCGCCAGAAGCAGCTTGCCCACGTCTTGTTCAACGATGATCGCATAGATGACAAGAATCGCTGACGGCGGGATCAACGAGGCCAAAGTGCCCCCGGCCGCCACGACGCCCGCCGCGAATTTCTTGTTGTACCCAATCGCCAGCATCTCGGGGATGGCGATACGGGCAAAAACCGCTGCCGTCGCGACCGAAGCACCGGAAACCGCCGCAAAGCCCGCGGTTGCAAAGACAGTCGACACAGCAAGACCGCCGGGCAGCCAAGCAATCCAGCGTTTTGCGGCCTCGAACAAGGCGCGGGTCAGACCGGCGTAATAGGCAAGAAAGCCGATCAGAATGAAGGTGGGAATCAAGCTTAGCGTCTGGCTCGACACTTTGGAGTGTGGCACCTGCCCCGCGGTCTTGATCGCGACCGTCAGCGCCCAGTCCAGTTCGGACCACTGCATGCCTTTCTTGGACCAAAAGATCCAGATCAGGCCGACCAGACCCGCCATTGCCGCGGCGAAAGCCACGCGCATACCGAGCACCACCATAAGCAGCAGCCCGCCCGAGACCCATAGGCCAATTTCAATAGGATCCATAATCAGTCCCGCCCGTCTAGATGTTCAGCTTCCGCCATCGCCTGTTCGGCCGCGGATTGTACCAAGGGTACAGCAACGGGGTTTTCCAACCCCAATACAAAGGCCCGCCCATAGCCCCAGATCTGCAGCAGCAACCGCAGAGCCAGCACCGTAAAGGCCATTGGCACGATCAGTTTCGCAGGCCAAATCGGCAGACCGATATCGATGGAGCTGTCACGGCTCCACATCGGGGCGGCGAAGTCAAAGCTGCGCTGGAAATGTGCCCAAGAGCCCCAGATCAGCGCCAGCATAAGGATAAAGATCAGCACGACCGAGAATGTCTCGGCGGCCCATAGCGCGCGGCCTTTAAGCTGGCCGATCAGGATGTCCATGCGCACATGGCCGCCGTTCCGCTGGGTATAGGAAATGCCCATGATCGCGATCAACGGCATGGCGAATTCAATCCAGTCCACATACCCCGCCAGCGGCGTGCCAAAGAACTTGCGGCCGCCAACGGACCAAACGGCAAGCACCATCAGCATGAAAACGGCAATACCAGAGACCAGAGCAAACACGGTTTCAAGGCGTAAAAGCCCTTTGTCGATACGGCTAAGCAGACTGCCGTCTTCGAGCACGGCGGAGGAACCGGCCATGATGCTTTCCTTTCAAATGAGTGGGAGGGAGATCGTACAAACAAAGGGGGCCTGCATCGGCAAGCCCCCTCCCCGCGCCAATTAGTTGGACGCGCGTTTTTCTTCAAGCGTTTTGACGACCAGGTCATAAAGCTCTTGGCCAGGGATGCCTTGGGCTTCCATATCCTTGATCCAGGCTTCACGCGCAGGGTCAGCTGCCTTGGATTTGAACTCGGCCAGAACTTCGGGCGTGAACATCACTTTTTCAACGCCTTTTTCTTCCAGCACGGCGTCCCAGCGGTTCAGCAGCTCGCCATAGTTCGCCAGATAGTGATCCAGCGCCTCATCGACAGAACCGTCCAGCGCTTCTTTTTCCGCGTCCGACAGGGCCTCATAGGCATCGATGTTCACCACAACAGGGCAGTTCACCGTGCCGGGGTTGAGGTTCGCGGTCCACCAATCGGCCTTGTTGATCGTACCAAAGCTCAGGTGGGCGTGCTGCGCGAACGCCACGGTATCCACAACACCGGATTCCATTGCGTTATATGCCTCGGAGGAGGTCACGGAGGTCGGGACAGCGCCCACGGTTTCAAAGGCTTTGCCCAGACCACCTGTCGCACGCACGCGCATGCCGTCAAAGGATTCCAGCGTATCGCGAGGCTCGCCCGTGCCAACAAGATTGTACTGCGGCATTGGCGAGGTCATCAGCATCTTGGCGTTCCACTGTGCCATCTCTTTGGCCACGGCGGGGTGTGCATACACAGCGCGGGATACGGCGACTTCTTCTTCAAGGTTCTGAACCCCAAGGAAGGGCAGTTCTAGCACGGTGATCGCGCGGTTCTTGTCGGCGTGGTAACCAGCACAGAATTGCGCCATCTCGAAGGCACCGATGGAAATACCATCAAGGTTGTCTGAGTTCTTGGACAGACCGCCATAGCTGACATTGATGGTGAATTCGCCATTGGTCTTTTCGGACACAAGCTCGGCAATCTTTTCGACATGCTCGGTGAAGGCACGACGTTTACCCCAGACAGAGGCGTTCCATTCCGTCGCGGCCGCTTGCGAGGCAAAAGCGAAAGTCAAAGCGCAGACAGCTGCGCCGTTCAGTAGATTGTTCATTGATATCTCCCTTATGCGGGCTGTTTGGGGCCCGCTTGGGCGAAATACTATCCTTAGGGCAACTTGCTGCCAACCCCTGAACATATCTCTTGATTGCCCCTGTGGGAGCCTTCGGCGAGGATTTTTCACCATTTGGAACCATGCCCCGCGCGCGATCGGCCCCGTTAACAGGCAATCGGTGCTGTTTCCTAGGGTTTTGGCAGGGTTGTCAGCGAAATTTACTAGTCTGCGCAGAAAACGGAAAAATATTTACAGACAAACCGCGTGTTTCCATATGCTTATTTCCTTCTTTTCACTTCCCGTTATGATCTGCCAAGGGAGAGCCGCCGCGCCTATGCGTCCGAGCGGCAGAAAACGAACAGAGTTCTGAGGGAGGAACCATGTCCAACGTCGCCACACAGACCTATCCGCCATCCGACGACATGGCGGCCAATGCCCATGTGAACGCCGCGAAATATGACGCGATGTATCATGCCTCTATCGCGGACCCCGAAGGGTTCTGGCTGGAGCAGGCGCAGCGCATCGACTGGATGAAGCCATTTACCAAGGTCAAGGACGTCGATTTCACTTTCGGTCAGGTCAAGATCAACTGGTTTGCCGACGGTGCGCTGAACGTCAGCGCCAATTGCATCGACCGTCATCTTGAAACGCGCGGCGACCAGACCGCGATCATCTGGGAGCCGGACAGCCCGGACGAAGAGGCGCAGCACATCAGCTATCGCGCCCTGCATGCCCAGACGTGTAAAATGGCCAATATCCTGCGCGATATCGGCGTCGGCAAAGGCGACCGGGTTATCATTTACATGCCGATGATCCCCGAAGCCGCCTATGCCATGCTGGCCTGCGCGCGCATCGGCGCGATCCATTCGATCGTCTTCGCCGGGTTCTCTCCGGATGCGCTGGCGGCACGGGTACAGGGGTCGGACGCCAAGGTTGTGATTACCGCAGATTATGCGCCCCGCGGGGGCAAAGCGACACCGTTGAAGGCCAACGCGGACAAGGCTTTGGCAGGCTGCGACCCATCGGTCAAATGTCTGGTTGTGCGGCGCACTGGCGGTGATGTGGCATGGAATGATGCGCGCGACGTGGATTATACCGCGCTTGAAAAAGAGGCTTCTGATACTTGCGCGCCGGAAGAGATGAACGCCGAGGATCCGCTGTTCATCCTTTATACCTCTGGCTCGACCGGTCAGCCCAAAGGGGTCGTGCATACGACGGGTGGCTATCTGGTCTATGCCGCGCTGACCCACGAGGTCACGTTTGATTACCACGATGGCGATGTCTATTGGTGCACGGCCGATGTGGGCTGGGTGACGGGCCACAGCTATATCGTCTACGGTCCGCTTGCCAACGGGGCGACAACGCTCATGTTCGAAGGCGTGCCCACCTACCCCGACGCCAGCCGCTTTTGGCAGATCTGTGAAAAACACAAGGTAAATCAGTTCTACACGGCCCCGACCGCCATTCGCGCGCTGATGGGCAAGGGCCGCGCCTTTGTTGACGGTTGCGATCTGAGCAGCCTGAAACTGCTTGGCACCGTGGGCGAGCCGATCAACCCCGAAGCCTGGAATTGGTACAATGACGTTGTGGGCAAAGGAAACTGCCCCATCGTTGACACATGGTGGCAGACGGAAACCGGCGGTCACCTGATGACGCCGCTGCCCGGTGCCCACGCCACCAAACCCGGTGCCGCGATGAAGCCCTTCTTTGGGATCAAACCGGTCGTACTTGAACCCACCACCGGTGCCGAGATCGAGGGCAATGACGTCGAGGGGGTTCTATGTATCGCGGACAGCTGGCCAGGCCAGATGCGCACGGTCTGGGGCGATCACGAGCGGTTCGAGCAGACCTATTTCAGCGACTACAAGGGCTATTACTTTACCGGGGACGGGTGCCGCCGGGACGCGGATGGCGATTACTGGATCACGGGCCGCGTGGATGACGTGATCAACGTCTCCGGTCACCGGATGGGCACGGCCGAAGTCGAAAGCGCTTTGGTCGCCCACCCTAAGGTGGCAGAGGCTGCGGTCGTCGGGTTCCCCCATGATATCAAGGGACAGGGTATCTATTGCTATGTCTCTTTGATGAGCGGCGAAAACCCGAGCGAGGACCTGCGGGCCGAGCTGCGCAACTGGGTCCGCTCGGAGATTGGCCCGATCGCTTCGCCCGATATGATCCAATGGGCCCCTGGCTTGCCCAAAACCCGTTCAGGCAAGATCATGCGCCGCATCCTGCGCAAGATCGCAGAGAACGACTATGGCACGCTTGGTGATACATCTACCCTGGCAGAGCCCGAGGTTGTCGACGATCTGATCGCGAACCGGATGAACCGCTGACCACATAACGCGAAAGGGGCACCGAATGGTGCCCCTTTTGCATATCGATCTATTGGCCTGAATTAGCCTTCGACGCGTTGCAGTGTAATTTCACCCACGCCAATGGCAAAGTTTACGCCGTTCTGCGTGTTGACGCTCACCGGTTGCAGCGCCAGCGTGTCTTCCGAACCGCCGACCATGACATTGGCACCTAGGCCAACACCAACAGTGGCTTCAGCAGAAACACCCTGATAGTCGCCGTTCAACCCGCCTTCGTAATATTCAGATTCAGTTGGTGCCAGCACCAACCAGGACATCTGACCATTCTGGGTCTTACCGATATCAATGCCGTAGCGTTTGATGTCGCCGATGTATGTCTCGTCAGCCAGACCCTCTTGCACAGGATTGAAGGTGCAGGTCAGTTCACGGGTAGACCCGAAGATAAAGCCCGTGCCATCACCAACATCACAGCTCAGCGAGCCGACCTCGGTGTGGTCCACAGTCTCGCCGTCGTCGGCCAGTGCAGGCGTGGACAAAGCAGCGCCGGTGACAAGGGCTGCGACAGTCAGCTTGATGGGGGCAAAACGATTCAGTGTCATAGTTAATCCTTCCGGCGGGAAACCCGCCAATAACAGTCGTGAGCGTCGGCATTCGGGTGCCTGTTGGCGGTAGCTGGAACCTCATATCCCAACACCCCTTCTCCGACAGGCAGTCCGAAATCTCACGGTCATGCCTCTCAGTGGGGGAACAACACGGCAGGCGCTATTCGGTTCCAAACAGCGGTATTTATCGACCACCATCGCCACCCGCAGAGGGCGTGCCGCAACGGGCCGGGGTTTGCTGTCTGGACAAATCCGGCTCCCCGTGGCACCGCTGCGGCATGGCTGATCCTTTGCACCACTTCATCCCGCTGCCCGACGCCACAGTCGAGCTACGCCGCGCCTTTGGCCGTTTTGGCACAGGGGTCACGATTGTGACGGTGCAGACCGCGAATGGCCCATTGGGGATGACCGCGAACTCCTTTTCCTCGGTTTCGCTGGACCCGCCCTTGGTGCAGTGGTCCCCTGCGCTCAGTTCCAAACGTCATGACGCATTTACCAACGCGGCGCAGTTCGCTGTGCATATTCTGGGTAGCGGTCAGCGGGCGCTGGCAGATGCCTTTGCTGTCTCTGGCGACGCGTTTGACCAATTCGACTGGACGATTGGCCCCAATGGCGCGCCGACACTGGCAGGCTGCCTCGCCAGCTTCCACTGTGACACCTACGGCGTGCATCCGGCGGGCGACCACTCCATTGTCCTCGGGCAGGTCACGCACGCCGCTTATGACCCCGATGACAGCGTTGCGGGCCTGATGTATGACCAAGGCCGCTATGGCCGTTTTACACCGCTGACGGAATAGCCCGTAAGCCGTTCCAAATGGTCAAAATCCCGGGGGTGTCCCGGCATCGCCGGGACGGGGGCTGGCCCCCATCCTAGCTGAACCGCAGAACAAAGCGCTCAATGGCGGATCAATAATCCTTCTCGAAGAAGATACCGATCCCGGTGTTCCCATCGGACCCGACCGTCCCTTTCGCCGTCAGATTCTTGGTCAGATCAAGGTTGATAGACACATCCGCTGTCCCGTCAGAGGCGGCGGTCACATCGGTGTAGACATTCTCAGAAATGTATTTACCCGCGCGGACAGCCGTGGCACCGCTGTCGGTGGTGGTCACATCCAGATCGTCCAGCCCGAACCCTGTGCGCAGGTTAGAGATCACCCCCGCACCACCGCGTCCGGCAAGTGTCGCCACCGCGCTGGCGAGTTGCAGCGCCTGAAACGCCGAGATTTCAGAGATGTTTCGCCCAAACAGAAGCTGTGCCAGCACCTCGTCCTGCGGTGCATCGGGTGTCGATTCAAAGGAAACCTCGGGCGATGTGGCTTTGCCCTCGATCACGATACGAACCTCGCCTGTGTTGGTGGTCGTCGAGGTTACAAACCTCAGGTAGGGTACCAGATCGCCTTGGAAGCGCACGGCCCCTTCGTCCAGCTCGAACCGTTTGCCAAGAATATCCAGACGACCACGGATCAGGTCGAAGCGACCGGCCGAGATGATGCGATTGGTCGATCCCGTCAGCAACAGGCTACCGCCCAGTTCCGCATCCAGACCACGGCCGCGCACGAAAATCCGCCGTGGCGCATTGATGCGGACGTTCAGGCCAAACCCCGGCCCGCTGTCGCCACTTGCCGCGGGATCCGTGCCCGCGTCGGCACCGGTCAAACCGGCCTTGCGACGGGTCGCCACAACATCTGCTGGCGCGCCGATGAAATCGATCTGTGGAATATCACCGATGCTGGTCATACCGGTTGACGGCACGCTTACCTCGGTCTCGCCCACGTCGATCTGACCGCTGATATTCGCCCCCCCCGAAAGCGGTCCCGCAAGACGCAGGTTGCCATCAAGCGACGTGCGATACAGCGATGGATCGATCAGCACGAGGTTGTTCAATCCGATCTGGATATCGGCGGGCAGTGATCCGGTCAGGGTCACCGCCCCGCCCGCCTTGATCTGCCCCCCGTCCGCGCTGCGCGCAGATAGGTCGATTTGCGCGCGATTATTGGCCAGCCGGATATCCGCTGCGATGTCCTGAAGTGTCACCCGAAGGTTGGGGGCGGACAGCGACGCGTTAGAGGTTTGAATGCTCCCGTTGACCGACCCAAGTGCCGGCGGCCCGTTCACCGTCAAATCGAACCGTGCCTGACCTTGCAAGCTCCGCGGCGCAATGAACGGGGCGGACAGCCCCAATGGCGCGTTCCCGTTCACGTCAAGGTTCAGATTGCCATCGCTGCCCACAAGCCCCGCGATCGTGGCACGGGTGCCCGCTGGTCCGGTGGCGTTCGTATTGACCCGCCAGCCAGCGCTTTCCTGCTGTGCGGTACCGGTCACATTCAGCGGGCCGGACAGTTTTGGCACCACGGCCCCCAGATTGGGGATCGTGACATCATAATTCAGCGCGGGCGCATCCCCCGTGACAACCCCCTGCACAGACGCCCGGGCCGCATAGGGGCCCGTCGCGTTTGTATCTACGGCGATGCCGGCGGGCGTTTGCCGCACCGATCCTTTTGCCGCCAGCGGGCCGGACACGCCCGGCACCAGCGGCTGCACATTTGGCACCGACACGTCAAACGTCAGCGACATATCGGGGCCTGTGGCCAAACCTTCCACCATCGCGCGCGCGCCATATGGGCCTGTCGCGTTGGTATCGACGAAGAACCCCTTTTCCGTCTGACGCACGGTCCCTGTCGCCGCAAGTGGCCCGTTCACCTGCGGCACCACCTCCTGAAGATTCGGGACCGATGCGTCGAAAGAGATATCGACCATAGGTGTTAACATCCCCTGAACGGCAACCTGCGCGGCGTAGGGGCCACTGGCTTTCGCGTCGATCTGGAACCCTTCTTCCAACTGCTTGAGGTTGCCCGACGCCTCTACCGCGCCGGTCACCTGAGGTGCAAAAGCCTCTACCCGCGGGATCGAGGCGCTAAAGTCCAGATCCAGCGGCGTCAGCAGCCCCTGGACCGAGGCGGTCACATCTTCGGGGGCGGAGGCTTTGGTGTCGACCTGCCACCCGTCCGGCGTCTGGCGGAGCACGCCATCCAACGCGATAGGGCCCTCGACCGGCGCGTCGGGCACAAAGTCACGCAGTTCGGGCACATCGGCCGTGAAGTTGAGCACCGCATTCTCGCCCGTTGCCAGCCCTTTGGCGGTCAGCGCGGCACCGTAGGGGCCGTCCGTCACGGCATCGACAGTCCAGCCACGGGTGTCCTGCTCGGCCTCGGCCTTGATCGTGATGGGACCGGAATATTGCGGCAGCACAGTCTCGATATCGTTCAGTTTTGCATCAAATCGCGCTTGCGAATTATTGCTGCGCAGCTCGACGCCACCGCTGGCGGTCAATGCGTCGTTTTCCAGCAGCACGTCACGCACGAAGGTGCCCGTCTCGTCACGCGATGCGCCAAGGCTTAGCGTCGTGTCGCCAGCCAGCAATGCGTCCGCCTGTTCGATCCCCACTTTCAAATCCTGCGTCAGGCCAGAGATATTCAGGTCGAACGTCCCGTCCAGTGGCGTGATCTGCCCCGCGATCTCTACATTCGCGGCCCCGTCCATCTCGCGTCCGGCAAGAGCGGAAAAGCGGCTGATGTCGGTGGCTTCAAGGCGGGCTTTCAACTGGGTAAGAAAGCTATCGGCTGGCCCGCTAATCGTGACATCACCGGTCAGACCATAATCCGCGCCAGAAAGATCAAGCCCCGTGATCTGAACCGGTGTGCCTTCGGTATAGGCGATGGTTGTACGCCCCTTGATGGACTGGCCGACCGCTTCGGAAACCGCGGCGTTGGTCAGCGTCAGCCCGTCAGCCGAGAATGCCAGATCGCCCATGAATTCGCCGACCGACCCTGCCGCACCTTGCAACGTCCCGTTCAACTTCAGTTGTGTCGCGTCAATCGCCAGCGCGTCTGTGGCCAGTTCGGTCACGTCGAACGTCGCGTCAATCGAGTCGCCATCTTGCGCGTTATAGTTCACATCAAGCCCGACGCGCCGCACGTAAGTATCGCCCCCGGCCACTGGCAGCAAAACGCGACTGCCATCGGCGCTGGCGACAGTGCCCGTGATGTCGATCAGGCTGGGCCAGTTGTCGCTGTTCAGCGTGACCTCGCCCTGCAGCTCCGCGGATTGCGCCTTGAGGGCGAAATCGCTGACCTCGACACCGCCTTCAGCCTGTACCAAAGCATCCACGGTCAGCGCGACATCGGGGCCAAAAAATTCGCGGTATTGCGACAGGATCAGCGCGGTCACGTCGCCGTTCAGATCGGCCTGAATACGGCGGTCAGGTGCGGCGCTATCGCCTTGGGCGGCAACGATAACCTGACCGGCAAGCCGTTGTTCCCCGTCGGTCGAAAGGTTGATATCTGTCGCAAAATCCGAAAGCGGCCCCTGCCCCGCAATCACCAGATCGACAGAGGGCTCATCAGGCAGTTTAAGCGTGCGCGAGATGATGCCCTTGGCTTCCTCTGAAAGCGTTACAGCCATGTCCAGCAGGCTGTCATTGCGGTCCAGATCAGCGGTGATTTTGAACTCGCCCTTCTTGCCATCGGTGCGCGCGGCCAGAATATCGACCGTCGCCGTGTCGTCATTCAACAGCGCCGTGGCTTGAACCGTCAGTGTGGCCGCTTCGCCCAGAATTGGCGCGCCCAGATTGATCTCGTCGACCGAAAAGTCAGCCACGTCGATGGCGACGGGCAGATCGGGGATCGCCGGAAAGGTAAAGGGTTTCGCCTCGGGATCGGGGAGCGTTTCTTCCTGCGCCACGGGCAATCGCGGAACGCTCAGCCGCTTTGCGGTCAGGGCCTGCACCTCCAGCCGGCCGCGCAACAGTGCGGAGCGGTTCCAGTCCAACTCCACCTCTTCCAGCGTCAGCCAGACCCCTTGATCGTCGGCGATGGTCATCCGGTCGAACCGCGCGCGCGAGCTGAGCGCACCAGCGAAACCGTCAATACTGACCGTGCGGCCCGCGCCGCTGAGAGCGTCTTGGATCGTGCGGGTCAGGAAGCCTTTGTCATCCTCTTGGGCCGAAGCGACAGAGCCGACAAAGATCAGGGCGAAAACCAGAAAGCTGCGCATGAAGTGGATCAAAACGATTGTCCAATACCGATATAAACTTGAAAATTCTCATCTGTTTCGGGGCCTGACACAGGCACCGCGAGGTCCACGCGGATGGGGCCGATGCCCGTGGCATAGCGCAGACCAAGCCCTGCACCTGACTGCCAAGTGCCTGACCCGTCGTAGAATTCCTCGGCACCGATGTAGCCCGCGTCGGCAAAGGCCACGACGCCGATCTTGTCGCGTACCTGCCAACGCGCCTCTGCGGACAGGCCAGCAAAGCTGCGACCGCCTACTGTATCGCCACTGGCCAGATCAACGCCAAGCGATTGGTAGGGTTGCCCGCGCACGGTGCCGCCGCCGCCGGAATAGAACAGATAGTCCGCGGGCGATTCAGCCAGTGTCGGGCCATAGACCGACCCGAGCTGTCCCCGCAGGGCAAAGGTCACGGGCCGCGTGGTGCCAAAGGTTTTATAGCCGCGCACGTCGATGTAGGTGCGCACGCCGTTATCCGACCCCGACAGCGCCACAAAAGGCGTCACGCTGGCCTTGGCGTAGTAGCCATCTTTCGCATCAAGCCGATTGTCGCGGTAATCATGTTCCGCGCTTAGGGGCAGCGTCAGCAACGTATATTTGTTCTCGCCAAAAGCGTCGCGGGTTTCAGCGGTACGCAAACCGACGCCAAGCGTATAGGTCCGTTCCTCGCTGGCGATGCGTTCGATCCCGGCCTCAAGGTCGAGCTGACGCGAGAAATAGTTCACCTCGTCAAGCTGTTCGATCTCGGCCAGCGCGTAGAAATTCGTGTCGGCATTAAAGGTCGCAGGGCGTTCAAAACGGGTGCCAAGGCGATAATCCGTGCCGCCGGAATCGCCGCCGATCCCCGACACCTCCCCTTCGACACGTAGGCTTTCGGCCCCGCCCAGCAGGTTACGGTGCAGCCAGTAGGTGCTGACGCTAAGCCCTTCAAGCGACGACAGTTCCCCGCCGAAACCAAAGCGTCGCTTGGGCGCGTCGGTGATCTGCGCTGTAATCGGCAGAACATCGGGCGCGGTGATCTGTTCGGCCTCGATCATCGCGACAGAGCTGAATGCGCCCGTGCGCCGCAACCGTGTGGCGGCCAGATCAAGTTGCTCTTGTGAATAGACCTCTCCGGTGGGCAGGCCGGCGATTTTGACGATCCGGCGCAGGCGCACATCGCTTTTTCCCTTTACCGTCAACTCTCCGAAACGCAGGCGCGGTCCCGGGCGCAGACGCAGGGTTGCCGCCAGCGTGGCATCGGGCACGCGGGCGGTCAGCTGCTGGTCGGCCAGTTCGGCTTTGGCGTGGCCCTGATCGCGCCAGCCTTCGATACCGGCGGCGACGGCCTCTTTCATGACGCCGAGACTTGCGGTTTCACCTGCGGCGAATTCATCAGGCAGCTCGGTTTCGGGGGCGACTGGGGCGATTTCGGCCTTGGAAAAGCTGAACTTGCGACCGGTTTCGATGTCGATCACAGCGCGGTTGATCTGGCGCGGCGGGGCGACCGGCGCGATGGCAGAGGCGTCTACACCGTCGATGGTAATCTTGATGACGGCAGCAAAATACCCTTCGTCATAGAGCACGGCCAGAAGGCGGGCATAATCGGCCTGCGCGGCGGCCAAAAGCTCTTGCGTGGTGGGGTCTGCATCTTCGTCCGTTTGTTCGCGCAGAAGCGATCCGCCGAGCACCGTCTCGTATAGATCGGAGTCCTTATCGATGCCGGTGATGTCGAGCGTCGCCGCTAGACCCGCCGTGCATCCTCCCCAGACCAAAGCTGCCGCGGCCGTAGACGCCCGCAAGAACTTTGCAAAACTGTCTGATTGAAAATGCCCCATGCGGTGCTCCCTGTACTCATAGAACGACGTGCCGTTGGGTGAGACATAGAGCGCGCGACCGCAACGTCAGCAAACTTGTTTATTATTCCCTTGTGCATAGCGGAAAGCGCCTGCCATCGGCAAACAGTCTGTTGGCCAAAATCGCGATTGTGAACCGCAAAACACATCCGGTTATGTCATTTTACGCAAGCAGGCGGAAGTTTGCCGTGAAAATGGGGACGCGTATGCAAAACGCCCGCCAGGGGGAACCTGACGGGCGTTCTTTTCAAGGCCGTGCGAAACGGCCAGTGGCCGGTGGTTAGGCGGATTTCGCGAGGTTGCGCAGCACGTAGTGCAGAACGCCACCGTGTTCGATGTATTCAATCTCGATCGCGGTATCGATCCGGCATTTGATCATGATCTCTTTGACCGAGCCATCTGCCATTGTGATCGTGCAGGGCACTTCTTGCAGCGGCTTGATGGTGTCCAGACCGCTGATCGAAACGGTTTCCTCGCCGGTCAGGCCCAGGCTCTTGCGGGTGTCGCCGTTGGTGAACTCGAACGGGATAACCCCCATGCCAACCAGGTTGGAGCGGTGGATACGTTCAAAGTTCTCGGCGATGACCGCCTTGACGCCCAGCAACGCCGTGCCTTTGGCCGCCCAGTCACGGGACGAACCCGCGCCGTATTGTTCACCACCGAAGATGACCAGCGGCGTGCCGTTTTCCTGATGCGCCATAGCCGCGTCAAAGATCGAGGTCTGTTCGCCATCGGGGCCTTTGGTATAGCCGCCCTCAACACCGTCCAGCATTTCGTTCTTGATACGGATGTTGGCGAAAGTGCCGCGCATCATGACCTCGTGGTTACCACGACGGCTACCGTACGAGTTGAATTCACGCACAGGCACCTGACGTTCCACCAGATACTGACCCGCTGGCGTGGTTTCCTTGAAGGAACCGGCAGGCGAGATGTGGTCGGTCGTGATCATGTCACCCAGAACGGCAAGCACTTTGGCGTTCTCGATGTTGGTGATCACACCCGGCTCTGGCGACATGCCTTGGAAGTAGGGCGGGTTCTGCACATAGGTCGAGGTTGGTGGCCAGTCATAGGTTTTGGCGTCGGTGGTTTCGACGGACTGCCACTTTTCGTCGCCCTTGAAGACGTCGGCATATTTTTCCTGGAAGGCTTCGCGGGTCACGGTCTGCTCGACCAGATCAGCGACTTCCTTGGATGTTGGCCAGATGTCTTTCAGATAGACGTCGTTGCCGTCCTTGTCCTGACCCAGCGGGCTGTTGGCCAGATCGACGTTCATGTCACCGACCAGCGCGTATGCCACGACCAAGGGAGGCGACGCCAGATAGTTGGCGCGCACGTCAGGCGAAATCCGCCCTTCAAAGTTCCGGTTACCCGAGAGGATCGATGTCCCGATCAGGTCGTAGTCGTTGATCGCCTTGCTGATCGGTGCTTCGAGCGGGCCGGAGTTACCGATACAGGTGGTGCAGCCATACCCGACGAGGTTGAAGCCGATGGCGTCCAGATCCTCTTGCAGGTTTGCGGCCTCAAGATAGGCGGACACAACCTGGCTACCGGGCGCGAGCGACGTCTTGACCCAAGGCTTGCGTGTCAGGCCCAAGGCGCGTGCCTTGCGTGCAACCAGACCGGCACCGATCATCACATAGGGGTTGGACGTGTTGGTGCACGATGTGATCGACGCAATCACGATAGACCCGTCATGCAGCTGGTAGTTGCCATCTTCGGTCTGGACGTAGCCACGCTTGTGGTTGCCCTCGTCGCCGGGGATGTCTTGAGGCTCGGGCTGACCGCCCTCACCTTCCCAACGGACTTCGGCGTTGGCTGTGGTATCTTTACCTTCGCGCACGCCTTTCACGTATTCTGCAAATGCAGTGTGTGCCGAGGTCAGTGCAATGTAGTCTTGCGGACGCTTCGGACCCGAGATCGCAGGCACGATGGTGCCCATGTCGAGCGACAGTGTGTCGGTGTAAACCGGCGCATAGTCATCGCCGCGCCACATGCCGTTTTCCTTGGCATAGGCTTCGACCAGCGCGATGCGGTCTTCATCACGGCCGGTGGTGCGCATGTAACGCAGGGTTTCGGCATCGATCGGGAAGAAGCCACAGGTCGCACCGTATTCGGGGGCCATGTTGGCGATTGTCGCGCGGTCCGCCAGGGGCAGGCTATCAAGGCCAGCACCATAGAATTCAACGAATTTACCAACCACGCCCTTCTCGCGCAGCATTTCGACCACCTTCAGCACCAGATCGGTCCCGGTGGTGCCTTCCATCATGGCACCCGTCAGCTCAAAGCCGATCACCTCGGGGATCAACATCGAAATCGGCTGACCCAGCATCGCGGCTTCGGCCTCGATCCCGCCAACGCCCCAGCCCAGAACGGCCATGCCGTTTACCATTGTGGTGTGGCTGTCGGTCCCGACGAGCGTGTCAGGATATGCGACTTCGACGCCGTCTTGGTCTTTGTCGGTCCAAACGGTCTGCGCCAGATATTCAAGGTTCACCTGGTGGCAGATGCCGGTGCCGGGGGGTACAACGCGGAAGTTGTTAAACGCCTTCTGACCCCATTTCAGGAAGGTATAGCGTTCGATGTTGCGCTCGTATTCGCGGTCAACGTTCATCTGGAACGCGCGCGGGTTGCCGAACTCGTCGATCATGACCGAGTGGTCGATGACAAGATCAACAGGGTTCAGCGGGTTAATCTTGTCGGCATCGCCACCCAAGGCAACCAGCCCGTCGCGCATCGCCGCGAGGTCGACAACTGCGGGAACGCCGGTGAAATCCTGCATCAACACGCGTGCGGGACGGTAAGCGATCTCGCGCGGGTTCTGGCCGCCCTTGGCACCCCATTCGGCGAAGGCCTTGATGTCATCGACGGTGACAGTTTTGCCATCTTCGAAACGCAGCATGTTCTCGAGCACCACCTTAAGCGCGGCTGGCAAATTGGAGAAATCACCCAGACCGGCTTCCTGCGCTGCAGGAATCGAATAATAAGCGATGGATTGGCTGCCCGAAGATAGAGTTTTGCGGGTTTTGGCGGTGTCCTGGCCAACGAAGATGGTCATGGATGGCTCCCTTTATGGGTTAAAAAAGGTCGGTGACTTGGGGCCTAAATGCCTTATTGCGCGGGTCGTTTCAACTGCAAACACGCGCTTCTGGCGCTTTTGTATACCGTTGTGTACTGGACTGAGGCATTTCATACGCAATCCCGTGACGTTACAGCGCCTCAACAAAGGTTGAGTGGTAATTACAACGGGTGCAGTCTACGAATTGTGCATCCAAACCGAAAGTACCCTGCGATGCCCCGCCTGTTTACGTCCCTGATCGCCGCTGGCCTGCTGTCCATAGCGCCCGCCTTTGCTCAGGATCGCCCCGTTGTCGTCGAACTCTATACCTCGCAAGGGTGCTCTTCCTGCCCTCCTGCTGACGAGATGTTTGCCGAGCTGTCCAAAAGGGACGACGTGATCGCGCTGGCGCTGCATGTGGATTATTGGGACTATATCGGCTGGCAAGACCCCTTTGGTGCGCCTGAGCACGCCGAACGCCAGCGCGCCTACGCGCTGACCGGTGGGCGGACGTCGATTTACACGCCCGAGATGATCGTCAACGGCCAGTCCGATGTGGTCGGTGCCAAACCCATGAAGCTGATGGAGGCGATCAACAAGCACAAAGAAGACGCCCCACAGGTCGACCTATCTATCGCACGCGACGGGGAAACCCTGCGCATCAACGCGCATACGGTATCGGGTGCCGCCGGACCGTTTGACGTGCACATGTTGCGCTATCACCCGATGGCGGTCACGCAGGTCAAACGCGGCGAAAACGCGGGCCACACGTTCGAGAATTATAACATCGTCGAAGGCTGGCAGACGGTTGATCAGTGGGACGGGCAAGCGCCGCTATCACTCTCTGCCGCCATCACCGGCGATATGCCGGTGGTTGTGCTGGTGCAGCGCAGCAACGCGGGGCCGATCGTGGCAGCGGCGCGGATCAAGTAGTCACTCAAAACACCTAGATGTTTAGGCATTAATTGTCGTGGATGCGCCAGCGACGATGGACCCAGAACCATTGCTCGGGATCCGCTTTGACCCGTGCGGTAAGACTGTCATTCAAAGCCTGGGTCATCGTGACAGCATCGCTGTGTGGCACAGGTGCCTCCAGCACCGTGTCGAATGACACCCCATCAGCCTGTCGAATGCCGTAGAACGGGATCAACAGCGCATCATAGCGCAGTGCCAGCTCGGCGGCAGAAAGCGCTGTATTGGCAGGTTGCCCCAAGAAATCGAGCGCCGGCGCGCCAAAGACGTGTTGATCAAACAGCAGTACCAGCTGCCCGCCCTCTTTTAGATGCCGTACGAAACCCGCCGTGCCGCGTCGGCCTTGCGGGAAGACAGGGCCGCCGAAAGCCTCCATCGTTTGGACATAGTGCGCGTTGAAATAGGGGTTCTTCATGTTGCGGTAGAGCCCGCCAATGTCATACCCCCGCGCCACAAGACAGGCACGCATCGCTTCGTAGTTGCCATAGTGGCCCGTCACCAGAATGACCGGTTTGCCTTGTTCTGCCGCTTTTTCCAGCGCCGCGACGCCTGCGCCGGTCGGCGTATTCTTTGCCATACGCTTGGGGAAGTCGCGCGCCGAATAGTTTTCGATAAAGCTGCGCCCCACGTTATTAAGGCACCTTGAAGCAATTTCTGCGCGCCGTTCTTGCGGCATCTGCGGCCAAATCATCGCAAGATTTTCAAGCGCCCGCGCCCGATATCCCGCTACCGGCCCGATCACATGTTGAACAACCCAGCCGACGAAGGCTATGCGCGTTTTATAGGGCAGCACCAAGGCCAGTCGAATAAGGCCGACGATAAAGGCATTGGTCAGGTAGTGCCCTGCACGTCGGCTAAATCGAACGTTCTTGGGATATTTGGGACTGGCCATGCGCATCTGCCTGCAAGGAAAAGCGCCCTTAAGGGGCGGGGCCTGCCGTTCATACCGCGCAGGGCCCCGCGCAACAAGCGTGTTTCACCCAGGCGGCAATGCGCCACCGGATGCAACAGCGGCTGGTTAATAGCTAAACGTTTGACCGGTTGCGATCGCTGTCCGCAAGGAGGTTTCGGCCCATGTCCCTGCCCCGCCATGCGCACGAATGGCACGAAGTTCGGCCAAAGCTTCGGGGATATCGCCCTGTTCTACCAAAGCTTGCCCGCGATAGGACCGCGCGAGAACATTCGCAGGGTTGGCTGCCAGCGCACGCGCATAGAACGCCATTCCGCCAGCTTGGTCGCCCATTTTGCGCGTCGTGAACCCCATGTAGGTCAAGCGACGATCGTCGTGCTCAGGCATAGCGGCAAGTACGATCTGCGCATCCGAATATTCCCCTGCATAGGCCAGTTCACGAACAGTTTGATAAAGGTCATCCGGTGTTAACCGGCTATCCTTTGCATCGATACAGGTCTTTGACTTCTTGTCATACACCTGCCCGTCTTCGCATTTCACAACGGGCTTGGGTGGGGACGTATCATTGGAGCCAGCGGCAAAGGCCGCGAAAGGAATAGCCAATGACAGGATGGACGCAAACACAACACGCATACTCAAACACTCCTGAACTAAATACACGGCTGATGTTAGACGATCCACGCCATAGGTAAAGCACTAGGTTCAAACCTACCGTCTCGATGTAGCGCGAGATAGGGCATTAATACGTAGTTTTTGAATCAAAAAGGCTGCACCGCCGTCAAGCGATGCAGCCCAAATACCTGCGCGTGTATCAGTCCTTGAAGACGCGCTTAAAGATCGTATCAACATGTTTGGTGTGGTAGCCCAGATCGAATTTTTCTTCGATCTCTTCTGCACTTAGTGCGGCCAGAACCTCTTCGTCAGCCAGCAGCTCGGTCTTGAAATCCTTGCCGTCTTCCCAGACCTTCATGGCGTTGCGCTGAACCAGCTTGTAGCTGTCTTCGCGGCTCACGCCGGCCTGAGTGAGCGCGAGCAAGACACGTTGCGACATCACAAGACCGCTAAACTTGTTCATATTTGCGAGCATGTTGTCAGGATAAATCAGCATATTGTCGATGACGCCGGTCAAACGGTGCAGCGCGAAGTCAAGGGTGATGGTGGTGTCGGGGCCGATCGCACGCTCAACGCTGGAGTGGGAGATATCGCGTTCATGCCACATGGTGACGTTTTCCATCGCTGGAATCACAGCCATGCGAATTGTACGGGCCAAGCCGGTCAGGTTCTCGGTCAGCACAGGGTTTTTCTTGTGCGGCATCGCCGAAGACCCCTTCTGACCCGCCGAGAAAAACTCCGCCCCTTCCAAGACTTCGGTCCGTTGCATGTGCCGCACTTCGGTCGCAACGTTCTCGATAGAGCTGGCAATCACACCAAGCGCTGCGAAGAATGCCGCGTGACGGTCTCGGGGGATGATCTGCGTGCTCACGGGTTCGGGCGACAGGCCCAGCTTTTCGCAGACATGTTCCTCGACCCGCGGATCGATATTCGCAAATGTCCCCACGGCACCGGAAATCGCACCCGTAGCAATCTCGGAGCGTGCTGTCTTCAGCCGCGTCAGGTTGCGGTCCATCTCTGCATAAAAGCGCGCAAAGGTAAGGCCCATTGTTGTGGGTTCAGCGTGGATCCCGTGGCTGCGCCCGACGCGCACAGTATTTTTATGTTCCATGGCACGGCGTTTCAGCGCGGCCAGCAGCAAGCCCATGTCTTCGATCAGAATATCAGCTGCGCGGGTTAATTGCACGTTAAAGCAGGTGTCCAATACGTCAGAAGAGGTCATCCCCTGATGCACAAAACGCGCCTCGTCGCTCCCTACATGTTCGGCCAAATGGGTCAAAAACGCGATAACGTCATGTTTTGTAACGGCTTCAATCTCGTCAATCCGCGCGACATCAAACTCGACATCTTTGGCTTTCCAAACCGCCTCCGCATTCTCGCGCGGGATCACCCCAAGGTCGGCCATGGCGTCACAGGCATGCGCCTCGATCTCGTACCAGATGCGGAACTTGGTTTCGGGGGACCAGATCGCAACCATCTCGGGGCGGGAATAACGGGGAATCATGTGGTGATACCTTTGTTTTGGGGTGTTTTGATGTACGCGCGGGATAGACCGCGGGGGGGTAAAGAACAAGTCTGAACCCTTGCGCCACCAAGGCAGGGACGCTTGCTGCCTCGCCCATAGGCGCCTCCGGCGGGAGTTTTCAGAGCAAAATGAAGAAGGGGCGGGTTTGTCCCATTCTGGTCTGGCAGTTTACCTTCGGACAGGCAAAGGTGCCGCAAATTGAATATATTACGCCATTAGGGAATCGCTAAGAAATGTCTGATACGTCTCGCTTAAGCCCCGCTACGATTGCTGCCCAAGCAGCGGGAGCGGTTGATGCGCAAACCGGCGGGGTGGTCCCGGCGCTGCCTATGGCCACGACCTATCTGCGGGATGAAGCATACCAACCGCTGCGTGCAGACAACATCTATCTGCGCGATCAGAGCGATATTGTACGCGTTGCAGAAAAAGTGCTCTCTCAACTGGAGGGGGCGAAAGAATCGCTGCTGTTCCCGTCAGGCATGGCAGCGCTTGCCGCCGTCTTCCGTACCGTCCCAAATGGCGGGCGCGTGCTGGTGCAAAGCCAGATTTACTGGGGCACCACCAAGTGGATTCGGGATTTCTGCACCCGGCGTGACATTGAGCTGCGAGAGGTCGAAGCCTCTGACATGGCGGCGTTTGCCGCCGCCTGCGAGAGCTTTAGACCAACCTTGGCGCTCATCGAAACGCCATCAAACCCGTGGCTTCGCGTGGTCGATATCCAAGCTGCGGCTGATGCGGTGCATAGCGCGGGTGGGCTGCTTGTGGTGGATAGCACGGCCGCGACGCCGATTCTGCAACAGCCGCTTAAACACGGTGCCGACGTTGTAATGCATTCTGCCACAAAGGGCATTAATGGACATTCGGATGTATTGGCGGGCGTTCTGGCGACCAATGACGTCACGGGCCGCGTGTGGGAAGATATCAAAGCGGACCGGCATGATGCAGGCGCGGTTATCGGCCCGTTTGAAGCATGGTTACTGGTCCGCGGGATGCGCACCCTGCCCCTGCGCGCCAAGCAAATGTCGTTCAACGCCATGGAATTAGCAAAGTTTTTGCAAAATCACCCGAAAATCGAAGAGGTTCTCTATCCGGGTCTTGCGTCACATACGGGCCACGATTTGGCGACGCGGCAAATGTCAGGAGGATTTGGGTCGCTTTTGTCTTGCATTGTAAAGGGTGGCGGCGCAGCGGCGCTGGAGGTTGTCGGTAAGCTGGAAGTTTTCCATCGCGCAACGTCTTTGGGCGGGGTCGAAAGCCTTGTTGAACACCGCCACACGATCGAACCCCACACCGGAATTCCCGAAGGGTTGCTGCGTTTATCTGTGGGGATTGAAGATATCGAAGATCTAAAACGCGACTTGAGCCAAGCGCTTGATGCATAAAGATACTTCGGGGCGCTCGCGCCCCGGGACCTCATGTCTTTCGAAGATGATTTGAAGGATACAACAAGTGGTGCGGTCGGAGAGACTCGAACTCTCACGGGTGTTACCCCACAGCGACCTCAACGCTGCGCGTCTACCATTCCGCCACGACCGCACGCCATGGTTGGTGAGGGTCGTTTAGACAAACTCTTTCACAAAGTGAAGAGCAAAATTGCGCAGATTAAGTCGTTGTTCAGATTCGTGTGATTTATCATTCAATCGGGCGGGGTGGCTTGAAAAACAGTGCGAAGACGTAAACTTAAAGGAGGATATGAATCGAGGAACAATATGACCCAAGCGCCCATAGATCCCCCTGCCGTGCAGATCGACATCGTTTCTGACGTGATGTGCCCTTGGTGTATTGTCGGGTACCGCCAGCTAGAGCAGGCGTTAGCCGCCTTGAATATCGGCGCGTTCATCCGCTGGCACCCTTTCGAGCTCAACCCCCAAATGGGCCCCGAAGGACAGAACCTGACCGAACATATTGCCGAAAAATATGGTGCATCGCCTGAGCAATCGGCGCAAAACCGTGCGCATCTTGTGCAGCTTGGCACCGAACTTGGAATCGACTTCAATTTCAACGCCGATAGCCGCATCGTCAACAGCTTTGCTGCACACCAATTGCTGGACTGGGCTCAAGATCAGAACCTGCAGCACCCACTTAAGCTTGCGTTGTTTGAAGCACATTTTACGAAGGGATTGGATGTTTCAGACCATAGTGTCCTCGTTGATGTCGCTGCAGATGTCGGATTGGATCGTAGTTCTGCGCAGGGCGTTCTCGACAGCGGCAGCCATGTAGAACGTGTTCGCGAACGCCAGTCGGTTTGGACATCGCAGGGAATTTCTGGCGTGCCTTCAATGATCTTCGCGGGCAAATACCTTGTGACCGGTGCGCAGGGTGTCGATAATTATGTGCAAATTATCCAAAAAGTAATTCAAGAGGTAAGCGCCGCGGAATGACTGTTTCGTTTACCTCGGCTCAACGGTGCGCACAGAATGGTTGAATGGATCACCTCCAAGGGGCTTGTCGATTACCGGGAAGCCGAAGCATGGATGGAGGAACGCGCGGCCCTTATCGCCGCGGGAAATGCCGATGAATGCGTCTGGCTTGTAGAGCATGCTCCGCTATATTCTGCCGGCACCTCAGCAAAGTCGGAAGATTTGACCGACCCCACGCGGTTTCCGGTATATGAAACGCGCCGCGGCGGACAGTACACATACCATGGGCCGGGGCAGCGGGTTGTTTATGTGATGCTGGACGTCGGTAAACGCGGCCGGGATGTCAGACGTTTTGTTCAAGACCTTGAACATTGGGTGATCGCGACACTTGCATGCTTTACCATCAAAGGCGAGATCAAGGAGGGGCGCGTCGGCGTCTGGGTGGAACGTCCCGAGAAACCTCTCACGGCGCAGGGCGGCATTCGCGAAGATAAAATCGCGGCGATCGGTATCCGGCTTAGAAAATGGGTCAGCTTTCACGGAATCAGCATAAATGTTGATCCAAATCTTGAGCATTTTTCCGGGATCGTCCCCTGTGGGATCCAAGAACATGGCGTTACGTCTTTGGTAGACCTTGGCCTGCCAGTTACGATGGAAGACGTTGATATCGCCCTGAAAGCGCAGTTCGACACGGTTTTCCCTCCGCTGTCTGAATACGCGCCCAAAGACGGATAATGTACCTCGCCGCTCAAACGTTTCACTGCGCCTGTGCTATTTCCGCCGCGGCTTTACGGTTTCTTCATCGCTAGAGGCGTATGTCATCCAGCATGATGAGCACTTCTGACACCTCCTACCCCCGTGACTACAAGGCTGTGCGCATCCGACACAGTTTGATAAATGATCTGTCTTTTTTCGTGCCCTGCGTCAAAGGCGGCCATTGCCCATATTGGCAAGCCGCACTAGAACGAACCTTAATTCAATGCGCGCCCCCTGTCGGGGCGTGAGTTGACAACCCAATCTCAGGAGGCACCGCATGGCAGACGCAGCCATTCACGGGCAAGACCATCACGACGAGCGCGGATTTTTCACGCGCTGGTTCATGTCCACAAACCACAAAGACATCGGGCTATTGTACCTGATCGTTTCGGCCCTCGTTGGCTTCATCTCTGTATGTTTCACCATATATATGCGCTTGGAGCTTATGCACCCAGGCGTGCAATATATGTGTATGGAAGGCGCGCGGTTTATCGCTGATAGCGCAGCGACCTGTACGCCAAACGGCCACCTTTGGAACGTTCTGATTACCGCGCACGGCATCTTGATGATGTTCTTCGTGGTTATCCCCGCTTTGTTCGGTGGTTTCGGCAACTATCTGATGCCATTGCAAATTGGCGCGCCTGACATGGCGTTCCCGCGGATGAACAACCTCTCTTTCTGGCTGTATGTCGGCGGCACAACGCTTGCAGTCTGCTCCGTGCTGACACCCGGCGGCAGCGGCCAGCTTGGGTCAGGTGTGGGCTGGGTTCTCTATCCGCCGCTCTCTGTTCGTGAAGGCGGTATGTCGATGGATTTCGCGATTTTCGCTGTGCACGTCTCCGGCGCATCGTCGATCCTAGGTGCGATCAACATGATCACAACATTCCTCAACATGCGCGCCCCTGGCATGACGTTGTTCAAAGTGCCGCTGTTCAGCTGGTCCATCTTTGTTACAAGCTGGTTGATCCTTCTTTCCCTGCCCGTTTTGGCCGGTGCCATCACCATGCTTTTGATGGATCGCAACTTCGGATTCGCATTCTTTGACCCAGCAGGCGGTGGTGATCCGGTTCTGTATCAGCACATTCTGTGGTTTTTTGGTCACCCCGAAGTGTATATCATTATTCTTCCAGGCTTCGGCATCATCAGCCACGTCATCGCGACCTTCAGCCGCAAACCTATCTTCGGGTATCTTCCGATGGTTTGGGCGATCATCGCGATTGGCGCATTGGGCTTCGTCGTTTGGGCGCACCACATGTACACCGTTGGTATGTCTCTGAACCAACAAGCTTACTTCATGTTGGCCACCATGGTAATCGCGGTGCCGACGGGCGTTAAGGTATTCAGCTGGATTGCGACCATGTGGGGTGGTTCGGTTGAATTCAAAACACCTATGCTGTGGGCCTTCGGCTTCCTGTTTCTTTTCACCGTTGGCGGTGTGACAGGTATCGTTCTCTCGCAGGCAGCTGTGGACCGCTACTACCACGACACATACTATGTGGTTGCGCACTTCCACTATGTGATGAGCCTTGGTGCCGTCTTCGCGATCTTCGCCGGTATCTATTTCTACCTGCCAAAGTTCACGGGCCGCATGTATCCCGAATGGGCTGGCAAGCTGCACTTCTGGGCGATGTTCATTGGCGCGAACCTGACGTTCTTTCCACAGCACTTCCTGGGCCGTCAGGGCATGCCACGTCGCTATATCGATTACCCTGATGCGTTTGCATATTGGAACCTGTGGTCGTCGATCGGCGCGTTCCTCAGCTTTGCGTCCTTTATCTTCTTCTTCGGTGTTATGTTCTACACGTTGACACGTGGGGCCCGCAGCCCAGCTGCGAACCCTTGGAACGAATATGCGGACACTCTGGAATGGACGCTGGCAAGCCCCCCACCAGAGCATACGTTCGAAATTCTTCCCAAGCAGGAAGAATGGGACAAACAGCCTAGCCACTAAGCTAGCACACCATTGAAATGAGAGGCTCCAACGGCGGTTGGGGCCTTTTTTCGTTCTAACCGGGCTCTCGGTACAGTTTCATAAAGACGAATGTTTATCGGCGGTTAGCCAAAATCTTACCGCGTCCCCCCGTAAAATAAGGGCTTCCCAAAATTGTCTGAAATTAATTTCGAAAAATGTTATTTTTCCTCTTGCGGCTCACCGCCGCTATGGGTATTCCACGCCCTACCAGAGGATGCGGGCGTAGCTCAGGGGTAGAGCATAACCTTGCCAAGGTTAGGGTCGGGCGTTCGAATCGCCTCGCCCGCTCCAACTGGTTCTCTGCTTACCCAGCAGGACAGCAAGGCCACCTTCGGGTGGCCTTTTGCTGTTCCGGGCTCCTGTAACAATGCAGCTGTTCACAGGCCTGCAAAGGACCAGCACACTTACCAGTTCGGACAACGATCCGTGCGTTTATGCCCAGTCTAGCACTCTGATCAGGGATGAAGCAGGCACGGCTGCGGCGCAAAATATACTGTCGCCACAATGATACGCCCAAGCGGCACGTGACAAAGCTTTCACCGCTGAATGCCCTCACTCTGCGGCCTACAAGGGTCCCCTAGGCCTCTCTCTGAGGGCAGCTGCACAACAGGCCCGATTCCCCTCCCCCGTTGCTACGAGAGCACCTGAGGTGTCTCAGGCCTGCACCAACGAAGCTGGGGCAAGTGGATATTCGCGAGGCTCTACGCGCTCTGCCTGTCCTTGTGGATCATCGCTGAGGAGTTGGATCATACGCCCCAGCCGCGTGCGTCAGAGCCAAACACAGACCACGTTTCTATATGGCGCCCAATGCGTGATTGCCGACGCCTAACGTCAGTCAAATACCGCTGTGATCAAAAGAAAAAAAGCGGGCGCTGAAAGCACCCGCCTGCGTCGGCTTATACCTGTTCGAATGATGGCACTATGAACACGACCGCCATACAGCAAACGCCGGTGACGCAATTATTGTCTGCTCAAAGAAGAGATATCGTCGATCGTGCTGATAGGGTTTCACGTTCCATCTGTTCGATGGCGCGAATGTGCCACTCCAAACCGGTTTGACCCTGATCGGCCGCTTCGGCCAAGTTGTTCTGCGCCAGCTTCGCCTGGTCGGCCGACAGAACCAACGCCTCGGCGACCTCTGCGCGGCTGGTGCGTATATCGGCAAGCTGCGCGTCATAAGCATCCTCCGAAATCGCCCCTGAGGCCTTGAGCTGATTCAACGTCGCCACATCTTCTTGCTGCTGTGCGAGCATCTGGGGAAGATGTGTCGTGATATCATCCAGCTGGTCATTGGACTTGCGGATACTGCGCACGAGGTCATTCGCGGAAACCAGCTCCATCCGTTGGGCGACTTCTCGTTTTCCAGCGAGATTCCCACTCACCGCACCAACAACGCCACCGGCCGCAGCGGCTCGCAGGCAGCCCGAGGCATCGGATGCGGCAAGCACCGAGATACCGCACCCCACCGCGGCACCAACCGCGGCATGCTTGATTGTGGAGTTGCGGACAATATCGCGCATCAACGCGTCAAGCGCGGCGGTTTGCTCCACCATACCGGCGTCGTTCTCACGGTTTTCTTTGAAGCTTAGCGTGCCGGACGAAGGGCCGAATTGGGCAACGCGATCGGCAGTGGGCACAGCACATCCTGAAACAAGAACGGCAGCGGCGAGGGAAATCGTTAGAACAGTGGTTTTCATTACATGGATCCGTTGAGCTAGGCGTATTCGCGACGAATAGACGAAAATTATGCCGATTTTACGGCATCAGCGCCATGAAGTTTTCCGACGTTAACGTTTATCTATTCACCTTCGTGCCACAAATGCCCATAGTTCCCGCACAGGGTGAATTTTTTAAAAAGTCATATTGTTGCCGGTTTTGTTCACTATCGTTTAGGGAGTTCGACATAGGTTGCCTCGGAGCCCCGAAGCAAATCTTGGAAGGAGACCACATTGAAAATTCTAGCAGTCGACGATGATCCATTCATTCTAGAACTCCTTCCCGCGATGTTTGAACAGGCAGACCTGAACGATCTGCACACTGCCCCTTCGGGTCCGGCTGCTCTCGACATGATCAAAGCTCAGAAGGTGCCATTCGATTGCATGCTGCTGGACGTCGATATGCCGGAGATGGACGGGATCGAGCTTTGCCGAAGAATTCGCACTGTCCACGGGTATGAGGACAAACCGATATTGATGCTGACGGCGAAGACAGATTCGATCTCTATCGAGAAAGCGTTTGCCGCCGGTGCGAATGACTACATCGCCAAGCCATTTAACCTGAAGGACATCTACAACCGCATTCGCGTGGCCGAACGCCTGTTGGTGTCGTCCAAGACCATCAAACGCATCGACGCGAGCGACCTGTCCAAAGAAGGCACACAGGTAGCTGAAGATATCACACTGACCGATAAGGTCTTTTTGGCGAATGTCGGCAGGCTGATCCTGTCATTCTCCCTTGGAAACTACATCACGCAGCTCGATCGGAGCGAACTGGACAACTATCAGGTTTTCGGCGTGTCGATTGATGATGCGGAACGTATTTTCGAACAAACGTCACAACAGGGTTTTCTTCACCTCCTTACCAGCGTGGCAGAAACCCTGACCGACCTCATCACTTGCCCCCATCTGCTGATGTCCTACGAAGGCAACGGTGCCTTCCTGTGTATCACGCGCGACCCGAACCTGCCCGAATGGGACCGGATGGAGGCTGGCCTACAGGCCAAGCTGGATGCGCTGAACTTGCTAAGCGATGATCTGAAGCAAGAGAGCATCAGCCTGTCAGTCGGCACGCCCATAGCGCCGAATGCGAACCGGACCCAACGGGTGAAAAAGACCTTTGAAAGGGCGCTATCGCGGGCTGAAATGCGCTATGCGAGCAAATGCGCCGCCGCCTGATCCTAGTTGATCGGGAATTGCACCAGACACTGCGCCGCATGTTTGCGGTAATCCTCTAGCGTCTGATCGATCGAGCGGCGGTCGCGCATTTTACCCATGGCCGATTTCTTTTGCGCCCGCGTGCCGCTCACGTGGCGTTCTAGGATCAGGACCGTTACGCCCAGCATGATGGTCTTTTCATCCTCACCGATCATGTCCGCACGCGCCAGTGTTATCGCCGTATAGGCGATCATATTGGCGCAGCGCAGCGCCGCGGCCTCTTCCCCTTCATAGGTAAGCGCATGCGCTGGCCCCCAAAGAACAGATCCGCAAAGAAGCGCAGAAAGCAGGAGCCTCAAAACGCTTTGAACGTCATCGTTGTAAGCGAACGTTCAATCCCTTCGATGTCCAGAAGGTTATCGTTGATGTAAACGCCAATATCTTTTCCCGAAGGAATATAGAGCTTCATCAAAAGATCGTAATCACCAGAGGTTGAATACAGCTCGGAGTGTATTTCCCGCAGCGCGACCTCTTCGGCAACGCGATACGTACTGCCGGGCCGGCACCGGATCTGGATAAAAACGCAGGTAGACATGGACAGGCCTTAGGCTGGTTACAACACGTCCAAGCTGACATAAGGGGGCAACAGCCGCAATCGCTGATTGGGACCGATCGGCAGCGAAACGCTTTGTCTTGGCGCGACGGCCTGCCCTGCTATAAGAGCCCGAAAGACGGAGATATTCATATGCGCCAGACCACCATCAATCGTTCGACCGCAGAGACCGAGATCAGCGTCGAAATCAACCTCGACGGGACAGGGTCCTACGCCAACCACACGGGCATCGGGTTCTTCGATCACATGCTGGATCAATTGGCGCGTCATTCGCTGATCGATATGAAAATCAGCGCAAACGGCGACCTTCACATTGATGATCACCACACCGTCGAGGACGTTGGGATCACGCTGGGCCAAGCGCTAAGCACCGCATTGGGCGACAAACGCGGCATTCGCCGATACGGCGCGTGCCTGCTCCCAATGGACGATGCCTTGGTGCGTACCGCGCTTGATCTTTCGGCGCGGCCTTTCTTGATCTGGAATGTGAACCTACCGACTGCAAAAATCGGGAATTTCGACAGCGAATTGGTACGGGAGTTTTTCCAGGCGCTCAGCACGCATGGCGGGATCACCTTGCACATTGATATGCTGCATGGCCTGAACAGCCACCACATCGCCGAGGCCGTCTTTAAGTCTGTCGCCCGCGCCCTGCGCGAAGCGGTAGAAACCGACCCTCGGAAATCTTCTGATATCCCCTCGACCAAGGGTGCGCTGTAACGATGTTAACTGCGATTATCGATTACGAATCGGGCAACCTTCATTCGGCGCATAAGGCGTTCGAACGGATGGCGCGTGAGTGTAATGCTGGCGATGTGGTGGTCACCGCTGACGCCGATGTCGTGGCGCGCGCCGACCGCCTTGTCCTGCCCGGCGACGGCGCATTCCCCTCCTGCATGGCCGCGCTGAAAGGTCAAAGCGGCATATATGCCGCAATGGTTGAATCCGCCGTCGACAAGGGCCGCCCCTTCCTCGGGATCTGTGTGGGCATGCAGTTGATGGCATCCATGGGGCGCGAGTATGAAGATACAGCGGGCCTGGGCTGGATCAGCGGCGACGTGACCAAGATCACGCCACGCGACCCATCCTTAAAAGTACCGCATATGGGATGGAACGACCTTGTCTTAGACCACCCTCACCCCGTTTTTGACGGAATCGAAACCGGGGATCACACGTATTTTGTCCATAGTTACCATATGGATGTACACGATGAGACCGAGCGGTTGGCGCATGTCGATTATGCTGGTGACGTCACTGCTGTTATCGGCCGTGACACCATGATCGGCATGCAATTCCACCCGGAAAAAAGCCAGACAACCGGCCTTCGTATGATTGCGAACTTTCTGAACTGGCGCCCCTGAACCGGGCACCGCCTTCTACCGAAGGCGGGTCCAGATCATTTCGTCGCAAGCATTTCCTGTGCAGGTCTGTAACCGCATCGCATTTCCGTCGACCAACATCTTCGCCTTATGCTTTTTTGACGCAGAAGGCTCCAGCAACGTGCCGACATAGCTCCCGTCAGGTTGCGGCTTCATATCCCAGAAGACCCGTTTGCCAACCGCTGTAGAGCGTTTGTCATATCCACGCCGATCCTTGGCACGCTCGACGGTGCCGCATAACGCAGGCCCGCAGGGCTTCGCCCGTACGTGAACAACCAATCCGTTAACATCCGGCGCAGATTTCCAGACACCTTCAACTACATCAGCAAATACAGTCGTCGAAGAAGCTGCAAAAATAGCAGCATAGAAAATATATTTTGTTAAAAACATCGTATCACTCCCCCAAGCGACACATGCCTTACAGCTTTTTAGCAACGCACCAAAAAACCAAGGCGCGGGCATATTCTACACCCGCGTCCCGATTCGCGCAAATCCCACTCATTTGGGATGGAAATGAAGCTTACTGGACCCGCTGCCAGTCCTGCTTTGAACACAGCAACCCGCCCGCGACACAGCCCGACAGTTTCAGGCTGTTACCGGCAACGGTCATCTTGCCGATGTAGATTTTGTTGTTTGAAGGTCGCCAAACCTTACCTGCATATTTGCCGCTCCCGTCAGGTTTCATGTCGATGACCAACTGCTTTCCGATATTTTCGGACTTATATTCGCCCGACGCGTTGAACGTCCGCTGAATCGTACCGCAGATCGCCCCACCACAGGGGGTCATTTTGACATGCGCATAAGCCCCGTCATCCGGTTGCGTTTTCCAAACGCCAACCGCCGGGTCGGCAGCCATGGCTGTTCCTGCAAAACCAATGCCAACGATGGCCGCAATAATCGTTCTTTTCATGATATATCCTCCCGATATGCTCTCAGATTGAAGCGAATACGACGATTCAGGCAAGCTTGACGTAGGGGACACCTCTGCCGCGTTGCAAAAACCCGCCCGCCGTGGCAATTGAAACCAACTCCCCCAATGCCAAGGGCAACACTATGATCCTCTACCCCGCTATTGACCTTAAAGACGGCCAAGCCGTTCGTCTTGTGCACGGCGACATGGAAAAATCCACTGTTTTCAACGATGACCCCGCGGCGCAGGCCCGTGAGTTTGTGGATGCGGGCTGCACTTGGCTTCACTTGGTGGACTTGAACGGTGCCTTCGCAGGGACGCCGGTCAATGCCGCCCCGGTGGAAGCGATTTTGAAGTCTTGCAACGTCCCCGCCCAGTTGGGAGGCGGCATTCGCGATATGGCGACGATCGAAGCTTGGCTGGACAAGGGTCTGGCACGCGTCATTCTGGGCACTGTCGCGGTCGAAAATCCCGCTTTGGTGCGTGAAGCAGCGCGAGCTTTTCCTGGCAAGGTCGCGGTCGGCATTGACGCCAGAAATGGTCGCGTGGCAACCAAGGGATGGGCTGAGGAAACCGACGTAATGGTTACAGATCTCGCTAAATCTTTCGAAGATGCAGGTGTCGCGGCGCTGATCTACACCGATATCATGC
This sequence comes from Sulfitobacter sp. G5_S2_6_S6, assembly GCF_054968505.1. Taxonomy (NCBI): domain Bacteria; kingdom Pseudomonadati; phylum Pseudomonadota; class Alphaproteobacteria; order Rhodobacterales; family Roseobacteraceae; genus Sulfitobacter; species Sulfitobacter sp. G5_S2_6_S6. The sequence goes on from NZ_JBQKUI010000001.1 coordinate 301,417, forward strand.
GAGACGGGGCCATGGGCGGCCCAAACATTGACGCCACCGCCGCTTTGGCGCGTGCCGTCAATATTCCTGTCATCGCCTCCGGGGGCGTCAGCTCCCTTGCTGACCTCGAGGCGTTGAAAGAAACTGGCGTGATATCCGGTGCCATTTCCGGCCGGGCGCTTTATGATGGCGCGATCGACCTGAGCGAAGCTTTGAAGGCCCTCGCCTGAGTTTCCATATGGTTTCAAATCCTCGGGTGGTTTGGAGGGCAGACAGCCCTCCAACGGTTTTTTCCGCTGCCCCGTCGCGAGAAAGAAGACATGCTTAAGACCCGTATTATTCCTTGCCTCGATGTCGCCGATGGTCGCGTTGTCAAAGGCGTTAATTTTGTTGGCTTGCGCGATGCCGGTGACCCGGTTGACGCAGCGATCGCATATGACGCTGCAGGGGCGGACGAGCTTTGTTTTCTTGATATCCACGCCACACACGAAAACCGTGGTACCATGTTCGACCTGGTCACACGCACAGCCGAACACTGCTATATCCCGCTTACTGTTGGTGGCGGTGTACGCACCGTTGCAGATGTTCGCGCCCTGCTTTTGGCTGGCGCCGATAAGGTCAGCTTCAACTCTGCCGCGGTGGCAAATCCGGACATTATTGCGCAGGCAGCAGACCAATTCGGCAGCCAGTGCATCGTCTGTGCCATCGATGCGAAAACCGTCGCCCCCGGGAAATGGGAGATTTTTACCCACGGTGGCCGCAAACCCACGGGCATAGATGCCGTCGAATTCGCAAAGACGGTGACAGAGAAAGGCGCGGGAGAGATTCTGCTTACCTCCATGGATCGTGACGGTACCAAGCAAGGGTTTAACATTCCGCTAACGCGCGCGATTTCCGACGCGGTTTCTGTGCCTGTCATCGCCTCTGGCGGTGTCGGAACGCTGGATCATCTTGTCGATGGCGTCGTTCAGGGCGGCGCTTCAGCGGTGCTCGCAGCCTCGATCTTTCACTTCGGCGAATTTACGGTCGCTCAGGCGAAACAACACATGGCTGATGCCGGTATCCCAATGAGGCTCTCATGACGCTCGACGATCTATTTGAAACAATCCAATCAAGAAAAAATGCCGATCCATCAAGCAGTTGGACGGCGCAGCTTTTGGCAAAAGGTCCCGAAAAATGCGCCGAAAAATTCGGTGAAGAAGCGGTCGAAGCGATCATTGAGGCCGTGAAGGACGATAAAGCTGGTCTTACATCGGAAGCCGCAGATGTGCTGTACCACCTGCTTGTCATGCTCGCATCCCGCGACGTCGCGCTGTCAGATGTACTGGATGAACTGAGCCGCCGACAGGCGCAAAGTGGCCTCGCTGAAAAAGCCGCCCGCTAACATGGGGCGCGTTTACCACAGTATATTTCGTGATGCGTAGCAAACTGGGGTCAAAGCTTGCTAGAGATTATTCCCGTTGCAAAGCCTCCCATGCGCAATTCGCCGAAAAGGCGCTGATATTCAATCTTTGGGCATCTGTTTTGAATAACGGTCACGCCCTTTGCTTCCGCTTTTTCGGCAGCTTCAAGATGCTGCACCCCGATTTGCATCCAGATCGTCGCCAGATCAGGAAACACCTGTAATGCCTCGTCAACGATTTCTGGCACAGTCTCTGACCGTCTAAAAATATCGACCATGTCAATGCCACCTTCGATGTCTGACAGCTGCGAAACCACCGTTACCCCCAATAGCGTCTTCCCCGCATGCACCGGATTTACCGGAACAATATCGTAGCCCTTGGTCTTCAAATATCGCGTGACGTAATAGCTTGGCCGAACCGGGTTCAACGAAGCCCCCACGACCGCGATCCGCTTCGTCTGCGTCAGAATATTTTTCAATTGGGTATCGGTGTAGGTCATGCTTCTTACTAAACCTCTAACGGTTCAAAAAAAAGCGCCCTCGACGATAAACGTGAGGGCGCAAAGGTATGGAACGAGGGACAGTTAGGTGATCGGCGAGAGTTCCAAACTCGCCGTCATACACGATAGGTAGGAACGATTTGCTCCATTCAAAGAGCATGTGACAAATCCGTGAAGAAACGATGAATGCGCCAGCCATTTTCCGCCGAATCTCGCTTCTGACAGCGTAAACTAGTCAAATATATCGTCGATCACATCCGCGACCTCACTCGCGATCTTTGTGATCCAGGTTTTCTTTTTCTTCACTTTTCGATGCTTAGGCTTGCGAATAGCAGCTGTCGCTTGGGCATGTGCAAATTTCCGCAGCCCCGCCGCAGGCCTGCCGCTGGTATTGGGCTTTTCAGAATCGCGAGGGAGCGGAATTTGTTTCAGATCATGCAATGGTGCGCCGCATTGTGCGCAAGCCAGCTCGTGCCGCCCTGCCCCCAATGTCAGCGCTGCCTTGCTGCCGCAAAAACAGCATGTCGCGATTTTTGTCGGGTAATTCATGCAATTATGCTCAGCTGTGATCCCGCGACGCATATAGCGCGATTGCCGCTGCATTTGACACGTTTAGCGAACCGAACCCACCCCCTGCGTCGATTCGGACCAGCGCATCGACGGTTTCTTTGGTTTTTTCACGCAGACCTGGCCCTTCGGCCCCCAGCACAAGCGCCACCGGACGGTCGCGCTTCCCCTCCAGTGCAGATTCGACGGTCATATCGGCTTCGCCGTCCAGACCAAGAACAAGATACCCCATCGATTGCAGCTCCTTGATCGCGTCGGCTAGGTTCCGGACACGCAAATACGGCTGCCGCTCCAGCGCGCCGCTCGCTGTTTTCGCAAGCGCCCCGGTCTCGGGCGCAGCGTGATGACGCATGCCCACAACCGCCGATGCGCCTAATACCTCTGCGGACCGCAGAATTGCACCAACGTTATGGGGGTCTGTCACCCGATCCAGCAGCAACACGCGTGGTGCTTCAGCCCCGATGCAGACATCCTTGAGCGCCCCCCAACTCAGAGGTTTGACCTCTAGTACGGCTCCTTGATGCACCGACCCGGGGTCCAGCGGCGGGCGGAATTTTCGCGGATCAACGACCTCTGGTTCAATGCCGGCTTTGGCAATCGCCTCTTCCAGCTTGATCTGAGCATTCGGCGTCACCATCAGCTTAATCTTTTCACGCGCGGGATTTTCCAGCGCGTCGCGCACCGCATGAAGGCCAAACAACCAAACTGTTTGGTTCGCATCCGCCTTCTTTTCCTGCTCTTTTTGCACAACCCACTTAGGTTTTTTCATCGCCGAACCTTCTATCTTTCATCGCAAGGTAAAATTCCCTGCATTTCGCGCCGGTTTTCGCCTTGACGCCTATACTGCCCGCTTGTAATCACGCCTTCACATCCGGTGCAATGCACAGGGTGAAAGTGGGCGACAGGCCGCAAGGTGTGGCAGGGGACTGTAACTCCCTCGCGGAGACGCACGCCTGGTTCGATTCCAGGGTCGCCCACCACTTTCCCCTTTTCGACTATCCTCAAGTATAGCGGCACAGCCGTTTGATACATTGTGTTCCGATGTGAATTTGTGACACATCTTATGCATTTAGAACGCATACGAAATGATAGGGGTGACCCGTGTCCCATGCTTCCCGGCCGGATCAGGCTTTCAACATCGCGATCGTCGGGCAACACGGGCGGCTGGCTTATGAGGCTCTGTTGTTTGCCGCATCACTGCGCCACCACAGCCCCCATTTTTCGGGCAACCTCTATGTGATGGAGCCGCAGCCCGGCCCGCTTTGGTCGGGAGATCCACGAATCAAGAACCCCGATGTTATCAGCGCGCTCCACAATCTTGGCGCAGAGGTGATCCCGTTTGACACAAAGTACTTCGGCGAGAGCTATCCATATGGAAATAAAATCGAAATGCTCAATGCGCTTCCAAAAGCTGAGCCCTTCGTTTTCTTCGATACGGACACGTTGATCACTGGCGACCTGATGTCGGTCCCCTTCGACTTTGACCGCCCGATGGCATCCATGCGGCGCACAAACACATGGCCTGTTCCCCAGCTGTACGGACCACAATACGCCGGTCTGTGGAAATCCCTTTACGACAAGTTTGACCTAGATTTTGACAGCAGCCTCGACCTGTCTCAGCCCGACGACTATTGGCAACGGTATCTGTATTTCAACGCAGGCTTCTTTTTCTATCGCTGCCCTCACGAATTTGGTGAAAAGTTTTTGCACTATGCCCTGGCGATCCGCGATGACGCGCCGGAAGAGCTGTGCGCGCAGTCTTTTGACCCTTGGCTTGACCAAGTCGCGTTGCCGCTGGTGATTCACGCGCTTGGTGGGGCGCGCGATACCTTGCCTGACGGGCTGATCGACGGGTCTGTTAGCTGCCACTATCGCCTGCTGCCCTTGCTTTACGCACGCGAACCGGACCACGTCGTTGAGACTTTAGAAACGATTGCAGCACCAAATAAACTGAAGAAAGTTTTCAAGGGTTCGGAGCCGATCAAGCGGATGGTCTATCAAGGCCGCGGTCGCAAGGCGCGGGCTCTCTTTGATCAGGACAACTTGCCGCGCAAAGAGCAGGCTATTCGGAATCGTTTGAAATCAAACGGCTACTGGATGCGGTAGCGTCGACCGCATTTCATCCGAGTCGGTAAACAACCTCCTAAGCGTGACAGAAGCGACCTACAGCTTGTGCGTTCACATCGGTTCACCTAACCATATTGAAGACAATTTTAGGGAGAACGACGATGACAGATAGCCCCAACTATGGTTTTGATACCCTGCAGATACACGCAGGGGCCAAACCTGATCCGGCGACCGGTGCGCGGCAGACGCCGATCTACCAGACCACGGCCTATGTGTTTCGCGATGCGGACCACGCGGCGGCGTTGTTCAACCTGCAAGAGGTGGGGTTCATCTATTCCCGCCTGACGAACCCGACCGTTGCTGTCTTGCAGGAACGCATCGCCACGCTTGAGGGGGGCGTTGGTGCCGTGTGTTGCTCTTCCGGGCACGCGGCACAGATTATGGCATTGTTCCCGCTGATGGGGCCGGGCAAAAACATTATCGCCTCCACCCGTCTATATGGGGGCACGGTGACGCAGTTCAGCCAAACGATCAAACGTTTCGGTTGGTCTTGCAAGTTTGTCGACTTTGACGACGTTGATGCCGTGAAAGCAGCGGTTGACGACGATACCCGTGCGATCTTTGGCGAAGCCATTGCCAATCCTGGCGGCTACATCATGGACGTACGTACCATTGCCGACGTGGCGGATGCGGCAGGCGTTCCGCTGATCATCGACAACACAACCGCGACACCCTACCTGTGCCGCCCGATCGAACTTGGCGCGACTCTGGTGGTACATTCGACGACGAAATACCTGACCGGCAACGGCACGGTAACAGGCGGCTGTATTGTGGATTCAGGCAAGTTCGATTGGTCCGCAAATGATAAATTCCCGTCGCTGAGCCAACCGGAACCTGCTTACCACGGTCTTAACTTTCACGAGACCTTTGGCGGCTTGGCCTTTACCTTCCACGGCATCGCCATCGGTTTGCGGGATCTTGGCATGACAATGAACCCGCAGGCCGCGCATTACACCCTGATGGGGACAGAGACACTTTCGCTGCGCATGGAACGCCATGTAGAAAACGCTCAGAAAATCGCGACTTGGCTCGAGAATGATGACCGCGTCGACTATGTCACCTATGCGGGGCTGGAATCCTCGCCCTATTTCGAACGTGCGAAAAGCGTTTGCCCCAAAGGGGCCGGCGGGTTGTTCACCTTTGCGGTGAAGGGCGGATACGACGCCTGCGTCAAATTGGTAAATGCGTTGGAGATTTTCAGCCATGTCGCAAATCTTGGCGACACCCGGTCGCTGATCATCCACTCTGCCTCCACCACGCACCGACAGCTTAGCCCCGAGCAGCAAGAAGCCGCGGGTGCCGGCGCGAATGTTGTGCGCGTTTCCATCGGGACAGAGGATGCCGCCGACCTGATCGCCGATCTTGATCAAGCGCTGGCCAAAGCGACGGCTTAGGTTACGACCAATAAAAGACCCCCGCCAAAGCAACCCTTCGGCGGGGGTATGTTTACCCATTCAAACCTTCAAATGCCGCGAGGCAGCAGAGGGTTAGTCAGCCTCGGCGATTTCGAACTGCAGCGTGACTTGCGCGCTGATGTCGATCTCTCCGGTCTCTATGGGCATATCCATACTTTTCATCTGGGCACCCCGCATCTCCATCGGGCGGAAACCCTGGCTCGACTCGGACATGCTGGTGAGTTTACCAAGCTTAACGCCAGCGGCATCTGCAAGCTGCTGCGCACGCGCCATCGCATCCTCAACGGCCCTCGCTCGGGCCTTGGCCAGCGCCGCTGCATTATCCTGCAATCCGAATTGCAAGCCGTTGAAATCATTCGCGCCCTCGGCCACGACCGCGTCCAGAAGTTGCCCAAGTTTGCTTAGATCGCGCACCGTCACGCTGACGGTGTTGCCCGCCTCATAGCCCGATACTTCCACCGGGGACGCATCTTCGCGGGGGCGGTTGTCATAGACGGGCCGCAGATAAAGCCCGCTGGTCTGACGGTCGAGGCCCGCGATCTTCAATGTGTCCAATTGGTCTAGAATGCCGCGCACTTTTTCCGAAGTCTGCGCCATTGCGTCCGAAGCAGAGGCCGCCCGCTCGCTCACGCCCAAGCGGATCGTCGCGGTATCAGGGGCAAGCGATACAATACCCTCGCCATTCACGGTGATCCCCTGGGGCGCTTGTTGCGCCAACGCCCCTGACGCAAAACCGGCACAGACGATCGCAGCAATTTTCAACATTCGCATATTCATGACCTTTTTTTACTGTGATATCCCTTGGCAACATATGTGGCCTCCCGCCTAAGTTGCCGCAAGCCTCCTCTGCGCTCCGCTCTTTTCATGAGCAAACTACTGCTCTATTCTTTTGCTGTGAACGGGCGCTCTGTTTTGCAGGCGATCCGCATGGTATTGGCAATCTGCTGCCGTCCGAATGTCCCACCGTCCCAATGCCTCTAGTCAAAAGCGTTCCAATGAAGCCCAATTTTGCACTGTCTCTCTCCTTCGAAGGTATTCGCCTACTGCACCGCGCCTCTGATGGATGGCGGCAGGTGGGCGAAGTGTCCGTCGACGCGGAGGATATGGCCGCCCAACTGGCCGCCTTGCGAAGCACCGCCACCGCGCTAGAGCCGAGCGGCCTGCGCAGTAAGCTGCTGATTCCGAACGATCAAATCAAATACATGACAATCGACACCGCAGGGCTTAGCGATCAGGCGCGGCGCGAACAGGCCGAAGTGGCCCTTGATGGCGCGACGCCCTATGCCGTCGAAGATTTGGTCTTTGACATCAGCAATGACGGCCCCCGCACGCATATCGCCGCCGTCGCCCGCGAAACACTGGCCGAGGCCGAAGCCTTCGCGACCGAGCATCGTTTTCACCCCGTCAGCTTTGCCGCGCAGTCCGACGATCATGATTTTACCGGCGAGGCGTTTTTCGGCCCAACAGACTCCGCCCCCAAGTGGTTGGAACAGGGCGATTCTGTGGAGTGTGACAAAGGGCCATTCGTTATCCTGGGCGATGTGGAGCTGCCGCCGGCGGATACTTCGCCGCCGAAAGGTGATGCGGCTGCTAAGGCGGAAAACCCCGGTAAGGCCGATGATGTGACGGCGGATGCGTCGCAGGAGGGTGACAGCACGTCGGATGCTCCGGCGGCTGATGTCGCAAAGCCGGAAGCAAAGACGGCTGATGCTCCTCAGCCTGCGAGTCAGAAACCAGCAGACGTCCCCGCGCCCAAAGCGGTAAAGCTTGACGCGCCTCGCGTTGCACCCGCGTCCCCATCGGTGACGCCCCCGCCAAGCAAGGCGTCGGCCCACGCCAAAACGCCCGAAGCGTCAGCTGGCAAGGCATCGGCACCCGCGGTACAGAAACCAGCCGCCCCATCTGTTGAAAAAAATGTGGCAGCGACACCCAAGCCCGCGCCCGCCGTCTCCAAAGCCCCGCCCGCGGCACCTGCCGCACCGAAAGCCCCCGCGGATTTTTCCAGCCGACGCAGCGCACCCATCGTCACGGGTGCCGCCGCGCGCGGTAGCGTGCAGCCTTTGTCGCACACGGGCGGGCCGGTCCCCGATAGCAGTTCGTTAACCGGTGGCAAACCCACACAGCCTGCCAAGTCGTCGCCTTTCGGCTTTCTGAAACGCCGCAAGCCCCGCGCGACACCACCTCCGCCCAAACCAATTGCCGCAAAAGCGGCCCCCATTCCTGGCAAGGCCCTTGCCACGGGGGCCAGCGAAGTCGACCAGATGACCGTTTTCGGGGCCCGCAAAGAGCAGTCCATCGGAGGCAAGCCGCGCTTTTTGGGGCTGGTCCTGACCGCAGCTTTGCTGGTGTTCCTTGCGGGCGTCGCAGCTTGGGCGTCTGTCTTCCTTGATGATGGGTTAGCGCTTTCGCGGCTCTTTGGCAGTCGTGACACCACGCAGACCGCCTCTGCCCCACCGGAGCCAGTGGTCAAACAGCAGGTGGAAAGCCGCGAGGACCCCATCGTACCGCAGGCCCCGCCCGAGACGACGGCTGACACCACTGTCGCCGCGCTTGATCCCACGCTCAGCGATGAGGACGGTGCGGTTTTGGACGCGATGCGCGTGCCACAGCAGCTGCAACCACGCGAGCTGACCGCGCAGGAAATCGAAGCGAAATACGCGACAACCGGCATTTGGGCCATCGCGCCAAAGACACCAAAAGCGCCGTCGATGGTGACGCTGGATGATCTGTTCATGACCAGCATCGATCCCGTCAGCACCTCGAATGACGCTGTTGCACTGCCGACGCTTGCGTCCTTTGGCGGGGATACAGTCGATATCAGCTCGGCCCCTCCGGCGGCGGCGGGCACGTCGTTCACGCTGGATGATCGTGGTCTGGTTGTTCCAAGTCCGAATGGCACGTTGAACGCGGATGGGGTTTTGGTTTTCGCCGGGCAACCGGCCCGTGTGCCCCCGGCGACCCTCGCCCGCCCCGGTGCGGTCGAAGAGGAAGAGGTTGAGGATACGGTTGTTGCCGCCCTGCTCGGCTTTCGCCCCAAGCTGCGCCCCGAGGATCTGCCCGAACAGAACGAGCGCGCTAATCTGGGTGGGGTGACCCGCAACGAACTTGCCGCATTCCGCCCAACCCTGCGCAGCGCCGATGTCATCAAGGCTGCCGCTGCAGCCAAACAAGCCGAGGTTGACGCCGCAGCAGAGGCCGCAGCCGCCGCGATCAAAGCCGCCTTGCCGCAAGAGCCCGTGAACAACGCGACGCAATACGCGACAGAAGTGTCCAAGCGACCAGACACGCGCCCCGGTAACTTTTCGCGCATCGTACGTCGGGCCGAACGGGCGCAGCCTGCGCCTGTGACGGTCGCCAGTGCGCCGGCTGCGGTCACGCCGCAGGTGGTACAGCCTTCGGTGCCGTCGAAAGCCTCCGTATCGAAGCAGGCAACTGTGAAAAATGCGATCAAACTGCGTCAAATCAATCTGATCGGGGTCTACGGCAAACCCTCAAGCCGCCGCGCCTTGATCCGGCTGAGCAACGGGCGGTACCAAAAGGTTGCCGTCGGGGATCGTCTGGATGGCGGCCGCGTCTCCGCGATTGGCGAGGCCGAATTGCGGTATAACCGCCGCGGGCGCGATGTCGTGCTTAAGATGCCGCGCGGCTAAACCACGCAAGATCTGACTGCTCGCTACATGAAAAAGCCGCATCCGAAGATGCGGCTTTCTGTCGTTTCAGGCTTCGCTCAGCTCGCCACTGTCGATTTGTTCTTGCTCGATGCTCTCGAACAGCGCCTTGAAGTTCCCTTCGCCAAAACCGTCGTCCCCTTTACGCTCGATAAACTCGAAGAAGATCGGCCCGATGACAGTTTTCGAGAATATCTGCAGCAAAATACGGGTTTCGCCGCCATCCACGACCCCTTCCCCGTCAATAAGGATGCCGTGTTTTTTCATCCGATCAAGCGGCTCTTGGTGGCCGGTGACGCGATCCTTGCTCATCTTATAGTAGGTCTCGGGCGGGCCGGGCATGAATTTCAGCCCGTTGTCCGCAATGGCATCCGTCGCATCATAGATATTCCGCGCGCCCACGGCGATGTGCTGGATCCCCTCGCCGTTGTATTTCTTGAGATAGGCCACGATCTGCCCCTTCTCGTCGCGATCCTCGTTGATCGGGATACGGATGCGGCCGCAGGGAGATGTCAGCGCGCGCGAGGTAAGGCCGGTAAACTTGCCTTCAATATCGAAAAACCGGATCTCGCGAAAATTGAACAGGTCGCCGTAGAACTTGAACCAGACGTCCATGTTTCCCTTAAAGACATTGTGCGTCAGGTGATCGAGATAGTAGAAACCGACACCAGCGGGTTTGGATTGCGCGATCCAGTCGTATTCCTCGTTATAGGGCGACGTATCGTAATACTGATCCACAAAGTAGATTAACGACCCGCCGATCCCCTTGATCGCGGGCACATCCAGCACCTTGCCTGCGCCTGTATATTCCTCCGCCCCTTTGGCAACAGCGTGATCCAGCGCCTTTTGCGCATCCACAACCCGCCAGCCCATCGACGGCGCACAGGGGCCATGCTCGGCCACAAAGCCTGCGGCAAAGCTGTCAGGGTCAGCGTTCAGCACATATGTGATGTCCCCCTGCTGCCAGAGTTCGATTTTCTGCGTATTGTGGTTCGCCACATGGGCATAGCCCATACGGGTAAATAGATCGCGAAGCTCCTGCGGGTCGGCGCTGGCGAACTCGACGAATTCGAACCCGTCAGTGCCGGCCGGGTTTTCATCGGTGATTTTGGATTTTTCGGCGTCATGCGGAAACGGGCCCATGAGATGCTCCTTAAATAGCGTTCGTGCGCAGTCTATCGCCGGAACCACGCTATCTTTGCGCAAACATACAAGTGTGACTGGCTATTCGCGCGGGGTTGACGCATGGTTTTATCATTCTATGTGAGAATACCGCATGACATTAGATGATATCGATAAACGCCTGCTGGCGGCACTGCAAAAGAACGCGCATCTCACGGCTCAAGAGCTGGGAGAGAAGCTGCACCTATCCCCGTCCCAAGCAGGTCGGCGGCGGCAACGGCTTGAAACCGAAGGATATATCCAAGGCTACACGGCCCGGCTCAACCCCGAACGGTTGGGGCTGACGGTACAGGGGTTTGTGCAGGTCCATCTGGGCACCCACGGGCCCGAACATTCCGCCAGCTTTGCGCGGCTTTTGGCCACCCGCCCCGAAATCGTTAGCGCGTGGACGATGACGGGGGATGCGGATTATTTGCTGCGCGTCTATTGTGCAGACCTGCCCAGCCTGAACCGCCTCATCCATGATGTGCTGCTCCCCCATGGTGCTGTCGCAAAAGTGCATAGCCAGATCGTTATGGATCAGCTTAAACGAGACGGGCCCTTGCCCACCTGATTGACCCGCTCGGGGCCTGCCCGACACAAAGAAAGTATGCCCCTTATGGAAGGTTTCCTGTTTCAAGCCTCGATCTATCTCGCTGCGGCGGTGATTGCGGTTCCCATCGCATCACGTCTGGGGCTGGGGTCGGTGCTGGGATATCTCGCGGCGGGGATCCTGATCGGGCCGGCCTTCGGGCTGGTCGGATCGGAAACCAAGGATTTGCAGCACTTCGCCGAATTTGGTGTCGTGATGATGCTGTTCCTCATCGGGCTAGAGCTTGAACCCCGCGCCCTGTGGAATATGCGCCACCGGCTGCTGGGGCTTGGCGGGATGCAGGTCGTGCTCAGCGCTGCGGCGCTGATGGGCATTGCGATGGCCTATGACCAGCCGATGGGTGTGGCGATTGCGATCGGTCTCACGCTGTCGCTGTCGTCAACCGCGATCGTGCTGCAAACCCTTTCAGAAAAGGGTTTGATGCAAACAGCGGGCGGACGGTCCGTCTTTTCGGTGCTGCTGACGCAAGATATCGCGGTGATCCCGATCCTCGCGTTCCTGCCGCTGCTTGTGGCGCAGCTGCCCGCGCAAATGCGGCCGGACGGATCGATCTCGGTGAACCCCGAGGATGCCGCCCATGGGGCAGAGGCAGCCTCGGGGCATGGTCCTGCGGCGGCGGGTCATGGTGCGGAAACCGCGCAGGCGGCAATTTCACTGGTGCAGGGGCTGCCGGGTTGGGCCATCACGCTGGTCACCTTGGGTGCCATTGCCGGGATCATCATCACCGGCGTGTTTTTCACCCGCCCCGTTTTCCGGTTTATCCACGCCGCCAAGCTGCGCGAGATGTATACCGCTTTGGCCCTGCTGATCGTCGTCGGGATTTCCTTCCTGATGATGCTGGTGGGCCTGTCGCCCGCACTTGGGGCCTTCCTTGCGGGAGTGGTGCTGGCCAGCAGCGAATTCCGGCACGAACTGGAAACCGACCTCGAGCCGTTCAAAGGGCTGCTGCTGGGGCTGTTCTTCATCACCGTGGGGGCGGGTATCAACTTTGACCTGCTGTTCGCCGATACGATCATCATCGTCGGGATGGCGCTGCTGGTTATTCTGGTGAAGGGCCTGATCCTTTACGGGCTTGGCACCCTGTTCAAGCTGCAAGGGCGCGACCGCTGGCTCTTTGCGCTTGGTCTGGCGCAGGCGGGTGAATTCGGCTTTGTGCTGGTCAGCTTCTCGGTCGCCACGGGGGTCATGCCCAATGACGTGGCCGAGACATTGTTGCTGGTCGTCGCCCTATCGATGCTGATCACACCGCTGCTGTTCATCACCTATGACCAGATCAGCAAACGGATGGATACGAAATCCGGCCCCATCGTTGCGGACGAGATTGACGAGCAGGGCACCGTGATCATCGCGGGTGTCGGGCGGTTCGGGCAGATTGTGAACCGTCTGGTGCAAGCCAGCGGCTTTCGCACCGTCGTTCTGGACCACAACCCCGAAACCATCGCCGTCATGCGCCGCTTTGGCTTCAAGGCGTTTCTGGGCGATCCGACCCGCGCTGATATTCTGCGCAAGGCCGGTCTGCGCGATGCCAAGGTTCTGGTTGTCGCGCTGGATGATCCCAAGTCGGCCTTGCAGCTTATCGCCTATGCCCGCAAGGAACGGCCCGACCTGCATATTGTAACCCGTGCCCATGACCGGACGGATGTGTACCAACAATACCAGGCCGGCGCGAATGACATCGTGCGCGAGATGTTCGACAGCTCGCTTCGGGCGGGACGCTATGTGTTGGAAAACCTCGGGCTCTCCGATTACGAGGCGGCAGAGGCGCAGCGGATGTTCTATTCGCACGACCGTGCGTCTGTGCGCGAGCTGGCGGCCCTATGGCGCCCTGACATCCCGCCAAGCGAGAACAAAGCCTATGTGGCGCGCGCGAAAGAGCTACAAAAAGATCTGGAAACCGCGTTCCTGAACCGGATCGACCAAGAGGATAAGACACAAGGGTAGTAGCCCCCCTCGCCCTTCAGACACCAAAAAGCCGCGCCCGATATGATATCAGGCGCGGCTTTTCTAAATTTAACGGTTGCGATCAGGCGGCGGCGACGCGGCTTTCCAACACATCACCGACCTGCTTGGAGGCCGCCAGTTCGTCCCCACCGGCGACGGCGGCAACTTCACGGGTCAGACGCTCAAGCGCGGCTTCATACAGCTGACGCTCGGAATAGCTTTGCTCGCGCTGGTCGTCGGTGCGGTGCAGGTCGCGCACGACTTCGGCGATGGCGATCAGATCACCGGAGTTGATCTTTTGCTCATATTCCTGCGCACGGCGCGACCACATCGCGCGTTTGACCTTGGCCTTACCCTTCAGGGTTTTCATCGCATGGCTGATCACGTCAGGGCTGCTGAGCGCGCGCATGCCAATTTCTGTCGCCTTATGGGTGGGCACCCGCAGCGTCATCTTGTCCTTTTCGAACGCGATCACGAACAGCTCCAGCGAGATGCCCGCGACTTCCTGCTCTTCGACCGAGATGATCTGACCAACGCCATGCGCCGGATAAACAACGAATTCATTCGGGCGGAAATCTAGCTTCTTCGACTTGCTCATACAGTGGCTCCTTGGGCGCGGGGACGGCCCGCATGGGTAAATATGCTGTCACAACGACAAAGGCCGACCGGCCCAAAGAGCCGTCAGCCTCATTTCATAACTTCAGATGTTCTGGTTCAACCTGTGCAAAACGGTTGAGATTTGGCGCGTAGGTATCATCATTTGCGACAACGTATATCACAAAATTAGCCCCCCCGAAAGCGGGGGGGCGCATAGATTCGATCAAATACGTGTTAATCGAATAAATAAAGGGGATCAGGTGGCGTCACACGCAGCGATCACCCCATGCACCCAAGTGCGAATCGCTTAGCCGCCTTCGCCGGGTGCTTCAGAGAAATACTTCTCAAGCTTGCCCTCTTCACCATCGCGTTCCTCTGCCTCGGGCAGCGGGTCTTTCTTGGTGATGATCACGGGCCACAGTTCGGAGTACTTGCGGTTGAATTCAACCCACTTCTCCATGTCCGGCTCTGTATCGGGGCGGATCGCGTCGGCGGGGCATTCAGGTTCGCAAACGCCGCAGTCAATGCATTCATCGGGATGAATGACCAACATGTTTTCGCCCTCATAGAAGCAATCCACTGGACATACTTCAACGCAGTCAGTGTATTTGCAGGCGATACAGGCATCGTTAACGATATAGGTCATAACATCATCTTTTATGGCAGGTTTAACGCAGGAGATACGTCAGCACAGCGTATCATTCAAGGTGGCGCGCCCGAGAAAGATCAAGCACGCGGCGATCACGCTTACTGGGGCGCCCTTTTCCCTCAAATGCCGGATTTTCAGGTTGTTTTTTCTCGGATCGGGGGACCGGCGGGGACAGATCGGTGTAAAGCGTTTGCGCCTCGGGGGCCGGACCACGGCGGGTGCCGATGCCATCTATCTGGATCACCCGCACATCGTCGCCCATAGCAAAGGTCAGCACGTCGCCAACCACAACCAGCGTCGCACGCTTTTGCGCGACGCTGCCGTTGACCCTGACGGCTCCCGCTTGCACGCGGGCAGCCGCCAGAGAACGCGTTTTATAAAACCGCGCATGCCACAGCCATTTATCAAGCCGCAGCTTTGTCGGCGCTTCGGACAATTACTTGTTGTCTTTCAGCCCCATCAGCGCAGCGGCGAATGGGTTGTCGGGGTCGATCGGCTTTTCCGCACGGGCGGGCTTGCTGCTGAACTTCTGGGCTTTGCCGCCCTTGTCCCCGCGTGGTGCACCCTTTTTGCCACGCGGTCCGGGTTTCCCCTTCCCTTGTGGGCGATCCCCACCGCCGCGACGCTGGCCTTGGGCATTGCCACGGGGCGTTCGCCCCCAGGTGAAGACATAATATGTCTCAAGCTCGGCACCTGCGATATCGGCGTCAGGCGCTGTGCCTTGGGGGTTTTCCTCGGCAGGGGTGTCGGGGATGTGGTCGTCCACCTCTGGTGTCTCAGCCAGTTCCTCGACCATCGGGGCGATCCCGTCATCGGGCATATCGGCAGTTGCGGGCACGATGTCATCCGCCTGAGCAGCCGCCGGATCTTCGACGATACCACCGGCAGGTTGCTCGTCCGCGACATCCATCACGGGCGTCTCGGCATCTGCGCCTTTGTCGGCAGCCATCGGTGCACCGTCATGAGGCACGACAGTATCAACGGCTTTCACCTTCGTGCGCTCAGCCTTTTCGGACTTATAGCCCAGACCTTCCATCAGCGTGGCGAATTGTTCAAGCGTCATGCCCGTGATCGACAGCATATCGGCCTTCGCCTCGAACCCGCCGCGCGAATCTTCGGAGCGCAGCATATCGGCCAGACGTTCCAGCATATCGATACGGATCGCGCGTTCACCCGCGTTGCGGTACCCAGCCATCGTCGCAGCGCCTTCAGGCGCGCTTGTATCTACGGGGATGGTGACTAGCCCCGGGGGCGGCGATTCAGGGAATTCGTTCAGCCCCTTGGAAATCGACCACAGCACCAGACGCAAACGGGTCGGCGCAGGCTTCAGCAACAAAGGCATAAAGATGGTGAACTGACCAAAGCGCAAACCATGCTTGCGCAGCGCGCCACGGGCGTCCTGATCCAGGGCTTTCACCTCGTCCGCCACATCAGCGCGTGGCAGAATACCAAGGTTTTCAACCATGCGGAAGGCAAAGCCACGGGCCAGACCAGTCAGCGCCTCATCCTTTGACAGGGCGATCAATGGCTCGAACAGGGCTGCGACCTTGCGGTCGATGAAATGCTGCAAGCGGCGCTGCACTTTTTGCGCGACCTCGGGGCCCGCAACGTCATCGACGAAGACCTCGACACCGGGCTTCAGCGGATCGGAGCCCGCAACCAGTTTGCCCACGGCAGAGCTGCCCCACATGAGGCCGCCCTGCTCTGTGAAATCAATCTCTGTATCAGGTGCGTTGTAGAAACGATCCGCCCGCAAATGGAACTGAGGAGCCAGCGCCTGCAACGATGCAGCTTTGATCGTTTTATCTTCGGCAACGCCTGCGCCTTTGTCTTGGCGAAAGCGGAACCCGTCCAGCTTGCCAACAAATTCGCCTTCAACGGTTACTTCACCGGTCTCGTTTACTTCGGCCACCATGGCTTCCTTCTGTCCTAGCCGGCGCAAAAGCACGGATGTGCGCCGATCTACAAATCTTTGGGTCAGACGCTCGTGCAGCGCATCCGACAGTCTGTCTTCTACGACACGCGCCTCGTGTCGCCAATGGCTTTCGTCACCTGTCCAGCCTTTGCGCTGTGTCACGTAGGTCCAGGTGCGAATAAACGCCAATCTTTTGGATAACGCATCAATGTCGCCATCGGTTCGATCTATGCGTTTAATTTGCCGCGCCAGCCAGTCGTCGGGGATGGAACCGCGTTGATGCAAAAAGTTGAAAATCTGCTCCAGCAGGCTGGCGTGCTCTGCATGGCTTATACCACGAAAGTCGGGAATCCGGCAGACATCCCACAACAGACGTACTGACGGCCCATCGGTACAGCGCGCCGCGATCTCTGCATCCACGGCGAGATTCTTGAGCGCGCGCAGATCATCGGCCTCGCGCGCTTTGAACAAGCGTTCATTGTCCGGCGGCATTTCAAGCGTCTGGATCAGCCGGTCAATGGACCCGAACTGCAGCGCGGGGTTGCGCCAGTTGAGCTTGTTCTGCGGTGTGAACTGATGATCCATAATGGCCCGCGCGACACCATCATCAAGCGGGGACGCATCGCCCGTGACACCGAATGTACCGCTCTTGAACCCGCGCCCTGCCCGTCCGGCAATCTGCGCCAGTTCGTTCGGGGCCAAGGGTCGCATCCGCCGTCCGTCAAACTTGCTGAGTGCCGAGAAAGCGACGTGGTCCACATCAAGGTTCAGCCCCATCCCGATGGCATCCGTGGCCACCAGATAGTCGACCTCGCCATTTTGATACATGGCGACCTGCGCGTTGCGTGTGCGCGGGCTGAGCGCGCCCATAACCACCGCCGCACCGCCCTTTTGACGCCGGATCAGCTCTGCAATCGCATATACATTCTCAACCGAAAACCCGACGATCGCACTGCGCGGACGCATACGGCTTATCTTTTTCTGACCAGAATAGATCAATTCGGACATTCTCTCGCGCCGGATGAACTGCGCCTCTGGCACCAGCGCCGCGATTGAGCCGCGCATGGTGTCGGACCCCATGAAAAGCGTCTCGTGTTGACCGCGCGCACGCAAAAGACGGTCGGTAAAGACATGCCCCCTCTCTGGATCCGCACAAAGCTGGATTTCATCGACCGCAACCAGATCAGCGCCCATGCCTTCGGGCATCGCCTCGACGGTGCAGACCCAATATTGGGTGCGCGGCGGCACGATCCGTTCTTCGCCTGTGACCAGTGCCACGATGGACGGGCCACGCAGGGCAACGATGCGGTCATAGACCTCGCGCGCGAGCAAACGCAGCGGCAGCCCGATCACCCCCGTGCGATGCGCCAACATCCGTTCGATTGCATAGGTCGTCTTGCCTGTATTGGTCGGGCCCAAAACGGCCACGACCCTGCTGTCACCTGCCACCAGAAATTCCTTAGATCGTTAAAGCGTGCGCCCGATGCCGTCGCGCCGCAGCCCGTCGAGCGCCCTTTGCGCGTTATCATGGTGAGGGTTAATGCTTAACACTCGGCGATAGAGATCGGCAGCCGCCCGCAGATTGCCAAACTCCTGCAGGATCGCCCCCAGACCGAAGATGGCGTTATACTGCTGCGGGTTCAAGGCAAGCGTCGTTTCCAGATCATCGATTGCAGGGCCATAGAGACCTGCGGCGAAATAGGCCTGTGCACGGGCATGATAGCCTTCGGCGAAATCAGGGGCGTGATCCGTCAGAGCTGTCAGATGGGCGATCGCCAAGGTGGTGTCCCCCTCTGACATGGCATCGCGACCACGGGAATACAGCAAATCCATCGCGGCCGAGCCGGACCGCGCCCAAGCGCGCTGCACATCACGTTCGATTCGCGCCGCCTCAGCCGCGGGGGCATCGCGTAAATCCTGCAGCAATTCCGCCGCCGCGGGGGGCGACATTTGCGCGAAACTTATACCCCCAAGCAACACCCAGAGACCAAGTGCCGCGACGGTATGTTTGAGGTTGACGATGCGGTTGCCCATAACAAGAGTGAATGTAACAGGCTGCCGCCACAATTCCAGACGTGTCGGCACCATTTGCCAAGAAAAGGGCCTATGATGAGCGATATTGTGAAC
Organism: Sulfitobacter sp. G5_S2_6_S6; assembly: GCF_054968505.1. NCBI lineage: Bacteria > Pseudomonadati > Pseudomonadota > Alphaproteobacteria > Rhodobacterales > Roseobacteraceae > Sulfitobacter > Sulfitobacter sp. G5_S2_6_S6. The sequence continues at coordinate 320,078 of NZ_JBQKUI010000001.1, forward strand.
CAAGCTGTAACAGTGCTGAACGAAAAACTGGCGGGGGCCGACTTTGACGGCACAGCCAAGTTCGACATCGAAGACGAAGGCACTGTCATGATGGATTCGACCGGCGCACGCGCCGCGGATGAAGAAGCGGATGTAACCCTTTCTGCTGACGCAGAAACTTTCCAGGCGATCCTGTCCGGCGACACCAACCCGACCGGTGCCTTCATGAGCGGCAAGCTCAAGATTGACGGCGACATGGGCATGGCGATGAAGCTGGCGTCCGTCCTCTCCTAATATGCTGGAAACCGCGCCCTTTTTCACCGACATTGCGCCACTGCCCGAAACGGGTCAGGCGCATTGGGCCGAGACATCGGATGGTAAAAAGCTGCGCGTCGCGCATTGGCCGCTGGACGGGGCAAAGGGCACCGTGCTGCTTTTCCCCGGCCGCACCGAATACGTGGAAAAATATGCGATGACCGCAAGCGCCTTTGCGAAAAAGGGGCTGGCGGTCATGGCGATCGATTGGCGGGGGCAAGGTCTGTCGGACCGGTTGATCCCCGACCGTAACATCGGCCATGTCGATGTCTTCTCTGACTATCAAAAAGACGTGGCGGCCATGATGCGGACAGCCCGCGCCTTGCAGCTGCCGCGCCCGTATTTCCTGCTGGCGCACTCCATGGGCGGGGCCATCGGCCTGCGCGCCTGTATGGAGGGTCTGTCGGTGCAGGCCGCCGCCTTTACCGCGCCGATGTGGGGGATCCATATCGCGCCGCATATGCGTCTGGTGGCCGCGGGGCTGTCCAACCTGATGCCGCGCATCGGTCAGGGCTACAAGCTGCCCATGGGCACGCAGGCGGCATCCTATATCTCGACCGCGCCGTTCGAGAACAACATACTCACCACCGACCCCGAGATGTACGAGATGATGCGCACGCAACTGGCGGCCCATCCCGAACTGTCTTTGGGCGGGCCCAGCTTTATCTGGCTGCGCGAGGCTTTGTCCGAAACCAAGCATCTGTCCCTGCGCGCCGCCCCCAGCCTGCCCTGCGCCACATTCCTCGGGTCCAACGAACGTATCGTGCACAAGGGCCGCATCCACGCCCGTATGGAGACTTGGAAAGGCGGTAAGCTGCATATCATTGACGGCGCAGAGCACGAAGTGCTGATGGAAATCCCCGCCACCCGCGACAAAGCTGTGGATGAGATGGCGGCCCTGTTCTTTGGAAACGCCAAAAAGTAGCGCGGATCGCGAGATGAACTTCCGCGTACAACCTGCTGTTATTTAAGCGTAAAACCTGGCATCCGCGAGGATTTTCTTGCCCACCCTGTTCAAACGCGCGCGCCCCGCTAGCTTATGCGCATGGCCAAGCAACCTGTTCTGACGTTCAACGAAAACGGCATTTATTGCCCCGCGGGTGATTTCTATATCGACCCGTGGCGGCCTGTGGACCGTGCCCTGATCACCCACGGGCATTCCGATCACGCCCGCTGGGGCATGAACCGTTATCTTGCCACCGACATCGCCCTGCCCGTCATGCGCCACCGTTTGGGCGATATCACCGCTGACGGCATCGCATATGGCGAGGTGCGGCAGATCGGCGGGGCGCAGGTATCGTTTCACCCCGCCGGCCACGTCCCCGGCTCTGCCCAGATACGCGTTGAGGTCGACGGCGAGGTCTGGGTTGCCTCGGGCGATTACAAGGTGGTCGATGACGGGCTGTCCCACCCGTTCGAGCCGGTGAGATGTCATCACTTCATCACCGAAAGCACCTTTGGCCTGCCGGTGTTTCGCTGGGCCGAGCAAGCCGCCGTGGCGGCAGAGATCAACGCATGGTGGGCAGGCTGCGCGGCACAGGGCAAAACGGCGTTTCTGGGGGCCTATGCCTTGGGTAAGGCACAACGTTTGCTATCGATGCTCGACCCCGACATCGGCCCGATCCTGACCCACACCGCGACCGAGAACACCAACCGCGTCATGCGCGATCAGGGGATCACCCTGCCCGACACGATCCTCGCCGATGCGGATTTGAACCCCAAGGACCACCCCGACGCGATTGTGCTGGCCCCACCCGGAGCCTTGGGCAGTGCGTGGTCCAAGAAGTTCGGCCCGCAGGAAACCGCCTTTGCCAGCGGATGGATGGCCGTGCGAGGTGTACGTCGACGCCGTGCGGGTGATCGCGGCTTTATCATCTCGGACCATGCGGACTGGGATGGGCTGCTGTCCGCGATCAGAGCAACCGAAGCCGAAAACATATATGTGACACATGGTTACACCGATGTCTTCAGCCGGTTTCTGGCCGATAGCGGCTGGCAAGCGCAGGTTGTGCCGACCCAGTTCGAAGGTGAGTCCCTGGATAAGGACGCAAGCGAATGAAACGGTTTGCCGCGCTGTTCAACGCCATCGACCAAAGCACCAAGACGACAGTGAAAGTCGCCGCACTGGCCGATTATTTCAGCGCGGCACCGGATGACGACCGGCTATGGACCATCGCCCTCTTTTCCGGCCGCCGCCCCAAACGCGCCGTCACCACCACCAAGCTGCGCGAATGGGCCGCCGAGCGCGCGGGCATCCCCCTGTGGCTGTTCGAGGAAAGCTACAGCATCGTTGGCGATCTGGCCGAGACGATCACGCTGGTTCTGCCCCCCAACCCGACGCAGGATGATCAACCGCTTGCCGCGTGGATCGCGGCACTGCGCGAGATTTACACGCAGGATGAAGAGGCCCGAAAAGCCTTTGTCCTTGACGCGTGGGCGACGCTTGGCGGGACCGAACGATTTATCTTCAACAAGCTGATCACCGGCGGGTTTCGGGTGGGCGTCAGCCAAAAGCTGATGACCCGCGCCCTGTCTCGTGCCACGGGCAAACCCGAACCCGAGCTTGCGCATCGCCTCATGGGCAACTGGCACCCCGACGATACCACATGGCATGGGCTGGTAGAGGCAGAGGATGCCTCTGCCGACGCATCGCGCCCCTATCCCTTCTATCTGGCCTATGGGCTGGAAGCCGGGCCGCAAGAGCTGGGGGATCCGCAAGACTGGCGTGCCGAATGGAAATGGGACGGCATCCGCGGCCAGTTGATCCTGCGGGACGGTGCCTATTTCGTCTGGTCGCGCGGTGAAGAGTTGATGACCGACCGCTTCCCCGAGCTCGCCCGTGCAGTGGACTTCATGCCCGACGGCACAGTTCTGGACGGCGAGCTGCTGGTCTGGCCTGACGGACAGCCTGCGCCATCCTCCTTCAATGCGCTGCAAGCCCGCATTGGCCGCAAGACCGTGCCGAAGAAACTGCTGGCCGAAGCCCCGGTGGTGCTGCACGCCTACGACCTGCTGGAATGGCAGGGCGAAGATATTCGCTCCCGCCCCTTCGCCGAGCGCCGTGCGCTGCTGGAACAGGCCTGCGCCGCCCTGCCCGACGATGCGCCGATCCGCCTGTCGCCGCAACTGACCTTCCCCACATGGGATGCGCTGGCCGACCAACGCGCCACGGCACGCGACGCGCAAGCCGAAGGGGTCATGCTGAAACGTGCCGACAGCCCCTATCTGGCGGGGCGTAAGAAGGGCGATTGGTGGAAATGGAAGCTGGACCCGCTGACCATCGATGCGGTGATGATCTATGCCCAATCCGGATCAGGACGACGCGCCAACCTGTTCACAGACTTCACCTTTGCGGTCTGGAACGGCAATGATCTGGTGCCCTTTACCAAAGCCTATAGCGGCCTGACGGATGCCGAGTTTCGCAAGATCACGGCTTGGGTGCGTAAGAATACGCTCGAACGGTTTGGTCCCGTGCGCAAGGTCACCCCGCATCATGTGTTCGAGATCGCCTTCGAAGGCATCCAGCGCAGCACGCGGCATAAATCAGGCGTCGCCTTGCGCTTTCCGCGGATGCTGCGCTGGCGGCAGGACAAGCCCCTGCAAGACGCCAACACATTGGCCGATCTTGAAGAAATGCTGCGGATTTACGGCTAATCCGCGCTGCCATCGCCTTGCTTTGCCGCGGACCCGTGCTTAGGTAGATTTAACGTCAAAAAGAGGTTTTTCATGTTTCAACTGCCCGTCCCCGTCCTTGATGCCAACGCCGGTTCCGGGGCCTCTGCCTTCGGCAAGCTGCCTGAGTGGAATCTTGACGATCTGTACACCGGTGAAGACGCCCCCGAGCTCAAGCGCGATCTGGACTGGCTTGAAGAGGCCTGCCGCAGCTTTGCCGAAGATTACGAAGGCAAACTGGCCGAACTGGATGCGAACGAATTGCTGGACTGTGTGCTGCGCAATGAGAAGATCAACCAGATCGCCGGGCGCATCATGTCTTACGCGGGGCTGCGCTATTACCAGCTGACCACCGATTCCGGCCGTGCAAAATTCATGTCGGACGCGCAGGAGAAGATCACCAACTTTACCACGCCGCTGGTGTTCTTCACGCTGGAGCTGAACCGGCTGGAGGATGATCACCTTGCCAACCTGCTGAGCCAAAAAGCGGATCTGGCGCGGTATAAGCCGGTGTTCGACCGTATCCGCGCGATGAAAGATTACCAGCTTTCCGACGAGATGGAAAAGTTCCTGCATGATCTGGGCGTCGTCGGCGACGCATGGGAACGTCTGTTTGACGAGACCATCGCCGGCCTGGAATTCGAGGTAAACGACGAGCCGCTGAACATCGAAGGCGTGCTGAACCTGCTGACCGACCCGTCGCGTGATCTGCGCGAAGCCGCGGCGCGCGAATTGGCAGATGTGTTTCAGGCCAATATCCGGACCTTTGCCCGCGTGCATAACACGCAAGCCAAGGAAAAAGAGGTCATCGACCGCTGGCGCGGGATGCCCACACCGCAAACCGGCCGCCACCTGTCAAACCACGTTGAGCCCGAGGTGGTCGAAGCATTGCGCGATGCCGTGGTCAACGCCTACCCCAAGCTCAGCCACCGCTACTACGAGCTGAAACGCAAATGGCTGGGCCTCGACACCATGCAGGTCTGGGACCGCAACGCCCCCCTACCGATGGAAGATCCCAAAACCGTCAGCTGGGAACAGGCCGAGAAGACCGTCATGGACGCCTATAACGCCTTCGATCCCCGTATGGGCGAAATCGCGGCCCCCTTCTTTACCGAAGGTTGGATCGATGCAGGCGTCAAACCGGGTAAAGCCCCCGGTGCCTTTGCCCACCCCACCGTGACCGACGTGCACCCTTATGTGATGCTTAACTACTTGGGCAAACCGCGCGACGTGATGACACTGGCACATGAGCTGGGCCACGGCGTTCATCAGGTGCTGGCCGCGGGTCAGGGCGAGATGCTATCCTCCACACCGCTGACCTTGGCCGAAACCGCCTCTGTCTTTGGCGAGATGCTGACCTTCCGGAAGATGCTGGACGGGGCCAAAACTAATGCCGAGCGCAAAGTGCTGTTGGCCGGCAAGGTCGAGGATATGATCAACACGGTCGTGCGCCAGATCGCCTTTTATGATTTCGAATGCAAACTGCACGACGCCCGCCGTGGTGGAGAGCTGACACCAGACGATATTAACGCGCTGTGGATGTCGGTGCAGGGCGAGAGCCTTGGGCCAGCGTTTGAATTCATGGACGGCTACGAGACCTTCTGGGCCTATATCCCCCACTTCGTCCATTCGCCCTTTTATGTCTATGCCTACGCCTTCGGCGACGGCTTGGTAAACGCGCTGTATGCGGTCTACGAGGAAGGCGAGCCGGGTTTTGAGGACAAGTATTTCGATATGCTGAAAGCGGGCGGATCGAAGCACCACAAGGAGCTTCTGGCCCCCTTCGGCCTTGATGCCTCTGACCCCGCGTTCTGGGATAAGGGCCTGTCGATGATTTCGGGCTTCATTGATGAGCTGGAAGCGATGGAGGATTGATCCGGCGTGAAGGCGTAAGAGTTTAATGCCTTCGGCGAGGATTTAACACCATTTGGAAATTGGTCGGGGCGGTGCAGATGCAGCGCCCCGTTTTGCTTTTGGCTATTTCAGCTGGCTATCTTTGCTGCCGCGCCGGTTGATGCCACCGCGGGCCTGCGCCAGACCGTCCCGTTCGCGCACGCAATCAATGCAGAGCTTTACGCCCGGCAAGGCTTGCCGGCGCGCCTCGGGGATCGGTTCTTCGCATTCGGCGCAATGGGTGCGGCTTTCGCCCTGAGGGGCCTTGCGCGCCTTGAGGCGGGCCAGTTCATCGTTGATCGACGCTTCGATCTGTTCACTGACAGCGCCGTCTTTCGCCCATCCTCCGGCCATGATCATCCCCCTTGAGTGTTACCCCTTATAGGTAGGTCGCAAGTGCCAAGGCTCAACCCCCGGCGGCAAAGGCCATATCCGTCATGCGTTGCGTGCCGCGGCTGAATTCAAGCGGACAGGGATAGGCCTTGCCCTCGGTCACTGACGCGCCAAAGTTTTCGACCTGCTGCACATAGTGGTTCACGCCGGGAAAGCGTTCGACGGTGGTGCTGTTCTGTGTGGTCTCAAGATACAGCTCGGCTTGGGAATAGACCGTCGGGTTGAACGGGCAGGTCAGACGCAGGATACCTTTTTCGCCGTGAATAACGACCTGCTGAAACGGGAACATACGCATGGACACGGTTGCGGATAGGTCAAACCCGTCGAAGCGGGCCGCGACCTGCGCGAAGACATCGACATCGTTTTCGTAGTCGATCTTGGCATGGGAGATCGCGGTCGGCTCTTGCCCCGTGACGAAACGGGTGCAGCCGAAGGCATAGGTACCGATGTCCGGCAGCACGCCCCCGCCGGCCTTGGGGTCGTTGCGGATGTTGCCGGTATCGTCGTTAAAGAACGAAAAGTTGACCGCCACGTGGCGCAGACGCCCCAGGCTGCCCGATTGCACGATCTCTCGGGCGCGTATCCATTGGGGGTGATGGACGATCATGAACGCTTCGGCCGCGAGCAGGCCCGTGGTATCGCGTGCGGAGATCAACCGCTCATAGTCTTGCGCCTGCATCGCCATCGGCTTTTCACATAAGACATGTTTGCCCGCCTTCAGCGCCTTGAGCGTCCATTCCACATGCAAATGGTTGGGCAGCGGGATATAGACCGCGTCGATATCCGGATCGGCGAGCAGCGCCTCGTAGCTGCTGTGCGTTGCAAGCTGCGGGGCAAAGGCCTGAAAGGGCGCGGCTTTGTCAGGGTGAGATGTGGCGAGGGCAACCAGTTCGGCCCCTTTCGCCGCGTGGATGGCCGGGGCCATCTGTTCTTGTGCGAATTGGGCAGCCCCGAGGATGCCCCAGCGTAGCGTTTTCATCGTGATCCCCTGATGTTTGGTGTCGCTCGACTGTAGGGGGAGCCGCGGCGGATCATCAAGGGGCGCATAAAAAATCCCCGCAAAGCCACGCGCTTTGCGGGGATCAATATTCAAAACCGTGGCTGGCGATCAGGCGGTGCCCATCAGACCTTTTTCACGGGCCAGATCACGCATGCGTTTTTGCAGTTTTTCAAAGGCGCGCACCTCGATCTGGCGGATACGCTCGCGGCTGACGTCATACTGGCTGCTCAGATCTTCGAGCGTGACCGTTTGATCCGACAGGCGACGTTGAGTCAGGATGTCTTTCTCGCGGTCGTTCAGCACATCCAGCGCCTCGGCCAGCATCTCGCGGCGGGTTTCCAACTCGTCCCGTTCCTCGTAGTCGGTGGCCTGGTCGGCGTCTTCGTCTTCCAGCCAGTCCTGCCACTGCATCGTCCCCTCGCCTTCGGAGCCGACAGTGGCGTTCAAGGACGCATCACCGCCCGACATACGGCGGTTCATAGAGATGACTTCGGTTTCGGTCACGCCAAGGTCCGTCGCGATACGTTTGACGTTATCGGGGTGCAGATCGCCTTCTTCCAGCGCGCCGATTCGGTTCTTGGCCTTGCGCAGATTGAAGAACAATTTCTTCTGGCCCGAGGTCGTGCCCAGTTTCACCAGCGACCAGGACCGCAGGATGTATTCCTGGATCGAGGCGCGGATCCACCACATGGCGTAGGTCGCCAGACGGAAGCCTTTTTCGGGGTCGAAGCGTTTGACCGCCTGCATCAGGCCGACGTTGGCTTCTGAAATCACCTCTGCCTGCGGCAGACCATAACCGCGGTAGCCCATGGCGATCTTGGCCGCCAAACGCAGGTGCGAGGTAACCATGCGATGCGCGGCTTCGGTGTCTTGCTCTTCGACCCACCGTTTGGCGAGCATGTATTCTTCTTCCGGCTCCAACAGGGGAAACTTGCGGATTTCCTGCATATAGCGGTTCAATCCGCCTTCCGGTGTTGGCGCTGGCAGATTTGCGTAATTAGCCATCTTTGTCCCTTTCCCCAATTTCCGGGGCCCATGTTATTTGGATTAACATAGATATGGAGAGGGCCCCGCTCCGTTTCAAGTGTCCAGCCTAACGCATGGGACGGTGAATTGGGCCCAATAATCCTTAAAAAACCGTTTTACTACAGGTCGATCACACAACTGTGCATTAGGCCAGGTCGTAGCCTACGGCCTCGAGCAGGTTGGTCATGTCACCGGGCAGCGGCGCTTCGAAGCGAACGTAGTCGCCCGTGACCGGATGATCGAACCCCAGTACCGCCGCATGCAGGGCCTGGCGCGGAAAGCTGCGCACCGCTTCGGCGGCGGCGTCCGAGACCGCGCCTTTTGCTAGTTTACGTTTGCCACCGTAGGTCGGGTCGCCCACCAATGCGTGACCGGCATGGGCCATATGCACCCTGATCTGATGGGTACGGCCGGTTTCAAGCCAGCATTCCATCAGCGCCAGAACCTCTGGATTGCCAAGCCGCGCAACGGTGCGCGCACGGGTCACGGCGTGGCGGCCGCCCTGAAAGAACACGGCCTGACGCTGGCGGTCGGTACGGTGACGCGCCAGCTGCGTGGTGAGCTTGAGGATATTGCCCGGCTCGAAGCTGGCCCCCTTCACCCCCCGTAAGCGCGGATCGTTGGCATCCGGAACGCCGTAGACCAAGGCCTGATAATAGCGTTCAACGGTGTGTTTCTCGAACTGTTTGGCAAGCCCGTGGTGGGCTGCGTCAGACTTGGCGACAACCAGCAGACCCGAGGTATCCTTGTCGATCCGGTGCACGATCCCTGGGCGTTTCATGCCGCCCACCCCCGACAGGTCATCGCCGCAATGGGCCAGCAGCGCATTGACCAACGTCCCCGACGGGCTGCCCGGCGCGGGGTGAACCACCATGCCTGCGGGCTTGTTGATCACGATCAGATCCGCGTCTTCAAAGACGACCTCCAACGGGATTTTCTCGGCGAGGATATGACTGTCTTCGGCCTCTTCCACATCGACGGTGATCTGCTGCCCCGCTTCGGCACGGCTGCGCGGGTCGGTTACCACTGTTCCGTCAACCCGCACGGCCCCTTGTTCCAGCAAACGCCCCAGCCGTGTGCGCGACAGGTTCGCATCCTCTGGCACATCGCGCGCAAGCGCCTTATCAAGGCGAGATGGCGGGCTGTCCGCGATGGTAAACGTAATTTGACGGTGCGACATGACTGATCCTTCCGAGCCCCCGAACATCAAATTCCTGCGGCGGCTGGTGACGGTGCTGACCGCCACAATGATTTTCGGCCTTCTAGTCGTGATCGGGCTACTTGTCATCCGCTTCTCGAACAAGAGCCCCGATTTACCGGCCTCTATCACCCTGCCCGACGGCGAAAAAGCGGTGACCTTCACCCAAGGCCCCGACTGGTATGCTGTGGTGACACAGGAAGATGTGATTCTGATCTTTGACCGGATGACAGGCGAGTTGCGTCAGAGCGTCACGATCGAGTAACGCGCGCAGCCTATGCACCACAGTGCCGAGGCAAGGCGCACGAAAACATCACGCCGAACAGACATGTAGTCTAATTTTATTGAGGGGGGAGTGGTACCACCTCCTGGTCTCGAACCAGGGACCTCCTGATCCACAATCAGGCGCTCTAACCAACTGAGCTAAGGCGGCACTGCGGTCGATCTAGCGTTCATGAAAAAGGAATGCAAGCACATATCCGTCGCAAACTTCGATTTGTCCTGTCGCAGGTGAGAATGGCAAAACTTGCCATTTCCAGCGCCGCAGGGTACGGGACCTGACACAGTTTCGGAGAAACCTCATGGGCATCGACACAGAACGCGACATTGAAGCCAACCTGCAAATCGGGCCAACCGATAAGGGCATGGTCCGGCTGTTCATCGAAGCGGAAGGCGGGATCGAGATCCCGATGGATTTCACCACGGATGAAGCCGTTGAAATCGCGGAAGAGATTATGGCCGCAGCCCATCGTGCGGGCAAAGCTGGCAAGAACAAGCGATAAAGCACGTTGCCCGGTCGGGATGGGGGCCAGCCCCCGCCGCGCCTTTGCGCGGCACCCCCGGGATATTTTCCATTTGGAATATTGATGTACCCTAGCCCCACTGCGGCATGGCATGCGGGTCGCGCAACATATGCAGCCTGCGCGCGGCATGGGTGGCAAAGAGATGGGTCATCTTTTTGCGGCGCGCGGCAGCCAGTCGGGTTTCCGGTCCCATGCGCACGAGCTCTGCCCCGTAGCTGTCGCCGATAAACAGGCCGGTGTCCTCGGGCAGCAGGTCGACGTCGAAATCCGCATCCACCGCCCAAAAGAACCTGTCGGCCCATTCGAGGTACCCGTCCCACTTGCTGTCGGACATGAAATCGGCGCGGCTGGATTTGCATTCGACGATCCAGATCTCCCCCTTGGGGCCAAGCGCCATCACATCCACCCGCAGGCCGCGCGTGGGCACCAACTCTTCCACGCTCGCGAAACCGAGTGCGGCAAGCTGGCGGGTCACACCACGGGCAATCAACTGTCCGGGTTGCAAGGTCGGGGCGGTCATCAGGTCGGTCTGGGTCATGGGAGCAATATGAACAATTCATGAACATCAGGCAAGCGCTTGGTAATCCGCAGCGCGCAACCTATCTAGTTCAAAAGAAAACAGGGTGGGCATATGGCGCGCGACGGCGAAAACTCGACACATCAACAGCGCGGCATCCGCTATGCGCGCGAACTCGAAGGGCATCTGGGCTGGCTCGATACGTTTTCGGGCACAGCGCTTGGGGTGCTGGCGGTGGCGTCGGGCATCTACACCTATCTTGGGGTGTCGTCCTTGCTGGATGACAACGGGGCGATGTCGGCCTTTGCCGCGATCGCCTATTCCGCTGCTGTTTCCGTGGGCATCTTTGTGTTCTGGTCCTATATGCTGCGCCTGTTTCCGGCGGTGCGCAGCGCCCGTGCGCGGGTCGGGCTGTTGGGGGCCATGTCGCTGGGAAGCGTCGCGATCATCGCCATGTCGAGCTGGCTGAACGCCGCCGCCCTTGCCGGATCCGCTGCGGTGGAACAGCATCTGGCCGAGACCGTGCAGGATTACCAAGGCTCACTGGAGCGCGCGCATGAGATCACCCTTTCCGCCCAAGGGCTGGAGCGGGACGTTGCCCGTGTTCGTCAAAGCTTCGAGGATCTGAGCGAACAGGAGGCCACGGGCGGGCTGTCGGGCTTGGCGGGGCGTGGTGCCGTGTTCCGCGTGCTGCGTCAGAAATCGGCAGAGCTGTCGGGGCTGGAGGCGCAGATCGCCACCCAGACCCCGCTGGTCAATGACGCCTTTGTCGAGGGCAACCAGATCCTTAGCCGGATGCGCGCGCTGACGGTCGAACCAGGTCCGGTGGAAGCGCGATCGGTCGAATTTTCCGAACAGGCCGTGCGGCTTGCCGGGTTGATCACGCGCTTGCGGCAACTGTCAGTCGCCCCGCTGGTCGAACGCGCCGCGCAGGATCTGTCGGCCTCGGTCGTGCTGCCAGAACTGGATGGCAGCAGTGTCGAGGTGCGGGGCAATCAGGCCTCGACCATCAGTGCCGTGCTTGAGGTTCTGGCCCAACGTGCCGCCACACTGGAGCGTGCGGCCCAAGACGTGCTGGCCATGGCCCCGCCAACAGAGACGACCTACACCCCGATTTCCAGCGCCGACGCGGTGATCAAATACGCGCGCAACTTCGTGCCCTCCTGGGCCGGCGCGATTGCCATTGATCTGTTGCCCGCCGTGCTGGTCTTCATTCTCGCCATCACCCAAGGGGCGATCCGCGAAGGTCGCGAGGGCAGCGCGATCGAGGAAACACTCACCCTTGCCGAACTGCGGGCCGCGGTGCTGGCAATGCGTGACATGGATGCGGCGATGAAGGGCACATCTGTTGATGAGGACGCGCGTGAAGACCGCGATGAAAGCGCGCCCCATGATATCGTGACCGAGAATCCTGCCCTTAGCACGCCTTCGAAAACCACATGAAACTGCGACGTGATCCCTCCAAACGCCCTCCCGTGGCACGGGTTCTGGGCGGCGTTCTGATCTTTCAGCTGGGATTGGCGGGGCTGCTTTTTTGGGGTGATCTGGACGAGGGGCTGCGCCTGCCCGGCTTTGGCCCGCGTGCCCCGGGGCTGACCGAACCCACGCGACCCGGCGACCAGACCCGCCGGTTTCAACCCGACCGCGCCCGCCCCGGCGGCCGTCCCATGCCGGACACGCCCCTGCCCGAACGGCTGACCCTGACCGTGATCGAAGGCGGCGCGCGCGTGCTGCTGGAAGGGGGCATTATGGCGGGTGATGCCGAACGCATCGAGAAACAGATCTCCGCACTTGATCCCCAACCCGAGGGCGTGATCCTGAATTCGCCTGGTGGGTCGGTCAGCGACGCGCTGCGTCTGGGGCGGTATCTGCGGGATGCTGAGCTCACGACCGCCTTGCGCAGTGGCGATATCTGCTATTCCGCCTGCCCCTATCTATTGGCCGCAGGCACCAGCCGCGACGTGCCTGAGGATGCCTCTGTCGGGGTGCACCAGCATTTTTTCGGTGAAAGCACCCTGCTCCCCGCCTTTGTCGCGGTGGAGGACATCCAGCGCGGCCAAGGCGAGGTCATGACCTATCTGGATCAGATGGGCATCGACCCGCTGGTCATGCAGCACGCGCTGGTCACGCCGCCCGATGAAATCTATCTGCTGCTGCCCGAAGAGCTGACCCGCTACCGCTTTGTCGAAAACACCGAGCCAAGCTAGAATACCCCTTGTCGCAGGCGATGGTCGCGCCTACTTAACGGGGGTGACGGGTTCTGCCCTGTTTGTAAAAGTTACATTCCAGTGGCCTTAAGCAAATCCGAGGGAGCTGGCTCTGTTCGAGCCCTGGTTCGTTTATCTGGCGCCCACCTGTACATACAGGTCCTCGGGAATATAGAACAGAACGGCAGCGGTGGTCCCGTCACACTTTCCCGAAAATATCAGCCCGAAAATATCACGTTGTTCGCTGGTCCGTCGCTGTCGACCAAAGACGATGATCTGAGCCTGTCCGGCTCAGAACTCTTCCGGACGGGCTTCGCGGGCCATATGATCCAGAACGGCATTCACGAACTTCGGCTCGTCGCCCCCCTCAAAGAATGCACGGGCCACGTCGACATATTCGTTGATCACAACCCGCGGCGGCGTTTCCTGCGCGCGCAGCTCGGCACCGGCAGCGCGGAACAAGGCACGCAAAGTAGGGTCGATCCGCGCGATGGCCCATTTAGCCACCAGCGCACGGTCGGTCATCTGGTCAATCGCCGCCTGATAGTTCACCGCCGTCTCAAGCAGGTCTGCAAAATGCCGGATGTCACCATCGATCATTTCCTGACCGTCGTAACTGGCGCCAAAGCGGTGCTCAAGGAACTCCTTGCGCACGGTGTCAAAGCTTTGCGAGGAATGCTCCATCTGGAACAGGGCCTGCACGGCATAAAGCCGCGAAGCTGATTTCATCTTGCGTTTTTGATTGCCCGAAAGGCCGGCGGAGGATGTCATGCTGTCTTGGGTCCGTCATTGTCGCCCGCCATCAGATATTCATCCGAGCGCGGCTTGAAACCGATGTCTTTGCGAATGTCGCCCCACTTACGGCTCAGCGCGATCAGATGCAAGGCCGCAGCTGCCGCACCGCCGCCCTTGTTTTGCCCCTCCGGATCGGCGCGCACGGCGGCCTGTTCGTGGTTCTCGACGGTCAGGATGCCGTTGCCGATACAGATGCCCTGCAACCCCATCAGCTGCAAGGCGCGGCTGCTGTCGTTGCACACGGTCTCGTAATGCGTCGTCTCGCCGCGGATGACACAGCCAAGCGCCACGTAGCCGTCAAAATTGTTCTTGCGGTCAGAGATACCGATGGCGGTCGGGATTTCCAGCGCTCCGGGCATTTCCACCACGTCCCATTCAGCCCCGGCGGCCTCGAGCTCTGCCTTGGTGCCTTTCAGCAAGCCCTCGGCGATGTCCGAGTAATAGGGCGAAATGACGATCAGAACCTTAACCGGCGTGTCAAAGCGCGGCGTGGTCAGCGTCGTATGATTTCCAGCAGCCATTGCATTTACTCCTGCGTGATGGGGCGCGTGCCCACGATGCTAAGGTCATAGGCGTCCAGCCCCAGATAGCGCGTATCGGGGTTATCCGTCAGCAAGATCAGCTGGTGCAACCCAAGGCTCGCCATGATCTGCGACCCAAGGCCGGTGCGTTTGACGGTACGGGGGCGATCATCCTCTTCGTCCTCGAAACGCAACCGCGGGTCGGGATCGCGGAACAACAGCACCGCGCCACGGCCTTCGTCCGCGATGATCTGCATCGCGCGTGGCAATTCGTCGGCGGGGCTTGGCCCGAGGCCGAGGATATCCTCAAGCGCGTTGATCGCATGGGTGCGAACCAGAACCGGCGCATCCGTCGTGATATCGCCCTTGGACAGGACCACATGATCGGTGCCGCTGATCTCGTCGGTGAAAATCTGCATCTTCCAGTCACCCCCATAGGCAGAGGTCACAGTGCGGCTGTCGCGCTCCACCAGCAGATTGTCATGCTTGTGGCGATAGGCGATCAGATCGCTGATCGTGCCGATCTTCATGTCGTGCTGCTGACAGAAGGCAACCAGATCCGGCAGACGGGCCATGGTCCCGTCTTCCTTCATGATCTCGCAGATCACACCCGACGGATGCAGCCCTGCAAGGCGCGAGATATCGACGGCAGCCTCGGTGTGGCCCGCGCGGACCAGGACACCGCCATCGCGTGCGCGCAGCGGAAACACATGCCCCGGCGTGGCGATATCCACCGCACCTTTATCCTCGTCGATGGCGACCTTGACGGTCAGCGCACGGTCGGCGGCGGAAATACCGGTGGTCACCCCCTCGCGTGCTTCGATCGATACGGTAAAGGCTGTTTCATGGCGGGCAGAGTTATTCACCGCCATCATCGGCAGACCCAGCGTGTTGACCCGTTCCTCGGTCATCGGCAGACAGATCAGCCCGCGCCCGTGGGTGGCCATAAAATTGATCGCATCCGCATCCGCAAATTGCGCAGGGATTACCAGATCGCCTTCGTTCTCGCGGTCTTCGTGGTCGACCAGCACGAACATGCGACCCTGCCGGGCCTCTTCGATGATCTCTTCGATGGGCGCGATGGCATCCGCCAATTCAGCCTCGACCGGTCCGGGCGTTTCAAATTGCATGGGGTCACCTCACTCTTTGCTGCTCTGGCACATACCCCACCCCACGCGCCTTTGCCAGAGCAGGGCCGCCCCCCTCCCTGCTTCATTTTGCCAAATAAACTCAATTCCGCACCGTCACCGCGCGCGGCGGTCCGCGTTAAGCCCCGAAATAGCGCGCGGCCTCCACATAGCCCGCCGCCTTGCTCGCAGTGGCCCAGTCCCGTTCCAATCCGGTGTCGCCGATGATCAGCACCTGATCGCCGACCAGTTTGCGCCCTTGAACCACCTGCCCCAGATGATCGCGCATCGCGCTCCAGCTGTCGGTGAACTTGGGGGCCTCGGCCACGTGATCCAGCACGGAATTCGCCTGTGCCACACTGTCGGGCCGCAGCGGGCGATGTACCAGCGCCAGCTTTTGGGCGCGCTGCACCTTGTCCAGCACCTCGGCCTCGCGCAGGGGGATATGCGGTGCCCCCGCACGCACCACCCGCAGCGCATTGGACGAGAACAGCAGCGCCAAAATATCGCGCCCGGTGGCCTGACGGATCGCGGCATAGGCCTTGTAGTCCAACCCCAGCTCGCGGGCGCGCGCCACGCGCATCTTGACAACCATCAGCGGGATCGCTGAAGGCATCGCCGCCTCGCGCGCTTTTTGCCACTGGAAAGCGCGCCACTTCTGGCCGCGCTCAAGGCTGGGGCCCTGATTATGTCCGATCCCCGCGATCACGACATTTCTGCCAGCCGCGCAACATAGCGGGCCAATGTGTCGATCTCCAGGTTGATCCGGTCCCCGACAGCGACATCACCCCATGTGGTCACCTCTTTGGTGTGGGGGATAAAGTTGATGCCGAAATCGCAGCCGTCGACCTCGTTCACGGTCAGCGAGGTGCCGTTCAGCGCGACAGAGCCTTTGGGGGCAATGAAACGCGCCAGATCCTCGGGCGCGCGCAGGGTCACGCGGGTGCTGTCGCCCTCGTCGCGCAGCGCCACCACCTCGGCCACGCCATCGACATGGCCCGACACGATGTGCCCGCCCAATTCGTCCCCGACCTTTAGCGCGCGTTCAAGGTTCAGACGGCGTCCGACCTGCCATGCGCCAAGGTTGGTCTTGTCCACGGTCTCGGCGCTGATCTGCACCTCGTACCAATCGGCCCCCAGATCCACCACGGTCAGGCACACGCCATCACTGGCGATAGAGGCCCCCATGTCGATGCCGCTGGTATCATAGCCCGTTTCGATCCGCGCGCGCAGGTCGCCTTGCTGTTCAAGCTTGGTGATCTTTCCGATGTCCGTGATAATGCCTGTAAACATGCGCCTGCCTCTTCTATACTGGTCGCTACCGAAGTAGACCTCTGCCCGCAGCATGACAAGTCCACAGACACGCCACATTTTCGCCGGTATCCGGTGTTTGTCTGCCCGATGACCAAGATAAACCGAAAGTAACCGATGAACGCCGCAGCACCCCGTGAACGGGTCTTCCTTTTCCTGCAAGGGCCGCATGGCCCCTTCTTCAACCGTCTGGGCAAGATGCTTCGTCTGGCGGGGGCGCAGGTTTGGCGTGTGGGGTTCAACGCAGGCGATCGGGCCTTCTGGTTCCACCCGCGCAGCTATATCCCGTTTCGCGGAACAGCTGACACGTGGAAAGACACCTTTGTTGCGCTGCTCGCCGACAAGGATGTCACAGATATCGTGCTTTATGGCGACACCCGCCCGATCCACGCCCAAGCCGTGGCCGAGGCCAAGGCCCGCGGCCTGACCGTGCATGTCTTTGAAGAAGGCTACATGCGCCCCTATTGGGTCACCTATGAACGCGGCGGGTCCAACGGCAATTCACGGCTGATGGACATGTCCATCGAACAGATGCAGGCCGCACTGGCCAATTCGGATATGGAGGCCCCCCTCCCCCCCGGTCATTGGGGTGATATGCGCCAGCATGTGTTTTATGGCGCGCTCTATCACTGGTTTGTGCTCTTCCGGAACGGCGACTACCGCAACTTCCGCCCGCATCGGAGCTTGCCGGTGACCAAGGAGTTCAAGCTGTACCTCAAGCGGCTGCTGCTGATGCCCGCGCTGGCGCTGGACCGGCTGATCGCAACGCTGCGTATCCGGCTCGGCGGCTTCCCCTACCATCTGGCGCTGCTGCAACTAGAGCACGACAGCTCGTTCCAGGAACACTCCCCCTTCGAGACGATGACCGATTTCCTGACCGTGGTGCTGGAAGGCTTCGCCAAGGGCGCGCCGCGCCACCATCATCTTGTTGTGAAGGCCCATCCGTTGGAAGACGGCCGCGCACCTCTGCGCCGCGTGGTCAAACAGGTGGCGCGAGAGCTGGGTGTCGCGGACCGGGTGCATTTCGTGCGCGGCGGCAAGCTGGCGCAGCTGCTCAACGATGCCCGCACGGCCGTTACCGTGAACTCCACCGCCGGTCAGCAGGTGCTGTGGCGCGGAATTCCGCTCAAGGTGTTTGGCAGCGCCGTCTATGCGAAACCCGAATTCGTCTCGGACCAGCCGCTGGCGCAATTCTTTGCCGCCGCCTCGCGCCCCGATAACAAGGCCTACAAGGATTATCGCCGGTATTTGCTGGAAACTTCGCAGGTACCGGGCGGATTTTATGCGGCACGCGCGCGCACGCAGTTGATGCGGCAAGTGGTCGATATGATGCTTGCCCCCGAAGACCCCTACGACGCGCTAGAGCTGGGAACCGCGGCACCAAGGCAACAGTTGCGGGCCGTCACCTGAGCGTTTTTCGCCCAGACAGTAGCTTTTCGATCCAATCTGCGCTAAGCCGATGATAATTACGCCGAAAAAATCGGCGAATTCGAGGCAGAACAAGAACAGGTCGAGGAGACCGGGCAGTGAAATCCGTACCCTTCCGGTGGGCGCGTCCCATCGCATTACTTGCGGCTATGGCCGTGGTATCTTCATGTGGCCTTCCGCAGGTTGGCCCAAACAAACGTCAGATCTTTGCCGGATCGGTCCAGAAGGAAGGCGACGCATTTGTTGTCGCCGTCAACGACCGTGTGACCCGCGCCACCGCCGTCGCCCCCGCGCTTGGCTTTAGCCCGGGGTTCATCAACGCCGGTCAGCTTGGGTCGGATACGATCAACCCCGGTGATACGCTGGGGCTGACGATCTGGGAAAACGTCGATGATGGCTTGCTGGCCGCCCAAGGGGCCAACGCCACGGTGCTGGAAGAAGTGCAGGTCGACGGTTCGGGGTTCATCTTTGTGCCCTACGCGGGCCGGATCAAGGCCGCTGGCAATTCCCCCGAAGCGATCCGCCGCATCATCACCAACAAACTGTCCGAACAAACGCCGGACCCGCAGGTTCAGGTGCGCCGTCTGGCCGGTGACGGGGCGACCGTGTCGCTTGTCGGCTCTGTCGGTGCGCAGGGTGTCTATGCGATTGAACGCCCGACACGCACGCTTGCCACCATGCTGGCGCGGGCCGGTGGTGTGACCATCACCCCCCAGATCGCGCAGGTCACCGTGCTGCGTGGCAATCAGCGGGGCAAAATCTGGCTTGAAGATCTTTACAGCCACCCAGAGCTCGACATCGCCCTGCGCGGCGGGGATCGCATCCTGATCGAGGAAGACACACGGTCCTTCGTGGCCCTTGGTGCCACCGGCGCGCAGCAGAAAGTCCCGTTCGAGACCAAGAACCTGTCGGCGCTTGAAGGCATCGCACAGGTGGGCGGGCTGAACGCGGGCACCGCTGACCCGACAGGTGTTTTCGTCTTCCGCAACGAACCCGAAGCGGTCGTGGCACAGGTTCTGGGCCGCAATGACCTGCAAGGCGCACAGCGCATGGTCTATGTGCTTGACCTGACCAAGCCCAACGGCATGTTCATGGCCCGCGATTTCGTGATCCGTGATGGCGATACGCTCTACGTCACCGAAGCCCCCTTCACCCAATGGAGCAAGGTCATCTCCTCGATCACGGGGTCGGCCAGCTCGGTCAACAACCTGTCGTCGCTCGCGTCGAGCAACTGATCTGGGCCGATGGCTTTAGGGCCTGAAATATACGACACACCCGCCGCCGGTTCCCCACGGGACCGGCGGCTTTTTGTGTTTAACGGCGGCTTCATCACCAACCGGCGGGTGCGGCGCATCTTGCAGCTGTCGGGCTATAGCCTGCATCTGGGCATGCCGCGCGACGGGGATGCCATCGCTGTCTGGGGCAATGCTGGCACCGCGCATCGTGGGCTGGCCGTCGCATCCCAAAAAGGGCTGCCCGTTGTCCGCGTCGAAGACGCGATGCTGCGGTCGCTGTTTCCCGGTCGCGCAGGCGAGCCGCCGCTGGGGCTGCTGGTCGATCACAAGGGGCTGCATTTCGACCCGGCACAGCCCTCCGAGCTTGAGGACATCCTGACCAGCCACCCGCTGGATGACACGGCTTTGCTGGACCGTGCGCGCGGTGCCATCCAGCGCATCACCGAGGCGCATCTGACCAAATACAGCGGGTTCGACACCGCGCACCCCGCACCGGATCCCGGCTATGTGCTGGTGATCGACCAGACCTTGGGTGATGCGTCGGTCGCGGCCTCGGGCGCGGACCGGTCGCGGTTCCTTGAGATGCTGGTCTTTGCCCAGCAAGAGAACCCCGGCGCGCGGATCATCATCAAGACCCATCCGGAAACCGCAAAGGGCTATCGCAGCGGTCATTTCGGGCTTGAGGACGCCAACGACCGCATCACCCTGCTGACCGCACCCATCAGCCCCTGGACCCTGTTTGAAGGTGCCGTACGTGTCTATACCGTGTCGTCACAGATGGGGTTCGAGGCGATCTTTGCAGGCCACAAGCCCCGGGTCTTCGGGCAGCCCTTCTATGCGGGATGGGGCCTGACCGAAGACGAATTCCCCGTGCAGCGGCGCCAACGTGTGCTGACCCGTGCGCAACTTTTTGCAGGAGCGATGATCCTTTATCCCAAATGGTACGATCCGCACCGTGACTGCCTGTGTGATCTGGAAACGGTGATAGAGGCGATGGCCGCGCAGACCCGGGCCTGGCGCGAAGACCACCGGGGCTGGGTCGCCTCTGACATGCGCCTGTGGAAACGTCAGCCCTTACAGCGTTTCTTTGGCCGCTGGTCGCCGGTGACCTACCAGAATGATCCAAAGGCCGCCCGCGCCACAGGCAAGCCCTGGATGGTCTGGGCCTCGAAAGCAACGCAGGCCCATGCCGGTGCCATGCGGGTGGAAGACGGTTTCCTGCGCTCGCGCGGATTGGGGGCCGATCTGGTGCCGCCCCTGTCGCTGGTCTGCGATGATCTGGGTATCTACTATGACCCGCGCAGCCCCAGCCGGTTGGAACAGCTGATCACGTCGCGCGCCAAAATGCGCCCCGACCAGTCGCGCCGCGCGGCACGGTTGATTGCGGTGCTGCGCGACGCGGGGCTGAGCAAGTATAACCTTGGCGGCGGTGGCGATCTGGACGCCCTGCCCGCCGGACGGCGCATTCTGGTACCGGGTCAGGTGGAGGACGACGCCTCCATCCGTGCGGGCACCGATGCGGTATCCACCAATCTGGCGCTGCTACAAGCCGCGCGCACCGCACATCCCGACGCCGTGATCCTGTACAAGCCCCATCCCGATGTAGAGGCCGGGCTGCGCCGCGGCGCGATTGACGCAGGCGGGCTGGCGGACCGTGTGCTGACCGATGCCGACCCCATCGCCCTGCTGGCGCATGTGGATGAGGTTTGGACCATGACATCGCTGCTGGGGTTCGAGGCCCTGCTGCGCGGCGTCAAGGTCGCCACCTTAGGTGCCCCCTTCTACGCGGGCTGGGGGCTGACCGAAGACCGCGGGGATATCCCGGCGCGGCGAAGGGCAGAGGTGAGCATCGAAGGTTTGGCGCATGCCGCCCTGATCGATTATCCGCGCTACTTTGATCCGCGCAGCGGTACCGCCTGCCCGGTCGAGGTTGTGGTAGAGCGGTTGGCCTCGGGTGATCTGCCGCGGCGCGGGGTGGCGAACCGGGTGCTGGCGAAGCTGCAGGGCGTGTTTGCCACACAGGCGCATTTGTGGCGGCGGCGATAGTAGAGCGGGGCCAGCCCATGTGCCGGTCAGATGCGGGGGCCAGCCCCCGCGCCCCCGGGATTTTAAGCCATTTGGAAGGGGTTAGGCGGGCGTGTTGCCGCGGGCCCAGATGTGGAGGAGGTCGGGGCCGATGCGCGAAGTTTCGGCCAGGGTGAAGCGCGGGGCCTGTGCCAGACGTTGAAGCTGCAGCGGCGCGATGGCGGGCAAGCCGTCCGCGCCAAGGGCCAGACCCGCCGTAAACCCGACGAGTTGATCCACGAGATCCGCCTTTAGCAGCGTCGCAGCCAGTCCGCCGCCGCCCTCGCAGAAGATGCGTGTCAGACCGTGGCGGCCAAGCTGCTGGAGCATGTCATCGGCGTCGATCTGGCCCATCTTTGGTGTGCAAGAGATCAGCGTCGCGCCAAGGCTTTCCCACGTCTCGATCAGCTCTGCCGGGGCCTTGGGGCCGTGGCAAAGGATCAGGGGGATGTCATTGGCGGTTCTGGCGAGCGCGCCATTCAGGGGGATGTCCAGTCCGTTCGACACAACGATCCGTGTCGGCTGGCGCGTGGTGCCAAGGTCGCGCACGGTCAGGCTGGGGTCATCCTGCCGCGCCGTGCCACCGCCCACCATGACCGCGTCATGGCGACTGCGCATGGCATGGACCACGCGGCGGGCGGGCGCGGCTGTGATCCATTGGCTTTCGCCCGACGCGGTCGCAATCCGACCGTCAAAGCTATTCGCGAGCTTGAGCGTCACCATCGGGCGGCCTTCGTCGACACGCAGGAAAAAGCCCAAGTGATCCGCGCGGGCTTCATCTTCGAGCACGCCCACGTCAACGATAATGCCCGCCGCACGGAGGATCGCAATGCCCTTGCCGCTGACGCGTGGATCGCTGTCGGTGCAGGCGATCACCACGCGCGCAGGCTTGGCGGCGACAAGCGCATCAGCACAGGGCGGCGTCTTGCCGGTATGGGCGCAGGGTTCGAGGGTGACATAGACCGTCGCCCCCTGTGCCGCCGGCCCTGCCTGACGCAGCGCTTGGGGTTCCGCATGGGGCCTGCCGCCCGGCTGGGTCCAGCCACGCCCGACAATGCGGCCTTTTTGCACGATGACGCAGCCCACGGCGGGATTGGGCCAGACAGCCCCCTGCCCGCGCCGGCCCAGCGACAAGGCCAGCGCCATAAAGCGCGCGTCGTCAGACATACTTATTCGTCCGCAGGGGTATCGGGCCGCAGTTCCTGCACGAATTTATCGAAATCATCTGCTGCCTGAAAGTTCTTGTAGACGCTGGCAAAGCGGACGTAGGCGACGGTGTCGATGCGGGCCAGTGCCTCCATCACGATCTCGCCGATCTGTTTCGATCCGACATCGGTTTCGCCCATGCTTTCCAAACGGCGCACGATGCCGCTGATCATCTGATCGATCCGTTCGGGATCAATCGGGCGTTTCTGCATCGAGATCCGGATGGAGCGTTCCAGCTTGTCACGGTCGAAATCCTCGCGCTTGCCCGAGGTTTTGACGACAACCAGATCGCGCAATTGCACCCGTTCGTAGGTGGTAAACCGGCCCCCGCAGGCGGGACAGAAACGACGGCGGCGGATCGAAACGTGATCCTCGGCCGGGCGGCTGTCTTTAACTTGGGTGTCGATATTTCCGCAAAACGGGCAGCGCATAGCCGGTCCCCTTATCTTAAACCTGCTCAATAGGGGGTGAAACACCCCCATTCCCCAAAACTATAGGACCAACGCGAGGTTTTGGGTAGGGGCGAAATGCCCATCTATATGTTGTAGCGGGGAAAACTGCCCTGAACTTTGCCTGATACCATGCGTTGTCCCTGCAAGACGACTGATCTGAAAGGAATTGACTATGACCAAGACGCTTTTCATCACCGGAGCCTCAAGCGGGATCGGCGCAGCCACCGCCCGCGCTGCGGCCAAGGCCGGCTGGAACGTCGGGCTTTTCGCCCGCAGCGAAGACAAGCTGAAAGATCTCGCGCGCGAGATCGGGGATCAGGCGCTGGTGCTGACCGGGGACGCCACGCAATACGACGATCAGGAACAGGCCATGAGCCGTCTTGCCCAGAAGTTCGGGCAAATCGATGCTGTCTTTGCCAATGCAGGACGGGGGACATCGCCGGGCGGAACCGAAAAGGGTGACCCGGACGACTGGAAATCGATGATCGATCTGAACGTGATGGGCGCGCTCTATACGGCCCATGCCGCGATGCCATATCTGCGCAAGACCACGGGGCAGTATGTTGTGACCGGTTCCGCCGCAGGACGCCGCCACATCAAAGGGTCGATCTACGGCGCGACCAAGTTCTTTATCCATGG
The DNA here is from genome assembly GCF_054968505.1 of Sulfitobacter sp. G5_S2_6_S6. Taxonomy (NCBI): domain Bacteria; kingdom Pseudomonadati; phylum Pseudomonadota; class Alphaproteobacteria; order Rhodobacterales; family Roseobacteraceae; genus Sulfitobacter; species Sulfitobacter sp. G5_S2_6_S6. The sequence goes on from NZ_JBQKUI010000001.1 coordinate 343,859, forward strand.
CTTTGCGGGCAACCTCGCCGACGAAATGGCGGAATGGGGTGGGCGCTGTATGGTTGTCTCTCCCGGGATGGTGGACACGGCGTTCTTTGACGAAGCCAAGCCCGACAAGCTGAAACCAGAAGACGTGGCATCGGCCGTGATGCACGCGCTAGAGGCACCGGCCCACGCAGCCGTGCGCGAGATCCACTTGATGCCGGTGGATTGAGTTCAGGCGAAATGCACCGCGATGCGTCTGCTATGGGGCGCGTCGCGGTGTTCGAACAGATAGATGCCTTGCCATGTGCCTAACGCCATGCGGCCTGCAACCACGGGGATGCTGAGCGTCACGGGCAGCACTGCCGCCTTGATGTGCGCGGGCATGTCATCTGGTCCTTCCAGCGTATGCCGGAGGTAAGCCATTGACGGGTCATCCGCAGGTGGCACCAGACGCGAAAAGTAGGCAAGCAGATCGCGCTGCACATCCGGGTCCGCGTTTTCCTGAATAAGCAGCGAGGCGGAGGTATGGCGCAGAAACAGCGTCACCAACCCGTCAGAACGGTGCCCCGATAGCGCCCGATGCACCTGATCCGTCACCTCGTAGAGCCCCTGCCCGCCGGTCTTGACCGTAAACTCGCTATTCATTCCGCCCGCCTTGTGCTGATGGGTCAGGCTAGCCTCAACGCCCGGGCGATTGCAAACCACCGCAGAGCGTGATCCCGTGGCTGATGGTCATGGCCGACCCGGCCTTGGTCAAGGATCCGCCCAGGATAACGACGGGCGATGGGGTCAGCCCCGCGGGAACCAGCGTGAAGGTGACACCACCATCGCCGCCAAAACCACGCGCGCGCGGTTCGCTTACATATAGCTTTTGGCTGTCCTGCGCGCCCATTTCCCGCAGCGCATAATCCGCCGCGGCACACCAATGCCCGCGCGCACCAAAGCCGGTGCTGCCGCTGATATGCACGCCGCCCTCGGTCGGTGTGAAAGTCAGACGGTCATTCGGCACATAGGCCTGTGCGAAGGCTGGGGTCGTTGCCAATGTGGCCAGTACGAAAGCGGTGGTCGGGGTTTTCATTGTGGTATTCCTAGTTTTCAAAAGTCTTTAAGTTCAAGGATGTAGTCCTTGCAGAACTGGATGGCGTGACCCATGGGCAGGGCCTGACCCGCGTTGCGCACCGATACCGAATAGGATTTGAACGCAGGCTCTGACAGCTCTGCATCATTCAAGGTAAAGACGACGCCCGTGCGCCCTACCCCGCTGATAGATGGCCCGCGCGGCGTCTTGACGTAGATCTCAGCGGCGCTTGGCGTGCCCAGCCTTTCCTCGGCAAATTCGGCGGCGGCACACCACATGCCCCTGGCCCCTTCGCCATGATCCTCGATCACCTCGAAGGATGCGCCCGACAGCGGGATGACCTGCAGCTCGTTTACCGCGGTAAAGGATTGCGCAAACGCGGCGAGCGGGGCGGCAGAGAGAATGGCGGCAAGGGCAAGGCGTTTCATGGCGGCTCCTGTTTGGTGCGTGGTTCACAGATAGGCTGCGCGGCGGGATTTTAAATTCACAGCTTCGAGATCGTCGCTTCAGCGCATGAAAAAAGGCGGGTGCCTGAACACCCGCCTTTCAAAACTCTCGCGATCAAGCGCTTACTGATCGAGGAACGACCGCAGCTTGCGCGACCGGCTTGGGTGCTTGAGCTTGCGCAGCGCCTTCGCCTCGATCTGACGGATACGTTCGCGGGTCACGCTGAACTGCTGTCCGACTTCTTCCAACGTGTGGTCGGTGTTCATGCCGATGCCGAAGCGCATCCGCAGCACCCGTTCCTCGCGCGGGGTGAGGCTGGCCAGAACCCGTGTCGTGGTCTCCTTGAGGTTTTCCTGAATGGCACTGTCGAGCGGCAGCACGGCATTCTTATCCTCGATGAAATCACCAAGCTGGCTGTCTTCCTCGTCGCCAATAGGCGTTTCAAGAGAGATCGGCTCTTTGGCGATCTTCATCACCTTGCGCACTTTTTCAAGCGGCATCTGCAGTTTCTCGGCCAGTTCCTCCGGCGTCGGCTCGCGGCCAATCTCGTGCAGCATCTGGCGGCCGGTCCGAACCAGCTTGTTGATTGTCTCGATCATATGCACCGGAATACGGATGGTGCGCGCTTGGTCGGCGATCGAACGGGTGATCGCCTGACGGATCCACCATGTCGCATAGGTCGAGAATTTATAGCCGCGACGGTATTCGAACTTGTCGACGGCCTTCATCAGGCCGATGTTCCCTTCCTGAATAAGATCAAGGAACTGCAAGCCACGGTTGGTGTATTTCTTGGCGATCGAGATCACGAGACGCAAGTTCGCCTCGACCATTTCTTTCTTGGCCTGACGGGCCTCTTTCTCGCCCTTCTGAACCTGCTGCACGATGCGGCGGAATTCAGAGATATCAAGACCGACGTATTGACCCACCTGCGCCATATCGGCCCGCAGCTCATCCACCTTGTCAGAGGACCGTTCGATGAACATCTGCCAGCCGCGACCGGATTTCTCGGCCATCCGCTCCATCCAGTTGGGGTCCAGCTCGTAGCCGCGATAGGAGTCGACGAATTCCTTGCGGTTGATGCGCGCCTGGTCGGCAAGCTTCACCATCGCAGAGTCGATCTGCATGATGCGGCGGTTGATGCCGTAAAGCTGGTCGATCAGCGCTTCGATACGGTTGTTGTGCAGGTGCAGGTCGTTGACCAAAGCCACGATCTCGGAGCGGACGCGCTGGTATTCTTCCTCATCGGTCTTCGAAAAGGTGCCGTCCTCGTTCAGGGTAGCCGAAATCCGGCTGTCCTGAATTTGGCTCAACTTGACGTAGTCATCGGCAATGATGTCGAGCGCTTCCAGCACTTGCGGCTTCAGCGCGGCTTCCATTGCGGCCAGCGACATGTTGGCCTGTTCGTCATCATCCTCGTCGTCGTCGTCGTTCGAGATCGGGTTGCCGTCGGCGTCAACTTCGCTTGTGCTTTCGGCGGGCTTTGTCTCGGTGCCCGCGGTTGGCACGACCGGAGTCGTTTCTTCTTCGTCGCCCATCTGGGTGCCGAATGTCGCCTCGAGGTCGATGACATCGCGCAGCAAAATGTCTTCGGACAAAAGTTCGTCGCGCCAGATCGTGATCGCCTGGAAGGTCAGCGGGCTTTCACACAGCCCCGCGATCATCGTGTTGCGTCCTGCCTCGATCCGCTTGGCGATGGCAATCTCGCCCTCGCGGCTCAGCAGTTCGACCGATCCCATCTCGCGCAAATACATGCGAACGGGGTCATCCGTGCGGTCCAGCTTTTCGGACGTGCCAGAGGACAGCGCCACATCACGGTTGCTTTCCGTGGTCGCAATTTCTGTCCCGCCCTTGGCGTCTTCTTCTTCGGCTTCTTCGTCTTCGATCACGTTGATGCCCATTTCGGACAGCATCGACATCACATCCTCGATCTGCTCCGAGCTGACTTGGTCAGGGGGCAGAACGGTGTTCAGCTGATCGTAGGTGATATAGCCCTTTTCACGGGCTTCGCCAATCATCTTTTTGACGGCGGCTTGGCTCATATCAAGCGAATGGCCGGCATCCTGGTCGTCAGACTTCGCGTCTTCGTTCGTGTCTTTGGCGGCCATGAAATTTCCTCCAGCGAATGGGTGCGAATCACGTGACGTGATTCGGTTGTTCGAATCATGCGGGGTTCTGGGTGATTCTTAAACCCGTTACCCTGTATTTTGTTAAACATCCCGGCGAAAAAGCCACGCCGGGTTCATTTTTTGTCTTTCGCATCACCCTTCAGGATCGACCCCAGCAATGCGTCAAAAGCGCTGCGTTCGTCCCGGCTGATGTGGGCACCGTTCTCGGCAATGTCGTATTCTGCGGTATCTTCCTGCCCGCTGCGCTGTGCGCGATCAGCGTTGCGTGCCGCTTCGCCCAACCGCCATGTCAGCCCTTCATCCGCGGTGCCGGTCAGATCTTCGACCGCATCGGCAATCTCTTCGTCCAGCCCGCGCACGGCTTCCAGCTTGCCCAGTTCTTCGGCGACAGTCATGCGCGTCTTTTCCAGGTTGCCAGGGCTTCGGATGCAGGGCGTGATGGCTACGTGGCGCTGCGACAGCATGTTTTCAAGGGTGTACTCCCCCACCGCGTCATAAATCTTTTCGCGCAACACCGCCGGATCGTGATGTACATGGCGCAACATCAAATCGCGGATACGCCCGTGATCAGGATCCTGACAGCGCATCGCGGCCAGCCCATTCTCGAACTCTTCTACAAGCTGCGGACAGCCCAGCAGGGCCATCAGGATCACCGCCTCGCGCAGATGCTCCGTCGCTCCCAGCCCGGCTGCGGTCACCAGAATAGAGGATTTCGCACTAGGGGATGGCCCCTGCGGCGCGGGGGCCCATTTACCACCACCGGAGGCGCGCGCGACGGGGCTAAAATCTCTCTTGGCCTTTTGCGGACGGAAGAGCTGCCAGCGCAGATCCTTGATTTCCTGGCCATAATGGCTGCGGATCGACGGGTCTTTGATCATCATGATCTTTTCGCGCAGCGCCTTGTCCAACCCTGCCTTACGCTCGGGGCTGTCGAAAACGCGACCGTCGGTCTCGCGCTGCCAGAGCAGACGCACCATCGGCATCGCGTTATCCAGTAACTTTTGCAACGCTGGTGCCCCGTGCGCGCGGAGCAGATCATCCGGATCCTGCCCGTCAGGCATCACGGCAAAACGCAAGGATTGCCCCGCCTCAAGCAGCGGTAGCGCCAGATCGATCAAGCGCATGGCCGCACGTTGACCCGCCGCATCCCCGTCCAGCGTGATGATCGGCTCGGGCGAGATGCGCCACAACATCTGCAACTGGCTCTCGGTGATCGCCGTACCCAAGGGGGCCACCGCCGCGCCGAAACCGGCCTGCACCAATGCAATCACATCCATATAGCCTTCGGCCACGATCAACGGCTTGCCTTGCCCTGCGGCTGTCCGCGCGTCGCGCACATTGTAGAGGCTGCGGCCTTTGTCAAAAAGCTCCGTCTCTGGGGAGTTCAGATATTTGGCGTTGTCATTCGGGTCCATTGCCCGCCCGCCAAAGGCAATCGCCCGCCCCCGCGCATCCCGGATCGGATACATGATCCGGCCCCGGAAAGTATCATAAGGCCGCCCGCCCTTGGACGAAGGCTTGGCCAGCCCCGCCCCAAGGATCAACGCATCCTCGACGTTCTTGGCCTTGAGGTGATCCCAAAGCCCTTGCCACTGGTCCGGCGCGAACCCGATTTCCCATTGCTCCAAGGCCTGCGGCGTCAGCCCGCGCCCGGCAAGATAGTCGCGCGCGGCCCCTGCCGCAGCGGTGCGCAGCTGCAGCCGGAAATACTGCACCGCCAGTTCCATCACCTCGGCCAGTTGCGTGCGCTTATCCGCCTTCTCCTGCGCGCGCGGGTCTTGTTTGGGCATGGGCATCCCAGCCTCACGCGCCAGAATCTCTACCGCTTCCATAAAGCTGACATTCTCGGTCTCGCGCACGAAAGAGATCGCGTCCCCCTTGGCGTGGCACCCGAAGCAATAATAGAATCCCTTGCGGTCATCGACATGGAAGCTGGCGGATTTTTCCTGGTGGAACGGGCACGGAGCCCACATATCGCCCTTGCCCTGATTGGACTTGCGCGGATCCCACATCACTTTGCGCCCCACCACCTGTGACAGGCTGGCACGGCTGCGCAGTTCATCCAAAAATCCAGGGGGCAGGCTCATACTGTTTTATATTGGGTCGGCAGGGCCAAAGTCCAGCACCCAAAGCCTGCGCAACGGGCTTCATTTTGCCGGATAAACTCCGGGGGGATCGTCCGTCAGGGCGATGGGGGCTGGCCCCCGTCTTACCGCCCCGACAGGTACTCCGGCGCGATCAAACGACGCGCGCGGGCGTTACTGGCCCAAACACATTTCGTTCCAGGCGGCAGAAAGGTCGTTGCCCTTCACGTCGCGCATTTTCATTTCATAGACCCAAGGGGCGACCAGCGGGACAACCGCGTCATAGCGATCGGGCCATTCTGGGTTCTTGGAGGCGATGTGATCCGGCACGTCACGCTCTTTCACGCGGTCGATCCGCGCTTGCCGGACGGCCTGCACGACATCTGCCTGATACTGGCAATCAGTTTCGGCGCTGGTGGCGGCGAAGAGAGGCGCGCTGGACGTCGCCAGTGCTGCGGCAATCATGAGTTTACCAAATTTCATCGTCACATCTCCTAAATGTTTCTTTGCAAGCCCGCCGCCCTTCCACTGCCTGCGCCGTTTAAAGTTAAAGGCTGCAGCGGACACGAGAGCGGGTGCTCATGGCGCAGGAACCTAGCCAGCCCCCGTTGGAATACAAGTGACAGAGCGGTTTTCCGCAGTACGCGCTTGGCGGTTTGGCGCGTCTTTGCCGAAAGCCGCTATCACAGCGGCTTTCGGGGAACTTTTCAGGGGCGCAGCATAGGGCCCGCGCGAGGTTACAGCCCCTTTGCGCGGTAGCTAGCGGCGACCTTGCCGATGCTGACCAGATAGGCGGCGGTGCGCAGGTCTTCGACATCGTCGCGGCTGTGCCAGACTTCCGCCATAGACCGGTAGGCGTCGCTCATCGTGTCGTAAAGACCGGAGCGGACGAGCTCAAGCTCCCCGGCACCCCGCAGGTATTTATCCTTGAAGTTCGGACTTAGCTGCCAGCCGACGCCACTATCGGCGCTCAGACGTTCCAGCTCGTCTACCAACAGCTGGTGGCGGCTTTCCTCGTTGCGGCGCTGCATACGGCCAAAACGGATGTGGCTCAGGTTCTTGACCCATTCGAAATATGACACCGTCACACCGCCGGCGTTGGCATACATGTCAGGGATGATCACGACGCCCTTTGCACGCAGGATATCATCGGCACCGGCGGTTACGGGGCCGTTGGCGGCTTCGACGATCAGCGGGGCCTTGATGTTATGCGCGTTGGTCAGGTTAATCACCCCTTCCAGCGCCGCAGGGATCAGGATGTCACAGTCCGCTTCCAGCAGCTTGGCACCGTCTTCTTCAAGGGGCGCATCTGGATAGCCCTTGATCGTGCCATGCATGGAAATCCAGCGGTGCACCTCTTCTACATCAAGACCACGGTCATCGAACAAAGCGCCGTCGCGTTCAATGATCGCGGTGATCTTGCAGCCATCCTCTTCGCTCAGGAACTTGGCGGCGTGGTAGCCCACATTGCCCAAGCCCTGCACCACGACGCGTTTACCGTCCAGCTCACCGCCCAGACCGGCCTTTTCCATCCCCTTGGTGTCGCGGAAGAAAGCGTGCAGCGCATATTGCACGCCGCGGCCTGTCGCCTCGGTGCGGCCATGGATGCCGCCCGCGTTGATCGGCTTGCCCGTCACACAGGCAACCCCGTTGATGTCCGTGGTGTTCATGCGCTTGTACTGATCCGCGATCCAGGCCATCTCGCGCTCGCCCGTGCCCATGTCGGGGGCGGGAACGTTTTGCGCGGGGTTGATCATGTCGCGCTTGATCAGCTCGTACGCGAAACGGCGGGTGATCAGTTCCAGCTCGTGTTCGTCATAGTCGCGCGGATCAATGCACAGCCCGCCTTTGGAGCCCCCGAACGGCGCTTCGACCAGCGCGCATTTATAGGTCATCAACGCCGCCAGCGCCTCTACCTCGTTCTGGTTTACGCCGGGGCTGTAACGGATGCCGCCCTTGACCGGCTCCATGTGTTCGGAATGGACCGAGCGATAGCCGGTGAAGGTCTGGATACCGCCGCGCAGGCGCACGCCGAAACGCACCGTGTAGGTCGCGTTGCACACGCGAATCTTCTCTTCCAGACCCGGCGACAGGTCCATCAGGGCCACCGCCCGGTTAAACATGATGTCGACGCTATCGCGAAAGCTCGGTTCGGTTCCGGGGTTCATTCTACGCTCCTAAATTGGCTCTGCGACCCTGATGCGGGCCGGTTCATCGCCTCGCCTTTTGAACATGGCACCTGCGTCAAGCAAAGCTGTAAATCACCATATTTCGAAGTTTTCGCACAAATTTTAATCAGTTTGAAAACTTATCACGCAAAGCGAGTAGTCACGGCACACAAGACAAGTCCTGCGCGAAGTTTCCTGACAGGGGACAGTCCGGCTGCTCCGGCGGGATCTGCCCCAAAAACGGTCTGAGTATACACTTTTTTAAACGTATTTCGCCCTATTTCGGCCAACTTCACCCCGCATATCTGCTGGCAACGCCGATCCGCCCGAAATGCGTCTGTCGCATGGGTCGCACGAATAAGGACATGGAAATGCCGGTGAACGATACAGTGAGTAAATGGGTAACCCTCCCCCTGAGCAAGCGGCTGACGCGGTTCGCACGTGAAGACGACGGGTTGGTGACGATCCTCGCGCTTTTCATGATCATGATGATGATCGCCGTGGGTGGCATCCAGCTAGATTTCATGCGCCACGAGATGGAACGCTCGCGTCTGCAAGCTGTGTCGGACCGTGCCGTTCTGGCCGCTGCCGATCTGGATCAGATGCGTGACCCCAAAACGGTGGTGGAAGACTACTTTGCCAAATCGGGCATGACCGAGTTTCTGTCGAATGTCGTGGTGGATGACGGTCTGAACTTTCGCACCGTGACGGTCGACGCAAGCAAGGACATGGACACCCAGTTTATTGGCCGCTTTGGTTTCCCCACGCTCGAAGTGCCCGCCCATAGTCAGGCGGAAGAACGCGTTGCAAAGGTCGAAATTTCGCTCGTGCTCGATATCTCGGGTTCGATGGCCACCAATAACCGTCTGGGCGAAGTACAGAATGCCGCCGATATCTTTCTGGACACTGTGCTGAAGGACGAGAACGAAGACCTGATTTCAGTCTCCCTGGTCCCCTACTCGGAACAAGTGAACGCGGGCCCGTTGATCATGGACCGTATGAACGTGAACAGAAAGCACGACTATTCCCACTGCATTGATTTCGACAATGGTGACTTCGATTCAATCGCGATGAATAGCAGCACACGGTATAACCAGATGCAGCACTTCCAGTGGAACTACGACGGCCGCAACAACTACCGTGACGATACGGTTTGCCCGCGCTACGATTACGAGCGTATTACCCCGTTTTCACAAAACAAACGCACGTTGAAGAACCAGATCGATGATCTTGTACCGCGCGCTGGTACGTCGATCTTCCTTGGCATGAAATGGGCCGCGGCGATGCTTGATCCGGCGTTCCGGGACATCAACAACTCGCTGGTGAATGCCGGTCATGTCGACCGTGAATTCTATAACCGCCCCGCGAGCTATACCGATTCAGAAACGCTTAAGACTGTTATCCTTATGACGGATGGCGCGAATGATAACTCGTTCCGCATCAGTAATACGTACTACAACGAAGATAGCGAGTATGTTCACTGGAATAGATACAACCTTTGGTGGTATCTACGCCGCGAGGTAAACTCGCGCTACTGGGGCTACTTCTATTATCAGAAGTACAACAAATCGCTGGGCAACACGTTGCTGTCGAATATCTGCGACGCCGCCAAAGCCAAGCGGATCGTGATCTGGTCCATCGGGTTCGAGGTCGATGACGAGGACGTGCCCGCGATGCAGGATTGCGCCTCCTCGCCCAGCCACTTCTTCCGCGTCGAAGGTGTCGAGCTTTCCGAAGCCTTCCGCGCCATCGCCCGCCAGATCAACCAGTTGAGATTGACCCAATGATCGCCCGCATTTCACAAGCGCTGCGCCGGTTCCGCCGGGGTGAGGATGGCGCAGTTGTCCTGATCGAGTTCGTGATCCTCTTTCCGGTCATCTTCGGCATGTTCCTCGCGTCGGTCGAGGTCAGCCTTTATTCCCTGCGGCAGTTCCACCTGAACCGCGGGCTGGAAACGGCAGTACGGTATATCCGGCTGAACACACGCACGACGATCACCCACGACATGATCAAAACGATGATCTGTGACAACGTGGGCTATATCGGCGACTGCAAGGATACCCTGCGCCTTGAGATGGTGCTGGTGAACCCGCGCAACTTCGCCGCGATGAACGCCTCGCCCGACTGCGTGGACAAATCCCTGCCCGTCAAACAGGAACGCGGTTTTACCCTTGGGGCGCAGCACCAGCTGATGCTGCTGCGGGCCTGCGTCAAGTTCGATCCGATGCTGCCGGGCAGCGCTATGGGCTTCAAGTTCGAAACTGATGGCGCGGGTCAGGGCAGCATGTACGCCGTATCCTCCTTTGTGCAGGAGCCAAGCTAATGGTTATCACTTATCTCAAACGCCGTGTACTGGCGCGCTTTCTGCGTGATCAGGACGGCAGCGCCTCGATCGAAGCGGTAATCATGATGCCCATGGTCTTCTGGGTTTATCTGGCGATGTTTACCTTCTTCCAGACCTATCAGGAATATTACACCAACCAGAAAGCGGCCTATACCATCGGCGATATGATCTCGCGCGAGACGCTGCCGATGGACACCGAATATATGGACGGCATTCAGGATCTGCTGGACTATATGACCCGTTACTCGGGTGAAACGACAGTGCGCATCACCTCGGCGAAATACGATCAGAAGAACAAACGCTTCCTGCTGCACTGGTCCCGCGCCCGCGGCAGCCTGAGCGACGCGACCCAAGCAGATGTGACCGGCTGGACGGATAAAATCCCGGAACTGGAGGATGGTGAATATATTACCGTCACCGAGACATGGACGTCATTTGCCCCGCCCTTCAACATCGGGCTGCCGGTGCAAGAGGTGAAGAACTTCGTCTTTACCCGCCCGCGCTACGCCCCTTGGGTGCTGTACTCGGACGGGGCGTAAAAGCCGACGATCGCGACAAAAAGAAATGGCCCGCGGCGATCTGCCTGCGGGCCTTTTGCTTAGGATCGTTCTGCCATCATGGCAGAGATGATCTCGGACATGAACTTGGTCTGACTGCCGGGGGTCATACCGCCGACACCGATGCGCCGGCCAATCCGCCACCACAGGCCCGGGCGCCAGATGCGGTCACCGCCTGTACCCGGCTTGGTGCGCAGTAGAAAACCGTTAGACGGCTTGAACGCAAAAACGCCGCGATCCAGCCCGATGATGTCTTCGACCCGTGCAATCACCGTACCGTCGCTGTCGCGTAATTCGGTGGCGGTCAGCTCGATCGCGCCCGCGGTTGCGCGGCGCATCTTGTCAGCCATCCAAAGCGCCAGCCCCCCCATTGCCAGCAAGAACACCTGCCAGCCCAGACCGGGCGACGAGGTGAACGCGACGTAGATCAGGAACAGCCCCAATATCCCAAGCGCCGTCAGCCCAATGGCCCGCCGCCCAGAGGAGGCACGCGTGGTGGCAAGAACTTCGTTTGGATCGTTGAATTCAGGGAGCATGGGGCGCGACTTTCGTTAAGGTCGCTTTGCCTACCGCGCCGGGCGCGCATTTGGCAAGCCCGCGCCGCGCAATCCCGCACGGCAGGCCCTGACCGCTTGTGCCAGTTGCCAGCCTATTGACCGGCTTTCGGAGGCTTTGCGCCGTCGCGTTTGCCCTTTTTGCCGCGCTTGAGCATTTCCTCGACTCGGTCGGCATAAGCTGCACGCTCGGGTGCCGACATCTGGGCCAACTCGGCCAGCCACGCGTTTTGAACGGTCTGCTGAACGGTCAGCGTGGCGTCGCGTTGCAGGTCTAGCACACGGCGGGCCTCTGCGGGGTCGAAGGGCTCCGCGCGGATGGCGGTCAGCGCCTCTTGATACAATGCGCGGCGTGCGGCACGGCTGACGGATTTATCCTCGCGCCCCTTGCGCGCATCGGCAAAGACGGCGCGGCGGCGTTCTTCGGGCAGCGCCATGACGTAGGGCGTGCCATAGTCGCGCATGTGCCGCATCGCGCCACCATGCGGCCCGTCAAAGCGATAGACCGCCCCCGCAATCAGCCCCAGCACCAGAAGATTCACCCCCAGCGACAGCCCCAAGGCCCACCGCAGTGTCTTCGTGCTTTTGAATGCAAAGCCTGCCATTTTCTATCCCTCGTCCAAGTCCCAGCCGAACGCCGTCAGATCTGACGTATAGGTGTCCAGCGATGTCGCATCGGCGACGATGTAATCGTCGCCGCCGGTGATGATCTGCGTCGCGACATCCGGCAAGCCGCTTGGCGGGGCGACCCCGATCCAGAACCCGACAGCCGTTGCCGTGATCAGCCCGCCCAAGGCAGGTGCGCCGCCGATGGCGCGCCAGAACCCACGCCAGCCCCCTATCGCAGGGGCGGGCTGTGCCGCCAGCGCATCGGCGATCAACCGGTCCATCATACCGGCAGGCATCTGCGGCGGGGTCGCCCGCGCCTGTTCGAAATGCGCCTCTAGCGTATCTGTTTCACGTTTTGTCATCATCGTATCCCAAGGCGTCACGTCGTGCGCCCAAAAGTTTCGCCAAAGCCCTTTTGCCCCGTGCGGTCAGGCTTTCAACCGCTTCGACCCCGACATCCAGAATGGTCGCGATCTCGGGGTTCGCCATCCCGTCTATGTGGCGCAGCACCACCGCCTGCCGCTGCCGCTCGGGCAATCTGTCCAGCGCCGCTTGCAAGGCATCCTCGCGCGCCGTGCGCTGCAGCCGTGCCTCGGCGCTCTCCGCCGGATCGGCGGGTTCCGCGATGTCCTCAAGCGGGACACCCCGGCCGCGTTTGCGCAGGCGGTCGGTGCACAGGTTGGCTGTCACACGGTACAGCCAGGTGGTCACCTTCGCTTCGCCATCGCGCCAGTCCGGAGCGATCTTCCACAGGCGCATCAGCGCGTCTTGCGTCACGTCTTCAGCCTCGGCCGCATTGCCCAGAATGCGGAAGGCGTGACCAAAGATGCGCGGTGTCAACTGGAGCGTCAACAGCCGTGCCGCCGCCGCATCCCCCTGCACATAGCGGTGCAGCAAGGCGCGTTCGGGGTCATCCACCCCGTCGGCATCCGTCGTATCGTGCATATCCATCAAACCGGAGGTAGCCTTTGCGGGCGCGCCGTTCAAGCGCGCCCGCATGCTTGCCTTATTCCGTTGCAGCCGCGTCGCCGTCATCGGACTTGTCGTGCTTCATGTGTTTGCCGGGTTTGCCGTGCCCGTCCTTGCCGTCATGACCACCGCGTTTGCCGTGATGCTTGCCACCCATACGGGCTTTGGCGAACTCTTCCGCGCTCAGCGATCCGTTCTTGTCGGTGTCTAGCTTCTCGATCATCTGCTCGGCGGCCATTTCTTCCATCGACAGCTTGCCGTCTTCATTGGCATCCATGCGTTTCATCATCTTGTCATGGCGCTTGGCCATCCGGTCGCCTTTGCCTTTGCCCATGGCTTCAAGCTCGGTCGCGGAAAGCGACCCGTTGCCGTCGGTGTCCAGCTTCTCCAGCATGCGCTGGCTGCGCTCGGCGTGGCGTGCCTTGGCTGCGGCGGCCAGTTCATCCTGTGTCAGGAAGCCGTCGCCATCCGCGTCAGCAGTAGCGAAACGTGCCGCGGCGTGGGCTTTCATTTCTTCGGCAGTGACTTCACCGTTCATATCGGTGTCCAACTGGACAAAGTGGCTTTGCTTGCCGCCCTCTGCCTTATCCGCATTCTGCGCGACCAGTGTCGTGCCGCCCAATGCGATCAACCCGCTCAAGAGTGCGATCTGAAGATTTGCTCGTTTTGTCATCTGTTTCTTCCTTTGGTGATCTATCTAACGCCCGCCGTTTTCAGCGTGGCGATACCGGTTCAAACGACAGCCGCCCGTCATTCCGTCGCAAAAAATGTGAAAAAGTTTTGGGCACCCCTGCGCGGGCTTTGCGACATGGCGACGCAACTGCCCCGAGATCCCTTTATTTCGCGGTGTTTTGGCCGCATGTAGGATGGGAACAAGGAAGCCCAGATGACTGACCAGACCGTAGATATGCCTCAAGCAGACACAGATGAACGCAGCATGAAGAAGTCCCTGCTGCGCGGCTGGCGGCGTAAATGCCCCAACTGCGGGGCCGGTCCGATGCTGAAAAGCTATCTGAAGGTCAATGATACCTGCACCGTCTGCGGCCAAGAACTGTTCCACCACCGCGCCGATGATGGTCCGGCCTATCTGACGATCCTACTTGTCGGGCACCTGCTGGCCCCGGGGCTGCACATCGCCTTTGTGGTCTGGCGCCCCGAGCCGCTGACGTTGTTTACAATCTTTTCGGTTGGCTGCGTCGGATTGTCCCTCTACCTTCTGCCCAGACTGAAAGGAGCCATGATCGGCTTCCAATGGGCAAAGCGCATGGGCGGGTTCGGCAGCACCAGCTGACCGACACCCCAAAAGCCCCGCTAGAAAAACAGGATATGGGGCAAGGCGATGACCATCGATAAAAGTAAAATCCGCAACGCAGCCACGGTGATCGTGATCCGCGACCGGCATACCGCGCCGCGGATCCTGATGGGGCAACGTGGCGCGACAGCGGCCTTCATGCCCAATAAATTCGTCTTTCCGGGCGGCGCGGTCGATCTGGGCGATGCGCAGGTGCCGCTGGCCAGCATGGTGGATGAAACCTGCCAGAACCGTCTGGCCGAAGACGCCGATGGCAGCCTTGCACATGCCTTGGTGGTGGCCGCGATCCGCGAGCTTTGGGAAGAGACCGGCCTGATCCTTGGCCAGAAAGGCGCATGGGAGGGCACGCCCCCTGCCGATTGGCTGACCTTTGCACAGCGCGGCTATCTGCCCCACGCGGCCCCGCTGCAATTTGTTTTCCGCGCGCTGACGCCTCCTGGACGTCCGCGCCGCTTTGATGCGCGTTTCTTTCTGGTCGATGCCGAGGATATCGCCACCGATCTCGACAATTTCGACGACGCCTGTGACGAGCTTTCGCATCTGCAATGGGTGGCCCTGTCGGACGCGCGCAAATTCGACATGCCCTTCATCACCGAGGTGGTGCTGGCCGAAGTCGAGGCCCGCGCGCGGCAGCTTGACCCGCCCGCCTCGGTCCCGTTTTTCAAGAATAACGACGAAGAAAGCCTGTTCCTGCGTTTGCGCGGGCGCCCGATGCCAAGCTAGGCGACCATCACCAGCATCAGGATCGACGCGATCAGCACCGCCATACCTGCCGCCTCACGGGGGCTGATTTTCTCGCGGAAGAACAGGGTGGAGGCGGCGACGCTCAGGATCAGCTCTACCTGACCAAGGGCTTTGACATAGGCCGCGTTCTGCAAGGTGAAGGCGATGAACCAGCACAGCGATCCGCCCATCGAGGTCAGCCCGATCCAGAGCGCGACCCGGCGCACGCGCCAGACATCGCGAATCTGCCCCGGTTCGCGCAGCCGCAGATACACCGCCATGATCAGCGATTGCATCGTCACAACCGCCGCAAGGGTCACGCCTGCGCGCAGCACCGGCAGATCGGTCTGCACCGCCAAAGACGCCCCGCGGTAGGACACGGCTGACACCGCGAAAAGCGCGCCTGACGCGATCCCCAGCCCCGCCGCGCGATTGCGCAGGTCGCGCAGGTGAAACCCCTTGGCCTCTGCCCCGCCGGACAGCAGCAACAACCCTACCACGCCAAGGGCAATCGCGGCGAAGCCAGTGGCGCTGACGCCCTCGCCCAGAATGATCCAACCTACCAGCACCGTCAGGATGACTTCGGTCTTCTTGAAGGTGATGCCCACGGCAAAGTTGCGCTGTTTGAACAGTAGCACCACACAGACCGTCGCAAGGATCTGCGCCGTGCCTCCGACCAACCCATGCGCCCAGAACCCCGGCCCAAGCGGCGGCAGGGGGGTCGCGCTGAGCGCCAGATAGGCCACGAGCCCCAGTAGGATGAAAGGCGCGGAATACAGAAACCGCGAGAACGTCGCCCCCGCCGCCGACAGGGTCGCGGTCGCGAGGTATTTTTGCAGCATGAACCGTCCGGTCTGAAAGACCGCCGCGGCCAGCGTCACGAGGATCCACAGGTCCGGCAGCGTGTCAGCCATGGGCGCGGACCCCGATCACCGTGGCGCGCCCACAAAGCGGCCCACGCCCTCGGGCATCGGCAAGGCCGCATGGGCTTGGGCAAAGCGCGTCAACGCCGCCGCGATCTTCGGAGACGGATCAGAGGGTTTGCGGGTTTCAAGGCTGACATGCAGCAAGAAGTGTTCCCCCGTGGCAAGCAGCCGGTCGCCTTCGTACATCTCGTGCCACAAATGCATTTTCTTGCCCGCCCCCAGCAGCACGCGGGTGCGAATGTCGATCACCGCGCCTGCATGCACTTCGTCCACGTGGCGGATATGGGTTTCAGCAGTGAAAAAGCTCCCGCCCGAGGCAATATACGCCGCGTCGCAGCCGATCAGCTCCATGAATCGGTCGGTCGCGTCGGCAAAGGCCTGAAGGTATTTCGCCTCGGTCATGTGGCCGTTGTAATCGGTCCAGTCCAGCGGCACGGCACGATGGACGGTGAGCACCGGCTGGGACGGATCGTCGATATCCGCCGCTCGCGCCTCAAGCACGGTGCCCGCGCGCAAGGCCGCCTCGTGCTGTTTCATCAACCGTCCTGCGCCCCAATCCTGCTGCTTCAGCGCCCGCATCATCGCGACCAGATTATTGTCGCGGATGCGTTCAAGGTCGCGGATGCCATAGGCCCCCGACTGCGCGTCCGATTGCCCCGCGATCAGATCAACAAGGGTCTCGTCAAATTCCGGCACATCCATCAGCTTGGTCCAGGGCCATTTCAATGCCGGACCGAACTGCGACATGAAATGCTTCATCCCCGCTTCGCCACCGGCAACGCGATACGTCTCGAACAGGCCCATCTGCGCCCACCGAATGCCAAAGCCATAGCGGATGGCGTCGTCGATCTCTTCCGTGGTGGCGATGCCGTCCTTGACCAGCCAGAGCGACTCGCGCCAGACGGCTTCGAGCAGACGGTCTGCCACATGGGCGTCGATCTCTTTACGCAGATGCAGCGGGTACATCCCAAGCCCCGTCAGCAGTTCCTTGGCGCGGTCTACCAGCGCGCCGTCCTGCCCCTCGGCCGGGACCAGCTCGACCAGCGGCAAAAGGTAGACGGGATTGAACGGATGGGCGACCATGATCTGATCGGGGCGCGTGCTGCCCGCGCGCAGTTCTGACGGTTTGAACCCCGATGTCGACGATCCGATCACCGCCTGTGCATCACAGGCGGCCTGAATTTCGGCGAGCGTGCTGTGTTTGACCTCAAGCCGCTCGGGCACGCTTTCCTGTATCCACACGGCCCCCTCCACCGCCTCGGCGATGCTGGTGCAGAAACGGAGCCCCCCTTCGGCGGGCAGGGCGACATCGGTCAGACCGGGCATGGAGCGGCGGGCGTTTGCCAGAACTTCGGCGATCTTGCCTTCGGCCTGCGGGTCGGGGTCGAACACCTGTACCTGCCAGCCATTTAGTGCAAAACGCGCGGCCCATCCGCCGCCGATTACACCACCGCCGATGATTGCTGCGATTTTGGTCATTGTCGTATCCTCAGCTGGTCCGTGTCATAGCCGTTAAAGTCCAATATCTCGCGCGCGGCGGCGATCCGGTCCGCGCCGCCGCTGGCGCTGCGGTCAAGGATCCAGCCAAAGTCGCCAGCGGGATTGCCGACCACCGCGGTGCGGAACCCTTCGTCGACCCAAAGCACCCAAAGCGTGCGCGTGCTGCCATCGGGGCGCGACAGCGCATACCGCCCCTGCCCCTGCTGCTGCGCCAGCCACAGCGTCCCCCCGTCGCCACAGCCGATCTGTGAGCACAGCTGGAACGCGGGGCCCTGCGTCGTCTCGACCAAGGCCACCTGCGCCACGCCGTCGCCAAAGCTGTCGCGGACCAGCCACGGCCCTTTGAAGCGCTCCGCGTCATAGCGGCTGGTCGCGCCAATCAGCGCTTTGCTATCCCGCAGGCCGTGCGCGGTGTCGGGGACCCGAGCCCCGCATCCGGCCAGAAGCGCCAGCGCCAGAGCCAGCAGAGCGCGCTTCATGTGGCGGCCCGTTTGGTCAGCCCAAGCTGTTCGCGCACCTGCGCCGGGCCGATGACCCGTGCGCCCATATTCTCGATGATCGTTCCGGCGCGTTCGACCAGCTGCCAGTTTTCCGCCAGAACGCCTTTGTCGAGCCAGAGGTTATCCTCGAGCCCCACGCGCACATTGCCCCCCGCCAAAACGCTGGCGGCGACATAGGCCATCTGGTGACGCCCCAGCCCGAAGGCGCTGAAGGTCCAATCGTCCGGCACGTTGTTCACCATCGCCATAAAGGTGTTCAGATCATCGGGGGCGCCCCAGGGCACGCCCATGCATAGCTGCACCAACGCAGGGCTATCCAGCACACCGTCCTTGACCAGCTGTTTGGCGTACCACAGATGGCCCGTATCAAAGGCCTCGATCTCGGGCTTCACGCCAAGCTCGGTCATCATCCGGCCCATGGCGGTCAGCATACCAGGCGTGTTGGTCATCACGTAATCGGCTTCGGCAAAATTCATCGTGCCGCAATCAAGGGTGCAAATCTCGGGCAGGCATTCCTTGATATGCTGCACCCGTTCCGCCGCGCCGATCATATCGGTCCCGGCCACAGGGGGCAGCGGCTGCTCGGTCGAGCCAAAGACGATGTCGCCCCCCATCCCCGCTGTGAGGTTCAGGATCACGTCGACCTCTGCCTCGCGGATGCGCTGCGTCACCTCGCGGTACAGATCAAGCCGACGGCTCGGCGCGCCTGTTTCGGGGTCGCGTACGTGGCAATGGACCACCGCAGCCCCCGCCTTGGCCGCCGCAATCGCGCTGTCGGCGATCTGTGCGGGCGACCGTGGCACATGGGGGCTGCGGTCCTGACTGCCCCCCGACCCCGTGACCGCACAGGTGATGAATACGTCCTTGTTCATGGTGAGAGGCATCAGAATCTCCTTGGGTTCAGGGCCGGCGTGGCGTTTGAAGGGTCAGAACGGCATCGGATGTGCTTTATGCGCGGCATCCAGATCGGCCATCACCTCGTCATCCAGATGCAGGTCGATCCCGCCGAGGATCACCTCGAGCTGGTCAAGCGAGGTCGCGCCAAAGATCACCGAGGTCATGAAGGGCCGTTGGCGCGTGAAGGCCAAGGACATCTGCACCGGATCCAGCCCGTGTTTCTGCGCGATCTGCAGATAGGCGTCCACCGCATCGAACGCGCGGTCCGTCTTGCGCCCGCCCAGATCCCCGTTGATCGCCATGCGAGATCCTTCGGGCAGCGCGCCGTTCTGGTATTTGCCGGTCAGCAGCCCCGCCGCCAGCGGAGAATACGACAGCATCCCGATATCTTCGTTGTGGCATGTTTCGGCCACGTCGGTATCAGCGATGCGTGCCAGCAGCGAATATTCGTTCTGGACAGAAACGGCACGTGGGCCGCCCGTGCGTTCGGCGGCATTCACCCATTGGGTCAGCCCCCAAGCGCTTTCGTTGCTCAACCCGAAGGCACGGATGGTGCCGCGGGTCACCTCGTCTTCCAGCGCGCCAAGGCAGTCTTCCATATGCGCCATCGTCTCGGCACGGTTCTGCGACGAGGGGTCATATTCCCAGTTCTTGCGGAACATGTAGCTGCCGCGATTGGGCCAGTGGAACTGGTAGAGGTCCACATAATCGGTGTTGAGCCGCTTCAGCGATCCTTCAAGCGTGCTGCGGATCGTATCGGGCGAAATCCCCGCGCCGTCACGCACCGGAGCCCCCGCGCCTGAGTGCTTCGTCGCCAACACAAAGTCGTCGCGCCGTCCGGTCTTGGCGATCCACTGACCGATGATCTCTTCAGTGCGGCCAATGGTTTCCGCCTTGATCGGGTTAACCGGATACATCTCGGCGGTGTCGATAAAGTTGATCCCCGCATCAAGGGCGCGTTCAATCTGCGCATGGCCTTCCTCTGGGGTGTTTTGCGTGCCCCAAGTCATTGAGCCCAGACAGAAATCAGTCACTTCGATACCTGTGTGACCCAGCGTGTTCTTTTGCATTGGAATTCCTCGTTTAGATTTGCGCCTACCCTTTCTGTTCCGCCACGTCACCGCAAGCGCATTTTCCGGGCAGCCGTGCCGTGCAAAAGCCGAAGGGTAAAAATTTTCGCGTGACTGTCGCTTTGGCCATTGGTCTTGCCCGAAAATGGGCACAGAGTACCACGATATGCGCCTTCTCATTTCCTTCGCCGCCCTGTTTCTTTCCGTCATTCTGCTGCAACTGTCGTCAGGCGGTGTGGGGCCGTTGGACGTGTTGTCGGGCACGCAACTGGGGTTCACCAACCAGCAGATCGGTCTTTTGGGCTCGGCGCATTTCGTCGGCTTTTTTCTGGGCTGCTGGGGCGCGCCGCGCCTTTTGGGCACTGTCGGGCACAGCCGCGCCTTCGCCGCCTTTACCGCTGCGGGCGCGATTGGGCTGCTGTCGCATATGATGGTGCTGGATCCCTATGCCTGGGCTCTCATGCGGGTCGCGTCCGGGTTCTGCGTCGCCGGATGCTATACGGTGGTCGAAGCATGGTTGCAGGCCAAGGTCACGAACGAGACGCGGGGCCGCACCATGGGGGCCTACCGTGTGGTTGATACCAGCGGGTCATTGGCAGCGCAGATGATCATCGGCGTGCTCGCGCCTGCGTCCTACGTGTCCTACAACCTGTTGGCGATCCTGTGCTGTGCCGCGCTGATCCCGCTGGTGCTGACCCGCCTGCCCCAACCCGAAACCCCCGAAAAAGGGCGGCTGCGCCCCAAGCTCGCGATTGATCGATCCCCGCTGGCCGTCGCCGCCGTGGTTGTCGCGGCCCTGTCCAGCGCGTCCTTCCGGATGGTCGGGCCGATCTATGGGCAAGAGGTCGGGCTGACCGCCGGTCAGATCGCGTGGTTCCTGTCGGCTTTCGTGCTGGGGGGCGCGCTGGCGCAGTTCCCCGTGGGCTGGCTGGCCGATAAATTCGACCGCCGCTGGGTGCTGATCTGGCTGTCGGCTGCATCAATGCTTAGCTGTGCGGTCACCGTGATGTCGGCGGGCATGGGCACGCAGGCGATCTTCCTCGCCGCGACCTTCTTTGGCCTCACGACCTTTCCGATCTATTCCGTGGCGGCGTCCCACGCCCATGACTTTGCCAGCAGCTCGGAACGGGTAGAGCTTTCGGCGGCGCTGATGTTCTGGTTCGCGGTCGGGGCGATCTTTGCACCCTACATCGCCTCGGTGCTGATCGAAGGCTTTGGCCCCGCGGCGCTGTTTACCATGATCTCGGTCGGGCACGGGGTGCTGGTGCTTTTTGGGCTGACGCGGATGCGCGCCCGTCCTACGGCGACAAAACGCACCCCCTATGTCTATGCGCCGCGCACATCCTTTACCATTGGCCGACTGATGCGCCGCAGCCGCGAACGCGACGCCCCCTAGCCCTTGCCCCGCCGCTGCGCTAGAGACGTGCAAAAGCAGTTTCGGGGTCCAAGTCATGACGCGCCACCTTATCACCTCCGCCATTCCGTACATCAACGGGATCAAACATCTGGGCAACCTTGTGGGCAGCCAGCTGCCCGCCGATCTATACGCCCGCTATCAGCGCGGGCGCGGCCAGGAGGTATTGTTTCTCTGCGCGACGGATGAACATGGTACGCCCGCTGAACTGGCTGCTGCCAAAGCAGGTAAACCGGTGGCGGAATACTGCGCCGAGATGCACGAGGTTCAGGCCCGCATCGCGGAAGGGTTTGGCCTGTCCTTCGATCACTTTGGCCGATCCTCCAGTGCGCAGAACAAGGCGCTGACCCAACATTTTGCCGCAGCGCTTTATGAGCAGGGCCTGATCGAGGAAGTGGAACAGCGCCAGATCTACTCCGAGACTGACGGGCGGTTCCTGCCCGACCGCTATGTCGAAGGCACCTGCCCTAACTGCGGGTTCGAGGATGCCCGCGGCGACCAATGTGACAACTGCACCAAACAGCTAGACCCCGAAGACCTGATCAACCCGCGATCAACCGTTTCCGGTGCTACCGACCTCGAGATGCGCGCGACCAAGCATCTGTTCCTGCGTCAATCGCAGATGAAGGACAAGCTGGACGAATGGATCAACAGCAAGGCCGATTGGCCAGTGCTGACCACCTCTATTGCAAAGAAATGGCTGCATGACGGTGACGGTCTGCAGGACCGTGGTATCACGCGCGATCTGGACTGGGGTGTGCCTGTCAAACGCGGCGACGCCGATTGGCCGGGGATGGAGGGCAAGGTCTTTTATGTCTGGTTCGATGCCCCCATCGAATATATCGCCTGCGCGCAGGAATGGGTCGATGCGGGCAAGGGATCGGACTGGGAAAGCTGGTGGCGCACCGACAAAGGTGCCGACGACGTGCGCTATACCCAGTTCATGGGCAAGGACAACGTCCCCTTCCACACGCTCAGCTTCCCTGCAACGATCATGGGTTCGCAAGAGCCGTGGAAGCTGGTCGATTACATCAAATCGTTCAACTACCTCAACTATGACGGCGGCCAGTTCTCGACCTCGCGCGGGCGCGGGGTGTTCATGGATCAGGCGCTGGAAATCCTGCCGGCGGACTACTGGCGCTGGTGGCTGCTGTCCCATGCGCCCGAAACCTCGGATGCGGAGTTCACGTGGGAGAATTTCCAGTCGTCCGTGAACAAGGATCTGGCGGATGTCTTGGGCAACTTTATCAGCCGCATCACCAAATTCTGCCGCTCGAAATTCAGCGAAGACGTGCCAGCGGCGGGCGAATACGGGCCTGAAGAACACGCGCTGATCGCGGATCTGACCGAGCGGGTAGCCCGCTATCAAACCGCGATGGAGGCGATGGAAGTCCGCAAATCCGCCGCCGAGCTGCGGGCGATCTGGGCTGCGGGTAACGAATACCTGCAAGCACAGGCCCCTTGGACCACCTTCAAGACAGACCCCGACAAAGCCGCGGCGCAGGTGCGTTTGGCGCTGAACCTGATCCCGCTTTACGCGGTCCTGTCTGCGCCATTCATCCCGACGGCCGCCGCCAGCATGCTTGACAGTATGAAGGTTGAAAACGCCGCATGGCCGGATGATGTGCCAGCCGCCTTGGCCCAACTGGCCCCCGGTCATGCCTTCGAGGTGCCAGAAGTGCTGTTCGCGAAAATCACCGACGACCAGCGCGACGAATGGGCCGAGAAATTCGCAGGCGTGCGCAGCTGATCTGCAAAAGCTTCGCCGTCTGACCACACCGAAAACGATCAAAGGCCAGCGCACCGCGCTGGCCTTTGATTTAGTCCCACCAGAGAACCCTGAACGGCGTTCAGGCCGCCAGCAACGGCAAACGGAACGCAAATGTGGTAAGACCGTCATCGCAGGTCACGTCGATCTGACCGCCATGCGCCACCGCGATCGAGGATGCGATATGCAGGCCAAGCCCTAGCCCCTCGCCCTTGGTCTGGTCGCCACGTTGGTAGGGTTGGAACAGCTTTTGCTTCAGGCTTTCGGGGATCGGCGCGCCGCGGTTGGCAACGGAAATCACGGCCTCCGCCCCGCTGACGCGCCCGCGCACCGTGACCTCGCTGCCGTCATCGGCATAGCGCACGGCGTTCGATAACAGATTCGACACCGCCTGCGCCACGCGCGCGGCATCGCAGCTCACGGGGCGGTCAAAGTCCAGATCGACGGTGATCTTGTGATCGGGTGCTGCGGCGCGCACCTCTTCGACCACGTGGTTCAACGCGTCTTCCAACCCCGCGTCCGGCGTGGCCGAGATGCGGATACCGCCGCCCAACCGCGATTTTGCGTGCAGCATGATATTGTCGATAAGCTCGCTCATCCGGTGGATAGAGCTCCCCATCAGCGGCAGAATTTTCCGCGCCTTATCTGACAGCGGCTCCTTGTCGAGCTGGCGCACACCTGCGTTCAGCGCGGCGACCGAATTGCGCAGGTCGTGGCCCAAGACGGCGACGAACTCCTCTTGCACCGCGGCCATCTGGCGTTCGTGCTCTACCAGTCGCTCCTGCGCCTCAAGCCGCTCTTCGGTTTCCAGACTGCGCCCGATGATATCGGCAAACATCTCGAGCATGGCAACAACGCGGGGATGTTTGACGTCGCGCGGTTCGGTATCGATGGCGCAGAGGGTGCCAAAGAACGACCCGTTGCTGCGGAAGATCGGGATGGAGGCATAGCTGACGATGCCGAATTGCGCGGCAATCGGATGGTTACGATAGACATCATCCGTGGCGACATCGTTGAACATCACTTTTTCAGAGGTCTCGCGCACCGATTGGCAGAAGGTCTGGTCGATCCCGATCTCGTCACCTTCGGACAAGCCAAAGTTCACCTCGTCCACCGTGCGACAGGCGACCCAGCGATCGGTCGTCACCCGCGCCACAGCAGCAAAGCGCATATCTGTCGCCAGCATTACCGTTTCCAGCAACGTCCCCACAGTTTCGCTTGCCGCGAGCATTTCGATATCTGACTGGAAATCATGCGCACCGGCAAGATAGGCCTCATGATCCTGAATGATCGCGCGCATGTTCGTTTTGTCGTCCACCCGATATCCCCCATTTGTTTCGCATCCGCTACCATATGCACAGCCACGAGCAACGACAATGCCATGATAACCGGCCTGTCACGCTTTTCGGAGACTGGATTTAAGTGGAGGGATGAGTGGTGCGGGCGGTGGGACTCGAACCCACACGGGCACAAGGCCCAACAGATTTTAAGTCTGGTATGTCTACCATTCCATCACGCCCGCAGTGCCGCGCACAATAGCTAGGTTGCGGGCGGTGTAAATGGTCAGATGCAGGGCAGCCGGCATCAAAATCACGAATGGCCCCGCGCGCCTTCGCGGCTTACGCCATGTCCGCGAGCATGATTTCCTTGACCGCTTCCATCGCCACATAGGTAGAGGTGTTGGCGACATAGGGCAGCGTGGTCACCGTTTCGCCCAGAAAACGACGGTAGGCAGCCATGTCACGGGTGCGCACCTTAAGCAGGTAATCAAAGTTCCCTGCGATCATATGGGCCTGTTCAATTTCAGGCACACGGGACACGGCCTCGTTAAAGGCGCGCAGGGCGACCTCGCGGGTGTCTTCCAAACGGACCTCTACGAAAGCCACGTGATCCAGCCCCAGACGGATCGGGTCCAGCAGGGCGCGATAGCCCAGAATGACGCCGCTATCCTCAAGCCGTCTTAGCCGCGCTTGGGTGGGGGATTTGGACAGCCCGATCCGTTTGGCGAGGTCAGTGATGCTGATGCGCCCGTCTTCGGCCAGTACCGTCAGAATCGCCGCATCGAAGCGGTCCATTTTAAAGTCGTCGTTTGTCACGCAAGAGGCCCAATAATAAAGCGGTTTACCCACCAAACTGGCCGGAATCAGGAACTAATACTACTATTCCCGAGCTATTCTAGCGCAATTATCAGTTGGAGTACCTCATGGCACGCGATTCTTCCCCTATTTTGCGCCACCAGATTGACGCAGGCACCTACACCGACCAAGACAACGTCTTGCGTGAACTGGTGCGCAATGCGCATCTGTCGCCAGAGGAACGGGTCAAGATCACGCAAGACGCGGCGCAGATCGTGCGCGATATCCGCGGCCATACCTCCCCCGGTATCATGGAAGTGTTTCTGGCCGAATACGGTCTGTCCACCGACGAAGGCGTCGCGCTGATGTGCCTTGCCGAAGCGCTGCTGCGTGTGCCTGACGCCGAGACCATCGACGCCTTGATCGAGGACAAGATCGCGCCCTCTGACTGGGGCCGCCATATGGGGCACTCCACCTCGCCGCTGGTGAACGCGTCCACATGGGCCCTGATGCTGACCGGTCGCGTGCTGGACGATGACCAACCCGGCCCCGTGCGCCACCTGCGCGCAGCCATCAAACGTCTGGGCGAACCGGTGATCCGCACCGCCGTCAGCCGTGCGATGAAGGAAATGGGCCGCCAGTTTGTTCTGGGCGAGAACATCAACGCCGCGATGGAACGCGCCAAGGGCATGGAGAAGAAGGGCTATACCTATAGCTATGACATGCTGGGCGAAGCCGCGCGCACCGAAAGCGACGCCAAACGCTATCACCTAAGCTACAGCCGCGCGATCTCTGCCATCGCGACGGCCTGCGTGCACAAGGACAGCCGCAAGAACCCCGGCATTTCGGTCAAGCTGTCGGCCCTGCATCCGCGCTATGAGGTCGCGCAAGAAGCATCCGTCATGCGTGATCTGGTGCCGCGTCTGCGGGCGCTTGCCTTGCTGGCGAAATCCGCCGGCATGGGGCTGAACGTCGACGCCGAGGAAGCCGACCGTCTGGGCCTGTCGTTGGATGTGATCGAAAAAGTGCTCTCCGAACCTGCGCTGTCCGGTTGGGACGGTTTCGGCATCGTGGTGCAGGCCTATGGCCCCCGCGCTGGTGTGGTGATCGATGCGCTGTATGACATGGCGATCCGCCACGACCGCAAACTGATGGTCCGCTTGGTGAAAGGTGCCTACTGGGACACCGAGATCAAACGCGCACAGGTCAAAGGTGTCGAGGGCTTCCCCGTCTTCACCCAAAAAGCCGCGACCGATGTGTCCTATATCGCCAACGCGCGCAAACTGCTGAACATGACCGACCGGATCTATCCGCAGTTCGCCACCCATAACGCGCATACGGTCGCCGCCGTACTGCATATGGCCGAGGATAAAGAGAAGTTCGAATTCCAACGTCTGCACGGCATGGGCGAAACCCTTCATAACATCGTGATGGACAAGCACGGCACACATTGTCGCGTCTACGCCCCCGTGGGCGCACATGCCGATCTGCTGGCCTATCTTGTGCGACGCCTGTTGGAAAACGGTGCGAACTCAAGCTTTGTGAACCAGATCGTCGACGAAGACGTCGCCCCCGAGGTCGTCGCTGCCGACCCCTTCGACAGCCTCGCGGAAAGCGGTTTGCACATCCCCACCGGGCCCGAGCTTTATGCCCCTGCGCGCGTGAACTCGATGGGGTTCGATCTGATGCATACGCCGACGCTGGATGTGATCGAATCCGCCCGCGCGCCGTGGAAAGCCCACCGTTGGGCCGCCGTGCCGCTGTTGAACGGCGAGGCAAAGCCCAAGAAATCGGCACGCCTGATGAACCCTGCTGCCTCTGGCCGCAGCCCCGGCACCGTACGCAACGCGTCCGAGGCTGATGTCGCCAAAGCGTTGGACAATGCCGCCGTCTGGGACGCCCCGCTAGAGAAACGCCGCGAGGTCCTGTTGCGCGCAGCCGATATGCTGGAATCGCACTACGGCGAGATTTTCGCCCTGCTGTCGCGCGAGGCCGGCAAAGGCCTGCCCGACTGCGTGGCAGAGCTGCGCGAGGCGGTGGATTTCCTGCGCTACTACGCACAGCAGGCGACCAACACACCCCCCGCCGGCATTTTCACCTGCATCTCGCCGTGGAACTTCCCGCTGGCGATTTTCTGCGGGCAGGTCAGCGCGGCACTGGCTGCGGGCAATGCGGTGCTGGCCAAGCCGGCGGAACAGACCCCGCTGATCGCCTTCCTTGCCGTGACCTTGCTGCATGATGCGGGGGTGCCCCGTCACGCCTTGCAACTGCTGCCCGGCGGTGGCGAGGTCGGCGCGGCGCTGACCTCGGACAAACGGATCAACGGCGTGGCCTTCACCGGATCTACCGCCACAGCGCTGCGCATCCGGTCCGCGATGGCTGAACATTGTGACCCCGGTGCAATTCTGATCGCGGAAACGGGGGGGCTGAACGCCATGATCGTCGACAGCACCGCCCTGCCCGAACAGGCCGTGCAATCGGTTGTCGAAAGCGCGTTCCAATCTGCCGGGCAACGCTGCTCTGCCCTGCGCTGCCTCTATATCCAGGAAGACATCGCCGAAGATGTGATCGAGATGCTGGAAGGCGCGATGGACGCTCTGGTCATGGGCAACCCTTGGGACATCTCGACCGACGTGGGCCCTGTGATCGACGAGACCGCGCAAAAAGGCATCGCCGAGCATATCGAGACCGCCCGCGCCGAGGGCCGGATCATCGCCGAGCTGACCGCCCCAACCGTCGGCACTTTCATCGCGCCGACCATGATCCGCGTGAACGGGATCGCTGATCTGGAGCGCGAGATTTTCGGCCCCGTCCTGCACATCGCCACGTTCAAGGCGACCGAGCTCGACAAGGTCATCGACGCGATCAATGCCACCGGCTACGGGCTGACCTTCGGGCTGCACACCCGCATCGATGACCGGGTGCAGCATGTCTCGGAACGGATCGAGGCGGGCAATATATACGTCAACCGCAACCAGATCGGCGCGATCGTCGGCAGCCAGCCCTTCGGCGGCGAAGGCCTGTCGGGTACAGGTCCGAAAGCGGGCGGTCCGAACTACCTCCCCCGTTTCAGCGCGCCTGACCTCAAGGTGGTGGAGGACACATGGGACAGCACGCAGAAAGACCTGCCCAAGCTGCCCGGCCACAGTGGGGCCTTCCTCGAAACCATCACGCTGCCGGGGCCTACGGGCGAATCCAACCGGCTCAGCACCCTGCCGCGTCCGGCGCTCTTGTGCATGGGGCCGGGCAAGGACACCGCAGCCGAGCAAGCCCGCGCGGTCACGGCCCTTGGCGGGAATGCGGTGGAGCTGTCAGGCAGCATCGACGCGACCGCGCTGACCGATGGGCCAGCCTATGGTGGTGTGCTCTGGTGGGGTGACGAGGCGACCGCGCGCAAACTGGAACAAGCCCTGTCTGAACGCGAAGGGCCGATCATCCCGCTGCTGCGCGGGCTTCCAGATACCGCCCGCGTCCGCGCCGAACGCCATGTCTGCGTCGACACCACCGCCTCTGGCGGGAACGCGCAGCTGCTGGGGGCTGCCGGCTGATCTGCCACATGGGCGGGCGTTCCGACGCCCGCCCTTGACCACACCCGCGCAATGGCTAAGGGTCAGCCCATGTTCCCCATTCGCGATCACAACCCGTCCGGCCGCACGCCCTATGTCACCTATCTGCTGATGGCGGTGAATATCGGCGTTTTCCTCAGCTATGTCGGGCTTTTCAGCGACGACCGCGCGCTCAATATCTTCTTCTTCGACTGGGCTCTCATCCCCGGCCGCGTTACCACGGGGGATGGCTATACCGGCATCCTCACCTCGATGTTCCTGCATGGCGGCTGGATGCATCTCGCGGGTAACATGCTGTTTCTCTACATCTTTGGCGACAATATAGAGGACGAGATGGGCCACGGCTGCTATCTGCTGTTCTATCTCGCCTGCGGGCTGCTCTCGGCGCTCGCCCATGTGATCTCTGCCCCCTATTCGCCGGTCCCGACAGTCGGGGCATCGGGCGCGATTGCGGGGGTGATGGGCGGCTATCTGTTGCTTTACCCCAAAGCCAAGGTCGACATCCTGATCATCTTTATCGTGTTCTTCCGCATCTTCCCGATCCCCGCATGGATCATGCTGGGCTTGTGGCTGGGGATGCAGTTTATCGGTGGCGTCGGGGCGGACCCGACCGTGGGCGGTGTCGCCTATTGGGCGCACGCGGGCGGGTTTATCGTGGGGATGGTGCTGACCATTCCACTGTGGTTGCGCTTGGGCGGGCCGCGCTTCTGGTCGGCCACGGACGGCCACCCGCCGCACCCGCAAGCGACCTACCCCACCTCCGCCAGCCGTATCCCGAAAGTGAAACGAAAATGACCGCCAGCACCCATAGCGCGACCTGTCACTGCGGCAGCGTCACCCTGACCGCCACCCTGCCGGAGGGGCTCTCCTCGGCCACACGCTGCACCTGTTCCTTTTGCCGCCGCCGCGCGGCACCGGCGGTGACGGCGCTCACCAGCGCGCTCAAGGTGACCAAAGGAGCCGAGTATCTGACGCTCTACACCTGGGGCACCCATACGGCGAAACATTATTTCTGCAAGATCTGTGGCATCTACATGTACCACCAGCGTCGTTCAGACCCCGCGCAATGCGGCGTCAATCTGGGGTGTATCGACGGGGCCGCGCCCTGGACGCAGGAACCGATCCCCTACACCGACGGTATCAACCACCCGTCAGACAAATAGCCGACGGGCGCTTCCAAATGGTTTAAATCCTCGCCGAAGGCATCCCGCCCTCGGCCACAGGATCACCCGCGTGCGATTTTTGAAAATCCGCTGAACAACGCCTCATTGGCGCAGACGATCTCACCATCGTCCAGGATGTTGCCTTCGGGGTTCAGTGGCTCGACCATGCCGCCTGCTTCGCGCACGATCAACATGCCCGCTGCCAGATCCCATTTGTTCAACCGGCGCTCCCAGTAGCCATCATAGCGACCAGCGGCCACATAGGCCAGATCCAGCGCGGCAGAGCCCCAGCGACGCACACCGGCGCAAACCGGCAAGATGCGGCCCAGATCACGCAGGGTGTCCGGCAAATCTCCGCGACCGCCAAAGGGCAGACCGGTGGCAAAAACCGATTCAATCATCCGCGAACGGCCCGAGACGCGCAAACGGCCTTCGTTCATCCAGGCACCCGTGCCTTTTTCGGCAAAGAACATCTCGTCCTTGGCGGGATCAAAGACGACGCCCGCAACGATCTGGCCTTTATGCTCCAGCGCGATGGAGACCGCCCAGTGGGGCAGACCGTGCAAAAAGTTTGTTGTCCCGTCCAGCGGATCGACGATCCAGCGGCGTGTGGGGTCTTGCCCCTCTTCCTCGCCACCCTCTTCGGCCAGCCAGCCATAGGTCGGGCGTGCGCCCATTAGTTCTGCCTTGAGCGTCTTTTCCGCCTGAATATCGGCGCGGCTGACAAAGTCGCCGGCCCCCTTCATGGACACCTGAAGGTTCTCGACCTCACGGAAATCCTTGACCAACCCGCGCCCCGCCCGGCGGGCCGCCTTGATCATGATGTTTAGATTTGCACTGCCAACCATATTTCCGTGTCCTTTGATGGATCAGGCCGTGCGTATAAGCCCCCATGCCGCATTTGCCAAGGGGGCAGCGGCATCTGACGCAACGTGGCGCGCGCGGTTGCCTTGCTTGCCTTCGATTTCCATATAACGTGCCAGAAACATTGCTAAGGAGGAAAGCAAAATGTCCGACCAGATGAAACGAATTGTGCTTGCGTCGCGCCCTGACGGGGCCCCGACCGCCGATAACTTCCGCCTTGAAGAAGGGCCCGTGCCCACCCCCGGCGACGGCGAAGTGCTGGTCCGTGTGAAATACATGTCGCTTGACCCCTATATGCGTGGCCGCATGGACGACGCGAAATCCTATGCGGCCCCGGTGCCTGTCGGCGGCACGATGGAGGGCGGTTCGGTCGGGGAGGTCATCGCCTCCAACAGCCCCGACTTCAAACCCGGCGATCATGCCTTCGGGATGTTGGGCTGGGCCACACATGGCGTGCTGCCAGCGAACCAACTGCGCAAGGTCGATCCGGATCAGGTGTCGATCACCACGTCGCTTGGTGTTCTGGGCATGCCCGGATTTACCGGCTGGCAAGGTTTGATGGAATATGGTCGCCCGAAGGAGGGTGAAACACTCGTCGTCGCGGCGGCAACGGGTCCGGTCGGCTCGATGGTCGGCCAGATCGCCAAGTCACACGGGCTGCGCGTCGTGGGCATTGCAGGCGGCGCGGACAAATGCGCCATGGCCAAGGAACACTTTGGCTTTGACGAATGCATCGACCACCGCGCTTATGACGACGCGAAATCCCTGCGCGCCGCGTTGAAAGACGCCTGCCCCAAGGGGATCGACATTTATTTTGAAAACGTCGGTGGCAAAGTGCTTGAGGCCGTTATCCCGATGATGAACCCGCATGGGCGTATCCCGATCTGCGGTATGATCGCTTGGTATAACGCCGGTGGTCTGGGCGCTGGTGCCGCCGAAGAGGCGCTGACCGCGCCGAAATTGTGGCGCACGATCCTTGTGAACTTCCTTAGCGTGAACGGCTTCATCATCTCGAACCACTGGAACAACTTCCCCAAGTTCCTCAAGGAAGTCGCCCCCAAGGTCGCCGACGGCACCATTGCGGTGAAAGAGGACATTACCGAGGGTCTGGAAAACGCGCCACAAGCGTTCATGGACCTGTTGACCGGTGGCAACCAAGGCAAGGCCATCGTCAAGGTTGGCTAACACCCTACCGGCGGGGGCGTCCGCGCCCCTGCCCTTCATCGCATGAATGCGAGCCCCCCGCCCCCTTGAAAAACACCGCGTCACGTGTCATATATTTTACGACACATGACGAAAAGGAGTTCAGCCATGGGTGCGACGGCCTTTCAATCCGACAGCAGTGCAATCCCCCTGATCGACGTGGATGCAGATGACGCTGTGCGTGCGTTCCATCTGCTGGGCGGGCGCAAGGTGATCAACCAGACGGTGCGCAACTCGCTTGATGCACATGATGTGATCGTGAAAGGCATCTCCTCCAAAGCGCTGCTGCATCTGGTCGATACCGTGTCGGTGTTGTCCTCGGGCGATGCGCTGAACAAGGCGATCGGGATGAGCCTGCGCACGCTTCAGCGCAAGAAAGCCGACAAGGGCAAGGACCGCCTGTCCCCCGAACAAAGCAGCCGCGCGTGGCGCTTTGCCGAGCTGCTGGCACAGGCGACGGATGTCTTGGGCGATCAGGACGCCGCAGAGGCATGGATGCTGGCCCCTGCCATCGGCCTTGATAACCGCCGCCCGATTGACCTGCTGTCGTCGGCAGCGGGAGCGGAAGCCGTTGAAAACGCGCTCACCCGGATGGAGTACGGGGTCTACGCTTGACCCCTTTGCCCCCGCCGCTTGGGACGGGCGAGCTGCGGTTTTGGCGGCTGGATCAACGGCAGCATGCGCCCACATGGCACAGCGGCGAAGGGGCTTACCGCGTCGGTGGACGCTGGAACAGCAGCGGTGTGCGGGCGGTCTATACCGCGCTCGACCCTGCCACCGCGATCCTCGAGGTTGCGGTGCACAAGGGGTTCAAGGCGCTGGACACCGCGCATCACGTGCTGACATCAGGCCGTGTGATCGACCCGACGACGGTGCATATGGTGCAAGCCGCGGATGTCCCCAACCCGAACTGGCTGGTGCCCGGTGCCCATGGTGCGGGGCAAAAGGGATTCGGCGACGCGCTGCTGCGCGATCACCTGTTTGTGCTGATCCCGTCAACGGTATCGCGGCACAGCTGGAACCTGATCTTTGACGCCCAAAAGGCAGCCGATCACTACGACGATGTGGTGCAGGAAGACTTCGCGCTGGACCCGCGGCTGCACCGCTAAGGGCAGCAGCGATCAGGCCCGCTGCAGTTTGCGCGCCTCTTCCCCTGCCAACCCCAAGAGCTTGGTCATAAAAGGTTTCTCCAGATCATCCTCGCGCACCGCCGCATAAAGCCTGCGGGTGATGCCGTTCTCTGTCAGCGGACGGGTGACGTAATCATTGCTGTATTTCACCTCGCGCACGACCCAATCGGGCAGCACCGATACGCCCCTGTTCGACGCGACCAGCAGCAGGATCACCGCCGTAAGCTCCACCTGCCGGATCGCCAGCGGTTCGACCTTGGCGGGGATCAAGAGCTGGCTGAACACATCCAGACGGGTCCGTTCCACCGGATAGGTGATCAGCGTCTCGCCCCTGAAATCCGCCGCTTCAACAAAGGGCTTCTGCGCCAAGGGATGTGTGCTGGAGGCGACAAAGACCGCCTTGTAATCAAACAGCTCGACGAATTTCACGCCCGGCAGTTCTTCGGGGTCGGAAGACACCACCAGATCGACCTCTTCGCGCAGCAAGGCGGGTAAGGCGTCGAACGCGAGACCGGGGCGGATATCGACATCCACATCGGGCCAGCTTTTGCGGAATTGTTCGAGCACGGGGAACAGCCATTCGAAACAGGCGTGACATTCGATCGCGATATGCATGCGCCCTGTGCTGCCCGCGCGCAGCCCCATGAATTCGGCCTGCGCTGCTTCAAGCTGCGGCAAGACCTGCTGCGCCAGCTTGAGCAGCCGCAAGCCTGCCGGCGACAGTTTCAGCGGCTTGGACCGGCGCACGAACAGTTCCACGCCGGCCTGATCCTCCAACCCCTTTACCTGATGGGACAGGGCTGATTGGGTGATGTTCATCGTCTCTGCCGCGCGGGCCAGCCCGCCTGCTTCGTGAATCGCCTGAATGGTGCGCAGGTGACGGAACTCGATATGCATATGAGGCGTTCCTCATGTTGAAAATGAAAGTTATGAGTTTGTTTCACAACTGCATCTGTGCGACAAGAGATGAAAGCTAAAAACAGGATCGTAAAAATGACCAGTCCCGCCGTTTCATTCGAAGTCTTCCCGCCCAAATCCGTGGACGCGTCGTTCCGTCTTTGGGACACGGCGCAGGCCCTGGCACCGCTGGCCCCACGTTTCTTTTCCGTGACCTACGGTGCGGGCGGGTCTACCCGCGACCTGACCCATGATTCCGCGCATGTGCTGCGCCGCACCTCTGCCCTGCCGGTTGCCGCGCATCTGACTTGCGTGGGGGCCAGCAAGGCCGAGACGCTTGAGGTCGCCGACAGCTTTGCCGAGATCGGGGTGACCGATATTGTCGCCCTGCGCGGGGATCCCGAAAACGGTGCACCGACCTTCACGCCCCACGCGGACGGCTTTGCCGACAGTGTCGAGCTGATCGAGGCGCTGGCAAAGACCGGCAAGTTCACCCTGCGCGTCGGGGCCTACCCCGAACCGCACCCTGAATCCCATGATCAGGCGCAGAACGTCGAATGGCTGAAACGCAAATTCGACGCTGGCGCGGACGAGGCGATCACCCAGTTCTTCTTCGAGACCGAAACATTCCTGCGCTTCCGTGACGCCTGTGCCGCGGCGGGGATCACCAAGACGATCACCCCGGGCATCATGCCGGTGACAAACTGGAAATCGGCGCGCAACTTTGCCACCCGCTGCGGGGCCAGCGTGCCAGCAGCACTGGACGAAGCCTATGCCGCCGCGATCCGCGATGACCGTCACGATCTGCTGTCCACCGCGCTATGCACCGAAATGTGCAGCGAACTGGTGTCGGAAGGTGTCGAGAACCTGCACTTCTACACGCTCAACCGGCCCGAGCTGACCCGCGCTGTCTGTCGTGCCCTTGGGGTGACGGCGCAAACATCGCTGTCCGACGTGGCGTAAAACCACCGCACAACTTGCCCTTGGGTCAAGAACAGAACAGTCTTCTCCGGCATTCAACTGCCGGAGATTTTTTATGCCACGCCTCGCCGAAACACCCGAAGATTTGCTGAGCCAATCCGAAGCGCTCTCTCTGAGCGGGTTGGAATTCATGCAAAAGATCCTGGACGGCACCAACCCCGGCCCGCCCATTGGCGGCACCTTGGGCTATGCGCTGCATGACGTGTCCGAGGGCCGCGCGGTATTTCGCGGCACACCCGAGTTCAACGTGACCAACCCGATGGGGACCGTGCATGGGGGCTGGTACGGCACCTTGCTCGATTCCGCGATGGCCTGCGCCGTGATGACCAAAGTCCCGCGCGGGTCGGTTTATACGACCCTAGAATACAAGATTAACATCCTGCGTTCGATCCCCTTGGGCATGCAGATCGACTGCATCGGCACGACCGATCACGTGGGTCGTTCTACTGGTGTCGCGCACGGCGAAATTCGCGGGGTCGAGGACGGCAAGCTGTATGCCACCGGCTCAACCACCTGCATCGTGATGAAGATCGCGGACTAAACCGCGGTCTCGGGGCGGGTGACGCGCCCCGAGGCAAGCCAAGCTCACTCTGCCGCGATGGCGCTGTCGTTCAGCAAGGCCCAGACTTTATGAGGTGTGAACGGCATGTCGGCCTGACGCACGCCACGCTCCCACAGGGCATCCTGTACCGCGTTCGACACGGCCGCCAATGCGCCCACGGTCCCCGCCTCGCCACAGCCCTTCATCCCCATCAGGTTCGCCGTAGATGGCACGGGTTCGGAGTTGAAAGACACGAACGGCACATCCGCCGCGCGCGGGATCGCGTAATCCATGAAAGAGGCCGTCAGCAGTTGGCCGTCTTCATCATAGACCACATGCTCCTGAATAGCTTGGCCGATGCCTTGCACCACCCCGCCATGCACCTGACCTTCGGCCAGCATCGGGTTGATCAGATTGCCGAAATCATCCACCACCGTATAGCGGTCGACGGTCACAACGCCTGTTTCGGGGTCGATCACCACCTCGGACACATGCGCCCCGTTGGGATAGCTGCGCCCCGGTAGGGTTGCCCGTTCGTGGTGCACCAGCAGATCGTCGCGGCCTTTCTGGCGGGCCATCTCGGCGACTTCCAGCATGGTGGGGGTCATGTTCGACCCGTCCGCGCGGAAGCGTTCGTCGTCAAAGCTGATCTGCGCCGCTGGCACGCCCATTTCGTCAGACAGAAAGGCGGTGAAAGCTTCGGTCATCTTGGCCACCGTCGCCAGCGTTGCCGTGCTTTGCGTGGTGACAGAGCGCGAGCCGCCGGTCCCGCCGCCCTGTTTGATCAGATCGCTATCGCCTTGAATGACGTGGATCAATTCAGCCGGGATCCCGGTCTGATCCGATAGGAATTGCGCATAGACGGTTTCATGCCCCTGCCCGTTCGATTGAGTGCCAACATAGATGAACACGGTGCCGTCTTCGTTGAACGCGACCTTGGCTCCCTCTGCCGGATCGCCAAGGATGCTTTCGATGTAATAGCAAAGCCCCTGCCCGCGCAGCAGCCCCTTGGCCGCATCCGCCGCCTTGCGCGCTGCAAAGCCATCATGATCCGCCTCGACGGCGACGCGGGTCAGCAAGCGGTTGAATTCGCCCACATCGTAAAGCTCGCCCGTGGCAGAGGTATAGGGAAACTGCTCGGGCTTGATAAAGTTGATCCGGCGCAGATCCCACGGGTCGACGCCCAACTCGCGCGCGGCGCGGTCCATCAAGCGCTCCAGCACATAGATCGCCTCGGGTCGACCGGCACCACGATAGGCATCGGTCTGCACCGTGTTGGTGTAGTAGCCTTCGACCTGCAGCCACGTGGTCTGCACATCATAGACACCCATCAAGACCTTGCTGAACAGCAACGCCTGGATGGGCTGGCCGAACTGGCTGTTATAGGCCCCGAGGTTGCATTTGGTGCGGACGCGGTAGGCCGTGATCTTGTTGTTTTCGTCAAAGGCGAATTCCGCAAGCGACGTCAGATCGCGCCCGCCATTGTCGCTGAGCATGGCTTCGGTCCGGTCCGACATCCAGCGCACCGGACGCCCCAAGGCCCGCGCCGCCTGCGCGACCGAGAAATATTCGGGATAGGCGGCCGCCTTCATGCCGAAACCGCCGCCTGTGTCGGGGTTTGTGACTTGTACGTGGTCATCATCCAGCCCGAAAACGCGCTTGAGGTTGCCCTTGTGCACCCAGACGCCCTGCCCGTTGTTCGCAAGATGCACCTTGCCGTCGTTCCATTCCGCATAGCAGCCGCGCGGCTCCATCGCGTTGACGATGATACGGTTGTCGCCCACGTTCAGACTGACGGTTTTCGCTGCGGCATCAAAAGCCTTTTGCGTCGCCGCCTCGTCGCCCATGCCCCAGTCAAAAGCCATGTTATCCGGCGCTTCGGGGTGCAGCATCTCTCCGCCCCGTTCCAACGTCATATGGGTGGGCAGATCGTCAACGTCGAATGCGATCAGCTCCGCCGCGTCGCGCGCCTGGTTCAATGTCTCGGCAATCACCACCGCGACGGGCTCCCCCACGAAGCGCACGCGCCCCTTGGCGAGCATCGGACGCAAGGGCTTGGCCCCTTCCGTGCCATCGCGGTTCTGCAACACGGTCGCCGCCATAGAGATATCCATCCCCGCCGCTTCCAGATCCTCGATCGTGAGCACCGCATGCACGCCCTCTGCCTCGGCCGCATCGGTGACATCCAGCGTCGTGATCACCCCATGTGCGACGGGCGAGCGAAAGAAATAGGCATGCAGCGCGTCGGTTGGCGCGATGTCATCCACATAGCGCCCCTCGCCGGTCAGAAACCGCACATCCTCGACCCGTTTGACCGGTTGGCTTTTCCCGAATTTTTCCATCTGGCGGCATCCTTTGATCATCATCTTGGTGTTGCGCCCGACCTTAAGCGCCAAACCGGCGATGTCCATACGATGCGGGGCGAAAGCTGGGGCTGCTACGCCAAGTTTTCGGCCCCCCAGCCTTCCCCTTTACGCCCCGCTCGGCTAGATCATCCCAAAGCTCAAAGCGCTACGTGAATAGAAGGACGCTGATCATGGCCCTCGACAAGAATTTTGACGCCGCCCAGGCCGAAGCCCGCCTCTATGCCGCATGGGAAGAGTCCGGTGCCTTCAAGGCCGGTGCCAATGCCTCGCGCAAGGAAACCTTTTCGGTCATGATCCCGCCGCCCAACGTGACAGGATCGCTGCACATGGGCCACGCGTTCAACAATACATTGCAGGATATTCTGGTGCGTTGGCACCGGATGCGCGGCTTTGACACGCTATGGCAACCCGGTCAGGACCACGCCGGTATCGCGACGCAGATGGTGGTGGAACGCGAACTTGCCAAAGACGGCAAACGCCGCACCGATTTCACCCGCGAGGATTTCACCGCCAAAGTCTGGGAGCAAAAGCAGAAGTCCGGCGGCACGATCATCGGCCAGCTCAAACGCCTTGGCACCTCGCTTGATTGGTCACGCAACGCCTTTACCATGTCCGGTGCCCCCGGTGCCCCCGCGGGCGAGGAAGGCAACTTCCACGACGCCGTGATCAAGGTCTTCGTGGATATGTATAACAAGGGCCTGATCTATCGCGGCAAGCGTCTGGTCAACTGGGACCCGCATTTCGAGACCGCGATTTCCGACCTCGAAGTCGAATCCACCGAAGTCGACGGTCACATGTGGCACTTCAAATACCCGCTGGCCGATGGCGCGACCTATACGTACGTCGAGAAAGACGAAGACGGTAACGTAACGCTTTCCGAAGAACGCGACTATATCTCTATCGCGACGACCCGCCCCGAAACCATGCTGGGCGATGGCGCGGTCGCGGTACACACCTCTGACGAACGCTATGCGCCGATCGTTGGCAAGCTGTGTGAAATCCCCGTCGGCCCCAAGGCGCAGCGCCGCCGTATCCCGATCATCACCGACGAATACCCCGACAAGAATTTCGGCTCGGGCGCGGTCAAGATCACCGGCGCGCATGACTTCAACGACTACGGCGTCGCCAAACGCAACAACATCCCGCTCTACGCGCTGATGGACACCCGCGGTGCCATGCGCGCCGACGGCCTGCCCTATGACGCCGCCGCCGCACGCGCGGCCGCCATCGCTGAAGGCCGTGAAGACGCGCCCGCGGACGCGACAGAGATCAACCTCGTCCCCGACGCATACCGCGGCCTCGACCGGTTCGAGGCGCGCACCAAGGTCATTGCCGACATCACCGCCGAAGGCCTCGCGGTCATGGTGCCGCCGACCGATCCACGCCTTGGCAAACCCGTCAAAGCCCCCCTCGCCCCCGAAGAAGGCGGCGAAGAGCGGGACGAGACGCTGGTCCCACTGGTCGAGCCCAAAAAGATCATGCAGCCTTTCGGCGACCGGTCGAAAGTGGTGATCGAACCGATGCTGACCGATCAATGGTTTGTCGAGACCTCGAAGATCGTGCAACCCGCCATCGACGCCGTGCGCAACGGCGAGGTACAGATCCTGCCCGAACAGGACCGCAAGGTGTATTTCAACTGGCTGGAAAATATCGAACCCTGGTGCATCTCGCGCCAATTGTGGTGGGGGCACCAAATCCCTGTATGGTATGGGCCAAAGAAGAAAGACGGTTCTTACGATTACCGAGAAAGTGAAGCGTTCTGTGCATCCTCAGAAGCTGAGGCTATGAAGATCGCGCAAAGTTTCTACGGCGATCACGTAAAGATTGGCGTGGAACCTGAGGGGGCCAGAGAGCCCTACGATCCCAATTCGACGGTAGTCGAAATTCGCCGCGACCCTGATGTGCTCGACACCTGGTTCTCCTCGGGCCTCTGGCCCATCGGCACGCTCGGCTGGCCCGAACAGACAGATGAGCTGGCGAAATACTTCCCCACTTCAGTGCTGATCACCGGCTTTGACATCATCTTTTTCTGGGTCGCCCGGATGATGATGATGCAATACGCCGTGGTCGATCAAAAGCCGTTTGATACAGTCTATGTCCACGCGCTGGTGCGCGACGAGAAGGGCAAAAAGATGTCCAAATCGCTTGGCAACGTGTTGGACCCGCTGGACCTGATCGATGAATACGGCGCGGATGCGGTGCGCTTTACCCTAACGGCGATGG
This sequence comes from Sulfitobacter sp. G5_S2_6_S6, assembly GCF_054968505.1. NCBI lineage: Bacteria > Pseudomonadati > Pseudomonadota > Alphaproteobacteria > Rhodobacterales > Roseobacteraceae > Sulfitobacter > Sulfitobacter sp. G5_S2_6_S6. The sequence continues at coordinate 383,890 of NZ_JBQKUI010000001.1, forward strand.
CCGCCATGGGGCGCGACCTGAAACTGTCGACCGCACGCATCGCAGGCTACCGCAACTTCGGCACCAAACTGTGGAACGCCCACCGTTTCGCCGAGATGAACGGCGTGTTCGAGGACAGCGTCGCGGCAGTGACCTACACAAGCCACACACAGGTCGATCACACGCTGAACAAATGGATCATTGGCGAAACCGCCCGCGTCCGCGAAGAGGTCGACGCCGCACTGGACAACTACCGTTTTAACGACGCGGCCAATGCGCTTTATGCCTTTGTCTGGGGCAAGGTCTGCGACTGGTACGTTGAACTCTCCAAACCCCTGCTGCAAGACGACGCGCCAGAGGCCGCCGAGACTCGCCAGACGCTGAATTGGGTGCTGGATCAATGCCTTGTGCTGCTCCACCCGATCATGCCCTACATCACCGAAGAACTGTGGCAGACCACGGCGACCCGTTCCAAGATGCTGGTGCATGGCGACTGGCCGACCTACAGCACCGCCGAGATGCTGGATGCCGATGCCGACCGCGAACTCAACTGGGTGATCGGCCTGATCGAATCCATCCGTTCGGCACGGGCACAGATGCATGTGCCTGCGGGGCTCAAAGTGCCTATGCTTTATACCGACATGGACGCTGCCGGCCAAACCGCATGGGACCGCAACGAGGCGATGATCAAACGTCTGGCGCGGGTCGAAACCCTCGAGAAGACAGAGAGCTTCCCCAAAGGCACCGTCTCCATCGCCGCACCGGGCGCGAGCTTTGGCCTCCCGCTTGCGGGGCTGATCGACATCGATGCGGAAAAAGCCCGTCTGCAAAAGTCGCTCGACAAGCTGGGTAAAGAAATCGGCGGGCTGAAGGGGCGGCTGAACAACCCCAAATTCGCCGCCTCCGCCCCGGCGGAGGTCGTCGCAGAAGCCCAAAGCAACCTTGATGCGCGGCAGGAAGAAGCAGACCAGCTTCAGGCCGCTCTGAACCGTTTGGCCGAGCTGGGATAATCAGCACAGCTTCCAAATGGCTTTAAATCCTCGCCGAAGGCAAAAATCTCTTTTGACGCTCCAAAAGATGCCTTCGGCGAGGATTTTTTTACCATTTGGAAGCGAATACCGGTGCAAGATACGTCTGCGGTCCTCGCTGGGAAGCAAAGATCGTCCATTTGGAAGGCCCCGTCTGAGCGATCAGGCGGGGCTGACTTTTTTGCGGCGCTAGTCTTTGAAGACCGCGGGGCGTTTGCCGAACTCGGCGGCGATGACTTCCATTTGGTGCGGGCGTCCCAGCAGCGCCGCCTGTTCACGGGATTCCGCGCGCAAAACCTCTGTTTCGGTTCCCGTCTCTGCCAAGGCGGTCAGACGTTTGGCGGCCTTGATCGCGCTTGGACTTTTGCCCGCGATGGTGGTGGCAAGCGCCATCGCGGCGGCCAGAGGGTCTTCGGCGATCTGGGTGATGAGCCCCCAGCGTTCGGCTTGCTCTGCCTCGATGGGTTGCGCGGTATAGGTCATCAGGCGCAGCACGTCGCCGCGCACCAGTTTGGGCAGCAGGACCATGCCGCCCATGTCCGGGACGATGCCCCATTTCATCTCCATCACCGCCATTTCGGTATCAGGGGCCGCGATGCGGATATCGGCCCCGAGCGCGAGTTGCAGGCCCGCGCCGTAGGTCTTGCCATGCAGCGCCGCGATCACTGGCACGCCGACGCGGGTCCAGACCATCGCGACCTCTTGCCACTGGTTAGTGGTGCCGTCGCCATGGGTGCGCGTCATCATCCGTTCCGTCGGGTCGCCGCCCGCCAGCGCCCCCATATTGCCGATGTCGATGCCTGCGCAGAACGCCCGGCCCTCGCCCGAGATCACGACGGCACGCGCGTTCGATGCAGCGACCTCGTTCCCGGCGGCGATGACAGCGTCGATCATATCCTGATCAACGGCATTCATTTTATCGGCGCGGGTCAGGCGCACATGGGCGATGTGATTGTCATAGGTGACGGAAACGCGGCTCATTGGATCCTCCTTGAATTTTCGTCAGTTTGGGCATGAAGCCTGCGTGTTGCAAAGCGAAACGCTACGGCACCCAAAACCGCGCGCGGGCATGCTGATGTCACTTGCTCGAAGCAGGTCAGATGCAGTAGCTGATCCCCATGACACAGTATCGCCTCACCCCGCTTGCCGACGCCCTGCCCTCTACCGTGCCCTTTGTCGGCCCCGAAACGCAGGAGCGCGCCATGGGGCGCGCCTTTGATGCGCGGCTGGGGGCGAACGAGAACGTCTTTGGCCCCTCTCCCCGCGCGATAGAAGCGATGGCGCAGGCCCAGCAGTGGATGTACGGCGACCCGGAAAGCCACGACCTGCGCGCAGCCCTTGCGGCGCATCATGGTATCTCGCCCGCCAACATCATCGTGGGCGAAGGGATCGACGGGTTGCTGGGCTATCTGGTGCGGCTCATGGTGACGGAGGGTGACGCGGTCGTGACCTCGGACGGGGCCTATCCGACATTCAATTATCACGTGGCAGGCTTTGGCGGTGTGCTGCATAAGGTGTCCTATGCCGGTGATCACGAGGATCCTGCGGCCCTATTTGCCAAAGCTGCCGAGGTAGATGCCAAGCTGGTCTATCTGGCGAACCCCGACAACCCCATGGGCAGCTGGCATGAAGGGCCCGTCATTTCCAGCGCGCTAGAGGCATTGCCGAAGGGCTGTCTGCTGGTGCTGGACGAGGCCTATATCGATTGCGCCCCCGAGGGCACCGCCCCCGATCTTGTCGCCGATGACCCGCGTCTGATCCGGATGCGGACCTTCTCCAAGGCCCATGGTCTGGCGGGGGCGCGGGTTGGCTATGCCATCGGTGCACCGGATCTGATCACAGCCTTTGGGAAGGTGCGCAACCATTTCGGGATGAACCGCGCGGCCCAGGCTGGGGCACTTGCGGCCCTGCAGGACAGCGACTGGCTGGCTCATGTGCAGGCTCGAATCGCTGAGGCGCGGGACCGGATTGCGCAGATCGCTGCGGATAACGGGTTGATCGCCCTCCCCTCTGCCGCGAATTTCGTGGCGATTGATTGCGGGGCGGACGGCAGCTTTGCCAAGGCGGTGCTGGACGGTTTGGTGGCGCGCGGCGTCTTTGTGCGCATGCCCTTCGCGGCGCCGCAGAACCGCTGCATTCGTGTCAGCTGCGGCACCCCAGGAAACCTTGATGCGTTTGCCGCGGCGTTGCCGGGAGCCCTTGAGGATGCGAAAAAAGGCTGACGTAGCGCATATCCCGCCTATGCTGGGCCATGATCCAGTTGCGAGGTGGCATCATGCGCTCTTCCGACCGCGGCCAATCGGCCCCTAACTATACCAGCGCCTGCGTCGTGATGTTCGGCGTCAATATCCTGTGGGTTTTCGTTGTGATCTGGGCGCTGTGGGGCTTGCTGGCGGTGGCGCTGTCGGGCTGGGCCGTCAATGCCATGATCGATCGCATCGCCGCGCGACGGGGCTAGGCCCCGCCGATCACCTTCGCCGCGGCCTCTAGCGCGCCGGAGCCGCGTTTGATCCCGAGTGCGGACATCCCGGCCTCTATCCCGCCGAGCATCCCCATGATCATCTGACCGTTCACGTGCCCCATGTGGCCCAGACGGAAGAAACCGTGGCTTTCGGGGCTATCCTTGGGGGCCATGCCCAGACCGATGCCGAGGGTCAGGCCGATGTTGCCTTCGACCCAGTCGCGCAGCTCTGTCGCTTGGGGGGCCTTGAGCCGCAGCGCTGTCACCGCATGGCTGCGCAAAGCGGGATCGGCGATGTTCAGGGAAAGGTCGCCCTCTGCCCCCCACGCGTCACAGGCCGCCCACACCGCGCGCGCCAAGGTCTCGTGACGCTGCCAGACGGCTTCCAGCCCCTCGTCGTGGATCATATCCAGCGCCGCGCGCAGGCCGTAGATATGGTGCGTGGGGGCCGTGCCGCAGTGGTACTGGTAGAACTCCTCGGGATTGGCGCGCGGGGTCCAGTCCCAGAAACGGCTGACCCGTGGCATCGCATCGCGCACCGCAGCCGCACGGTCGTTGAAAAAGACGAAGCTCACCCCGGGCGGGACCATCAGCCCCTTCTGGCAGGCGGTGACCATGACATCAGCCCCCCAATTGTCCATCTCGAAGCGGTCGCACGCGAAGGACGCGATACAGTCCACCATCAGCAGCGCGGGGTGATCTGCCGCATCCAGTGCCGCGCGCAGACCGGCGATGTCATTGACCACCGAGGTCGAGGTATCCACATGCACGGCCAGCACGGCTTTGATCTCGTGGTTGGTGTCCGCCTCAAGACGATCGGCGATCTGGTCGATGTCCATAGTGGATTGCAGGCCGAAATCCATCACCTCGACGTCTGCCCCGATGCCTGTGGCGGCATCGCCCCAGCCGTGACCGAACCGCCCTGTCGCGGGCACCAGCACCTTGTCACCGGGGGCTACGACATTGCTAAGCGATGCCTCCCAGGCGGCGTGGCCGTTGCCAATATACATCGCCACATGATGCTCCGTGCCCGCGATACGGCGCAGATCCTCCATCAGCGGGGGCATCATATCGACGATCTCACCGGCATAGATATTGGGGGCCGGACGGTGCATCGCGTTCAACACAGCCTCGGGCATGACCGACGGACCGGGGATCGCGAGGTAGCCGCGCCCTTGGGACAGGTTGGGAAGTTTCGGCATGACACGGGGGCCCTTCAGCAGGAAAAATCTCTTGCAACTTATCCGCAGCCAGCGCCGCGTCAATCACACAAAGCGCGCAGGCAGCTTGCCCTGCCCCTAAGGGCTGCGTAAACCCGTAGCTGTATATGCCCAAAGGAACCGGCCTTTATATGAGTGATGTGACCTATACCTCGCGCGAACTGCTGACCTGGCTTTGGCGCGACTATCTGAAAAAGCATATGTGGGTGCTGCTTGTCGCGATCATCTTCATGTCGATCGAGGCCTCGACCATGGGCGGGTTGGCAAAGCTGATGCAGCCGATGTTCGATCAGGTCTTCGTCGCTGGTGAGAAAGGCGCATTGCTCTGGGTTGGTTTGGTGCTGGTGGGCATCTTCGTCCTGCGCGCCGTGTCGGGTGTGGTGCAAAAGGTGCTGCTGACACGCATCAAGCAGAAGTCGGCGGCTGATATGCGGATCGATCTGCTGGACCGGATGATGGTGCAGGACGGGGCCTTTCACCAACAGAACCCCCCGGGGTTTCTGATCCAGCGCGTGCAATCGGATGTGAATGCCATCGGGTCGGTCTGGCAGGCGGTGATCACCGGTGCCGGTCGTGACTTGATCGGGCTGATCGTGTTGCTTGGCGTCGCGATCTCTATCGACCCGGTCTGGGCACTGCTGGCCTGCATCGGCTTGCCGCTGATGGTGATGCCCGCAGCATTGGCGCAGCGCTTCGTGCGCGCGCGGTCGCGCGAGGCAAGGGACTTGGGCGCGACCCTGTCGACACGGCTGGACGAGGTTTTCCACGGCATCGTGCAAATCAAGCTCAACGCGCTTGAGAAGTATCAGGCCAAGCAATACCGCGACCTGACCAGAACCTATATCCGTACCGAGGTACGTGCCTCCTTCGGGAACTCGGCCATTCCGGGGATGATCGACATCATCTCGGGCCTCGGGTTCATGGCCGTGATCCTTTATGGCGGCAACGAAATCATCGAGGGCGAAAAAACCATCGGTCAATTCATGACCTTCTTTACCGCGATGGGGTTCACCTTTAACCCGCTGCGCCGTCTGGGAGCGATCAGCGGGTTGTGGCAGACGGCGGCTGCTGCGCTGGAACGTCTGAAAGAGCTGATGGACGAGCCGGTACACCTCACCTCGCCCGCCAAACCCACGCCTGTGCCCACCACCCCACCGCATATCGCGCTGGAAGGGGTGAGCCTGTCTTACGGGGATGCCAAGGTGCTGGACAATCTCACGCTGCATGCGGCGGCAGGCGAGACGACGGCGCTCGTCGGCGCATCTGGCGCGGGGAAATCGACGATATTCAACCTGCTGACTCGACTGATCGACCCACAAGAGGGCAACGTCAGCATCGCAGGCGTCCCCCTGACAGAGATGGACATCCCTGCGCTGCGCGGCTTGTTCTCTGTCGTGACGCAAGAGGCGCTTTTGTTTGACGAAACCCTGCGCGAGAATATCGTATTGGGCCGCGAGAATGTATCTGACGAAGAGCTGCAGCAGGCGCTGGATGCGGCGCATGTGTCGGACTTTTTGCCCAAACTTGAACACGGGCTTGAAACCCGCGTCGGCCCGCGCGGCTCTGCCCTGTCGGGGGGGCAGCGCCAACGTGTCGTGATCGCCCGCGCCCTGCTGCGCAACACGCCGATCCTGCTGTTGGACGAAGCCACCAGCGCGCTGGACGCGCAGTCAGAAAAAGTCGTGCAGCAAGCACTGGACCGTCTCTCGCAGGGGCGCACCACCTTGGTCATCGCCCACCGTCTGTCTACCATCCGCGGCGCGGATAAGATCGTTGTGATGGACCGTGGCCGCGTCATGGACGAAGGCAAACACGAAGACCTTCTGGCCCGTGGCGGCATCTATGCCGATCTCTATCGGCTTCAGTTCGAGGATGGAAAAACCGTCAGCGACGGGCGCAATCTAGCGGCGATGCGGCGGATGGAACGCGGCCTCAAACCTGTCGAGCCGAACCTGCTGCAACGTATCGGGCTCCGGCTGTTCGGCAACTAGGCCCCCCCGGCACGCGGATCACTTGGCATAGCCCTCGGCCAGCTTGGCCGGGGCGACCCCCGCGAAATAGCGGATCAATGTCCATAGGTTACGCGCCCCGCGACGCAACCAGCCCTGCCGCGCGTATTTGTCGGCGGACGTCACCGCGGTGACCTCCAGCCCCAGCAGATGGCCGCGCAGGGCACGCGCCAGCGCTACATCCTCCATCAGCGGCTGATCAGGATACCCACCAACCGATTGATACAGCGCACGTGGCAGCAGCAGCCCCTGATCCCCATAGGGAAGCCCCAAACGGCTGCGCAGGTTCGCCCAAGCGGCCACCGCTTTGCCGGCCATGCCGCCTTGGTCAAATTGAAGCTGGCACCAGCCCGCTTTCTGCCCCCGCAGATGCGCGGTGACAGGCCCCGTCCACCCCGGCGCCAGCCGCGTATCGGCGTGTAACACCAGCAGCCAGTCGGATTGCGCTTTCGCACAGCCGCGCCGCAACTGTCCGCCCCGCGATGCCGGACCGCTGACGATCTCTGCGCCCCATGCTTCTGCCATTGTCAGGGTCATGTCGGTTGATCCCCCGTCGCTGATGATCAGCTCGCGGATGAGCCCTGCCTCCAGCCCCTCCATCAGGGCGGTTAGGCAGCCGGTCAGGGGCGCTTCGGCATTCAAGGTCGGAATGACAACAGATATAGGCGCGCGCATGGTTGCCCCTTTCAGCTTCGAACTGCGCTGCTATATGTCATGTTAACCATTGAAAGGACAAGCGATATGACCAGCCGCCGCATCCTGAGACTGTCAGGCCCCGACACCCGCGAGTTTCTGCAGGGCCTTGTGACCAACGATATCCGCAAGCTGGATCAGGCCCCGATCTATGCCGCGATCCTGACGCCCCAAGGCAAATTCATCACCGATTTCTTCCTGTCCGCCGAAGGGGACAGCGTTTTGCTGGACGTGGCCGAGGCGGATGCCGACGCGCTGGTGCAGCGCCTGACCATGTACAAGCTGCGGGCTGATGTCACGATAGACGCGACCGGATTGCATCTGCACCGCGGGCTAGAGAACGCACCGGACGATGCCTATAGCGACCCTCGCGATGCCCGCATGGGCTGGCGCGCCTATCGTGACACACCCCAAACCGATGACACCACGGATTGGGACGCGCTGCGGGTGACCTATATGATCCCTGAAACCGGGGCAGAGCTTACCTCGGACAGCTTCATCCTCGAAATGGGGTTCGAGCGGCTGAACGGCGTGGATTTTCGCAAGGGCTGCTATGTCGGACAAGAGGTAACGGCCCGCATGAAACACAAGACCGAGCTGCGCAAAGGCTTGGCCCAGGTCGAGATCAGCGCGCCGGTAGAACCCGGCACGGACATCACCGCCGATGGCAAACCTGCTGGTACGATCTTTACCCGCACCGGCACCCACGCGCTGGCCTATCTGCGGTATGACCGCGCCAAGGCGGCGATGCAGGCGGGGGATGCCACGGTGACCATGGTGACGGACGGCTAAGGCCCCGCAACGGCCCTGCGCAAATATTAGGCAGCCCGAAATGACGGCGTGCGCCGCCCGCCGGAAAAGTTGCATATCGGCAACAAATACCCGTGATTGGGGAGTTTTGAGGCTCCCAAATCCGATACCCCGCAGCCCCGCAACGCAAAAGAGCCCCGGCATTCACCGGGGCTCTGCACTGCAGCGAAGCTATGACGTAGCGTCACACCACAGCTTACGCGCGTTCGGAATATTCCATCGTTTCGGTGTTCACGATGATCTCTTCATCCTGTCCGACGAAGGGCGGAACCATCACTTTGACGCCGTTATCAAGCACCGCTGGCTTGAAGGAATTCGCCGCTGTCTGGCCTTTGACGACCGGTTCAGTTTCGACAATTTTACAGGTTACTTTTTGTGGCAAGGACGCGTTCAGCGCCTCTTCTTCGTGATACTCGACCACAACCATCATACCGTCCTGCAAGAAGGGGCGACGCTCTCCGAGAAGCTCAGCTGAAAGCTGCACTTGCTCGTATGTTTCGGTGTCCATCAGAACCAGCATACCTGCGTCTTCATACAGGAATTGTTGGTCTTTTTGCTCTAGCCGAACCTTTTCGACCTTGTCGGCGCTGCGGAAGCGTTCGTTCAGTTTCGACCCGTTGCGCAGGTTGCGCATTTCGACCTGAGCAAAGGCACCGCCCTTGCCCGGTTTGACATGATCGACCTTGACCGCTGCCCAGAGACCACCGTTATGCTCGAGCACATTTCCTGGCCGAATTTCGTTCCCGTTAATCTTTGGCATGTATCAGCACCATAGCAATGAAGTTGAAGAGAGATTGGACCGACCTATATATATCAACGTCGACCCCCGCAAGACAGCGCACCCGATGCTGCAACCGCGAAAGCCATGCAGTAAATGCATGAGTGTTATGCAATAAAGGTGTATCCGAATCGAGCTCTTTCGGTCATAAGGAACCCCACGCCTAAATGACAAGAGCAAGAATAATAGAAAGGACGACGAGATGAAAGATTTCGTTGATGGCACTGCCTTTAACAATGAACAAGGTAACCGTGCCCGCAAACTTTTCGCAGCTGTGGTACTGGCTGCATTGGACGATGCGATTGCCGATGACAAGAAATACGGCAACGGTCCTGAACAGATTGCCCGTTGGGCCCGCTCCCGCGATGGCCGCGAAGTATTGAGCTGCGCGGGCATCGACCCCAACGAGCGTGTTGTCGAAGGTCTGATGGACTTTGTTGGCAAAGGTGTCCGTACCTCTGTCGCCCTGTCCCGCGAAGAGTCCGAGCGTCGCCACGCTGCACAACAGGCTGAAGCTGCCTGAAGACTGCCAAAAGTTTGAACAAAAAGACGCGGCTCACGGGCCGCGTTTTTTTTGGCTAAATGCGATTGTGCTATGCCGGAAAGCGTCGCGCCCGCCTGATGCGCTAAAGGGCAAGGTGTGACACCCGAGCCCCTTACCTGATGCGTTGCTCCGAAACGGTAAACTCCCGACAGCGGCGAATTTCTGCGAGAGTGCTGGGTTCTTGAATCTAGGTTGTAGCGACGAAGCTGGCGTTCGCTGAGGGTGCGCGATCAGGAAAAGTGCTCGCGCTGCTTTCCAAAAAAGCTGGGTAGTAGAATTTATCTGCGCATGAACTTCTGGCGAGCTTCACGAGCGATATTGTATCGCAGTTCAAGGCGAGCGAGTTCAGCCATCGCTTCCTTCCGTTCAGGCCCGTTCGCAAGCGTGGCAAGATGGCTCTGATGCGCCGCCATCTTCTTCTTGAGTTCGATTTCTTCCGGCACGACACCGGCTTGAGCCATAATCCGGAACCCCGCAGCTTCTCCCGCATCCACAAAAGCATCTGCTGAGCGATCAGGCAGTGGTTTGCCTTCGCCTTCAAGACCTTTAAGCTGACCTTGTAGCTTCGCCTTCTGTATCTGGCGCTCGATGAGTCTCTGAAGATTTCGGATCATGCTGACCAATAGCACAGTGTTAAGGTAACGGATACTACGGGCTCGAAGCGGACGTTGCGGCGGCGGCGTCTTGGCCTGATCTGCAACACATCTGGCAAGGGGCTTGCGTGACGCCCTGCCCCTTTATCCACTAAGATGCGCGTTCGCGCCAAAAGCTCTTTATTCCAGATCTTGCGACGTCAGGGCGCGGTGAATTTCACGGCGCACCAGTTTGCGGACGTTGCGGGTGATCCGTTCACCCAAGGCCCCCTGCAGCTCTGAGCGGACGATTTCGGACACCAGATCACGCAGCATCTCTTCGTCCAGATATTCATCCGGCCCGAAACCGAGCGTCGCATCATCATCCTGCGCCGTTTCGGCAGGGGCGTCGGTGGTATCGGTCACAGTCGCATCTGCTGCGGTCACACGGGTGGCAAAGGGGCCGTCCACTACACGATCTTGGGGTTCGGCACGCTCTTGGGATGCATGGGGCTCGACAGCATCGTGCCACCCCATATCCTCGTCCAGCAGAGCCTCTTCCGCATCCTTTTGGGTGACATCGGACACAGGCGCGCCGGTGGCGTCGAATTCAACGTCGTCTTCCCAGGCCATCGCGGGGTCTTCGCTGCCGGAATAATCGCTTTTGCCGGGCTCGTCAGGTTCCCAGTTTTCGGGAATGCGGCTGATCGCTGTTTCGAGGGCAGCGATTTTCGCGCTCAACCGGTCCGGCGTCGGTGGCACGTCATCGACCAGCTCGGATGAGCCAAGGTTGAGCATATCGGTGGAGTATGCCGCGGCACGTGGCGCGCTAAAGGCCAGCTTGCGCGGCGGCTCGGTCGTATCCTGCGGCTTGCCATCCCCTGCGGGCGTGGCGAACTGGGCGCGAAAACGCGGTTCGCGTCCGGAAATAAACTTAAAATCTTCGGCAACTTGATTGCGATCCGAGGCGGACAAATCCGCCTCCTCGTCCGTCTCAACGTCCGTATCCATGTCCTGCATCGCATCCTGATAGGACGCCGACCGGGGCTGAACCGCCTCTGGCTTCGCTTCTTTCCGAGGGGCAGCCACAGGCGCGTCATTGGACACGCGCAAAGACGGCGTCAGCACAAGTTTCTCTTCAATCGCAGGCGCTTCCGACGGCTTCTGCGCCGGTTTGCGATCCTCTGAGACCAGACGGCGGATCGAAGACAGAACGTCTTCGACCTCTGCATTTGTGACGGTTTCGGACATATTTAATCACCACTCGTTCTTCGCGAATAGTCTAACCCGAAGGTTGGCTTCTCACAATGGGGGTGGTGAAAATGTCAGTCTTTTTGCAGCGCCTTCAGCACACGATCCAACTGCTTCCCCTCTTTGGAGTATTTTGTCGGACCGTCCTTGACCATATTATAATAGGCGGATGGATCATAGATTTGCACCGGCAGTTTCAGGTCCTGCGCGGTCAGCTGACCCGTCGCGGAGAGCACGGAATAGGCTGCAACATAAAGCTGCGATTGCGCTGACACACGGGCAGAACGGGCGTCGAGCAAGGATTGCTCTGCGTCCAGCACATCAAGTGTAGTGCGCGCGCCCAAGCTGGCTTCCTCGCGGATACCGTCAAAGGCGATCTGTGCGGCGCGGACCTGACGTTGGGACGCCTCGATCTGCGCCCGGGCAGAGGCAAGACCGGCATAGGCATCGCTGACCGCGCGTTCCACGTCTTTAACCACCACATGCAGATTGCCGCGCTGTGCGTCGCGCTGCGCCTGGCTTTTGCGAACACCGGCCGACAAGGCACCGCCTTGGTAGATCGTTTGCCCGACCTGAAAACCGATCGACCCGCTGCGTGTCGAGGCTTGGGAATCAAACGTCTCGGTCAGACCGTAAGATCCCTGCACCGAGACATTGGGCTTCAGCGCGGTTTCGTTGCTGCGTACCAGCAGATCGGCAGCCGCGACCTGGTGCTGGACGGTCAGGATATCGGGGTGCTGACGCACCGCCAGTGCCTTGGCCGTCGCGATGCTGTTGGACAGCTTCGGCAGGCTTGGTGGCGGGCTTAGACGACCAGGCTCGCGCCCCACGGCCACCTTGTAATAGGCTTTCGCACTGATGAAGTCGCCTTGCGCACCGGCAAGATTGCTGCGTGCGGCGGCAAGTTCTGCTTCAGCCAGCGATACGTCGGTGCGGGTCACCTCCCCCACTTCGAAACGGTCACGGGCAGCCCGCAATTCCTGCGTCAGAACCCGCACGTTATTCTCGGCCAGAGAGACAAGCTGCTGCGTCTGGATCACGGTCATATAGGCATCAACCGCGCGCAGCAGAATCTGCTGTTCGGCGCTGACCAGCGTTTCGCGCGTGGCAAGCACGGTTTCTTTTGCCGCCTCGATCGAATAGCGCGACGACCCGAAGTCATAGACCAGCAGCGACGCCACAAGGTTCACCGATGTCGTCAGTGAATCGGTAGAGCTTTTGAAACCCGCCGGGATGGTGCTGGTGCCCCCGCTGACCGACCGGTTATAGGATTGCGTCAGGTTCCCCGTCCACTGTAGCACCGGCTTGAGCGCGGATTTCGCGATCGCCACATCTTCGTCTGCGGCACGCAACACGGCGCGGTTCTGGTCCAGCAGGCCCGAGTTGTTATAGGCCCCGACCAGCGCATCGGCCAATGTCTCTGCCTGTGTGGCCATCGGTGCCAGCAGCCCCAAACCGACGCAGGACGCCGCGATCATGCTGCGGACGGACCGCATCTTGCCCGTATTCATCATATTTCACACTCCATCGGTGTCACTGCATCTGCCGTCATCTGCAGCAGTTCTGATAGCTTAAAGCTGGAATTCTTTCGCGCGGGTAAACCCGTCCAGGACAGGTGCGGCGGCGTTGAAACTTTTGCGCCAGCTGATGCCACGTTCGCTTTTGTAGCCCAAACGCACCTCGCCCAGGGGGCCGTCCATGAACAGGCAAGCGATCCGCCCGCCATCCTTGAGCTGCGCCAACAGCGCTTCGGGCACGTCAGCCACGCCGCCTTGCACGATCACCACGTCATAGGGCCCATGTTGCTGCGCCCCTTCGGCCAGCGGGCCGTGGTGTACGATGACATTGTCGATATCCGCGTTGATCAGGGTTTCCTGTGCTTCTTTCGCCATCTGCTCGTCATCCTCGACGGCGACGACCGCTTCGGCCATATGTGCGATCACGGCAGAGGAATAGCCGTAGCCACAGCCGATATCGAGCACCAGCTCGTCATTCTCGACCCCAAGATCGTCCAGCATCTTGGCCAGCGTCCGCGGCTCAAGCAGCACCCGGCCTTCGCCCAAGCTGATGTTTTCGCCCAGATAAGCTGCCTCGCGGCGGGCCACCGGCACAAAATCCTCGCGCGCCACCTTGAGCATCGCATCAATGATCGGGAACTTGGTAACATCCGAAGGGCGCACCTGAGTATCAACCATCATGGTGCGGCGGGCTGTGAAATCTGTCATCAGCTAAACTCTTTCGTTCAGTTATTTGTCTCGTGAGATGCCACATCACCGCCCGCCGGGCAACGGCCAGTCGGGTCAATAGGCGCAATTTTCCGTGTTTGGCGGATAATACGGTTAAAACATAGAGGATGCCATAGCCACGACGCATGCCACGCGCGGTCAGCCTGTGAGAAACGTAATTTAGAGAGGGAAATATAGTGGAGGCGAGTAGGAGAATCGAACTCCTGTACACGGATTTGCAATCCGCTGCGTAACCACTCCGCCAACTCGCCTCGGCCGCGATGACGCGGCTGGCACATGGGCCAGTGGCCCCTATGCGTTTGGCGCTTATCCCGATTTTCTGGGGAAATGTCTAGCCCAGTTTAAAGCAAAACGGCGGGAAAAATATCTCCCGCCGTGAAATGGTCAATTACAGGGAAATGACGGGCTTGTCGTCTTCTTCGGGCGCGTCGAGCTGCAGGTGGTGATCTTCGAGGATCAGGATGTTTTCCGCCCCCACAACCGCGCTTTTGGTTTTGTAGCCGATGACGTCTTCGATCTCCATCTCGGGGTTGCGCGCCATCAGGATCGTCTCTTCGGACGAGAAGTTGGTCAGCCCGCGGGCGAACTCGTTTCCCTGCTCGTCATAGACGTGCAGCACGTCACCTTTGGAGAATTCGCCTTGGATCGACACCAGATCATCACGCTGCAAGCCGCGCTCCTTGGCTGTGATCGCGCGGACAGCCTCGTCCGTGACGACCAGCGTTCCGGCAACCTGCAAACGGTTGCTTAGCCAGATCATCAGCGGCGACGCGGCCTTGCCCGACGCCAGACAACGGGTGTGGCGGCGTTCGTTGTTCAGCACCGAGGAAATCGGGCGTTCGATGATACCGTCGGCGATGATTGTCTCGACACCGGCGTTCTGTGCCATATTGGCCGCCAGCATCTTGGTCAGCATGCCGCCGCTGCCCAATTCGCTGATGCTTTTGGTGGATTCGAGGTGTTCGGACACATCTTCGATTTCCTCGATGAACTGGGCACCGGGTTCGGACGGGTCACGGTCATACAGGCCTTCGACGCTGGTCAGGATGATCAGGTGATCGGCCTCGACCATCTGGGCCACCTTGGCGGAGAGACGGTCATTGTCGCCCACTTTCAGATCGCGTGTCGCGATGGAGTCGTTCTCATTGATGATGGGCAGGATCTGGTTTTCAAACAGCCGCAGCATGGTGTTCTTGATGTTCAGAAAACGGCGACGCTCTTCCATGTCTTCGACGGTCACCAGCATCTGCGCCACGTCAAAGTTGTATTCGTTCGCAACCTGACGGTAGGCGTTCATCAGCAGGGGCTGACCACAGGCGGCCGCCGCTTGCTTGTCCAGAATACCGGCCTCTTCGGGGCGTTTCCCGATCATGTTCAGGCCAAGCGCGACCGAGCCTGACGAGGTCAGGATGATCTCGTATCCCTGGTCCTGAAGGTCCCCCAAATCCGCCATGAGACCGTTCATGAAAGCATAGCGCAATGTCAGCTTTTCTTCATTGGCCAACAGGCTGGATCCGATTTTAACGACGATACGTTTCTTCTTGGACACGGGGAGATTTCTCCGGTTTATTGTTAAAATTCAACGCGTCATCCCGCGCGACACAGAATGCCGCAACGCAGAAAAACGCTGTGATTCGGGGATGTATAACATGTGGACACCAAGCATTTGCAACCGCCAAGCTAGGGCGCGCGGGATTACGCCACGCTCAGGCCGTGGTTTTCAGCCCTTCTAGCGCGGTACGGGTCGCGGCGGGAATCTCGGTCGGGCGGTGGTCGTCGCGGTTTACATAGACATGCACAAAGAACCCTTCGGCAGAGGCGTTTTCCTCGTCGTTCCGGAACAGGCCCAGCTCCATCCGGACAGAGCTTGTACCAAGCTGCGCCACCCGCAGCCCCGCTGTCACGCGGTCGGGGAAGGCCATCTCTCCGAAATAGCGGCACCCGGTTTCCACGACGAGGCCAAAGGCGGGGCTGGTCTGCGGGTCCAGCAGCCCCCGTTCGATCAGCCAGCCGTTTACGGCCGTGTCAAACAGCGCATAGTGCACGACGTTGTTCATATGCCCATAGGTGTCATTGTCGTTCCATCGCGTCTGCAATGGATAGAAATCCGCGAAATCGGCACGGGTGGCAGCGGGTGCGCGGGCAGCCATTACCAAGCCGCCTCGTAGATTGCCTGAGCATCGGCCTGTGTCACCTCGCGCGGGTTGTTCACAAGCAGACGGGCCTGCACCATCGCGTCTTCGGCCATCTTGGGGATCGCGGACCGGGGGATATCGACATCGCGCAGGCGCGGCGGCAGCCCAAGCCGCTTAGACAGATCCGTCAGCGCATCAACGAAGGCGGCGGTGCGGGCCTGACCGCCTTCGACCTCTGCCAGGTCGGGGAAGGCATCGGCAGCGATCTCGGCATAGACACTGCCCGCTTGGGGCGCGTTGAAGCGCAGCACGTGGGGCAGCACCAGCGCGTTGGACAGCCCGTGCGGGATATGGAAGGTGCCACCGATGGGATAGGCCAGCGCGTGTACCGCCGCGACTGGGGCATTGGCAAAGGCTTGCCCCGCCAGCATCGACCCCAGCAACATCGCGCCGCGGGCCTCCAGGTTGCTGCCATCCGCGACGACAGTTTCGATATTGGCCCCCAGCAGGCGCAGCGCCTCGCGGGCAAGTAGCTTGGACACAGGGTTGTTGTTGGCATTGACGGAGGCATAGGATTCGATCGCGTGCACCATCGCGTCAACGCCTGTGGCCGCAGTGATCGTCGCGGGCAGACCGACGGTCAGGGAGGCGTCCAGAATGGCCATGTCTGGCAGGATCACGGGCGAGGAGACGCCGCGCTTTTCCTCTGCCCCGACGGTGATGATCGACACAGGCGTGACCTCTGACCCGGTGCCAGCGGTGGTGGGAACCAACACCAGCGGCAGGCGCGGCCCCTTGGCCTGCCCTACCCCCCAAGCGGCATCCAGATCCTCGTCAGAGCCAAGCAGAAGCGCCACAAGCTTGGCCACATCCTGCGATGACCCGCCGCCAAAGCCGATGACTCCGGTTGCACCCGCGCTGCGCCCTGCCTCTACCGCGCGCATCAATGTCTCGCGCGAGGGGTCGGCCTCTACATCATCGAAGACGGTGACCTGATGACCGGCTTTCTCAAGCGCATCGATGCAAGGGTCGCACAGGCCAAGTTTGCGCAAACCGGGGTCGGTGATCAACAGGCACGTCTTGCCCAGCAACCCGCCTGCCAGCGCGGCGATACGCACGGCGGCCCCGTTTTCGAATACGACGGATTTTGTGGTGTTGAATACAAAAGGGTTCATATGCCCGCGCCTCTCCCATAGCTGGCTGCAGCGTTCCTCCGCGCTGCGACTTGGGGGCATTAAAGGGAATTATCCTGCACGCGCATAGCCGTTATTTCGGTTACTTTTTTCGCTCTGCGAAACTGAGGTAAGAGCTTGGCCCGCTACGCAACCTATGTGCATAACCGCCCTGCGCGATTGGGTTTTTCGACGCGGCAACCAGTGCCTGCGTGGATAACTCGGGCGCGTTTGACACATCAGACAAGCCGTCGGGCCCTTCAGGGCAAGCGGCGGACTTCGTTGGTCTGGCTGCGCAGATACTCCATCACCGCGGGACGTACCGATTGATCCCCGCGATCACGTGCGGCATGGATCACCTCGCGGATTTCCCCCAGATCAGAGCGGTGCAACATGCTTTTGACCGGCCCGATGGACGCGGGACGCATGGACAGCGTCGTAATCCCGATGGCAGCAAAGCACAGCGCCTCTATGGGGCGGCCCGCATCCTCGCCACAGAATGACAGTGGCGTACCGGTTTCGCGGCAACGGTCTACGATGTTCTCTAGGAAGGTCAGGAAACTGACGTTCAACGTGTCATAGCGGCGGCGCACCAGCTCGTTCTCGCGGTCGGCGGCAAAGAAGAACTGCTTCAGATCGTTGCCCCCGATCGACAGGAATTCGACCTCTTCGAAGAACTTCGTCGGGGCAAAGGCCAGCGACGGGGTCTCCAGCATCGCGCCAACTTCGATTTGCGACGGCAGCACATGGCCCAAGCGCGCCTCGCGGGCGAGCGTCTTGTCCATCTCGGCACGGGCGGCGCGGTATTCTTCGAACTGCGCGACGAAGGGGAACATCACCGACAGGGGGCGCCCGTTCGCCGCACGGATCAACGCCTGCAATTGCATCCGCATCATGCCCGGCTTGTCCAGCCCGACACGGATCGCACGCCAGCCCAAAGCGGGGTTTGGTTCGTCGTTGGGCTTCATATAGGGCAGCACCTTATCCGACCCGATATCCAACGTACGGAACACCACGCGTTTGCCCGACGCGGCATCCAACACGCGGCTATAAAGCGCGGACAGCTCCGACCGTTTCGGCATCTGGCTGCGCACAAGGAACTGAAGCTCTGTGCGGAACAGCCCCACCCCTTCGGCCCCTGACCCGTCAAGCGAGGGAAGATCCGCCATGAGACCCGCGTTCATATGCAGCCCGACCCGCGTGCCGCATTTGGTGATCGCCGGTTTGTCGCGGATCGACGCATAGCGTTCCTGCGCCTCGGCCTGCATCGCGATTTTGTCGCGGAAGGCAGAGGCAACGGTTTCCTCGGGGCGCAGATGCACCACGCCCTGTTCGCCATCCACCATGATCCGGTCGCCGTTCAGCGCATCATTGGTCACGCGGCTGGCGTGGACGATCAGCGGGATCGCCAGCGCCCGCGCGACAATCGCGGCATGGCTGCCAACCGACCCGCCCTCCAGCACGATACCGCGCAGAGAGCGGCCGTATTCCAACAGCTCAGCCGGTCCGATGTTGCGCGCCACCAGAATAGGATCGGTGGGCATCTCGGCCCCCGTGTTCGACCCCTGCCCTGTCAGGATGCGCAGCAAGCGGTTGCTGAGGTCATCGAGATCGGACAGACGTTCGCGCAGATAGGCGTCGGCGGCCTGCCCCATACGGGCGCGCGCCAGAGATTGCTCTTTCTCGACAGCCGCTTCGGCAGACAGGCCACGGCCGATGTCTTCCTCCATCCGGCGCAACCAGCCTTTGGAGTTGGCGAACATCCGATAGGCTTCAAGCACCTGTTGCTGGTCCTTGTCCCCCCCCGCCATCGCCATCATCTGATCCACGCTGACGCGCAAATCATCGACCGCCTCGTTCAGGCGTGCGGTTTCACTGGCAGGATCGTCGGCCACAAGCTTTGACACGACAACGCGCGGCTCGTGCAGCCAGACGTGGCCCTCGGCCACGCCCTCTTGCGCCACGGTGCCGCGGATCAGAACCGCCTGACTGTGCCGCGCGGACATCGCGGCACCCTCACCGACAAAGGCCCCCAGCTCGGTCATTTCGGCCAGTACCATGGCGACCACTTCCAGCGCATAAACCTCGTCAGCCGAGAATTCCCGCGCGGCTTTGGATTGCACGACCAGAACGCCCAGCATCTCGCCCAAGCGCTGCACCGGTATACCCAGAAAGCTTGAATACAGTTCTTCGCCCGTTTCCGGCATAAAGCGGAAACCGGGGGCCTGCGGGGCATTGGGCGTGTTGATAATACGTTTGCGTTTGGCGACGCGCCCGACCAGCCCCTCGCCCATCTTCATGCGCGTCTCGTGGACCGCATCGGCCTTCAGCCCTTCGGTCGCGCAAAGCTCTAGCGTGTCTTCATCGCGGAACAGGTAGATAGAGCAGACCTCGCAGCCCATAGAGGACGCGATCAGATGCGTGATCTTGTCCAGCCGCGCCTGCCCTGCATCATCACTGGCCATGGCATCGCGTAAGCGACCCAACAGCTTGCGGCTTTCTGTCTCTATCCCATCAGCCATGTGATCATTTCCCCCCGGCGATGCCAGCTTAGATCACAGGCGTCCCAAAATTGAAACGCCTGATATCATTGACATCTATCATCTGCTCCCCGAGGCCGGAAGATGCGTTTTCCCCTGTTGCGGGAAAACGCTGTGATCTTCGCAGGTGGGGTGCCCGGGAATTAGGCGCGTTTGTCCAGCTCGAACGCGTCATGCAGCGCCTGAACGGCCAGCTCCATGTATTTGCGGTCGATCAGAACAGAGATTTTGATCTCGGAGGTGGTGATGACCTTGATGTTCACACCCTCGTTCGACAACACCTGAAACATCTTCGCCGCAACGCCGGTGTGGCTACGCATGCCGATACCCACGACGGACACTTTCGCGACATCTGTGTCCGCGATCAGATCGTCGAAATTCAGCTCGCCCGATTTTTTCGCGGCATCAATCGCGACTTCCGCGCGTTTGATCTGATCGACGGGGCAGGACCACGTCATATCGGTGCGCCCCTCTTCCGAGATGTTCTGAACGATCATATCGACGTTCACGCCACCATCGCTGAGCGCGGTGAAGATCGCGGCGGCAATGCCGGGGCGATCCGCGACCGATACCAGCGTCATCTTTGCTTCGTCACGCGAAAACGCGATACCGGATACTACATTGCTTTCCATAATTTCCTCCTCGGCGCAGACCAGCGTTCCAGCCTCGTCTGATTGTTCCTCAAAACTGCTCAGCACGCGCAGCTTGACCTTGTACCGCATGGCCAGTTCGACCGACCGGGTTTGCAGGACCTTGGCCCCCAGCGACGCCAGTTCCAGCATCTCTTCAAAGGCGATCTTGTCGAGCTTGCGCGCCTTGGCGCTCACCCGCGGGTCGGTGGTGTAGACCCCGTCCACATCAGTGTAGATATCGCAACGCTCTGCATCAAAGGCGGCGGCAAAGGCGACGGCGGTGGTATCCGACCCGCCACGCCCCAGCGTGGTGATCCGGCCCTCGGGGGAAACGCCCTGAAAGCCCGCGACAACCGCGACGCGCATGCCTTCGCCGAATTTCGCCATGATGTTTGCAGGCGGAATTTCCTCGATCCGGGCCGAGGAATGCGCCGAAGTCGTCTTGACCGGCACTTGCCAGCCTTGCCAACTGCGCGCCGGTACGTCCATTTCCTGCAAGGTCAGCGCCATCAGGCCCGCGGTGACATTCTCGCCCGAGGAGACGACAGCGTCATATTCGCGCGCGTCATATAGCGGAGAGGTTTCGTTCACCCAGCCGACCAGCTCGTTCGTCTTTCCCGACATGGCGGAAACGATGACGATCACGTCATAGCCCTTGGCCACTTCAACGCCCACGCGTTTGGCCGCGCGGCGGATACGGTCCAAGGTGGCCACCGACGTGCCACCAAACTTCATCACCAGAACAGGCATATGTCCCCCGTTGCAAAACTCCGGCGCGGTGTACGCGCAAGCGCCGCCCTTAGCAAGCCCGCAGGCCGCTGTCGTAACGCAGGGAAATTATGTGTGAACCGCAAGTTGCAAGGTGACGCGGCGGGGTATCCGCCCGCCAAAGGTCGCCTGCGACCCGCCGTCTATGACGTGGTGCGCTTGGCCCGAAACGGCAGCGGCGTCAGCGGGATACCCTCTTCGATCAGGGCGACGGCTTCGTCCAGACGCGCCTCGCCATAGATTGACCGGTCGGGCGCATCCCCGATGTGGATGGCACGGGCTTCACGCACAAAATCATCGCCCACATATTCCGAGGAGGTTTCGACCTTTTCGCGCAGCGCCTTCAGCGCCTCTTCCAACGCGCTTTGAGGTTTCGATAGCACCGGAACTGCGGCGTCCGGCTTTTGACCACCCTCACCGCGGTTCTCGCGGCGCTCGCCGGTTGTAACACGGGGGGCCATCATGCCCTTGGTCACCTTGGTCGACCCACACAGCGCGCAGGTCAGATGCCCCGCCTGCGCCAGCGCATCAAAGGCGGCGGCAGATTTGAACCAGCTTTCAAACTGGTGGTCCTGATCACATTTCAGCGAAAACTTGATCATCGCGCCCGCAGGCATCCTCTCGTTGTTAAGATATGTTAAAAATGGGGGCGCAAGCCGGTCCCGTCAAGCGGCTCAACTCCGCCCACGCGGATCGAAGTCCCGGATCATGCGCGCCAGCTCGGGCTCTGACACCATTTTGGCGGCCTTCTTGCGCGACATCCACTTGCGCCGGCGCTGGCCGGCTTCGGGGTATTTATCGGCGGTGATCTTGACCTCTACGGGATAGAGCATGGCCACCACCGGCAACATCTCTCCACCGTCCATTTCCTTTGTGTAGGAATAGACGCCAAGGCAGCCGCCCGTGACCCGCCCGCGCACGCCCGCTTCTTCCCATGCCTCGCGCGCGGCGGCGGCACCGGGGGTTTTGGCATCCATCGGCCAGCCTTTCGGCACAATCCAGCGTTTCGCCCCCCGAGACGTGATCAACAGCACCTGCACCTTGCCTTGGCGCACGCGGTAACACAGCGCGGCGAACTGTGTTCGCACCTCTCCCTTGCGGGCACCTTGCAGTGATATGGGCAGCTGTTTCATGCGGGGCATTCTGTCTCCGGGGTGGTACGGCAACAAAAGCCTACCCGTGCCGTGATGACAAGACCAGTCGCCCTTGCACGCCCCTACGGCATGGCGGATACTGCGGGAATGAAACGTTTTTTGCCGCTCATTTTTGCAGCGCTGCTGCCCACCCTCACGCAGGCAGAGCAGCCTTCGGTGACGGTCTTTGCGGCCGCCAGCCTGCGCGGTGCCCTGGACGAGGTCGCGCGCGGCTATGACGGCGATGTGGCGCTGTCTTTTGGCGGGTCCGGCACGATGGCGCGGCAGATCGATGCGGGTGCCCCTGCCGATGTGGTCTTGCTCGCCGCACCGGTCTGGATGACATGGCTGCGAGATCGCGGCGCGGTCCAGGCTGACGCAGTGGTTGATCTGCTGGGCAATTCGCTTGTGCTGATCGCCCCCGCAGACAGCAATATCGCCCCGGACCCCGCCGATCTTGCGGGTGCCCTTGGCGATGCACGGTTAGCGATGGGTCAACGGGACGCCGTGCCCGCCGGTATCTATGCGCGCGAATGGCTTGAGGTTACCGGACAATGGGAGGCAATCGCCCCGCATCTGGCAGAGACGGATAACGTGCGCAGCGCCCTGGCTTTGGTCGCGCGGGCAGAGACGCCTTTGGGCGTGGTTTACCGCACCGATGCTTTGGCCGAACCACAGGTCCGCATCCTTTACGATATCCCGCAGGGGACACACAGCCCGATCACCTACCCCGCCGCCGCGCTTACTGACAGCGGCGCGGCCTTCATGGTGCATCTGCAGTCCGACGACGCCCGCGCGGTCTTTGCCCGCCACGGCTTCAAGCCGCTGCCTGAATGACCGCAGACGCCGCCGCCTGGGACGCGCTGCGTCTGTCGCTTTGGGTTGCAGTTTGGGCGACGCTGCTGGCGATCCCGCTGGCGCTTTGGGTGGCGTGGCTGCTGGCGCGGCGGGATTTCTGGGGCAAGGCGCTGCTGAATGCCGCCGTGCATCTGCCGCTGGTTTTGCCGCCCGTGGTCACGGGGTATCTGCTGCTGATGGCATTCGGGCGGAACGCGCCCTTGGGCCGCGCATTGGACGCCATCGGGTTGCAACTGGCGTTCCACTGGTCCGGCGCGGTGCTGGCGGCGATCATCATGGGGTTCCCCTTGATGGTCCGCGCCATGCGCCTCGCGATAGAGGCGGTGGACCCCAAGCTTGAAAACGCCGCTGCCACGCTCGGTGCCCCCCGCGTGGCGGTTTTCGCCCGTGTCACCCTCCCCCTCATTTTGCCCGGTGTGCTGGCGGGGACCGTGATGGGCTTTGCCAAAGCCATGGGCGAATTTGGTGCCACGATCACCTTTGTCGCCAATATCCCCGGCCAGACGCAAACCCTGCCAAGCGCCATCTGGGCCGCCTTGCAGATACCCGGTGGCGAGGGTCAGGCGGTGGCGATGGTGCTTATGTCTTCGGCCATCGCGGTCAGCGCCGTGCTTCTGTCCGAGCTGCTCGCCCGCCGCGTTGCCAAAAGGATCGCGGGCACATGACGCTTTCCCTGTCCCTGTCGCACCGCTTTGACGGCTTCGCGCTGGACCTCGCGCTTGAGGCCGGGCCCGGCATCACCGCGCTGTTTGGCCGGTCGGGGGCCGGAAAATCCACCGTGATCAACGCTGTTGGCGGCTTGCTCCACCCCGACCGCGGGCGCGTCGTGATCGAGGACGAGGTGCTGCTGGACACCGAAGGCGGCATCTATGTCCCCCCTCACAAGCGCCGCCTTGGCACCGTGTTTCAGGATGCGCGACTGTTCCCGCATCTCAGCGTGGCGCAAAACCTGATGTTCGGTGCCCGCTATGCGCCGCGCGGCAGCAGCGGCCCGTCACAACGCGACGTGGTGGCACTGCTTGGGCTAGAGACATTGCTTGACCGCGCGCCTGCCACGCTATCAGGCGGCCAAAAGCAGCGCGTCGCCTTGGGGCGTGCCTTGCTGAGCCACCCGCGCATGTTGCTGATGGATGAACCGCTCGCCAGTCTGGACGGGCCCCGCAAGCAAGAGATTTTGCCCTTTTTCGAACGGCTGCGCGACGGGCCGCTGGGGCTGCCGATCCTGTATGTCAGCCACGCAGTGGACGAGATCGCGCGGCTAGCCGATACGCTTGTACTGATCCAGAACGGGACAGTGCAGGCGCAGGGCCCGCTGTTCGATGTCATGGCCGATCCCGCCGCCGTGCCCCTGCTTGGTGTCCGCGAGGCGGGTGCCGTGATCGAGGCGGATGTCCTTGAGCATGGCAATGACGGGATCACGACCCTGCGGATCAGCGCCGGAGAGCTTGAGCTGCCCGGCGTGCACGCCGATGCCGGTGCCCGCGTGCGGCTGCGGGTGCTGGCCCAAGATGTGATCCTGTCCCTGACCCGCCCCGAGGGGCTGAGCTCGGTCAATGTGCTGCCCGTCACGGTCGAGGCGATTCATCCCGGCGACGGTCCAGGCGCGGCCATTGCCCTGCGTGCGGGGCGTGACCGGTTGCTCAGCCGTGTGACGGCCCGCGCTGTCGCCGAGCTTGGCCTGACACCGGGCATGACCTGCTATGCGATCCTCAAGGCCACCACGGTCGCGCCGGGCAGTATCGGGCGCTAGGCGATCTTGCGCAGCCCGACCTTGGCGCGCAGCCGTTCGACCAGTTCTTCGTGGGGGACATCCGCATCAATCGCCAGCTTGCGCAGCCCGAAATGCACATGGGCCATATCTTCGTAATAGCTGGTATAGGCATAGTTGGTCGCCGCACCGGCCACCGCCCCCAGCACCGGCACCGCCTGCGCGGCCAGCTTTTGCCCCAAGACCAGCGCCAGACGCGGAGCCACTTTGGCAATCACCGCCTGCATGGCGCGCCCGCTTAACGCGACCCGCGCCGACAGAAACGCCAGATCGGCCCCGTCATCTTCTGACAAGGGCCCCGCGGCGCTGAACACCTGCACGCAATCGAACTGCACGTTCTCGGCATGGGCATCAAAGCCGTGTTCCACCGCTACCCCCTGAATAACGCGGAGCAACAAGGTCGTCGTCACCGGCAGCTCTGCCAGTGCCGTGGGCAGGCCACCTGCGCCGCCCGCCGCCCCCATCGCCGCGCTGACCGCCTGGTTCAGCCAGCTTTTCTGGTCCGGCACCATCGACCGCGTCGACGTCGCTGCCTTCATCGCCTGGCCCAATGCCTTGACGGTGGCGCTTTCGAGATTGCGGCGCACGGGCGAGGGAAGCTTGTCGATCAACCCCTCGGCGCTGCCGCCGATGACGTTCAACACATTGATACCCACGCCGCCCGCGCTTTTGTAGCGCTTGGCGATCTGGTCCAGCCGTGCCTCTACGTCAATGGTGCTGGGTAGGTTGCTTTCAATCTGCATGGGGTGGGGCCTCCGCCTGTTTGGCTAGAATGTGGGCCATCCCGCCGTCGCTTTCAATGTGGCCAAGCGGTGACATCGCCCGCGATGCCCTCCCACGCGCCATCGACCAGCGCGCGGCCCAACACCCGTTCAGGGTTCGTTGGCGGCGGCATCACCACATCGGTCAGCAAGGTAAAGCCGAAGCGGTTATAGTAAGGCGCATCCCCCACCAGCATCACGCGCGACCACCCCAGCGGGGCCGCTTGCGCCAGACTGCCCTCTATCAGCAAGGCACCCAAGCCTTCGCCCTGCCGCGTCGGGTGCACGGCAACGGGCCCCAACAACAGCGCGGCATGGGCACCGATACAGATCGGCCAATAGCGTATGGCCCCGGCAAGGATACCGCCCGCGTCACGTGCCACATGGTTCAGCCCTGCCACCGGCGGCACCCCGTCGCGCAGGCGATAGGACGACAACGCCTCGCGTCCCGGCGCAAAGCAGGTGTCGTACAACGCTTCGACTTCCCAGTGATCGGCAGCCGTCTCGGGGGTAATATGATACAAGGCGTGGCCCTCTGGACGGTTTTCCTGTGGCGCTGCCTTTATCATGGCGCTAGCCATAGGTGCAAACCATGAGGAGAGTTTGATGTTCTACCGCCCGCAAGACGGCCACCCCCTGCCCCATAACCCGTTCAACGCGATTGTCACCCCACGCCCGATCGGATGGATCTCCACCCGCGATGCAGACGGGAACGACAATCTGGCCCCCTATTCGTTTTTCAACGGGGTCGCCTATACGCCGCCGCAGGTGATGTTTGCCTCTACCGGGACCAAGGCCGATGTGGACGGGACCAAGGACAGCATGGCCAACATCCGCGAGACCGGCGTCTTCTGCGTTAACATTGTCGAATACGCGATGCGCGACGCGATGAACGCCTCCTCTGCGACGCTGCCCCATGGCGCGGATGAATTCGGCCACGCTGGCATCGAAAAAGCGAACTGCGACCAGATCAACTGCGCCCGTGTGGCGACCGCCCCTGCCAGCCTGGAATGCCGCATGACCCAGATGGTCAAGATCGAGGGAGAGAACAACTTTGTCGTCTTCGGCGAGGTCGTCGGCGTCCATATGCGCGACGATTGCATCAAGGACGGGCGGTTCGACGTGACGACCTACCAACCGCTGTCCCGCTTGGGCTACCGCGATTATGCCCGCGTGACCGACGTGTTCGAGATCATCCGCCCCGACGATTGATCCCGCCCCATCCCGAAAAGCGAAAAGCCCCCGATGCGGACTGCATCGGGGGCTTTTTGTTTCAGTCGGTCAGGCGGTTCAGTGACCGCCAAGAATGCCGGTACGGACCTGATAATTCGCCGCGATCTCGTAGTCGGGATCATCGTCGCTATCGATCATCAGATGCCCGGCCTTCTTCAGCAAACGGTGACAATCGCGGCTGAGGTGGCGCAGCTGGATGCGCTTGCCCGCGCCTTCGTATTTCGCGGCAATCGTCTCGATCGCTTGCAGGGCGGATTGGTCCACAACGCGGCTGTCCTCGAAATCGACGATCACCTCGCTGGGGTCGGCCTTGACGTTAAAGAGCTCGGCGAAACCTTCGGACGATCCAAAGAACAGCGGCCCCTGAATCTGATAGACTTTGGCCCCTTCAGGTGTGGTGTATGTCTTGGCGTGGATGCGACGCGCATTGTTCCACGCATAGGCCAGCGCCGACACGATCACACCGACGACCACCGCGACCGCAAGGTCCTCATAGACGGTGACGACGGTCACCAGCAGGATCACGAAGGCATCGGTCAGGGGCACTTTGCGCAGGATCCCAAAGGAGTTCCACGCGAAGGTGCCGATCACGACCATGAACATCACCCCGACCAGTGCTGCCAGCGGGATCTGTTCGATCAGCGGCGCGCCGACCAGAATGAACAGCAGCAAAAAGACCGCAGCCGCGATCCCCGCAACCCGCGTGCGCCCGCCGGATTTCACGTTGATCATGGACTGACCGATCATGGCGCAGCCGCCCATACCGCCGAAGAAGCCGGTCACGGTATTGGCCACGCCCTGTGCGATACATTCCTGGCTGGCCCCGCCGCGGGTGTTAGTCAGGTCGCTGACAAGGTTCAACGTCAGCAGCGATTCAATCAGGCCGATGGCCGCAAGGATCACCGCATAGGGCAGGATGATATACAGCGTCTCAAGCGTGAAGGGTGCCAAGGCGGTGCCGTACAGGCCGACACCTTCGCCAAACGGCATGTGGAACGTCGGAAAGCCGCCCTCGATCGAGGCCAGATCGCCGACCCGTGGCACATCCATGCCCGTCGCGATCACCAGAATGGCGATGATGCCGATGCCTGCCAGCGGTGCGGGGATCAGCTTGGTGATGCGCGGCATGACCCAGATGATCGCCATCGTCGCGGCTACCAACGCCAACATCAGATACAACGGCCCACCCGACAGCCATTCGCCACCCGACATGCCGTGACCTGTATCAACCATCGTGCCCGGCACTTTGAACTGGCCCATCTGGGCAAGGAAGATCACGATGGCCAGACCGTTCACAAACCCCAGCATAACAGGGTGCGGCACCAGCCGCATGAACTTGCCCCATTGCAT
Organism: Sulfitobacter sp. G5_S2_6_S6; assembly: GCF_054968505.1. Taxonomy (NCBI): domain Bacteria; kingdom Pseudomonadati; phylum Pseudomonadota; class Alphaproteobacteria; order Rhodobacterales; family Roseobacteraceae; genus Sulfitobacter; species Sulfitobacter sp. G5_S2_6_S6. Next base: position 411,831 of record NZ_JBQKUI010000001.1, read on the forward strand.
GACACCCGCGAAAATCTGGATCAGCCCCATCAGCACGACCGTGGCGAACAGATATTCAACACCGTGCTGCGCGACCAATGCGACCATCACAACCGCCAAAGCACCCGTCGCCCCCGAGATCATCCCCGGACGCCCGCCGATCAACGCGGTGATCAACCCCACCAGGAAGGCCGCATAGAGGCCCACCAACGGGTGGACCCCTGCGACAAAGGCAAAGGCAACCGCTTCGGGCACAAGGGCTAGAGCGACGGTCAGCCCCGACAGCAATTCGATGCGCAGCCGCGACGGAGAGAACCCCTCTCCCGGCATCCATCTCAGGTCGGTCACATCAAGATTTTTGGTAAAACTACGGAACGTGGTACGCGCCATCGGGCATCCTTCGGGTCAAATCGCATCAATAAGTCGGAAAGGTCTTTGCGGCCTCCTAGCTGAAACGTGAACAAAATGGAAGCCACGCGACGGCGCGGGCCGGATTTGAGGCTTTCCCTATGGGCCAAGCTTGATACTCTGCCCGCAACTCAATCCAAGGGCGACTTCATGACACAGACGAAAATTGCCGTGATCGGCGGCTCCGGCATCTATGACATCAACGGGCTGGAGGGGGCCGAATGGCTTACCGTGGAAAGCCCCTGGGGCCCGCCCTCCGATGCGATCCTGACCGGGACGCTCGACGGGGTAGAGATGGCCTTTCTGCCGCGCCACGGGCGCCGACATGTGCATGCGCCCTCTACCGTTCCCTACCGCGCCAATATCGACGCGCTGAAACGGCTCGGCTGCACGGATGTGATCAGCGTCTCGGCCTGCGGGTCGTTCCGCGATGAAATGGCACCGGGAGATTTCGTGATCGTGGACCAGTTCATCGACCGCACCATCGCGCGGGAGAAATCTTTCTTCGGCACCGGCTGCGTGGCCCATGTCAGCGTGGCGCACCCCACCTGCCCGCGTTTGGGCGACGCCTGCGAAACCGCTGCGCGCGACGCCGGCATCAACGTGCACCGCGGCGGCACCTACCTTGCGATGGAGGGGCCGCAGTTCAGCACATTGGCGGAATCCAAGATGTACCGCGAAAGCTGGGGCGCGGATGTGATCGGCATGACCAATATGCCCGAAGCGAAATTGGCCCGCGAGGCAGAGCTTTGCTATGCCTCGGTCGCGATGATCACGGATTACGATAGCTGGCACCCGGACCACGGCGAGGTCGATGTGACCAAGATCATCGAGACCTTGATGGGCAATGCCGACAAGGGCCGTCAGTTGGTCGCCCGCTTGCCCAAACTGCTAGGAGCCGACCGCGCCCCCTGCCCGCATGGCTGCGACCGCGCGTTGGAATATGCGATCATGACCCAGCCAGAAATGCGCGACGCGGCCCTTGTGGCCAAGCTGGATGCCGTCGCGGGTCGTGTGCTTTAGGTGCCCTGCAAACGCTGTCGCAGCACCCTTTGCGAGTGCTGTGCCAGCTGAGTTTATTTGGCAAAATGAAGCGGGGCCTTGCGGCTTTGACGTGATGTCCCGCGGGGCCGCGCTGTGGAAGATGCTTGCTGACAGGGGGCGTGTCGCTTAACGCTGTGGCGCGGTTGTTGCGCTGGTGTGGCGACCGACCAAAGCCCAACGACCGGAGCACTGCATGAAACAGGTTCAAGATTACATCCGTACCATTGTCGATTTCCCCCACGAAGGGATCATGTTTCGCGATGTGACCACGCTTTTCGCCGACCCGCGCGGGTTCCGTATGGCCATCGACCAGATGCTGCACCCCTATGCCGGCATCGACATCGACAAGGTCGTCGGGCTTGAGGCGCGCGGCTTTATTCTGGGCGGCGCGATCGCGCATCAGCTGTCCGTCGGCTTTGTACCTATTCGCAAGAAGGGCAAGCTGCCCGGTCGCACCATCTCTCAGGATTACAAGCTGGAATACGGCGAGGCGATTGTGGAACTGCACGACGACGCGATCCAGCCCGGTGAGAAAGTGTTGGTTGTCGACGATCTACTGGCCACCGGTGGCACCGCCGAGGCGGGGATCAAGCTGATCCAGCGTTTGGGCGGCGAGATCGTGTCCTGCGCCTTTATCATCGACCTGCCGGAACTTGGCGGGCGCAAGCGGCTGGAAGCGATGGGGATGGAGGTCAACGCGCTTTGTGCCTTTGAAGGCGCGTAAACCGCATTGCCGAGACTTTATTCCGGCGCGGGGAACATCGCGCCGGGGTTCATGATCCCGTTCGGATCCAGCGCCGCCTTGATCGCGCGCAACGCAGAGAGCTTCGCCGGATCGCTATAACGTTCGAGGTCTTTGACCTTGAGCCGCCCGATCCCGTGCTCCGCACTGACAGAGCCGCCGAGTTCGTGCACCAGATCATGGATCGCCGTCTTGATGGGCAAGCGATCCTCCAGATGATCCTCGCGGCTTCGGCCCTGCACCGGGAAAACGTTGTAGTGCAGGTTGCCGTCGCCCACATGGCCGAAACAATTGATCCTGAAATCGCCCAGCGCGCCGATCTTTTCCCCCGCGCGGATGATAAATTCGGGCAGCGCACCCAAGGGGACCGAGATATCGTGGCTGGAGATCGACCCGATCTGGCGGTTGGCGTGGGGCATCATCTCGCGGACGGCCCAGAAATCTTCGGACTGCTGCTGACTTTGCGCGATAAGCCCGTCTGTCACCAGCTCCGCCTCGAAGGCGGCGGCAAACAGTGTCTCGAGCGCCGCCATCGGTTCCAGATCACCGCTGAGGCCCAATTCGATCAGCACGCTCCATTCTGGCGGGGTGTCGAAGGGCTGGCGGAGTTCGGGCATCTTTTCGGTGAGAAAATCCAGCCCGACGCCGTTCATGATCTCGAACGCGCTGATCATCTCGCCCAACTGACTGCGCGCGAGCGACAGCAGCTTCAGCGCCGCCGCCGGAGAGTTCACGACCAGCAGCGCGGTCCCCGTCTTGGCGGGCCGCGGGAAGAGTTTGAGCGCCGCGGCGGTGATGACGCCAAGCGTGCCCTCGGCACCGACCAGCAGGTGACGCAGATCGTAGCCGGTGTTGTTCTTGCGCAGCCGTGTCAGGCCGTTCCAGATCTGTCCATCGGGCAGCACGGCCTCTAGCCCCAGACAGAGATCACGGGCGTTGCCATAGCGCAGCACGCCGGTGCCACCCGCATTTGTCGCCAGATTACCCCCAATGCGGGCAGAGCCCTGAGCCGCGAGGGTCAGGGGAAACAGGCGATCCGCCGCCTCGGCGGCGTCTTGCACGTCAGACAGGATCATCCCCGCCTCTGCCACCAACACGTTTTCGTCCGGGTAGACAGCGCGAAGTTTGTTCATGCGTTCCAGCGACAGGATCAGTGAGGCGGGGCCAGTTTCTGCCACTTGACCGCCCACAAGTCCGGTACCTCCGCCATAGGGGATCACGCCGACCCGTGCTGCATTGGCATGGCGGATCAGTATCGCGACCTCTTCGACCGTGCGTGGCAGGGCCAGCACGGCCGATTTTCCGGCATACAGCCCGCGGGGTTCTTCCAGATATCGGGGTTCGACCGCGCGGAAGACGTCGGGCGACAGATCGGCACGCAGCGCGGCCTCGAATGCGGGATCGGCGGGGTTCAATGTCATGGCCTATTGATCGCGCCAAGCGGGGCGGGATGCAAGCGGCTTTGGTCCTCGCTAATGCAGGATCGGCGGCTTTGACGGGTCAGAGCCGGGGGCCTCCATCCGCGGGGTTTTTTCCAGCGGGTCCATCTGGGGCAGATCAAAACGCAGCCCGACTTTCGACAGTTTTTCAACCGTCGGATCAGAGGGCGCGAAGAAGCCCACATCCATCGCCCCCGCATCGATACCCGAGAATGTCAGCGCCTCGGAAGCGGCACGTACCAGCGCGTCTTGTGCGCGCGGGATGGCCCCGACAAAGCCCAGCAGATGCCCGCGCCCGCCGCCGGTATATTCAACCCCGACCAGCCACGCCCCTGCCGCCATGCCTGTGGCGGTCGCCAGCTTGGCATCAATCGCGGCAATCAGCGTTTCGGGCAGGCCCTTGGGCGGAAGAACACGGTCGATGCGCGCCTCGACCTCTCCGGCTTCATGGGCGAGTGTGTCGCGCAGCCAAGCCACGGCGCTGTCGGGCAGCAGGATCGCCGAAGGGGCGACATCCAGGTTCACCGCCATGCCAAGCGGTTGGCCATCCAGCATCCCCGCGATCGCGCGCCCCGACAGTGCCACATAGGGCGCGGGCTGCCCGACATAGGCCGCAAGCCGTTCGATCCGGTCAAAGACCAGCACATAGGCGTCCTCAAGCAGGACAGGGCTGATCTGATCGGCGTCCGGTTCGGCTTCGAGCAGCAGGAAAAGTTCCACATCGGCCATGCGTTCATAGAACCGCAGGCGGGCAGCGTCATCGCTTTCATCGGCCATCATGGCGGCATGGGCGATGTCCAGGGGCGTCGCTTCAGTCATCCAGTACATTCCTTACAGCAGCGCGGAGCCGGGGAAGCACGTCCTCCTCGAACCACGGATTTTTCTTGAGCCAACCGGTATTGCGCCACGAGGGATGAGGCAAGGCAAAGACGCCCCTCGGGTGGTTTTGCCAATCGGCGACGGCGCGGGTGACTGTGGTGAACCCGGGCAGGTGATAGCGCATGGCATAGGCCCCGATCAACACGGTCAGCCGGACATCGGGCACGGTATCCAGCGCCCGGGCTCGCCATGTTTTCGCACAGATCGGCGGGGGCGGCAGATCGCTGCCCTTGGCGTCATAGCCCGGAAAGCAGAAGGCCATGGGGATGATCGCCACGCGGCTGCGGTCGTAAAAGGTCGTCTCGTCCACGCCCAGCCAGTCGCGCAGCCGTTTGCCAGAGGCATCCCAGAAGGGGGTGTTCGCCTCGTGCACTTTCAACCCCGGCGCCTGCGAGGCGATCAGCAGCCGCGCGCCCGGTTGGAACCAGACCACCGGATTGGGCCGGTGCCCCGTCGCCGTTGCCGCAAAGCGGTCGGCGCAGAGGGTGCATTGGCTGAGTTCGGGGCGGATGTCGGTCATGGGGGTAGACCTAAGCGGTGGCGCGCCGGTTTCAAAGGGGGCGGTGACGCGGTGGTGCCCAGCACTCATTTCGAGACATTTCGAAATGAACTTGACGCGACCAATCATTTCTATATTTCTAAAAAAATGAAAATGAATCCCGCCTCCCCCCTTGATCTCGCCCTGGCCGCTGCGCGCTTTGCCGCGCTCGGGTCAGAGCAACGGTTGCAAGTTCTCCGTTTGCTGGTGCGCGCAGGCCCTGACGGGTTGACCATCGGCACGCTGGGTGATCGCGCGGGCATCACCGGGTCGACGCTGACCCATCATCTGAAACTGCTTGTGGCCGCAGGGCTGGTGCGCCAGCAGCGGCAGGGGCGCAGCACCATCTGCGCGGCGGTATCCCATGACGCGGTACAGGATCTATCCGAGTTCCTGATGACAGAGTGTTGCGCCGACGCCGTGGTCCCCTGCCCCGATCATCCCCACGGTTAACACCACAGATAGCGAAAGCCCCCCATGTCACACGGTCACCACCATCACGTCGATCCCGACAGCGGCGACGGCAAGATTGCCCTCGCGGTGGCGATCAACCTCGGCCTCACGGTCGCGCAGGTCATCGGCGGGATCGTCGCGGGCAGCCTGTCGCTGATCGCCGATGCGCTGCATAACTTCAGCGACGCCATCGCGCTGATCATCGCCTTTGCCGCGCGCAAGATCGCCCGCCGTCCAGCCAATGCAGATATGACCTTTGGCTACGGCCGGATCGAGGCGGTCGCGGCGCTGATCAACTATACCACGTTGATCGTGATCGGCCTGTATCTGGTCTATGAGGCCGCGATGCGCTTTGCCAATCCCGAACCCGTGGCGGGCTGGATCGTGGTGATCGTCGCTGGCATCGCCTTGCTGGTGGATCTGGGCACCGCCGCGTTGACCTTTCGCGCATCGAAATCCAGCGTGAACATCCGCGCGGCCTTTTTGCACAATGTGGCCGATGCCTTGGGGTCGGTTGCCGTGATCGTGGCAGGGACGCTGATGATCCTGTTCGGCTGGGCTTGGGTGGACCCATTGGCCACGCTGCTGATTGCCGGATACATCCTTTGGCAATCCGCGACCGAACTGCCGCAGGTGGCGCGGATCTTGATGCTTGCCTCGCCTGATGCGCTGCGCACCGAAGACGTGATCGCGGCACTGCGCGACCAGCCCGGTGTTACAGATGTCCATCATGTGCACCTGTGGCTGATGGAGGAACACGGCGCTGCCTTTGACGCCCATATCGTCGCCGAACAAGGCACCGACCCAAGCGCCCTGCGCCAAGCCTTGAAATCCTATCTGAAGTCCGAGTTCTATCTGAACCACGTCACGCTAGAGCTTGAGACCCAGGATGCCCATTGCCACGATGCCAAGGTGATCGGTCACTAACACCCGCACCCCTCGACCTTTCGTATAGCGCGCCCTGCAAACCATCGCCGATGGCACTGCCTTCGGGCGCGTGGGTCGTTTTGGCTCCTTGTAAATTCGGCCCCAACTACGACATAATATAGTCAAAATAGAGGGCTAGACACCGCCCAAGGCTCGGGAAACAGGGCGCGACATACCCGCAACAGCACCAATCGGAGCAGGCATGCTGGAATTCGACAACGTCTCCAAGTCCTTTTGGACTGGCACGCAACACAAGGTCATTCTCGACCATGTGTCATTTCGTGTGGATTTGGGTCATTCCCTTGGCATCCTCGCCCCGAACGGCACCGGCAAGACGACTCTTATCAATATGATGGCGGGGCTGGAAAAGCCGGACGAAGGCGAGATCCGGCGCGGCTGCAACATCAGCTTCCCGCTGGGGTTCATGGGCGGTGTAGTCAACAAGGTTTCCGCGGTAGAGAATGCCCGCTATATTGCCCGTCTCTATGGGCTGGACCCTGACTACGTCGAAAGCTTTTGTCGCTGGCTGTGTGGGTTGGGGGAATATTTTGACCAGCCCGTCGGGACATATTCGGCCGGGATGAAATCACGGTTTTCGTTTTCACTGCTGCTTGCGCTTGATTTCGACATCTATTTGATCGACGAAGGCATGCCGAGCACCACAGATGTGGAGTTCAACCGCAAGGCGGGCGAAATTCTGCAAGAACGGCTGCGCACGACGACGATCATCATCGTTTCGCACCAAGCCGAGACGTTGGAACAATTCGCGCGGTCCGCTGCTGTCTTGCTTGGCGGAAAGCTACATATCTTCGACACCTTGGAAGAGGCCAAACAGCTTTATGACTACGAAACCCAAGGCTAGAAAATTCCGCATCAAACGTGCGACCCCTGCTGCGGCCCCAAAAGGAACCGACGCGGTCGAACGTGATGCCCCCGCGGCAGCCACGCCAAAGCCGCAGGCCCCCGACGCGCCACGCGCTGCGGCTGCATCACGCGGCGAAGCACCGAAAGCTGCAGCGCCCAGCCAAGCTGCCGCAGCCTCCGCTGCGCGCCCGACCCCACCCACCGACGCCCGCAGCGGCGAGGTGTCATCGGCGACCGAAGTCAGCGGAGAGCAGGACATCGACGCGATCCGCCGCGAAGGGCTGACCGGCCGCCAATTGCGCATGGCCCGTCGCGTGGCGCAAAAACACGGGCTTGCCCCGACCTCTGACTTCGATGCGGTGCGGTTGCTGCGCGCCGAAGGGATCGACCCGTTCCAACGCTCCAACATGCTGGAACTGGTCGTTCCTCAGGACAAGCAATCCACCGGCACGGCATTGCAGAAAGGGCGCATCCAGCTTCCCCAGACCGTCCCTGCCGGGGGGCGCAACCTGCCCTCGACCGACGTTAATCCGATGGAACGCCGCATGCGCGAGATCTCGGACATCCAGCGTGACATCACCAAGCGCCGCCGTCGCAAGATGGGGCTGCTTATGGTGCGTCTGGCGTTCTTTGTCGGGCTGCCCACAATCATGGGCGGGTATTATTTCTACAACATCGCCACGCCGATGTATGCGACAGACAGCCAGTTCCTGATTATCCAGAACGAAGGCACGGGTGGGCTTGGCCCCCTTGGCGGGCTGCTGCCAACGCAATTTGCCAACTCCGCCGATAGTATCGCGACACAAAGCTACCTGCAGTCAAAAGACGCGATGCTGCGGCTGGACCGTGATGTCGGCTTTATGAAGCATTTCTCGGACCCCGCGATCGACCCGATCCAGCGGATGAACCCTGACGCGTCGAACGAGGAAGCGTATAAACACTATAAGGACAACGTTAAAATCGGATACGATCCGACCGAAGGCATGATCCGGATGGAGGTGATCGCCGCCGATCCCGAGGTCGCGAAAGACTTTTCCGAACACCTGCTGGAATATGCCGAAGAACGCGTAAACGCCCTGTCGCAACAAAAGCGCGAAGATGGCATGCGCGACGCCCGCGAAGCCTATGAGCAGACGGTCGCCAAACGCCGCGAGGCGCAGGAAGCGCTGATCAAGCTGCAGGTCGACAACGGGGTGGACCCGCAGGCAGTCATCGCGTCGATCCGCGGGCAGATCACCAATTATGAAACCTTGCTGCTGGAAAAAGAGCTTGAGCTCGCCGCCCTGCTCGACAACCCGCGCCCGAACCGCGCCAAGGTGGACGGTGCCCAAGGCGACGTGCGCCGGCTTAGCGCGCAGCTGGACAAGCTGAACGAACGCATGAACAGCGCGACCGAGGGCACCAACTCGCTTGCACAACAAGCGGTCAGCTTGCAACTGGCGCAGGCCGATCTGGCCGCGGCAGATGCCGCCTTGCAGGCGTCCCAGACCCAGATGGAACAAGCCCGCACAGAGGCCAGCCGTCAGGTCCGATATCTGACCGTCGCGGTGCGTCCGGTGGCGTCGCAAAGCGCCTCATACCCACGCAAGTTCGAGAACACGATTTTGACATTCCTGATCTTTGCGGGCATCTACCTCATGCTATCGCTGACCTCCTCCATTCTGAAAGAACAGGTAACAAAATGACCCAAGTCACCGTTGGAAATGTCGTCATCGGAAATGATCGCCCGCTGACGGTGATCGCAGGCCCCTGCCAGCTGGAAAGCGAAACCCACGCACAGATGATCGCCGGCCAGATGAAAGAGGCATGCGATGCCGTGGGCGCGCAGTTCGTGTTCAAGGCGAGCTATGACAAAGCCAACCGCACCTCTCTTGGTGGCAAACGCGGGCTTGGCATCGACGAAGGTCTGGCTGTGCTGCAATCGGTGGGCAAATCCATCGGCGTCCCCGTTCTGACCGACGTGCATACCGAAGCGCAATGCGCCATCGCGGCCGAGGCTGTCGACATCCTGCAAATCCCCGCCTTCCTGTGCCGCCAGACCGATATGCTGCTGGCCGCGGGCAATACGGGCAAGGTTGTGAACGTCAAAAAGGGTCAGTTTCTGGCTCCGTGGGATATGCCCAACGTCGTCGCCAAGATCGAATCCACCGGCAACAAACGTATCCTGCTGACCGAACGCGGCACCTCCTTTGGCTACAACACGCTGGTCGCTGACATGCGCAGCCTGCCGCAGATGGCGCAAACCGGATACCCTGTCGTGATGGACGCGACCCATTCAGTCCAGCAGCCCGGTGGGCAAGGTGGCTCCAGCGGCGGACAGCGCGAGTTCGCCCCCGTCATGGCGCGCGCAGCGGTCGCGATTGGCGTGGGCGCGGTCTTTATCGAGACCCACGAAGACCCGGACAACGCACCGTCGGACGGGCCGAACATGATCTATCTGGATCAGATGCCAGCACTGGTTGCGTCGTTGATGAAATTCGACGCGCTGGCCAAGGAATACCCCCTCACCTTCTAAGGGGCCATTCTGCCAATACTAGACCTTCGCGGCGTTTCCGAATGCCGCGATCAGCCCCGCGTCCTTTACACCCGGCGCGCTTTCCACACCGGAAGAGACATCTACCTGACGTGCCCCGGTCATACGGGCGGCCTGAGCCACATTGTCAGGGGTCAGCCCCCCTGCCAGCATCCACGGCTTGTCCCATGTGCGATCTGCGATCAGACGCCAGTCAAAGGACAATCCATTGCCACCGGGCAGCGCTGCCCCTTTGGGCGGTTTCGCGTCGATCAGGATCTGGTCTGCCACGGCCATATAGGCATCAATCTGTGGCAGGTCATCTGCATCGGCCACACCGACCGCCTTCATCACCGGCAGCCCATAGAGCGCCTTGACCTCGGCGACACGCTCGGGCGTTTCCTTGCCGTGTAGCTGCAGCATATCAATAGGCACAGCCGCCGTCAGCGCATCCAGAAAGGCGTCATCCGCGTTGACCGTCAGCGCGACCTTACACAGCCCCATTGGCACCTCTATGGCCAGTTCAGCGGCTTGATCAATCGTGACGTGCCGAGGGGATTTTTCAAAGAAAACAAAACCGACATAGCGCGCACCGGCCGCAGCGGCCGCCGCAATATCCTGCGTGCTGCGCAAGCCGCAGAATTTCACGTGCAAATTTTGGGTCATCGGATGGTTCCTGCGCTAAGGGGCATAGGCCCGCTTAGCTTGCTTGATCCAGCAGCGCCAGAACCTCGTCCTGGTCCTGATATTTCTCGCCTTTCAGGCGTGCGACTTCACGCTCCAGACGGCGCATTTCGCGGGCCTGACGTGCGGCTTCGGCACGCTGGCCGTATTCGCGGATCCATTCCCAGACGAAACCCACCAGCAGACCGGCGATGATGCTACCCAGAATAACAAGGAACAGCGGCACCTGAATTTCAGGGTTCAACGCGAACCAGCCCGATACCTCGGTCGGTAGCAACTTCAGCGACACCATAGACCGGTTGGCCAAGGCAACCGAGATCAGTGCAATGGCGAAGATTGCGATGCAGAGGTAGCGAACATAACGCATTAGGAATTCCCGTTTAAACGATCTCTAAGCAGTTTACCGGTCTTGAAGAACGGCACGTGCTTTTCTTCTACATGAACCGTTTCCCCAGTGCGAGGGTTCCGGCCCACACGGGCGTCACGTTTTTTCACTGAAAAGGCACCAAAGCCGCGCAGCTCTACCCGATCACCGTCGGACATCGCGCCGGTGATCTCTTCGAAGATGGTATTTACGATCCGTTCCACGTCGCGCTGATAGAGATGGGGATTGTCGTCGGCAATCTTCTGGATCAGTTCTGACCGGATCATTTAACGTCCTCCGAGGTGCGCAATTAATGTCTTAACTAGATGGGACTATAGCAAACCAAACGCGTTCGTGAAGTCATGCATATTTCTATTATTGCGATTAAGTAGCGGGAAGTCGCTGTTTTCCAGTCATTTTTTAGTCACATTTCACGCAACCACCCGGAACAGCGCTGCCAGCCGCCCTTCCCTGCCCCTCGCCACAGATTGCGATTCGCAACGAAAAAGGGCCCCGCAGTCTGCACTGCGAGGCCCCTGATCTGTGCAACAAGCGCTAAGGCTTATTCGTCGCCTTTCAGAGCGGCACCCAGGATATCACCCAAGGATGCGCCGGAGTCAGAGGAGCCATACTGCTCGACTGCTTCTTTCTCTTCTGCGATTTCACGTGCTTTGATCGACACGCCCAGACGGTGTGCTTTCGCGTCAACGTTGGTGATGCGGACGTCAACCTTGTCACCAACCGAGAAACGCTCGGGGCGCTGTTCGGCACGGTCACGCGACAGATCGGAGCGACGGATGAAGGCTTTCATGCCTTCGTATTCGACTTCGATGCCACCGTCTTCGATGGAGGTCACGGTCACAGTCACAACGGAACCGCGCTTCACGCCGCCCACTGCTTCTGCGAACTTGTCGCCGCCCACACCTTTGATCGACAGGCTGATGCGTTCTTTTTCCACGTCAACTTCGGAAACAACGGCCTGAACCGTGTCACCTTTGCGGTAGTCCTGGATCGCTTCTTCGCCGCGCTGGTCCCAGCTCAGGTCAGAGAGGTGAACCATGCCGTCGATGTCGCCTGGCAGGCCAACAAACAGACCGAATTCGGTGATGTTTTTGACTTCGCCTTCAACTTCGGTGCCTTCTGGGTGTGTTTCAGCAAACACTTCCCATGGGTTGCGCATGGTCTGTTTCAGACCAAGGGAAACGCGACGCTTGGCGCCATCGATTTCCAGAACCATGACTTCGACTTCTTGGCTGGTGGAAACGATCTTGCCGGGGTGTACGTTCTTCTTTGTCCAGGACATTTCGGAAACGTGAACCAGACCTTCAACGCCTGGCTCCAGCTCAACAAATGCACCGTAATCGGTGATGTTGGTGACGCGGCCAGTGTGCGTGGATTCCAGCGGGTACTTGGCTTGAACCAGATCCCATGGATCTTCTTGCAGCTGTTTCATACCCAAGGAGATGCGGTGCGTCTCTTTGTTGATCTTGATGACCTGAACCTTGATGGTTTCGCCGATCGACAGGATCTCGGATGGGTGGTTCACACGGCGCCATGCCATGTCTGTGACGTGCAGCAGGCCGTCAACACCGCCCAGATCAACGAAGGCACCGTATTCGGTGATGTTCTTGACCACACCGTCAACTTCCTGACCTTCGGTCAGGTTGCCGATCACTTCGGCACGCTGTTCGGCACGGGATTCTTCAAGGATTGCACGACGCGAAACAACGATGTTGCCACGACGACGGTCCATTTTCAGAACTTGGAACGGCTGCTTCAGACCCATCAGAGGGCCGGCATCGCGCACGGGGCGCACGTCAACTTGGGAACCGGGAAGGAAGGCAACTGCGCCGCCCAGATCAACGGTAAAGCCACCTTTAACGCGGCCAAAGATCGCGCCTTCAACGCGCTCTTCTGCGGCATAGGCTTTTTCCAGACGGTCCCAGGCTTCTTCACGACGGGCCATCTCGCGCGAGATAACAGCTTCGCCACGGGAGTTTTCTACCTGACGCAGGAATACTTCGACTTCGTCGCCGACTTCCACTTTGGGTGCTTCGCCAGGCTCGGCAAATTCTTTCAGTTCAACGCGGCCTTCCATTTTGTAGCCTACGTCGATAATAGCTTGGCCCGCTTCGATCGCGATAACCTTGCCTTTGACAACAGAGCCCTCTTCGGGCGTGTCCATTTCAAAGCTTTCTTCCAAAAGTGCTTCGAAGTCTTCCATTGAGTTCATAGCCATGTAGCTTGATTTTCCTTTAGCATTTGGTTTCTGGCCGCGCGGTTGTCTCCGCCGGTCTGTGGTTAAAATTGTCATCCGCGATGGGATTCGATCCGCAAAACAAAGAGGGCCGGATGAAACCGACCCTGCCTGATATCTCGCGCCCGAAACGTGTATCCGCCCCTTAGACAGTCGCGCGTATAGCCCTGTTTCGGGGCAAAGGCAAGGGCTGGCGCGGGTGATCCCCTGTTCATACAGGTTCATACAGGGCGATGTCAGCAAAAAGGGCAGACCGTAGCCTGCCCTTGTCCATTCGGTCATCCGCCTATTCGGGTATCAGCTTTCAGTCGGGCCGCCCGCGTCTTTCCAGCCGGGAAAACCGCCAATGTTGGTGACATTCGTATAGCCCATGTCGTGCAGCGTCTTACCCGACAGCGCGGCCTGACCCCCTGCGCCGCAGACCAGGTAAATCTCTGCGTCTTTTTCGAAGATCGGGTTATACATCTCTTCCTTGTTCGGGTCGGCGCGGAACTCGATCATGCCGCGCGGCACACGATGCGCGCCCTTGATGGTCCCGCTTTTAGCGATGTCGCCGGAATCGCGCACGTCGATAAAGACGCCCTTGCCTTCGGCATGTTTCGCAATCGCGTCCTTGGCGTCCATCTTGGGGACAACGGCATTCGCATCGTCGAGATAGTCTTGAGCGGTCTTCATAGTCAGCACCTCTTGTTTATTCCTATCGTGCCCAGCCTACCGCCAGGCACGTCCTAGTCCAACGTCAGGCAGCGACATTCGTTCCGCCGCGTTTAGTCACCTCTACGTGCGGCCACCAGTTCGATGGCGCGGGCCACGGCTGTCTCGATATCCATGGTCGAGGTATCCATCAGCTCTGCATCCTCGGCGGGCTTCAGCGGTGCCTCGGCGCGGGTGCTGTCGCGGGCATCGCGGGCCTGAACATCGGCCAGCACCCCTTCGAGGGTGACCTCGGCCCCCTTGGCGCTAAGCTCGGCAAAGCGGCGCTGTGCGCGGACCTCGGGCGTGGCGGTGATGAACAACTTGACCGGCGCATCGGGGCAGATCACCGTGCCAATGTCGCGCCCGTCCAGCACCGCGCCCCCTGCCCGCATGGCAAAGCTGCGCTGGAAATCGACCAAGGCGGCCCGCACAGCGGGGATCGCGGCCGCGCGGCTCGCGGCTTCTGCCACGGCGTTGGTGCGCAGCTGGTCATTCTCAAGATCATCGGCTTGCAGGGTCAAGGCGGCCTCTTCGGCGGTCATGCCCTCCAGCACTTTCGCCCCTACGGCGCGATAGAGCAGGCCGGTGTCCAGATGCGCAAAACCGAAATGCGCCGCAACAGCGCGCCCGACGGTGCCCTTGCCCGCCGCAGCCGGCCCGTCAATCGCAACGGTAAAGCCCAGCATCACGCATCCCCCCGCGTCACATCCGCGCCAAGGCGTTTCATCAGCGGCTCGAAGATCGGGAAGGACGTGGTGATCGGCGACCCGTCGTCCACACTGACAGGCGAGGTTGCGGCCATGCCGAGGATCATAAAGGACATCGCGATGCGGTGGTCCAGCTGGCTGGCGCAGGTCGCCCCGCCCGGCACGTTCCCATGCCCCCGTCCGGTGACCGCCCACCAATCGGGGCCCTCGTCCACTTCGATCCCATTGGCGCGCAGCCCCTTGGCCATCGCGTCGATCCGATCGCTTTCCTTGACCCGCAGCTCTTTCACGCCGCGCATCATCGTCTGGCCCTGCGCAAAGGCGGCCACGACAGAGAGCACCGGATATTCGTCGATCATCGACGCCGCGCGCGCTGGCGGCACCTCGATCCCTTTGAGGTCGGGCGAGAATTTGGCGCGCAGGTCGGCGACAGGCTCGCCGCCCTCGGTCCGCTCATTCTCATAGGTCAGATTGGCCCCCATCTCGCGCAGTGTGGTGAACAGCCCTGCCCGTGTCGGATTCAGCCCGATCCCCGGCACCAGCACGTCGGAGCCCGGCACGATCAGGGCAGCACAGACCGGAAACGCAGCCGAGGACGGATCGCGCGGCACATCAACATGCTGGGCCTGTAGCTCCGGCTGGCCGGTCAGAGTGATCACACGGCCCTCATCCGTGTCTTCCACCGAGATCTCGGCACCGAAGCCCGCCAACATCCGCTCCGTATGGTCGCGCGTGGCCTCGGCCTCGATCACGACGGTCTTGCCGGGGGCGTTCAGCCCTGCCAGCAACACGGCGGATTTCACCTGTGCGGACGGCACGGGCACGGTGTAGCGCACGGGCACAGGGTCGGCCGCCCCCACGATGGTCATGGGCAGGCGTCCGCCCTTGCGCCCGACAGATTCCGTGCCGAACAAGGCCAGCGGATCGGTGACCCGCGCCATGGGGCGGCCGTTCAGGCTGGCGTCGCCGGTGAATGTCGCGGTGATGGGGGAGGTCGCCATTGACCCCATGATCAAGCGCACCCCCGTGCCCGAGTTTCCGCAGTCGATCACCCCGTCCGGTTCTGCGAAACCGCCCACGCCCACACCGCGCACAGACCAGTTGCCGCCGCCCATATTGGTGACTTCCGCGCCAAAGGCCTGCATCGCCTTGGCCGTGTCCAGCACGTCGTCGCCTTCAAGCAATCCGCTGATGGTGGTTTCGCCGATGCACATCGCGCCCAAAATCAAGGACCGGTGCGAGATCGACTTGTCCCCCGGCACCTCGGCCACGCCGGACAGCGGGCCGCATGCGGTAGAGGTCATCGGGACGGGCGTGGCGTGGCTGGACATGGATAACCCTCAAAAAAACTTCCTGAAAGCCCGTCTTAAACCAGCGATCCCGCCCCGTCCATTGCCAGCGTTCTTGGCCCGCGCCCGCCCGCTCAGGTCTTGCGGAAAGTCAGGTAGTGCGGCACGCGCCCCTCGCGCAGGGCTTTTTGTTCGTAGCGGGTGGAAATCCAATCGCCCCACGGCTCTTTCCAGTCGCCGGGGCGTTCCGCCAGCCATTCGAACCCGTGGCGCGGCACCTGCTCAAGCGTCTGGCGCACATAGTCTTCGATGTCCGTGGCAACGCGAAAGATCGCGCCGGGCTTGAGCACCTTGGCCAGCGGTTCAAGATGTTCCGGCGTCACAAAGCGACGACGGTGGTGGCGCGTTTTCGGCCACGGATCAGGGTACAGCAGGAAAGCGCGGTCAATCGACGCCTCTGGCAGCACGTCAAAGATATCGCGTGCATCGCCGGGGTGGATCGCCACGTTATCGACACCCGCGCGGCGGATCTTGCCCAACAGCATCGCGACCCCGTTGATGTAAGGTTCGCAGCCGATGATGCCTACGTCAGGGTTTTGCGCCGCCTGATGCACCATATGTTCGCCGCCGCCAAAACCGACCTCCAGCCAGACGGGTTTGCCGCCAAACAGCGTCGGCAGGTCCAGCGGTGTACGGTCGGGGTTCGCGTCCCAATCGACAGGACCGGGCGACAGCGCCTCTAGATCCTCTTCGATATAGCCTTTCTGGCTTTGCTTAAGCGATTTGCCTTTAAGGCGACCGTAGAAATTGCGGCGGGGGCGTTCAGGATGTGTCATGGCGCTGGCTTTAGCCTGCGCGGGGGACGGGCGCAACATTTCGCGTAATCCTGCGCCGCAAAAGCCCACGCGCCCCCTGCGCAACGGCGGTGCCGCCCCTGTGAAGCGCAGCAAACCCGGAACGATCACAGGGACTTTACGTTGAGCCACAGGGTTCTACCTGACCAAGAACCGATAATAATGCAGCGGAGGACGTGCGAATGCGGGAACTGGCAAGCCGACTAGGACTACGAACGGACCCTACAATCTTCTTTGTTTCCGCCCTGTGTACCGCCCTATTTGTACTGGCTCTTGTCCTTGCCCCTGAACCGATCGGGGATGCTTTCGCCGCAGGCCGCGCCTGGATCGTATCGCATCTGGGCTGGTTCTTTATTCTTGGCGTCAACGTCTGGCTGGGCTTTCTGATCTGGGCCGCGATGAGCCGTCACGGCCATATCCGCCTTGGCCCGCGCGATAGCCGGCCCGAGTATACAAACCTGTCGTGGTTCACCATGCTTTTCGCGGGCGGCATCGGCACCGTGCTGATGTTCTGGGGCGTGGCAGAGCCGATCAGCCATTTTTCGGACCCGCCCCTGCCCGGCGTTGAACCTTTCACGGAACAGGCCGCACAAGACGCCATCTCTATCGCCACCTACCACCTTGCTCTGCACACCTGGACGATCTTCGCGCTGCCCGGTCTGGCCTTTGCCTATTTCATCAACCGCTATGATCTACCCGTGCGGGTCAGTTCAGTCTTTTACCCGCTGTTGAAAGAGCGCATCCACGGCCCTTGGGGCAAGGCGATCGACATTGCGTCGATCCTCGGCACGCTGTTCGGTGTCGCGGTCTCGCTTGGGCTGGGGTCATCGCAGATCGCAGCGGGTCTGTCGGCGCTGTTTGGGTGGAACGACGGCGTGCCCCTGCAGGTCGGCATCCTGACCGCGCTGACCGTCGTTGCCGTGGTGTCTATTGTGGCGGGGCTCGATAAGGGGGTAAAGCTGCTGTCCAACCTCAATATCGGCATGGCCGTGGCGTTGATGGTCTTTGTGCTGGTGACCGGTTCGACCCTGTTCCTGCTGCGCGGCATGGTCGAGACCTTTGGCCTGTACCTAAGCAACCTGCCACGGCTCGCCTTCTGGAATGATATGCTTGCCGATACCAACCCCTCGAATGGGGATTGGGGCTGGCAGGGCAGCTGGACGGTGTTCTACTGGGCCTGGACGGTCACGTGGTCGCCCTTCATCGGGCTTTTCGTCGCGCGGATTTCGCGGGGGCGCACGATACGGGAGTTCGTCTTTGGCGTGCTGCTGGCCCCGTCCCTGTTCACGCTGATCTGGTTCTCTATCTTCGGCTGGCAAGCGATGGAGATTGACGGCATCGGCACCGCCGCGCGCACGGCTCTTGGCGCGCAGGCCGGTTCGCTGAGCGCCGCAGTGGCTGATTCCGTCCCGCTTGCCATGTTCGCGTTTTTCGAAAGCTTCCCTTTCGCCGATATCGTGCAGGGTATCGCCGTGCTGGTGGTGGCAATCTTCTTTGCAACATCCTCGGATTCCGCGTCGCTGGTTGTCGACATGCTGTGCACCGGTTCGCCCGAACCCGGCCCCACCCGCCAGCGGGTGTTCTGGGGCGTGTCCGAAGGGCTGGTCGCCGCGATGCTGCTGATCCTTGCAGGCGATTTGGGGCTGACCGCCTTGCAACAGGTGATCACGGTCGTCGGCTTGCCGATCTTCCTGCTGGTCTTTGCGATGATCCCTTCGCTGATCAAGGGGTTCCGGACCGAAGATATCGACCACGTCTCTATCGGCAAACGCCCCGGCCTAGGGGATCTATAGCAGCCCCCACCAACGCAAAAGGGCAGCCCATTGGGGCTGCCCTTTCTTGTACCATGAAGCATGTGTTTACAGCGCGGCCTTCAGCGCATCGACCAGATCGGTCTTTTCCCAGCTAAAGCCGCCATCCGCTTCGGGCGCGCGACCAAAGTGGCCGTAGGCCGCGGTGCGTTCAAAGATGGGGCGGTTCAACTGCAGATGCTCGCGGATGCCGCGCGGTGTCAGGTCGATGATCTGGCGGATCGCCTTTTCAATCGCCGCATCCGTGACATCCGCGTCGCCACCATAGGTATCGCAGTAGATCGACAGTGGCTTGGACACGCCGATGGCATAGCTCAGCTGGATCGTACACTTTTCGGCCAGACCGGCAGCCACGACGTTTTTCGCCAGATAGCGCGCCACATAGGCGGCAGAGCGGTCAACCTTCGTCGGATCTTTCCCCGAGAACGCGCCGCCCCCATGCGGTGCCGCGCCGCCATAGGTATCCACAATGATTTTGCGCCCCGTCAGGCCCGCGTCGCCGTCAGGCCCGCCGATGACAAAAGTCCCCGTCGGGTTCACCCACCATTCGGTGTCGGGGGTGATCCAGCCTTCGGGCAGAACCTGGGTGATATAGGGTTCGACGATGTCGCGGATGTCGGCACTGGTCTGGCCTGCATCGGCGTGTTGCGTCGACAAAACGATAGAGGACACGCCAACAGGCTTGCCGTCTTCATAGCGCACGGAAAGCTGGCTTTTGGCGTCGGGGCGCAATGTCGGCTCGGTGCCGTCTTTGCGCACTTCGGCCAAACGGCGCAGGATCGCATGGGCATAGTGGATCGGCGCCGGCATCAGCTCTGGCGTCTCATTGGTGGCGAACCCGAACATGATGCCCTGATCGCCCGCGCCTTCTTCCTTGTCGCCTGACGCGTCCACGCCTTGCGCGATATGCGCCGACTGCGGGTGCAGCAGGTTGGTGATCTCGCAGGTGGCGTGGTGGAATTCATCCTGCTCGTAGCCGATGTCCTTGATGCAGGCGCGGGCGATGCCGTCGATCTTGCCAAGGTATTCATCCAGCTTGTCCTTGTTCGACAGGCCAACCTCGCCGCCGATGACCACGCGATTGGTGGTGGCAAAGGTCTCCGCTGCGACACGCGCTTCGGGTTCTTCGGTCAGAAAGGCATCAAGTACGGCGTCGGAAATCCGGTCGCAGACCTTATCCGGGTGGCCCTCGGAAACGGATTCCGAAGTGAACGTGTAGTTTTTGCGGGACATTTAGTGCTCCAATAGATTTCTTAGCCACGTCAGGAAGCCGTTGTGGCCGATTAACGGGGCTTAGCTTTGCCTGCCCCTTTGGTCAAACTTTAAGTTGCGTCGTCGGCGCAGGATAACAAGGGCAAACCCCGCCAAAGTTATGAAAAGAAACGGCCATTCGCCCCATCTGCTATAGGGTGTCGCAGGGCGTGGGGCGGGCAAAGGGGCATCCAGAAAGCCTGCCTCGTTCAGGGCCAAACTCTTTGTGATGCGGCCCCAGGGGTCAATCATCGCCGAAACGCCCGTGTTGGCGACGCGTGCCATGGGCAGACCTTGTTCTATCGCGCGCATCCGGGCCTGAGCCAGATGCTGCAACGGCCCCTGCCCCTTGCCGAACCACGCATCATTCGTGAGCTGCATCAAGAATGCAGGCCGCGCCGGTGCGGCGTTAACGTCCCGCGCAAAGACGGCCTCGTAGCAGATCAGGGGCAGCGCCTGGCCCAAGGGCCCCAGATCCATCAGATCTGCCCCCGGCCCCGAGGAAAACCCACTGCCAAACTGCGCCGCCATGCCGCGCAGACCGATACGGCCCAACAGATCGCCAAAGGGGATATATTCGCCAAAGGGCACGAGGTGGTGCTTGTCATAGGTCTGCACAACCTCGGCGTCCGGCCCCAGCAACACGGCCGAGTTGTAATAGGCCATGTCGTCGCGCCGCTGCACCCCCAGCACCACAGGCGTACCGGCGGCGGCTTCGCTGATATAGGTCAGCGCGCCATGGGCCAAATCAAGCGGCCATGCGATGGCGGTTTCGGACCAGAGGATCAGATCAGGCGCCGCATCCCCCTGCGCGGGCGGCGCAGCGGTCAGCGCCAGCTGACGATCAAAGAATTCGGGGATTTTGACGGGGTCCCATTTGTCTTTCTGCGCCGCGTTCGGCTGCACCATACGGATCATATGGTCGGTAACCGGAGCGTCGCGCCCTCCAAAGGGCACCGTCAACGCCGCCACACCCAAGACCCGCGCGCCCCAGACAGCGCCCTGCCGCAGCAATGTGCCCCGCGCGCGCTGTACCACCGCCACAGCCAGCGCGACCAAGGCAAGGGTCATGCCGTAGGGCCCCACCAGCGCAAGCCCCTGCCCCGGCCAATGGTTGACCAAAGACTGAGAGAACATCCCCCACGGGAAGCCGGTGAACAGATAGCCGCGCAGCATTTCCGCGGCGGGCAGGACGAAGATCAGCGGCCAGACCTGTGCCGACAACCGGCGGGACACGTAGAACGCCAAAGCCCAGTACAACGCCAAACCGCCCGTCAGCCCCGCCACAGCAAAAGGTGCCATCCAGGCATAGCGTTCAGGGTCGACCATGAAGGGCGAAACCAGCCAAGACCATCCATGCAAGAAATAGCCAAAGCCAAAGCCCCAGCCGAGCGCTGCGGCCTGCCGGGGCGTTGCAGCAGCACTGTAGATCAACAGCACAGCCGCAAGTGCAGCAAGCAAGACCAGCGGCAGGTCATAGGGTGCCTGCCCAAAGGCCGCGACAACGCCCGCAAGCACCGCGGCCCCGAACCGCATCCAAGCGGCACTGCGCAATGTCATCAGTGAGATCCGGCCATACGCACGCGCAAACGCTTGATCCGGCGCGGATCGGCGTCGATCACCTCGAACTCGGGGCCATCGGGATGCACGACCACTTCGCCACGTGCCGGCACCCGTCCCGACAGCATGAAGACCAACCCGCCAAGCGTGTCGATCTCTTCTTCGTCGACATCATCGTGGTCGGTCAGCGAATGGCCAATCTCGGCCTCGAAATCATCCAGAGGCGTCTTGGCCAGCGCAAGGTAGCAGCCGGGCTTTTCGACCGTCCAATATTTGCCTTCGTCCACGTCGTGTTCGTCTTCGATCTCGCCGATGACCTGTTCGATCAGATCCTCGATCGTGACCAGCCCGTCGACGCCGCCGTATTCGTCAATCACCAGTGCCATATGGCGCCGTTCGGCCTGCATCTTGGTCAGCAAGACGCCAATGGTCATGGACGGCGGCACGAACAGCAAGGGACGCAGCATGGCCTGAAGGTCAAATTCGGTGTTTCGGCCATTAAATCCGTGGGTCAGAGCCAGATCCTTGAGGTGGGCCATGCCAACGGGCGTATCGAGCGTGCCGTCATACACCGGCAGGCGCGTCAGACCGCTGTCCTTGAACACGCCGACCAGCTCATCCAGCGTCGAGGTCACCGGCACGGCGGTGATATCCGCCTTGGGCACCGCCACATCATCCACCCGCATCCGGCGCAGGTTCATCATGCCGCGGGTCGACAGCCTGTCGGTCTGTGCCGCGGTGATCTCCTCCTCTTCCTCGTTGTCCGACGCGCTGAGTGCGCCCATGACCCGGGAAAAGAAGCCACCGGATTTCGGGGTGTCTTCGGTTTCTTCGGCCTCGGAGGCCGGTATGATGTCTTCCAACTGCGCGCTCTGCGCCGCCTCAGATGATCCGTCTGTGTCGCCCATCGGGTCCTGTCTTTATGTGTTTAGGCAGGCGGTTGCACTGCGTCGTCTCTATATGGGTCATCCAACCCCAATTTGCCAAGTATTTCTACCTCTAACCGTTCCATCAGGGTCGCATCCCCGTCCCGTTCGTGGTCATACCCCAACAGGTGAAGCAGCCCGTGCACGATCAAATGGGTCACGTGATCGGCCATCGGGCGGCCTGCGGCCTCTGCCTCGGCGTGGCAGGTGTCAAATGAAATCGCGATGTCGCCCAGTTCCAGCATATTGTCGAACCCCGGCGTGACCGGCAGCGGAAGTTCGCCGTCGCGCGCGGCTCCGCGTTCCTCGGCGGGCCAGCTGAGCACATTTGTCGGCGTGGACTTGTCGCGGAAATCTGCGTTCAACGTGGCGATATGTGCATCGTCGCAGGCCAGCACCGTCACCTCGGCGGTGTCGGCATCCAGCGACAGATGCGCCAATGTGGCGCGCATCGCGCGGGGGCATAGGGTATCAAGGTCCAGACCGGCCCAACGGGGGTCTTCCTCTATCACGTCGAGCGCCTGCATCAGCGCCCCACCGGGGGCCAGCCCCCGGCCCCCCGGAGTTTATCTGGCAAAATGAAGCAGCCGGGCATCACGCGTGGCCTGCATCTGCTTCATAGGCTTCGATGATCGCGGCCACGAGCGGGTGGCGCACCACGTCTTTCGAGGTGAAGTAGTTAAAGCTGATCTTGGGGATCGTCTTGAGCAGCCGTTCCGCGTCTTGCAAGCCCGATGGCACGCCGCGTGGCAAGTCGATCTGGGTCCGGTCACCGGTGATCACCATCCGCGAGCCTTCGCCCAGACGGGTCAGGAACATCTTCATCTGCATCGAGGTCGCGTTCTGCGCCTCGTCCAGCACAACAAAGGCGTTGGACAGGGTGCGCCCGCGCATGAAGGCGAGCGGCGCGATCTCGATCTTTTTCTCTTCGATCAGCTTGGCCAGTTGTTTACCGGGCAAGAAATCATTCAGCGCGTCATAAAGGGGCTGCATGTAGGGATCGACCTTGTCTTTCATGTCACCGGGCAGGTAGCCCAGCTTCTCCCCCGCCTCCACGGCAGGGCGCGACAGGATGATACGGTCCACATGGCCACCAATGAACATCGACACGCCGACGGCCACCGCAAGATAGGTTTTACCCGTACCGGCAGGGCCGATGCCGAAGGCCAGTTCGTTGTCGAACAGCGATTGCACATAGGCTTTCTGCGCAGCCGTGCGGGGTTCGACGCGTTTCTTGCGGGTCTGGATTTCGACGCCGCCCAAATTCGGCATCTCGATCTGGTCACCCGGGCGCACCCCCGTCCCAGCCGCTGAATCGCCCATGCGTAGCAAACTGGTGACATCGGCGGGCTCCACACTGCGTCCGCCTTCCAATCGGGCATAAAGCCCTTCGAGCACAGAGGCCGCGCGGGTGGTCGCGTCTTCCTCTCCCATCACCGACAGGTGGTTGCCCCGACGCACGATCTGGACCTCAAGCGCCGTCTCTACGGCGGTCAGGTTGGCGTCATAGGGGCCGCAGAGATCGATCAGAAGCCGGTTGTCCGGAAATTCAAGTTGCTGCGCGTGAGAAGCGGGAGGCGTCATTGTGTCACTAGATGGCAAAGCGTTTTCCTAATTGGAGGTGTCTTTGGATTAATATGGGTCCCATATTCAAACTATGTACCCCTTTGAGCCGACAAAAAAGGGCCGGAGCGTAAAACGCGCCGGCCCGATCCTATGTGCAGGAGTGGTCGCAAGATCAGTTGGGATCTCGGACGCGCGAGCCGCCTTTGAAGTCGCCCGCCGTATATGTGGGCTGGGCCACGCCAGAGCAGACCGGCTTGCCGTATTTGTCCAGTCGCTGGCTCAGGTAGCCTTCGACGCCGTCATCGATGATCCAGTGGTCGCAGCCATTGGGATCGACCCAGATGCCGGCCTGAAGCTGGCTCAGGTGCTTTTTGTCAAAGCCACGGTCGACGGTTTTATCGGCGGGATAGCCCCGGCCTTCGTAGTCAGCGCAGGCACCCAGTGTCAGGGCGCAGGCGGTGACCATCATAATCTTAGCTTTCATCACGTTACTGTCCCCTTAGCGAATGCAGATGATTTCGACGCGGCGGTTCTTGGCCATACCGCCCGCTGTGCCATTGGACGCCGCTGGCATCCGTTCGCCATAGCCACGGACATCCGCAATGCGGGCCCCCGATTGCTGGGCGATGCTGGCAACCGCATTGGCACGGTTCAGCGACAGCTTCATGTTATAGGCATCCGACGCGCGGCTGTCTGTGTGCCCGCTGATGATATAGGACACGGCACCCGTGGTCTTGAAGAATTCAGCCAGGCGGGCGCGGCCCTGCGGGTGCACACGGTAGCTGTCGGTGTTGAAAAACTGGTCCGTATTCATCACGCCGCAGACGTTACCCCGGCGGCAGACCGGAATACCCTGACGGGTGACATGCGGTGTCATATAGCCTTCGGCACCGTCATCCATGACCCAATGTTCACACCCATCGGGGTCAACCCAGATCGTTGGAATATACTGGCCCTTGTCGCGGCCCTGTTGAGATCTTGTTTGTGCATCGGCAGCAGATGCCTGAAGCACGAATGTTGCGGCAATCATCGTGCCCGCAAACAGCCGTAGCCCCTTGGAAATTGTATTAAACACAGCCCTCGTCCTTTTCTTACTGTCCCCCAGTCGGAAGACCCACAGATACCCCAGGCACCACGGTCGTCCGCTATATGTTGTGAGATTAAGAGGTAAACGCGCTTCTGTGAAGCGCGAATGCGGCCATATTTACTATATTACTGCCACACTTACGCCATTTTCCGGCCATTGCAGTCGTTTTGGTCTACAATCATTGCGGGCAAATCGCGACCGGTGACACCTAAATCTGACGTGCCGTCAGCGAATTGGTTTTGGCATCAACGATTCTGACGCGAACAACGTCGCCAATTTCGGCCTGCGCCTCGTCGATATGCACAGAGTGGAGGTATTCGGATTTCCCCACCATCTGCCCCGCCTCGCGGCCCGCTTTTTCGACAAGAACAGAAACATCGCGCCCCACCATGCTGTTCTGGATCTCGCGCTGTTGACCGGTGATCAGCCCTTGCAAGCGCTGGAGGCGTTCGTCAGCTATGGCGGGTTCTACCTGCGGGCGTTCGGCGGCGGGGGTGCCGGGACGGGTCGAGTATTTGAACGAATAGGCGTAGCCGTATTTCACCTCGCGAACGAGCTCCATCGTGGCTTCAAAATCCGCGTCGGTCTCTTCGGGGAAGCCGACGATGAAATCGCCCGACATCACGATATCGGGGCGCGCGGCGCGGATGCGTTCGATCAGCCGCAGATAGCTTTCGGCGGTGTGGCTGCGGTTCATCCGCTTGAGGATACGGTCCGAGCCGGATTGCACGGGCAGGTGCAGATAGGGCATCAGCTTGTCGATCTCGCCATGGGCGGCGATCAGCGCATCGTCCATATCGTTGGGGTGGCTGGTGGTGTAGCGGATACGCTCCAGCCCGTCGATCTTGGCCAACTCCTTGATCAGGCGGGCAAGCGTGTAATCCGCCCCCTCTTCCCCCATGCCGTGATAGGCGTTGACGTTCTGACCCAGCAAGGTGACTTCGCGCACGCCGCGTTCTACCAGTTCGCGCGCTTCGGTCAGCACGCGGGTCGCGGGGCGCGAGACTTCGGCCCCGCGGGTATAGGGCACCACGCAGAAGGCGCAAAATTTGTCGCAGCCTTCCTGCACGGTCAGAAACGCAGAAGGCGCACGCGTCGCTTTGCCGCGGCCTTTCAGCTTTTCGAATTTATCCTCTTCGGGGAAATCCGTATCAAGCGCGGTTTTGCCAGAGCGCACGCGCGCCTCCATCGCGGGAAGGCGGTGATAGGATTGCGGCCCCACAACCAGATCAACGGCCGGCTGACGGCGCATGATCTCTGCCCCTTCGGCCTGCGCCACACAGCCTGCGACGCCAATCTTCAGATCGGGGTTCAGTTCTTTAAGAGGCTTTAGGCGGCCCAGTTCGGAATAGACTTTTTCTGCTGCCTTTTCACGGATGTGACAGGTGTTCAGCAGGATCATATCGGCGTCAGCTGCGGTCTTTGTCTCGACGTAGTTATCGCCCAGAGACTCGGCCATACGTTCACTGTCGTAGACATTCATCTGGCAGCCGTAGGTCTTGATGAACAGCTTTTTTGGCGCGGTCATGGCAGGGTCCGTTGATCAAAGGTGCAAAAGCGCGGTCTAACAGCGCCAGCGTTCTCTTGCAATGCGTCCCGATTTGACAGATTTAAGGCACAGTACAAATAAAGCCGGGGTGTCATGCAGTACCGCAGTCTTGACCATTTTATCAGTGACAGCAAAGCGGTGCTGAGCAAGGGGCCTATTGCCCTCATCATGGTCGAGGACGCGATAGAGATCGAGACGACGCTGCGCCACCACCAGCAGCTTGGCTTTGCCACCGTTGTCGCCTTTATGCCCGCCAGCTTCACGCTGGCCCGTGATGTCGCCGAAAGCAAAGGCGTGCTGCGCGTGGACTACGACATGGACCGCGAGGGCGCGCTGGAAAATGCCGTAAACGCCGTGATCGAGGCCGCACCGGGGCAATGGCTTTATACCTGCTACAACGCCGAATATCTGTTCTACCCTTTCTGCGAGACGCGCACCGTGGGGGAGTTGCTGGCCTTTCACACGGAAGAGCGCCGCGATGCAATGCTCACCTATGTCGTTGATCTTTATGCAGATGATCTAGGTGCCGCTCCGAACGCGGTATCGCTGGACAACGCCTTTCTGGACCGGTCCGGCTATTACGCGCTGGCGCGGCCTGACGGCACGCCGGACAACCACCCCAAGGAACGGCAGCTTGATTTCTTTGGCGGATTGCGTTGGCGGTTCGAGGAACATGTGCCCGCCGCGCGGCGCAAGATCGACCGTATCTCGCTGTTCCGCGCCAAGCCCGGCTTGCGGATGCGGGACGATCACACCTTCACGGATGAAGAATACAACACCTACGCCTGCCCGTGGCACCACAATATCACGGCGTCGATCTGTTCTTTCCGCACGGCCAAGGCGCTCAAGTCCAACCCGGGCAGTAGGGATCGTATCGCCAGCTTCAAATGGCACAACTCCGCGCCGTTTGAATGGCATTCTCGCCAACTGCTGGATCTGGGGTTGATGGAACCGGGGCAGTGGTTCTGAACGCAGGGGACCGGTAAAAACCGTGCCCCAGACCGAACAGCCCTAGCCCTTACGGCGCAGACGGATCACCACATCGACCGAGGCGATCTCGGCCCCTTCGGGTGCGTCGGGCAGTTGCGCGATCACCAATTGGTCAGAGGGCGCATCGGACAGGCGTGCCTCGTCCTCCCAGAAAAAATGGGGGTGATCATGGGTGTTGGTATCGAAATAGCTTTTGGACCCGTCAACCGTGACTTCCTGCATTAGCCCCGCGTCGCAAAAGGCGCGCAGGGTGTTGTAGACCGTTGCCAGCGACACGGCATCGCCCTGCCCCTTGGCCGCGTCAAACAGGCTTTCGGCGGTGACATGGCGGTGCTGACCATCGCCTACCAACAGATGCGCCAGCGTCATGCGCTGCCGCGTGGGGCGCAGGCCCGCCTTGGCAAGCCACTCAGAACTGATCTGCTGTGTTGTTTGGGTCATTGGCTATAAGTACCTCTCATGCGCTATATATAAGGGGCAATGGGGGCGGTTTTCAAACGGAAATCCGGAAACTCTTGCCAGCGCCGCCTTTCGCCGTCGCGTAAATGCGGTGTGCCTGCGCCCTTGCGGGCCTGCGGCGCGCAATGCTAAACCTGCCGGGATTTGAAATTCAGCCCTCAGGAGCCGCGATAATATGGCCGACTACCCCACCAGCTTTGACAAAGAAGCCCTGCTCAAATGCGCCCGTGGCGAGCTTTTCGGCGAAGGCAACGCGCAGCTGCCCGCCCCGCCGATGCTGATGATGGACCGGATCACAGACGTCTCCGCCGATGGCGGTGCCCATGGCAAAGGCCACATCACGGCGGAATTCGACATCACACCCGACCTGTGGTTCTTTGACTGCCACTTCCCCGGCAACCCGATCATGCCCGGCTGCCTTGGCCTGGATGGTCTGTGGCAGCTGACCGGCTTTAACCTGGGCTGGCGCGGCTGGCAGGGGCGCGGCTATGCGCTTGGCGTGGGCGAAGTGAAGCTGACCGGCATGGTACGCCCTGACCGCAAGATGCTGACCTATAAGATCGACTTTACCAAAGCGATCCAGACCCGCCGCCTGACCATGGGCGTTGCCGATGGCATCGTCGAAGCCGACGGCGAAGTGATTTATCAGGTCAAGGACATGAAGGTCGCGCTGAGCGAGAGCTAAGCCCACCCGTCAGATCATCGCTCGGATCACCTTGCTGATCATCCAGACAGACTGATGACTTGATTTGTCGCCCCATAGGCGGCAAACGGGAAACGAACGTGCGGCCCCGCGACAAGCGTGCGGGCCGCGCAGCATCAAGAGGGCACCCGCCCCACACAGATCAAGGGAGTGCAGCCCATGCGCCGCGTCGTCGTCACAGGATTGGGAATTGTCTCGTCCATCGGAAACAATGCAGAAGAAGTTCTGGCATCGCTGAAAGACGGGACCAGCGGCATCGTCGCCAGCCCCGAAATGACAGAGCACGGCTTTCGCAGCCGCGTTGCAGGGACGCTCAAGATTGATGTGGCCGACCACATCGACAAACGCGCGCTGCGTTTCATGGGCGGCGGTGCGGCTTATGCCTATATCGCCATGCAGCAGGCCATCGCGGATGCGGGCCTGAGCGAAGACCAGATCAGCAACCCGCGCACCGGCCTTGTGGCGGGCTCTGGCGGGCCGTCGACATCGGCGCTGTTCACCGCGCATAACGTGGTGCGCGACACCGGCGCGACCAAGCGGATCGGACCGTTTGCCGTGCCGAAATGCATGTCCTCCACCGTCAGCGCGAACCTGTCCACCGCCTTCAAGATCAAGGGCATCAACTACTCCATCACCTCGGCCTGCTCTACCTCGCTGCATTGCATCGGCAACGCGGCGGAACAGATCATGCTGGGAAAACAGGACGTGATGTTCGCGGGCGGCGGCGAAGAGCTTGACTGGACGCTGTCCTGCCTGTTCGACGCCATGGGCGCGATGAGCAGCAAATATAACGACGCCCCCGAAACCGCGAGCCGCGCCTTTGACGCCAACCGCGACGGGTTCGTCATCTCGGGCGGCGGCGGCATGCTGGTGCTCGAAGAGCTTGAGCACGCCAAGGCGCGCGGTGCCACGATCTATGCCGAAGTCACTGGCTATGCGGCGACATCCGATGGTCACGACATGGTGGCCCCGTCCGGCGAGGGCGGCGAACGCGCCATGCGCTTGGCACTGGAAACCCTGCCCGAGGGCCGCAAGGTCGGCTATATCAACGCGCACGGCACCTCCACACCGGTCGGCGACGTGGGCGAGATCGAAGCGGTCCGTCGCGTCTTTGGCCAGGGCAGCACGCCCCCCGTCAGCTCGACCAAGTCGATGACCGGCCACGCCCAAGGCGCCGCCGGCGCGCTCGAGGCGATCTTCTGCCTGCTGATGCTCAAGAATGACTTTATCGCCAAATCCATCAACGTCGTTGATCTGGACCCGAAACTGGACCCGTCCGAAATCGCGCTGGAGCGTGTGGACAATGCCGGTCTGGATTCGGTGATGACCAACTCCTTCGGGTTCGGCGGCACCAACGGATCGATGATCCTTTCCAAATTCCAAGAGTAAGGGCAGCAGATGTCAGACATGCTTAAAGGAAAACGCGGCCTGATCATGGGTGTCGCGAACGAACGCTCCATCGCTTGGGGCATTGCCAAGGCGATGGCGGAAGCCGGTGCGGAACTGGCGTTCACCTATCAGGGCGAGGCCTTTGGGAAGCGTCTCGAACCTCTGGCGCAGAGTGTCGGGTCGGACTTCATGGTCGATGTCGATGTCACCGACGACGCCTCGCTTGATGCCGCGTTCGAGCGGTTGGGCGCGCGTTGGCCCACGATCGATTTCGTCGTCCACGCCATCGCCTTTTCCGACAAGTCCGAGCTGACAGGCCGCTTCCTGAACACCAGCCGCGCGAACTTCAAGAACTCGATGGATATCTCGGCCTATTCCTTCATCGAGATCGCCCGCCGTGCGCACCCGCTGATGGTCGAGAATGGCGGCACCCTGCTGACGCTGACCTATATGGGATCAAACCGCGTGACGCCCAACTACAACGTCATGGGCGTGGCAAAGGCCGCATTGGAAAGCGCCACGCGCTATCTGGCGAATGATCTGGGCCCCGAAGGCATCCGCGTCAACGCGATCAGCCCCGGCCCGATGAAAACGCTTGCCGGTGCCGCGATTGGCGGGGCGCGCAAGACCTATAAACACACCGACACAAACGCCCCCATGCGCGCCAATGCGACACTGGAAGCGGTTGGCGGCACGGCGGTCTATCTGGCCTCGGATGCTGGTGCTTGCACAACGGGCGAGATTATCCGCGTGGATGGCGGGTTCCATGTGCTGGGGATGCCGCAGGCGGAGAACCTTTAACGGGACTGGCGGACCGGGGCGCTGCCACAAATTCTATTTCCGGGGCTCTGCCACAAAGTTCTATTTACGGGGCTCTGCCCCGGACCCCGGGATTTCAGACCATTTGGAAATAGGCCGTCGCGTCTGGAAAGGGCCGTCGCGTTTAGCGCAGGGGCGGGGTTTGGTAGAGCCAGACCTTCATACCGCCGTGCGCGATGGCGGGGCCTTGGGGTTTCCACGGCAGGCCGGAGGCTTTGGCCAAGGGCGGCTCGGACGTGACAAGGCCCACGCGCCAGCCTTTAAAGCGGGTCAGCAGCGTTTGGCCAAGCGTGCCATACAGCGGATAAAGCAGTTTCTTGTTGCCGATGCGCCCGCCGTAGGGCGGGTTCACCATGACAAGGCCGGGGGGGCCATCGGGCGGGGTCAGCTCGCCCGCGGCGTGGTTTTCAAAGGTCACGGCATCGGCCACCCCGGCCCGTTCGGCATTCATACGGCTCATCCGGACGGCACCCGCGTCACGGTCAGAACCATAGAAACGCAGTGGCGTGGATGTGGTGGGGGTGTCGCGCATGGCGGCCCATTGGTCAGCGTCAAAGCTCGCGAGGTCTTCGAAAGCGAAATGGCGCGAGCGGCCGGGGTTGAGGCCCATGGCGATCTCGGCCGCCTCGATCACGAAGGTCCCCGAGCCGCACATGGGATCGACCACCGTCTCGGTGCCCGTGTACCCAACCTGACGCAACATCAGATAGGCCAGATTTTCGCGCATCGGCGCTTTGCCCACGGCTTCCTTGTGGCCGCGTTTGTGCAGCGCATCGCCCGAAGTATCGAGGCTGATGGTCACCACATTGTCGTCGATCCGAACCTTGAGCACGAGAGCCGCCTCGGGCGAGATCGTAACCCCGAGGCTTTCGCGCAAGGCGGTTTCAATCCGCTGCGTCGCAGCACCGGCGTGATAGATTTTAGAGGCTTTCGTGGTCACCTGCACCCGCAGCGGCACATCGGCGCGCAGCACATCGCCCCAGGGGAACTTGCGCGCGCGTTTGTCCAGCTGCGCCAGATGGAACGCCATGAAGGACCCGATCCGCGTCAGCACGCGCGAGGCACCGCGCAGTTGCAGGTTCGCGCGCCAGACCTCGGGCCAGCCGCCCTGCACCGTGATCCCGCCGGGCGAGGCCACAGGATTGGCGAAGCCTTTCTCTGTCACCTCGGCGAGAAGCATGTCTTCCAGACCGGGGGTGGCCACGATAAAAATGTCGAAGGTGTTTTGACTGTCCATAACCGCTGCTTACTGCGCGGCGCGCGAGGTTTCGAGCGGTTTCTTGGAGCAAGACAGTCCGGCGCGATCAAAAGCGCCGGACTGTATGGGCCTGGTTCAGGCGATTTTTACCAGTTCGATGTCGAACTGCAGGTCTTTGCCCGCCAGCGGGTGGTTGGCGTCAAGTGTCACAGTGGCGTCGTCAACCTCGACAACCATCACCGGCATCGCCTGCCCGTCCGGGGTTTGCATCTGCAACTGCGTGCCGATTTCCAGAGGGATATCCGCAGGGATACCTTCGCGTGGCACGGCCTGACGCATCTCGGGGTTCACATCGCCGTAGGCCTCTGCGCTGCCGATCTTGACGACTTTCTTGTCGCCGACCTCCATGCCGGGCATCGCGCTGTCGAGGCCGGGGATGATCTGGCCGGACCCGACCGTGAACTCCAAAGGCTCGCGCCCTTCCGAGCTGTCGAAGGTGCTGCCGTCAAGCAGGGTACCAGTGTAGTGAATAGCAACAGTATCGCCGGATTTAACCTGCGTCATAGAAAGCTCCGATCCATAAAGGGAAAATACAGGAGGCCGCGTATCTGCGCGGGTGCTCCGGGTTCGGCGCGCAGTGTTTCAAGCCTGCGTCCCGCCGTAAACCCCCATGAGGCCAGTTTTTCGGCCTTTTCTGTCGTGACGGGTCGTGACAGTCTTGCGGAAGAAATATTCAGGGGGGAAATCATGGCGATTACAACATGCGTGTTTGACGCATATGGCACCTTGTTCGATGTGGCCGCAGCCGCACGACAAGCCGCGTCAGAGCCGGATTTTGCAGCGATAAAAGACAGCTGGCCGCAGGTCGCCGAACATTGGCGGCAAAAGCAGCTTGGCTATTCCTGGCTGCGCGCTGTCACCGGGGCCCACGACGATTTCTGGCAGGTCACCCAAGAGGGGCTGGACTGGGCTTTGGCCAAGACCGGCCACGACAACGACCCCGCCCTGCGCGAACGTCTGCTGGCGCTTTACTGGGAGCTTCAGGCCTTCCCCGAAGTGCCGAAGATGCTGAAAACGCTAAAGGAAGCTGGGTTGAATACTGCGATCTTGTCGAACGGATCACCAGCCATGCTGGACGGTGCGGTTTCCTCCGCCAATCTGGGTGACACGCTGGATGCGGTGCTGTCGGTGGAAAGCGTCGGCGTCTTCAAACCACATGCGAAAGTCTATGAACTGGTCGGACAGCGCTTTGGCTGCGCGACCTCAGAGGTGTTGTTCGTCTCGTCCAACGGATGGGATGCAGCAGCGGCGACAGGCTTTGGCTTTACCACCGCCTGGGTCAACCGCGCGGGAGAGCCGATGGACCGGCTGCCGTGGCAACCGGCCCATGTGCTGCAGGACCTCAACGGCATCCCAGAACTGGCAGGCGTATAATGGCTCATTTCACCACATCCGACGGGCTAACGCTCTATTTCACCGACGAAGGGGCGGGTCTGCCGATTCTCTGTCTTGCAGGATTGACGCGGACCACAGCGGATTTCGACTATGTCACCCCCCATCTGGAAGACGTGCGGCTGATCAAGATGGACTATCGCGGGCGCGGGCGCTCTGACTTCGACCCTGACTGGTCACACTATTCCCCCCCTATTGAATGCCGTGATGCGCTGGAGCTGCTGGATCATCTTGGCATCGACAAGGCCGCCGTGCTTGGCACTTCGCGCGGGGGGCTGAATGCATTGGGGCTGGCCAAGGGAGCCAAGGGTAGGTTGCTGGGCGTGGCCTTTAACGACGTTGGCCCGTATATTGACCCGCAGGGGCTGGATTTCATCATGGGCTATATCGGCCGCAACCCTGCTGCCAAGACCCATGCCGAAGCCGCCGCCGCCATGCCGCGTGTGTTTCCCGAATTTGACGACGTGCCCGACAGCCGGTGGATGGAAGAGGCGCAAAAGCATTACACCCAGACCGAAAGCGGCTTGCAGATCACTTATGACAAGCACCTGCGCGATGCGGTGGCCAAGGCGTTCTCCGCCCCCTCCCCCGACCTGTGGCCGTTCTTTGACGCGCTTGACGGGCTGCCGATTGCCTGCATCCGTGGCATGGCGTCCAATCTGCTGAGCGAGGAAACCTTGCAAGAGATGGAACGCCGCCGCCCCGATATGGTGGTCGCGCGGGTGCCGGGACGTGGGCATATTCCGTTTCTGGACGAACCAGAGGCGGTTGCGGCCTTGAACGAATGGATCGGGAAGATGCAATGAATATCGATATGATCCGCGCCGCAGCGCGGCGGCTGGAGGGGCACGTGCGGCGCACGCCTTTGCTGAACTCTCCGTTTCTGGATGACATCGCGGGGCGGCGCGTTTGGGTCAAGCCCGAGTGCCTGCAACACACCGGCAGCTTCAAGTTTCGCGGCGGCTGGTCGGCGGTGTCGGCTCTGGAACCCTCTGTACGTGCTAAGGGGGTCATCGCCTTTTCCAGTGGCAACCACGCCCAAGGTGTTGCCTATGCGGCCAAGCTGCACGGGGTGCCCGCGGTGATCATCATGCCCGCCGACGCGCCCCGTCTTAAGATCGCCAACACCCGCGCGCTTGGGGCCGAGGTCGTACTTTATGACCGCATGACGGAGGACCGCGACGCCATCGGCGCGGCTATGGCGGAGGAACGCGAATTGACGTTGATCAAGCCTTTCGACGACCCGCTGGTGATTGCCGGTCAGGGGACAACGGGGCTCGAGATTGCGCAGCAGGCCGCCGACGCGGGGATCGCCCGTGCCGATGTAATTGCCTGCTGTGGTGGCGGGGGGCTGACCTCTGGCATTGCGCTGGCGCTTGAAGCCGAGGCACCGGGGCTGCGCGCGCGCACCGCCGAGCCCGAAGGCTTTGACGATGCCGCGCGGTCGCTCGCCGCAGGAGAGATCACGCGTAACGCCGCCCTTGGCGGGTCGATCTGCGATGCCATCGTCACGCCGCAACCGGGTGATCTGACCTTTCCGATCCTCAAGCGGCTATGCGGCCCCGGCCTTGTGGTCAGCGACGCAGAGGCGCTGCAGGCGATTGGCCATGCGTTCAACCGTCTCAAACTTGTGGCCGAACCCGGCGGGGCTGTGGCCCTTGCCGCCGCGCTGTTCCGGCAAGACGAGATCGAAGGCGACGATGTGATCGTCACCATTTCGGGCGGGAATGTAGACAGTGATATTTTCTCGCGGGCGCTTGCCACGCTTGACTGACGCCCCACAGGAGGTTCTGATATGAAGATTTTCGATACAGGCGACGTGCGTCTGCATTACCGTGTGGATGGCCCCGAGGATGGTGCGCCTGTGGTCTTTGCCAATTCACTGGGGACTGATCTGCGCCTGTGGGATCCGATCCTGCCGCTGCTGCCCAAGGGTCTGCGCATCATCCGTTTTGACAAACGCGGGCATGGGCTGTCGTCCTGCCCGCCTGCGCCCTATGCGATGGGGGCGCTGATTGGCGATACGGAAAAGCTGCTGGATCATCTGGGCGTAAAGGGCTGCGTCTTTGTCGGGCTGTCGATCGGCGGGATGATCGCCCAAGGGCTCGCCACCAAGCGGCTGGACCTGATCCGCGCCATGGTGCTGTCCAATACCGCCGCCAAGATCGGCACCAAGGATATGTGGGCAGACCGCGTGCGCGCCGTGCAAGAAAGCGGGATCGAACCGATGGCGGATACCATCATGGAACGCTGGTTCGCCGCCCCCTTCCGCGCCACGCCCGAGCTTGAGCTTTGGCGCAATATGGTCGTACGCCAACCGGCCGAAGGCTATGCCGGTTGCTCTGCCGCGATTTCGGGGACGGATTTCTATACCCCCACGGCGGCACTGCGCCTGCCAGTGCTGGGGATCGCGGGATCCGAAGACGGGTCCACGCCCCCTGATCTGGTACGCGAGACCATCGAGCTGATCCCGGGATCGAAGTTCAAGATCATCCGCAAGGCCGGCCATCTGCCCTGCGTCGAACACCCGCAGGAATATGCGGCGCTGCTGACCGAGTTTTTGCAGGGCGTTGGCCATGTCTGACATCCTTTTGGTCCACGGCTCGTGCCACGGTGCGTGGTGCTGGCGTGATCTGATCCCTGCGTTGCAAGAATTGGGCCACAGCCCCCGTGCGATTGATCTGCCCAGCCACGGCGACGACAGGACGCCGGTCAACGCGGTCACGCTCGACAGCTATGCCGATGCGGTGCTTGCGGCCTCTACCCCCGATACGGTGGTGGTGGGTCATTCGATGGGCGGTTTTGCCATCGGGGCGGCGGCACAGAAAAATCCAAGCGCCATGGCGCGGCTGATCTATCTATGTGCCTACGTCCCTGCGGCGGGTCTGTCGCTGGCCGAGATGCGCAAACAGGCCCCGTCACAACCGCTGATGCCCGCTGTGCGCCTCGCCCCCGACGGCAAAAGCTTTACCCTTGATCCCGCAATGACAGAGGCGCTGTTCTATCACGACTGCCCGCCGGATGTCGCAGGTTTTGCCGCACCGCGCCTCTGCGCGCAGGCCGTGGCCCCGACGATTAAGCCTCTGCCAGATACTGCCCGTGCGGACGCCATGCCGCGCAGCTATATCCGCTGTATGGACGACCGCACCATCCCGCCCGCCTATCAGGTCACGATGACGAAAGACTGGCCAAGCGCGGATGTTCATGAGATGGCCTGCGGGCATTCACCCTTCTTTACCGATCCCGCCGGTCTGGCGCGGATCATTGACGACATTATCCCGAGGTAACCCATGGCCGCCAGCGTCTTTGACAGCCCCCTGTTCGCACAGCTTTTCAACACCGGTGACGCGGGGCGCCTGTTCTCGGACAGCGCTGCGATCCGCGCGATGCTGCTGGTCGAAGGGGCGCTGGCCAAGGTGCAGGGCAGCCTTGGTATCATCCCCGAGATGAGCGCCGCCGCGATCCACCGCGCCTCTCTCGAGATTCAGGTCGACCCCGGGGCGATTGCCGCCTCTACCGGAGAAAACGGCGTGTCCGTGCCGGGGCTTCTGGCGCAGTTCCGCGCCGAGATGCAGGCACCGGAATTTGCCCAGCACGTCCATTGGGGCGCGACCAGTCAGGACATCATCGATACCGCGCTGATGCTGCGCCTGCGTCAGGCGCTCAAGCTGGCGGAAACCGATCTGCGCGAGATCATCGCGGCCCTTGAGGCAGGGGCCGAACAGCACAAATCCCTGCCGATGCCTGCCCGCACCTATGGCCAGCACGCCACCCCCACCAGCTGGGGCGCGGTGCTGGCGGAATGGGGCATGCCGCTGTGCGATGCGCTCGACCAGCTTGAGGCGCTGCGCGAAGGGTCGTTGTTCGTGTCCCTGTCGGGGGCGGCGGGGACGAGCTCTGCCCTTGGTCCCAAGGCTGCCGAGACCCGCGCGCAGCTGGCCCAAGCGCTTGGGCTGCAAGACCCCGGGCGCAGCTGGCATGTGGATCGTGGTCCCGTGCTGCGCATCGCCGATTGGCAGGGCCGCGTGATGGCAGCGCTGGCGCATATCGCGCAAAGCACACTGGCGCTGACCATGACCGAAACCGCCGAGCTTGCCCTTGAGGCGGCAGGCGCGTCGTCGACCATGCCGCAAAAACAGAACCCCGTGGGGCCCTCGGCGATTGTCGCCCTCGGGCACCAGTTCACCGGCCAGCGCGCCACGCTACAGGCCGCCGCGGCGCATCAGCATCAGCGTGATGGCGGCGCGTGGTTCGCGGAATGGATGGCCGTGCCTCAGCTTGCACTGAGCCTTGCCGCCGCGCTGAACCACACAAAAAGCCTTGTCGCGGGGCTGACGCCGCACCCTGTGAAAATGCGCAGCGCGCTGACAGACGGGCTGGGCCTGATCCACGCCGAAGCGCTGAGCTTTGCCCTAGCCGAAACGATGCCCCGCCCCGAGGCCCAGAAGATCACCAAACAGCTTTGTCAGGATGCGCTGGCCAAACAGGTGCCGCTGGCCGATCTGGTCCACGCGGATTACCCCGACGTGGCCGAGACCCTTTTCGACCCGTCAACCCAGATGGGACAGGCCCCCGCAGATGCAGCGGCCTTCGTGGCCCGTGCGCGTGCGCTGTAACCACCCGACCGGCGCGCGATAGCCCATGCGTCCGGCGGTCATATTTATCATCCTGACCGTCATGATCGATGCCATGGGCATTGGTCTGATCATCCCTGTGATGCCGGACCTGATCGCGCAGGTCCAATCCGCCGATCTGTCACGCGCCGCGCTGTGGGGCGGTGTGTTGGCGACGACATTCGCGGTGATGCAATTCCTGTTCAGCCCGCTGGTGGGCAGCCTGTCCGACCGCTTCGGGCGCAGGCCGGTGCTGCTGACCTCGCTGAGTGTGATGGCGCGGGTGGTCGCCTTGGTGCTCTTCCGGCGCGTGCGTATAAATCCCGCGTATGTGGACTGACATAACGTAAGGCTGAGCCAGCGCGGCGCATATAGGCTTGCGGGACGGGGCAGAGCTTGCCACCCTTCCCTAAATTCACGCGCCCGGAAGGACCCGTTATGCCGTTGATCAAAGCCGCCGTTTGCCATGAATTTGGTGCTCCCCTGAAAATCGAAGACGTAGAACTCCGTGCCCCCGAGGGGGCCGAGGTCGAGGTGACGCTGGATGCCGTAGCGATCTGCCATTCGGACATCTCCTTTGCCAGTGGGGGCTGGGGCGGATCGCTGCCCGCGGTCTATGGTCACGAGGCCGCGGGACGGGTGAGCGCTGTGGGCGACAGGGTAAGCGGCGTCGCGGTCGGGGATAGCGTTGTGGTCACGCTGATCCGCGCCTGCGGCAGCTGCCCCAACTGCGCCAGCGGTCGTCCTGTGATCTGCGAAACCCCCTATGACGGCGACACCGGCCCGCTGAAAACCAAGGACGGCGGCAAGCTGCATCAGGCCATGGCATCCGGTGCCTTTGCCGAAAAAGTCGTTGTGGATCAGGCGCAGGTCGTCAGGATCAGCGCCGATATTCCCAAGGATGCCGCCAGCCTGATCGCCTGCGGGGTGATCACCGGCGTCGGTGCCGTGGTCAATGCTGCGCAGTTACGGGCCGGTCAGGACGTCGTGGTCATCGGTGCCGGTGGCGTCGGGCTGAACGCCATTCAGGGCGCGCGCATCGCCGGGGCCCGCCGCATCGTCGCCGTGGATATGAGCGCGGAGAAGCTGGAGATCGCCAAGGAGTTCGGGGCCACCGATGGTATCCTTGGCACCGAAGACAAACCCTGGGGGCAGTTGGAACAGGCGATTGGCCGCAAGGGCGTGGATGCGGTGATCGTGACCGTTGGGGCGATCCCTGCCTATAACGACGCACCGAAATACCTTGCCGCGGGGGGGCGCGTGGTCATGGTCGGCATGCCTCATATCGGCGACGGCGCGACCTATGACCCCGGCACATTCGCCGCAATGGGTCAGGGCACGGTCGGCTCCAAAATGGGCGACGTGGTGATCCAGCGCGATATTCCGTGGATGGTCGATCTATATGCCCAAGGACGGCTGAAACTGGACGAGCTTATCTCGGGGCGGTGGTCGCTGGAGCAGATCAACGACGCGATCGAGGATACCAAGACCGGTGCCGCGCGGCGCAATGTCATCCTGTTTGACCACTAGCGCCACGGGGGCCAGCCCCCGTACCCCCGGGATTTTGAACCATTTGGAAAAGAGGATCACGCGATGAAATTGCAAGATCTTGAGGTTATCGTCACAGCGCCCCCTGCCCCCGGCTGGGGCGGGCGCTATTGGATTTTGGTCAAGCTGACCACGGATACAGGGATAGTCGGCTGGGGCGAATGTTATGCGGCGTCGGTTGGGCCGCAGGCCATGCGCGCGGTGATCGAGGATGTTTTCGCACGCCACATGCAGGGCGAGAATCCCGAAAATATCGAGCTGATGTACCGCCGCGCCTATTCATCAGGCTTTACGCAGCGACCCGACCTGACCGTCATGGGCGCATTTTCGGGGCTGGAAATCGCCTGCTGGGATATTCTGGGCAAGGATCGGGATCGTCCGGTCTATGCCTTGATCGGCGGCAGGATGAACGAACGCGTGCGGGGCTATACCTATCTTTATCCGCTGCCGCATCACGATATGACCGCTTTCTGGACCTCGCCCGAGATGGCGGCGGAATCGGCGCTGGACTGTGTGGCGCGGGGCTATACCGCGATCAAGTTCGATCCGGCGGGGCCCTATACCATGCGCGGCGGGCATATGCCGGCGATGACCGACATCTCGCAATCTGTCGCCTTTTGCAAAGCGATCCGCGCGGCGGTTGACGACAAGGCCGATCTGCTGTTCGGCACCCACGGGCAATTCACCACCGCAGGCGCAATCCGTTTGGGGAACGCCATCGCGCCCTATAGCCCGCTGTGGTATGAAGAGCCAATCCCGCCAGATGCCGTGGAGCAGATGGCCGCCGTGGCGCGGGCCGTGCCGATCCCTGTCGCGACCGGAGAGCGGCTGACCACCAAGGCCGAATTCGCGCCTGTGCTGCGGTCTGGGGCAGCCGCGATCCTGCAGCCTGCCTTGGGCCGTGTCGGTGGTATCTG
This sequence comes from Sulfitobacter sp. G5_S2_6_S6, assembly GCF_054968505.1. Classification (NCBI taxonomy): domain Bacteria; kingdom Pseudomonadati; phylum Pseudomonadota; class Alphaproteobacteria; order Rhodobacterales; family Roseobacteraceae; genus Sulfitobacter; species Sulfitobacter sp. G5_S2_6_S6. Next base: position 452,305 of record NZ_JBQKUI010000001.1, read on the forward strand.
GGAGGCCAAGAAGATCGCCGCCATGGCAGAGGTCTATAACGCGCAAATCGCGCCGCATCTTTATGCGGGTCCAGTGGAATGGGCGGCCAATATCCATCTGGCAACATCGATCCCGAATGTCCTGATGTGCGAATGTATCGAAACGCCGTTCCACGACCAGTTGATCAAGAGCACGATCAAGGTGGAGGACGGGTTTATCAAAGCCCCCACCGCAGCCGGTTTGGGCATAGAGGTGGACGAGGCATTGGCCCGCGCGCATCCGTATACCGGCAACGGGCTGCACCTGGAAATGCAGGAAGCGCCTTGTGATTACGTCAACGGGAATGCGTTTGAAGGGGGGGCACCGTCGGTCAAATCCTGACGGGTCCGGTGGTATGAGGGGGCCGAAGCCCCCTCTGCCAGAGATCTAGAAGAACGCCTGCAGGCCGGTCTGGGCGCGGCCCAGGATCAGCGCGTGCACGTCGTGCGTGCCTTCATAGGTGTTCACCGTCTCGAGGTTCATCATGTGGCGGATCACCTGGAATTCGCCGCTGATGCCGTTGCCGCCGTGCATGTCGCGGGACATGCGGGCGATGTCCAGCGCCTTGCCGCAGTTGTTGCGCTTGACGATAGAGATCATTTCCGGCGCGGCGTTGGCGTTGTCCATCAGACGGCCCACTTGCAACGAGGCTTGCAGGCCAAGCGCGATTTCGGTCTGCATGTCGGCAAGTTTCTTTTGGAACAGCTGTGTCTGCGCCAGCGGTTTGTTGAACTGTTTGCGGTCCAAACCGTATTGACGCGAGGCGTGCCAGCAGAATTCAGCGGCCCCCAGTGCACCCCAGCTGATGCCATAGCGGGCGCGGTTAAGACAGCCGAACGGGCCTTTCAGACCTTCGACATGGGGCAGCAACGCATCTTCGCCGACTTCGACGTTGTCCATCACGATCTCGCCTGTGATCGAGGCACGCAGCGAAAGTTTGTTGCCGATCTTGGGTGCGGACAGACCCTTCATGCCTTTTTCAAGGATGAAGCCGCGGATCTTGCCGCCGTGCTCTTCGGACTTGGCCCAGACCACGAAGACATCCGCGATCGGCGCGTTCGAGATCCACATTTTAGAGCCGGTCAGCTTGTAGCCATTGGCGGTTTTCACCGCACGGGTTTTCATGCCCGCAGGGTCGGAGCCCGCATCAGGTTCTGTCAGGCCAAAGCAGCCGATGAATTCGCCGCTGGACAGTTTGGGCAGATACTTCATGCGCTGCTCTTCCGAGCCATAGGCGTAGATCGGGTACATGACGAGGCTGGATTGCACGGACATCATCGACCGATAGCCGCTGTCCACACGTTCCACTTCGCGCGCAACCAGACCGTAAGACACATAATTGCCGCCCAAGCCGCCGTATTGTTCGGGCACGGTGACACCCAGAAGGCCCATGTCGCCCATCTCGCGGAAGATCGCGGGGTCGGTGGTTTCATTGGCGAAAGCGTCGATCACGCGGGGCTGCAGCTTTTCCTGCGCATAGGCGCGCGCGCTTTCCTGGATCATGCGTTCGTCTTCGGTCAGCTGTTCGTTCAGGCGGAACGCATCCGCCCAATCAAAGCTGCCCATGTCGGGGGCGTCTTTGGCTTTCAATACGGGCAATTCGGTGCTCATGGTATGTCCTCCTCTGGGTTCGGATTTGGGCGCAGTATTGCAAAGCCCGGCGGCAATGACTATCGCTGGTTACTCCTGAACCTATGAGTCAAAGTCATATGATCGCCCCGCGTCGCTTCCTTCCGTCGGTCAACGCCCTGCTCGCATTCGAGGCAGTGGCACGCCTGGGCAGCGCCACATTGGCGGCGCAGGAACTGTCCCTGACGCAAAGCGCGATCAGCCGGCAGCTCAAGACGCTAGAGGCGCAGTTGAACGTGGCGCTGCTGGACCGCCAAGGGCGACAGCTGGTGCTGACAGAGGCGGGGAAAAGCTATGTTATTCAGGTGCGTGACGTGTTGAACAGGCTGGCTCAGGCATCCATCACCGCGCGCACGAACCCGATTGCGGGGGCGCTGAACCTTGCCATTCTGCCGGGGTTCGGCATGCATTGGCTGGCCCCGCGGTTGCGCGACTTTGCCCGGTCCCACCCGGAGGTGACGGTGAACCTCAGCACGCGGCTGCATCCGTTTTCCTTCCAGAACAGCCCCTTCGACGCTGCAATACATTTTGGCAAGGAAGACTGGCCCGGTGTGCGCTATTTGCCGCTGATGCCCGAGACGGTGGTCCCCGTCTGCGCGCCCGAACTGCTGACCGAACCGCTGGAGGATCCCAGCCAGATCCTGCGCTATGCGCTACTGCATCTGGATACCCGCCCGCGCGGCTGGTCGCGGTGGCTGAGCGCGCTTGGTGTCACGCAAGAACCCCCTGCCGGCATGATGTTCGACCAGTTTTCAACTATGGCGCAGGCGGCGGTGCACGGGTTGGGCGTGGCGCTGCTTCCTACCTTTTCCGCCGAGCCCTATCTGCGCGACGGGCAGCTTGTGCTGGCATCAACGCAGACGACACAGAGCATCGGGAACTACTACCTCGTCTGGCCCGAGGACCGTGCCGAAACCGCGGCCTTGCAGTCGTTCAAGACGTGGCTCGACGGGCAGACGGGTCAGGTTCTTTAGCATAGGCCAAGGTTCTGAAGCATATTCGCCCTATTTCCGCCGCAATCCTGCATTAGCACACCCTTCATCAGTTTTAAGGGGGGGGCCCCTTTTGAAAGGGAGCATGGATATGCCAATTTCACTTACCAAACTCATTTCTGCGGGCGCGACAGCGGTCATATTTGCGGCTGCCACCGCAGCGACCGCGCAAACCCATGACGTCGTGATCTTTGACGACGCCTTCTTTCCTGCCGTGATCTATGTCGACGCCGGGGACGAACTGCGTTTTGTCAACAACGCCAGCGCCGCGCGCAACGTCAGCGCGGGTGACGGGTCGTGGTCATCCGGCACGCTGGAAACCGGCAGCAGCTTTAGCCAAACGGTAGAGGCAAACAGCCAAGTGACCTTTATCGGCACGTCGCTTGGGGAAAACCCCAAAAGCTACTCCGGCGAGATCAGCTTTGACCCCGCACCGCTGAGCGAGTGATCGGGTCCATCCCTGCGCTTGTCGCAGGTGCTTGAAATAAAAACGGCGCGCCCCTGTTTCCAGCGGCGCGCCGTTTCGCATTGATATGGCGATGTGGCTTACTTCACCGTGATGCGGCCATCGGTATAGGGCGTATAGGCCCCGTTGGCGGCGATGAATTCAGCCGTTACATCTGCCAGATCGGGACCGTAGTCATAGGCGTTCTGCGCAGAGGTAAACGGCGCATAGCCGTCGCCGCCATTGCGCACATAGTTGTTGGACACGACGCCATAGGTCTTTTCGGGATCAAGCGGCATGCCGGATACGGTGACATCGCTGATGCGGCTGCCCGGCTCGGCGCTGGTGTCCACGGTAAAGGTCATGCCCGCCACTTGCGGGAAACGACCTGCGACCTCTTCGATCTGGCTCACGCCATTTTCCAACGCCTCTACCAGTGCCGCACCGGTGACCTGAAAGGTCGACAGGGTGTTCTGGAACGGCAGCACCGCCAGCACTTCGCCCATGGTCACTTCTCCGGCGTCGATGGAAGAGCGCAAGCCGCCGCTGTTCTGGATCGCGACCTCGATCCCCTGATCCGCCACACGGGCCAGCATCGCATCGGCGACGAGGTTGCCCATCTGACATTCCTGCACGCGGCAGACCGACCGGTCGCCCTCGATCGGCTCGGTGGTTTCGGCGACCACCTTGCTGCGCAGTTCTTCCAACGGTTGGGCCAGTTCGCCGATACGGGCGACGGTGGTCTCGTCCTCTGCGACGCCTGCGTCGATCAGGATCGGATCGCCCGACGCTTCCTTGATCTTACCCTCGTCATCGAAGGTCACGTTCAGCTCGCCCAGATATTTACCGTAGGCATAGGCCTGCACGATCGCCGTATCCTTGACCATCGTCGGATAGGCCCCTTCGGCTTTCTCATCGGTATTGGACAGCAGCGTATTGGTGTGCCCGCCGACGATCACATCAACGCCTGTGGTATTCTCGGCGACCATCTGGTCGACCCCATAGCCCGAGTGGCTGAGCACGATGATCTTGTTGATACCCTGCGCGGTCAGCAGATCGACCTCGCCCTGCACGGCAGCCACGGAATCGGTGAAGACGACGTTGTCTCCGGGGCTCGACAGTTCGTGGGTGTCTTCGGTGGTCAGTCCGATCAGGCCGATCTTTTCACCGCCACGCTCGATCACGGCAGATTTCGCCAGCTTGTCCGCCAGCAGCGGTTCGGCAGAGACATCGGCATTCGACATCAGGATGGGAAAGTCGATCGCTTCCATGAAACCGGCAAGCACTTCGGGGCCATCGTCGAATTCGTGGTTGCCCACGGTCATGCCGTCATAGCCCAGCATGTTCATCATCTCGGCTGCCATCTTGCCCTTGTAGTGGGTGTAGAACAGCGAGCCCTGAAACTGGTCCCCGCCGTCGACCAGCACATAGTTGTTGGTGCGCGCCTTGGCGTCCTTGATCGCGTTTACCAGCCGTGCCGTCCCGCCAAAACATTCACCGGCGGTATTGTCCTCGGCGGAACAAGGGCCATCGTATTTGCTGATCGGTTCAAACCGCGCGTGGAAATCATTGGTGTGCAGGATGGTCAGACTATAATCCGCCGCTGCCATGCCCGAGGTCAGCGCAAGCGCTGCCGTGGCTGTCAGGAATCGTTTCATGATGGGTCCCCCCTTTGGGTTGAATTATGCACCTATGGTGACCCCCAGTTTGCCCCCTTGTCAAAGACCATCTGAGCGCAAACCCGCCCTTCCCCAAGGTCACCGCCCTGCGCTGCGGCAAAGCGCACAGCCCTTGACCGTTTGCACCGACCAAGGCATCACAGCGGCTATGTTGATTTACAAAATTTTTCGCTCCGATGAATGGCAGGCCCTGCGCCGCGACGGCTCTACCACGGGCGCGCCGGTTGATGTCGCCGATGGCTATGTGCATTTCTCGACCTCTGAACAAGCGGCTGAAACGGCTGCGAAACACTTTGCCGGTGAGGCAGACCTGTTTCTTCTGGCCGTAGAGACCGACCGCCTTGGTGATGCGCTGAAATGGGAGGTGTCGCGCGGCGGCGCCGAGTTCCCGCATCTGTACCGCATGCTCATGCTAGAGGATGTGGTTTGGGCCCAGCCCCTGCCCTTGCTGAACGGGGCGCATGAATTTCCCGCTGGCTTTAAGGAAGCTGAATGATGACAGGATATATCGACCCGGATCGCGCACAGTTCGACGCCTTCAAGGGGCTGGACCGCGACACGCCGCTGAACATGGTGAACCTTGTCAAACTGCGCGACAAGGCCGCCTACCCCGACGATCACGCGCTGGCCGCCAAGGCGCTGACAGGGGCGCAAGCCTACAGGAATTACGGCGCGGAAAGCGGTCCGGTGCTGGCGGATGTCGGCGGATCGATCCTATGGCGCGGCCAGTTCGAGGTGACGCTGATCGGCCCCTCGGACGAGGATTGGGATGTGATGTTCATCGCGCAATACCCCAACGCCCATGCCTTTTTGCAGATGATCTCGGACCCGCGGTACAAACAGGCTGTGGTGCACCGTCAGGCCGCGGTTGTGACATCGCGCCTGATCCGCAGCGCACCGCTGCCCCTGACGGATGAATTTGCATGAAGCGCATGGCCGAGCAGCTGGGGCTGCGCGCCCTGCATCAGGTTGACCCCGAAACGGCCCATGGTCTGGCAATCACCGCACTGCGGCTTGGCTTGGCCCCGACACCCGGTCCGGTCACATCGAAACGGCTGAAAACCTCGCTTGCCGGGATGAGCCTGCCCAACCCTGTCGGCCTTGCCGCGGGGTTTGACAAGAACGCCACCGCCGTCGCGCCGCTGTCCAACGCGGGTTTCGGCTTTATCGAGGTCGGGGCCGCCACGCCCCTGCCCCAACCCGGTAACGACAAACCCCGACTGTTCCGCCTGACCGAGGACCGCGCGGCGATCAACCGCTTTGGCTTCAATAACGAAGGCATGCAGGCGATCTGCACGCGTCTGGCGCGCCGTGGCGCGGGCGTGCCCGTGGGGCTCAACCTTGGAGCCAACAAGACCAGCACCGACCGCGCCGCCGATTTCGCCCGCGTGATGGAGCTTGCTCGCGATCACGTGGATTTCGCCACGGTCAATGTATCCTCGCCCAATACCGAAAAGCTGCGTGATCTGCAGGGCAAGGCCGCCCTCGCAGCACTTCTGGCCGGCGTGATGGAGGTGCGCGGCGATACGCCCGTGTTCCTGAAAATCGCCCCCGATCTTACCGAGGCGGAGATCGCCGATGTGGCCGAGGTCGCCAATGACGCAGATGTTGCCGCGATCATTGCCACGAATACAACGCTGGACCGCACCGGCCTGAAGAACGCGCAGCGTGACCAGATGGGCGGGCTGTCGGGCGCGCCCCTGTTCGAAAAATCCACGCGCGTGCTGGCGCGCCTGTCGACGCTTACCGATATTCCGCTGGTGGGCGTCGGTGGCATCAGCTCGGCCGAGGATGCCTATGCCAAGATTTGCGCAGGCGCTTCGGCGGTGCAGCTTTATACGGCGCTCGTCTATGGCGGGCTGTCACTGGTGACGGATATCGCCAAGGGGCTCGACAAACTGCTGAAGCAGGACGGGTTCGATACCGTAGCCGATGCCGTGGGCAGCAACCGCAGCGCCTGGCTTTGACAGGACGCCCCGGCGCAGATCGGGGCGCGATCCGCGCGACTTCACCCCGACCTTGCGCGGGCGGGGCCTATCCCGCCGCACGTTCCAACGCGGGGTAGCGCAGCGCCAGCGTGACCCCACGCGAGACAAAGGATACCAGCAGCGAAATCCACAGCCCGTGGTTGCCCAGCCACGGCACCAGCAGCGCGGCACTTGCACAGTAGATCACAAACGACACCGCCATCATGTTGCGCATGTCCCGCGACCGCGTGGCCCCGATAAAGATTCCGTCCAGCATCCATGACGCCCACCCCAGCAGCGGGGCCGCGACCATATAGGGCAAGAACACCCGCGCCTCTTCGCGCACAAGCGGGGCGGTGGTCATGAGGTCGATGATCATACCCCCGCCCCATGCGAAGCCCACGGTCATCAAGGCACAGGCCAGCAGACCCCAGCCGCTGGTCAGCATCGCGCCCCGTCGCAGGACATCACGCTGCTTGCCGCCCATAGCCCGCCCGACCAGCGCCTCGGCCGCAAAGGCGAAACCGTCAAGCGCAAAGGCCGTGATCATCAGGAATTGCAAGAGCACCTGGTTGGCGGCGAGCTTCACGTCCCCCAACCCCGATCCCAGAAACAGGAACGAGACGAACACCGCCTGCAACAAAAGCGACCGCACAAGGATGTCGCCGTTGACCTTCATCATGTTGATCCAGCGCGGCCCGTCGAACACCTGCGCCCAGTCCCGCCATGCGGGCACTCCAAAAGCTGCACGGCAGAACCACAGCCCAAGTGCCGCACCCGACCATTCCGCCAGAAAGGTCGCGATGGCGACGCCCTGGATACCCCAGCCGAGCCCCAGCACGAACCACAGATCCAGCGCGATATTCAGCCCGTTCATCCACAGTTGCACCACCAGCACCGCACGGGTGCGTTCCTGCGCGATCAGCCAGCCGGTGATCGCGTATATCGCAATCGCCGCCGGGGCGGACCAGACGCGGATCCCCATATAGGACCGGGCGAGGTTTTCGACCTCGACGCTGGCAGGAGAGACCTGAAACGCCGCCCAGAACAGCGGTATCTGCAGCATCACCAGCGCAAGGCCCGCCAGCCCGCCGATCAGCAGCCCGCGTGTCAGCAGTGCCGCGACCTCTGCCGCGTCGTTGTTGCCTGCCGCCTGCGCCGTCAGCCCGACGGTGCCCATCCGCAGAAAGCCGAATACCCAGTAGAGCGATGACAGGATGATCGCGCCGATGCCCACGGCTCCGATCGGGGCCGCCAACCCGATCTGCCCGACGACGCCGGTATCCACCGCGCCCAAGATGGGCACGGTGGCGTTGGAGATAACAATCGGGATGGCGATGTTCAGCACGCGGCGGTGGGTCACCACCTCTTTCGCGGATAGTTTGCCTTGGGCGACGGCGCTGACTTCGCCCTTGGGAATCGCGTCAGTCACGGCGTTGGGGCATCAGGAAATGGCCCGTTGCCTGCGCGAAAAGCTTGCTGCGGTTGTCCTGCCATGCCTCGACATGCACCGAGGCATAGCGCCGCCCCGACCGGTTGATCCGCGCGCGCGCATAGGCATCGCGCGGCAGGCCCGAGCGCAGGTAATCGACGGTAAAGTCGATGGTCTTGGGCAATCGTGGCAAATGCGTTGCATCCATCTTGTCGACGGCCAGCGCACCGGATTCAAGATCCTCCCACAGGTATTCCCAGCTAAGCGTGATGATCGACGTGACCTCAAGGAACGAGGCCGTGGCCCCACCGTGCAGCGCCTGCAACAGCGGATTGCCGATCAGCTTTTCGGAAAACGGCAGAACGCCGGTCAGCTCGTCGCCACGGCGGTCGAACTCGATCCCCAGAAAGCTGATGTAGGGCACGCCGTCCACCAGCGCACGCAGCGCCGCATCGCGACGCTTTTTGACGACCTGTACCGCCTCGGGTTTGCTCCGTGTGCTCATCGTTTGCCCTCCACCGTGAAACTGCCGGTGGCGGTGGCGACCGGGCTGCCGTCTTCTTCGTCCTGTGCCGTGGCGCGCACAAAGGCGACATTCCGCGTCACGTGATAACATTCCGCCCGCGCCGTGATCCGTTGACCGGGCACAGCCGCGCGCAGATATTCGATGCGCAAATCAATCGTCGCCGTCCCACCGGGATTGCTGGGGTGGCTCATCACCGCGGCACCGCAGCAGGTATCCATCAACGCCGACACGGCCCCGCCATGCAAGACACCTGTGCGCGGATCGCCGATCAGCCGTTCATCATACGGCATGTCGATCACGGCGACGCCACCATCCAGCTCTTGCAGTTCCATCCCCAGGGCACCGCTGTAAGGCAGCGCCGCGATGAACTGCTTGGCGATGCGAAGTTTGTCTGACATTTTTTACTTCCTTGGCGTTATTCCCCCCATATCAACCGAGCGGCCAAGCAAGAGCAACCCCAGTGTTGCGCTTGGAAAGTGAACCGCATAGTTTCCGAACTTGAGGAGACCAAGATGACAGACAAACGCCTGAACTTTAAAGAAATGTGTGCGGAGTTTGACGTCACGCCGCGCACGTTGCGCTATTACGAGTACATAGAATTGCTCCACCCCGAGCGCGAAGGCCGGTCCCGCAGCTATGGCGCGCGGGAAATCGCCCGCATGAAGCTGATCATGCGGGGACGCAAGTTCGGGTATTCGCTGGAAGGCATCCGCCAGTGGCTGCTGATCTATGAAAACGAAGGCACCGAAGCGCAAATGCGGGCGTGGGTCGTGAGCGCGGACCGCCAGTTGGGAGAGCTGGCAGAACAGCGCAAGCAGTTGGACGAAGCCATCGAAGAGCTGCAGAAATCTCGCGACGATACAGAGGCCGCATTGGCCAAGCGCGACTGATATTTGCGTAGCGCCTTGGGTTTACGGGGCGCTACCACAACTGACAGCCGCTGGCTGGAGGGTGCCGTCGTTGGCAGCATCGAGCTATGGTATGAGAAACCGATGCGATGCGGGCCGGCTTACGCCTGCCGCGCGGCCATCCGACCCATCACATCGGAAAGACGGGTCAGGTCTGCGGCTGTCACAATCAGCTCCGACAGTGAATCAGCGTCGAGGCAGGCAGCAAATTCATACGCCACGTCTTCAACAAGCTTGGCCGCATCCTTGAGCCCCCGCGATGCAGAAGACGCGGAAATCACCGGCCCCTGCGCAAGATCATAGGAATTAAGGGTCGTTGAGGGTTTCGGGGGTTTGTTCTGCGCCACGGCCTGTCCACTTACGGTTGAGAATTCGCCACGACTATGCGTCCGACAGGTGATGCGCACGTCCCGTAAGTGCGCGACATCCGGTCACGCTCCCTGCATTACGAGAGGTTATCCAGCGACGGGTCGATCAGGCCAAAGGCCAGCCCCCGCACCGCCGCGCGAGTCCGGTCGGTCACATCCAGTTTGCCAAACAGACGCCGCATGATCGTATCGACCGTGTGCCGCGACACCCCCATGATCTGCGCGATCGAGGTGTTGCTCTTGCCGCGCGCGATCCAGCGGAGCAATTCCAGCTCGCGCGGGGACAAGCGCCGATTGGGTGCAGCAGGGCCTGCCACAAGCGCGCAGAACCGCATATGGGCAAACTGGCTGGCGACGTGCAGGTCCAGAACCTCTGCATCGCTCGGGCGCGGCCTGTCGTGGTGGAAGCCGATACTGACCAAAGCATTGCGCGCCTGTGGCCCAAAGACCTGACAGACCAGCCCATCGGCAAAGCCGAATTCTCTCGCTCTGTTCAGATAGGCTTTCTGCTTTTCGGTCAAGGTGGTCAGCTGCGGCAGGTCACGCCAGAAAAACGGGGTGATCTGTGAGGCCGCGAAGGGAGGAAACGGATCGTCCAGATACAGGTGCTCTTCGGTATACATCCGGTGAAACTCTGCCGGGATACCGATCGCGACAGCGCCAAAGCTAGAGTCCCCAAGCGATTGCACATCAATACTGTGATAGGTGACCGTGCGAAAATCCTGCGCCTTGGCAAAGCGTTGCACAAGCAGCCATAGCGCCGAAACGCTGCTGACCTCGCGCAGACACTCTGTGAATAGTCGCGGATCCATATCCTCGGACATATCACCCCCCCGGCCGATAAAACTTGCTCCCCCAGACCACTTAGTCGGCGCGAGATACCTATCAATGACCGCCTCGGGAAAATCCTCGCGGGGTTACGCAGATTTACTCAACGTAAAGCAAACGTTTGACGTAGCGTCCAACTTACGTAAGCTTGTTTCTGGGTTATACCGCTCCCAGTTTAGGTGAAGTTGACCGTTCTACAGCAGTGATAGAATAGCGAGTAACTGATATGTCCAACACTACGATGACCATCCGCGAGATGTGCACCGCCTTCGATGTGACCCCGCGCACCTTGCGGTTCTACGAAGCGAAAGAACTGCTTTTCCCCGAACGTCAGGGACAAAAGCGCCTGTTTACCAAACGGGACCGTGCGCGGCTGAAACTGATCCTGCGTGGCAAGCGCTTTGGCTTCAGCCTCGAAGAAATCCGCCAGTTGCTGGACCTGTACCACATGGGCGACCAGCAACAGACCCAATTGGCGCGCACCTATGACATCGCGCGCGAACGTCTGGCCGACCTCGAAGCACAGCGCGAGGATCTGAACAACGCCATCGACGACCTGCAAAACCAGTTGAAATGGGGGGAGAAAATGATCGCCTCCATCAACAGCGCTCGCAACGCGGCAGAATAGGCCCGCAGTCCGGCGCACCCGAACACCTGATACACCGACCTAGATATACTGACCAAACGACGGCCAGATGGCCAAGGGAGAACACCACATGCCGAGCTACACCGCCCCGATCAAGGATATGCAATTCGTCCTGCACGACGTGCTGAACGTCACCGCATCGTCCACCCCCGGCTACGACGAGCTTGAGGCGGATTTCACCTCTGCCATTCTGGAAGAAGCAGGCAAGCTGACCTCCGAAGTCCTCGCTCCGCTGAACGCGGTGGGTGATCAGGAAGGCTGCCGTCTGGAGAACGGCGTCGTCTACACCCCCAAAGGGTTCAAGGACGCCTTTGAAAAGGTCAAGGAAGGCGGCTGGACCGGTCTGGACATGCCAGAGCAATACGGCGGCCAGAACATGCCCTATATCCTCGGCACCGCCGTGGGCGAGATGTTCTCGGCGTCCAACCAGGCGTTCACCATGTATCAGGGCCTGACCCACGGTGCGGCCTCGGCGATCCTCGCCCACGGCTCTGACGCCCAAAAGGATACATATCTGCCCAACATGGTGTCCTGCGAATGGACCGGCACCATGAACCTGACAGAGCCCCACTGCGGCACCGATCTGGGCCTGATGCGCACCAAGGCAGCGCCACAGGAAGACGGCAGCTATAAGATCACCGGCCAGAAGATCTTTATCTCGTCCGGTGAACACGACATGGCCGATAACATCATCCATTTGGTGCTGGCCAAGATCGAAGGCGGCCCCGAAGGCATCAAGGGCGTATCGCTGTTCATCGTGCCCAAGTTCATGGTCAAGGAAGACGGCTCGCTTGGCGAACGCAACGCGGTGTCCGTCGGCTCCATCGAAGAGAAGATGGGCATCCACGGCAACTCTACCTGTGTGATGAACTATGACGGCGCGGTCGGCTACCTGCTGGGTGACGAACACAAAGGCATGCGCGCGATGTTCACCATGATGAACGAAGCCCGCGTGGGCGTCGGCATGCAGGGTCTGGCGCAGGCCGATGTGGCCTATCAGAACGCGCTGGCCTACGCCAAGGACCGCCTGCAAGGCCGTGCCGTCACCGGGACAGAGCACCCCGACAAGCCTGCCGATCCGTTGATCGTCCACCCCGATATCCGTCGCAGCCTGATGGAGCAGAAATCCTTTGTCGAAGGGGCCCGGGCGTTCATCCTCTGGGGAGCCAGCCTGATCGACGCGGCACACCGCGCGGATGACAAGGATGCCGACGGGCTTGTCTCGCTGATGACCCCCGTCATCAAAGGCTTCCTGACCGACATCGGCTATGACATGACGGTCAAGGCGCAGCAGGTCTATGGTGGCCACGGCTATATCGAGGAATGGGGCATGTCCCAGTTCACCCGCGACGCCCGTATCGCCATGATCTACGAAGGGGCCAATGGCGTTCAGGCGCTGGACCTCGTGGGCCGCAAACTGGCGCAGGACGGTGGCAAACACGTCATGGCCTTCTTTGATATGGTCAAGACCTTCATCAAGGAAAACGCAGGCCAGGACGCCGAGTTCGACGCCAGCTTTATGGAGCCGCTGAAGGCTGCCAGCAAAGACCTGCAATCGGCGGGCATGTACTTCATGCAGAACGGCATGAAGAACCCCAACAACGCGCTCTCGGGGTCGAATGACTTCATGCATATGTTCGGGCATGTCTGTCTGGGCCTGATGTGGGCGAAAATGGGTCTGGCCGCGAAGAAAGCGCTGAAAGATGGCACCGGCGACGCGTCCTTCTACGAGACCAAACTGGCAACCGGCCGTTTCTACATGGCCCGTCAACTGCCCGCGACTTCGCTGCATCTCAAGCGGATCGAAACCGGCGCGGATACTGTGATGGCGCTGGACGCGGCAAACTTCTAGGTTGCATCGGGGTGGGGACATCCCCCACCCCGATGCTGACTGAAAGGACGCCCGATGCCCAAACGTTTCCGCCTGACCCGCCGCTTCCCTGTCGCCATGACCGAAGACGGCTACCGCCGCCTGAAGAAATTCGCGGCAGAGGCCGGATTGGATGAAGGCGAAGCGCTGTCGTTTCTCTTCGAGAACTTCAACAGCGTGATCGACGAAGAGAACCTGACCGCGCGACTGCGGCTGTTCAACGCGGAACTGGACGGACGAAAGAGGTAGCACAGCACCACACCCCGAACGCCCTGCCGAACCCGACCCTTCGGGGAGAGTTTAAGGGGCAAAATGAAGCGCAAACACCCTGCCCTGATCCTGCGACCCGCACGACCAAAGCAGGGCTTCACTTTGCACGCGGCTCAGCTCTCCAGCCTGCCGCGCGGGGGTTGAATACGACAGGATGATTAGTAACTGATTAACGCAAACCCGCGCATCTTCATTTTGCCGGATAAACTCCACGGGGGTGTGGGGGTGTGAAACCCCCACGGGACGACGATCGACACACAGGACTTGAGGGAGGGTTCAGATGACCATCAAACTGCATTGCTTCGGCGAAAGCGGAAACGCCTATAAGGCGGCGCTTGCGCTGCAGCTGTCGGGGCTCGACTGGGAGCCGGTGAAAGTTGATTTCTTCGGCGGCGAAACCCGCACGCAGGATTACCGCACGACGATCAATAACATGGGCGAAGCGCCGGTGATGATTGATGGTGACATCCGTCTGACCCAATCCGGCGTGATCCAGGATTATATCTCGGAACAATCCGGCAAATTCGGCGGGGGCAATCCCGAAGAGCGCCGAGAGATCCTGCGGTGGGTGCTGTGGGACAACCACAAGCTCAGCTCGAACGCCGGTATGACGCGTTTTTTGATAAACTTCCTGGCCGAAGACAAGCAGCCCAAAGAAGTCATCGGCTTTATGCAGGGGCGTTTGTCTGCGGCCTATGCCGTGCTGAACGACCATCTGAACGGCCGCGACTGGATTGTCGGCGACGGGATCACCAACGCCGACCTCAGCTGCTGCGGCTATCTGTATTACCCCGAGCCTTTCGGCTTTGTCCGCAAGGACTGGCCCCATATCGACGCGTGGCTCACGCGTCTGAGCGACACACCGGGCTGGAAAGCCCCCTACGACCTGATGCCCGGCAGCCCTGCTGACCGCGCCTGACCCAAAGGGAGACACCACATGACCGAAGCATATATCTACGACGCCCTGCGCACCCCGCGTGGCAAGGGCCGCAAAGACGGCGCCCTGCATGAGCTGACTTCGTTGCGCCTGTCCGCGCTGACGCTCAATGCGATGAAAGAGCGGAACAACCTGGAAGGCCACGCCGTCGAGGACGTGATCTGGGGGAACGTGACCCAGGTGATGGAACAGGGCGGCTGTCTGGCGCGCTCTGCCGTGCTGGCATCCGATCTGGATGAGCGCATCCCCGGCCTTGCCATCAACCGTTTCTGCGCCTCTGGCATGGAAGCTGTGAACCTTGCCGCCAACCAGGTGCGCGGTGGCGCGGGCATGGGCTATATCGCCGGTGGCGTTGAAATGATGGGCCGCGTGGCCATGGGCAGCGACGGCGCAGCGATTGCCGTTGACCCCTCGCTCGCGATGGAGCGGTATTTCGTGCCGCAGGGTATCTCGGCTGACATCATCGCGACCGAATACGGCTTTACCCGTGACGAGGCCGACAAGCTGGCGATGCAGTCGCAGCAGCGTGCCAAGAAAGCCTGGGACGAAGGGCGCTTTGATAAATCCGTGATCGAGATCAAGGACCAGAACGGTCTGTCGATCCTCAGCCATGACGAATACATGCGCCCCCAGACCGACATGCAGTCGCTCGGGTCGCTGAACCCTGCGTTCCAGCAGATGGGCGAGGTCATGCCGGGCTTTGATAAGGTCGCGCTGATGAAGTATCCGCACCTCGAGAAGATCAACCACATCCACCACGCGGGGAACTCCTCGGGCATCGTGGACGGTGCGGCGGCTGTGCTGATCGGGAACAAGGAATTCGGCGAGAAACACGGTCTCAAGCCACGCGCGCGCATCCGTGCAACCGCCAAGATCGGAACCGACCCGACCATCATGCTGACCGGCCCAGTTCCCGTGACCGAAAAGATCCTTGCCGACAATGGCATGAACATCAACGACATCGATCTGTTCGAGGTCAACGAGGCCTTTGCCGCCGTGGTCATGCGCTTCATGCAGGCGTTCGACGTTGATGAAAGCAAGGTCAACGTGAACGGCGGGTCGATCGCCATGGGTCACCCCTTGGGGGCCACCGGCGCGATGATCATCGGCACGCTGCTGGACGAGCTTGAGCGTTCGGACAAGGAAGTCGGGATGGCCACGCTTTGTATCGCATCCGGCATGGGTGCCGCCACCATCATCGAGCGCGTTTGATGGGCGACCAGCCGCATCCTTTCCACGCCGTAGCCGATCTGGCAGCGCGGCGTGGGTTGAGCGACCTTAAGCTCGCAGAAGAACGCGGGGGGCAATATGTGCGCCTGTATCAGGCCACGCCGCCGCTGTTCTTCAAGCATCGCAACGATCCAAGCGACAGCTATGACCGCGAGCGCTTTAAGGACTTCAAACGGATACTGCTAAGCGAGGAAGACTGCGACAAAGGCCCCGAAGCCACCATCGCCTTGATCCGCTCACTGCTTGAAAAATTCGCTGACTATACGCCTCAGCGCTCGTAACACACTCCAAATCAGGGAGAGATTTAAATGACCGATTTCACCATGAAGACAGACGCCGACGGCGTCGCCATCATCACCTGGGACGTGCCCGGAAAATCCATGAACGTCATGTCGATCGAGGGCCTGTCCGAGCTGGACAGCATCATCGACACGGTCCTGTCCGACGACGCCATCAAGGGGGCCGTGATCACCTCTGGCAAGGACGGGTCCTTTGCCGGTGGTATGGACCTGAACCTGCTCGCCAAGATGCGCGAAGACGCAGGGGACGACCCCGCACAGGGGCTGTTTGACGGCACGATGAAAATGCACGCCCTGCTGCGCAAGATCGAACGCGCGGGCATGGACGCCAAGACCAACAAGGGCGGCAAGCCGATTGCCTCTGCCCTGCCCGGCACTGCCGCGGGCATCGGGCTTGAACTGCCGCTGGCCACGCACCGCATCTTTGTCGCAGACAACCCCAAGGCCCGTATCGGTCTGCCCGAGATCATGGTCGGTATCTTCCCCGGCGCGGGCGGCACCACCCGTCTGGCGCGCAAACTCGGCGCGATGGCCGCATCGCCCTTCTTGCTGGAAGGCAAGATGGTTGCCCCTGCTGCCGCGAAATCTGCCGGTCTGATCGACGAAGTTGTCGCTGATCCGGTTGCCGCCGCGAAAGAATGGGTGCTGAATGCCAAGGATGCGGACATTCTGAAACCCTGGGACGCCAAGGGCTACAAGATGCCCGGTGGTGCCCCCTATCACCCTGCGGGCTTCATGACCTTCGTCGGGGCCAATGCGATGGTCAACGGCAAGACCCAAGGTGCCTTCCCTGCGGCCAAGGCCCTGCTGAGCGCCGTTTACGAAGGCTCGCTTGTGCCGTTTGATACCGCGCTGAAGATCGAGGCGCGCTGGTTCACCAACATCCTGCTGAACCCGTCCTCCTCTGCCATGATCCGGTCGCTGTTCCTGAACAAGGAAGCGCTGGAAAAAGGCGCGGTACGTCCCGAAGGTGTTGCCGATCAGCGCGTCAAGAAACTGGGCGTTCTGGGGGCTGGCATGATGGGTGCGGGCATCACGCTTGTCTCCGTGCAAGCCGGGATCGAGGTCGTGTTGATCGACCAGACCCAAGAAGCCGCGGACAAGGGCAAAGCCTACTCCGCCAGCTTCTTTGACAAGGGCATCGCGCGCAAGAAATCCACCGAGGAAAAGAAAGCCGCCGCCCTTAATCTGATCACCGCAACCACCGATCTGGATGCGCTGAAAGGCTGTGACCTGATCATCGAAGCCGTCTTCGAAGACCCTGCCGTCAAGGCCGAGATGACCAAGAAGGTCGAAGCCGTGATCCCCGAGGATTGCATCTTTGCCTCCAACACCTCGACCCTGCCGATCACCGAGCTGGCCAAAGCGTCCAGCCGGGCGGATCAGTTCATCGGCATCCACTTCTTCTCGCCCGTCGAAAAAATGGCACTGGTAGAGATCATCAAGGGTGCCGAGACTGGCGACCGTGCGGTGGCCAAATCGCTCGACTATGTGCGCCAGATCCGCAAGACGCCGATCGTGGTCAATGACGCGCGGTTCTTCTATGCCAACCGCTGCATCATCCCCTATGCCAACGAAGGCGCGCGGATGATCACCGAAGGGGCGGCACCGCAACTCGTCGATCACGCGGCGCAGCTTCTGGGCTTCCCTGTGGGGCCGGTGCAGTTGACCGATGAAACCTCGATCGATCTGGGGGCCAAGATTGCCCGCGCGACCAAGGCGGCCATGGGCAATGCCTATCCTGCCAGCCAAGCGGATGATCTGATCTTCTGGATGGAAGATCTGGGCCGTCTGGGCCGCAAGGCGAACGCGGGCTTCTTTGACTATGATGAAAAGGGCAAGCGTCAGGGCTATTGGAAGGGGATGCACGACAAGTTCCCGCTGGCCGAGGAACAGCCAGACCTGCGCGATGTGCAGGACCGACTGATGTTCGTTCAGGTGCTCGAAGCTGTACGTGCGCTGGAAGAAGGCGTGTTGGAAGATATCCGCGAAGGCGATGTGGGCGCGATCCTTGGATGGGGCTTTGCGCCTTGGTCCGGCGGCCCGTTCAGCTGGCTCGACATCATCGGCACGCCCTATGCCGCGGAACGGTGTGACCAGCTTGAAGCGCAGTTCGGCGAGCGGTTCAAATGCCCTGACCTGCTGCGTGAAATGGCCGAGAAGAACCAGACCTTCTACGGTCGCTTCGGGCCGGACGCCAAAGCCGCCTAAGCCGGCAGCGCCCGATAGAGAAAACGGAAACGGCCAGCAGTTCTTGCTGGCCGTTTTGCTTTGCTGGGTGATGTACCGCCCGCGCGCTCAGCCGTCGAAACTGTAGCCGAAACGCGCGATATCCTCGGCGCAGGTCGTGGCGATCAGGTCGCGGGTTTGGGGGGTGTAATAGTCCCCATAGCCCGCCGCGCGGTCAGACGCATTCGCATGCGGCAACGTCAGATCAAAGCCCAGATGGTCGAACAGCGGCTGCGCGTCCTGCGCGAAATGCTCGATCCGGATGAACAGGTTGCTTTGATCCTCGCCCGCCCCGTCACGCAGATAAGACCCATAGGGAGAGGCCAGAAGGCTGCCCTGCACGGTAGGCGTCTGCACGAAGGCATCAAACGCCAGCGACTTGGCAAGCCCCACGGCGGGATGATCGAACCCTTGCGCGCGCAGCCAATGGTAATAGCTGACCATCCGGTCCCACGGGTTACGCACAAGCGCAAAGGCGAACATCCGGGCAATCTCTTGGCGGGTGACCACGCCTTCGATATCGGCGAGGGTCGCGTGTTTCCAAAGCCGTCCTGCCGACGCCGCCCCTGACAGACGCTTGCGCCGCTTGACCGCCTTGGGCGTGTCGCCCAGCATCAGATCCTCTTTCATCGCCCGCGCCTCAAGCGCCAGCGCAAGGGACGTGCCTCCGGTCTTGGGGATATGCACAAAGATATAATTGCGCCCGCGGCTGATGATCATGACCGCCCCGCCGCATCTGTGATTGGCCGCTTTACGCTCGTGCCCATATCCTGCCTCTGCCCTGCTTTTATCATCCTTCCCAAAACGGGGGATGCTGCGCAATAGTAACCGGGACAAAGCGAAAAAAGACAGGGTGCGCCATGGGCTGGATGACGAACGAAGACGGGTTGGACAAATGCGCCGCGAATTACGTGCCGCTCACTCCGCTGTCGCACCTGAAACGCGCGGCCCATGTCTTTGCCGATATGACGGCGGTGATCTACGGCGCGCATCGGGTGACCTATACGCAGTACCATGCGCGCTGTTCGCAGCTTGCTTCGGCCTTGGCGGCGGCGGGGGTTGAACCGGGTCAGGTTGTGGCGACGATCCTGCCCAATATCCCCGCCCAGGCAGAGGCGCATTTCGGCGTGCCCGCCTGCGGTGCCGTGCTTAACACCATCAACACGCGGCTGGATGTGGATACGGTGGGCTACATCCTCGACCACGGCGAAGCGCGGGTGCTGCTGGTCGATACGCAATTCGTCGATCTGGCAGAGGCGGCTTGTGCAACGCTCGACGGCCCGCCCCCGCTGCTGATCGAAGTGCCTGACCCCGCGGCGGGGTTTCCGGCAACGGGTCGCCACACGACATACGATGATTTCATCGCCACCGGCGACCCTGCGTTCAACTGGATCATGCCGCAGGACGAATGGGAAAGCCTTGCGCTCAACTATACCTCTGGCACGACGGGGCGGCCCAAGGGCGTGGTCTATCACCATCGCGGTGCCTATCTGATGACCATGGGCACGGTGGTTAGCTGGCGTATGGTGATGCGGCCCGTGTTCATGCAGATCGTACCGCTGTTTCACTGCAACGGCTGGAACCATACGTGGATGATGCCCCTTTTGGGGGGCACACTGGTCTGCTGCCGCGACATCACTGCCGCTGCGATCTATGACGCCATCGCCGACGAAGGCGTGACCCATTTTGGCGGTGCCCCCATCGTGCTGAACATGATGGTGAACGCGATGGAAGCCGAACGCCGCGCCTTTGATCATCAGGTGGAGGTCTTTACCGCCGGTGCGCCCCCTGCCCCTGCGACGCTGTCCAAGATCGAAGCTTTGGGGTTCAACGTCACGCAGGTCTACGGGCTGACCGAGACCTACGGCCATGTCACTGAATGTCTGTGGGATCCCGCATGGGACAGCGCCCAAGGGGCCGAGCGCGCCGCGATCAAGGCCCGTCAGGGCGTCGCCATGCCGATGATGGAAGAGATCACCGTCATGGACAGCGAAATGACCCAAGTCCCACTGGACGCTGCCACACAGGGAGAGATCATGATCCGCGGCAATTCGGTGATGAAAGGGTATTTCAAGAACCCCGCCGCCACGCGCGCGGCCTTTGCGGGCGGGTATTTCCATTCGGGCGATCTGGCGGTGCAGCATCCAAACGGACATATGCAGATCGCAGATCGCGCCAAGGACATCATCATCTCGGGCGGCGAGAACATCTCGTCCGTCGAGGTCGAAGGCGTATTGATGGGCCATCCGGATGTGAACCTCGCCGCTGTTGTCGCGCAACCGGACGAGAAATGGGGCGAAGTGCCCTGTGCTTTTGTCGAGCTGAAACCGGGCCGGAGCGGAGACGAAGCCGCCCTGATCGCCTTTGCGCGCGACACGCTTGCGGGTTTCAAAGCACCCAAACGCGTGGTGTTTCAAGAGCTGCCGAAAACCTCGACCGGGAAGATCCAGAAATTCGAACTGCGCGCACAGGCCGCCAGGCTTTAGTGCGGTCTACATCGCGCGCGGTGTGACGACCGGATCGGCGACGATCACCGCCTCTGCCTGCTCTTGCGGGCCGAGCCGTTTTTCATACCGCCAGACGTCGATCTGCAACGGCCCCTCGCCGGTTTCGACCTCGTAGGGGATCGTGCCTGCCTGCACCCAACCGCAGGCCTCATAGAACCGCGCGGCGCGGGTGTTGCCAACCGAACAGGCCAGCCATTTCAGCCCATGCCCCAGTTCTGCTTCGGTCGCCGCCATCATCTGCTGCGCCAGACCGCTGCCCTGAAAGGCATCACTGACGTAGAACTGGTAGATCTCGTCATGGTCCACCATGAAGAACCCCGCGATCTGCCCTTCGACCCAGACCACCTGCGTATGCTTAAGGTGCACCCGCATCCGCATCGTGAACTCTTCGAAACTGCGCAGGGCGGTCAAGGCGGGCGGCACGACATCGGCATGGGCCTGATGCCAACCACGATACCAGATCTCGACAAGTCTGGCGGCATCATCGGGATGTGCGGGCTTGATCTGCATGGGACGCTCCTTTCGAATTCTCCTATGCTGTCTTAAGTCCACCCATTGCTCAACCCGTGTCAGGTGGTAAACTATCCAAAACAGTTAGGCACTATACTTCAGGATATGACAGCCCTTTCCAAATACGCCCGGTTGGAAGCAACCGGACTATGGCGTTCGGCCCCCGATGCCCAACGTCGCGAAGTCATCGTGTCGATCGGCGATGCGACACTGGTGATTTCCGACCTCAAGGATCAGGCGCTGACCCATTGGTCACTGGCGGCTTTGGCGCGGTCAAACCCTGGCACCCGCCCTGCGATTTTCCACCCCGATGGCGACCCCAGTGAAACGCTGGAAATCCCCGACAGCGAGGGAGAGATGATCGACGCCATCGAAACCCTGCGCCGCGTGGTCGAACGCCGTCGCCCCCGCCCGGGGCGGCTGCGCTTTGCCGGGGTGCTGACCTCGGCGCTGGTGGTGGCGGCGGTGGCGCTGTTCTGGCTGCCAGGCGCGCTGCAAGATCACACGCTGCGGGTGGTGCCCAAGGTCAAACGCGCCTCCATCGGGGCGGCGCTGCTGAAAAAGATCGAACGGGTGTCCGGCCCCGCCTGTACCAACGCCCGCGGGCGCACGGCGCTGGCAAAGCTCGGCGCGCGGCTGTCGTCTGATCCGATGGTGGTTCTGCCCGCCATGACCCGCCCCAGCCTGCACCTGCCCGGCGGGCTGATCGTGCTGAACAAGACCCTCTTCGAGGATTACGAGTCCCCCGATATCGCGGGCGGCTATATTCTGGCAGAACAGGCGAAACGCGCCGTCACAGACCCGCTTGAACATATGCTCGCCACCATCGGCATCCGCGAAAACTTCCGCCTACTGACCACCGGCGATGTGTCGGATGCGGCCCTCACACGCTACGCCGAACATCTGATGGCCGAACCCGCGCCGGAACCGCCCGTTGACGCCCTGCTTGCCCGTTTCGAAAAACAGCGCCTGCACAGCACCCCTTACGCGCAAGCCCGCGACATCACCGGAGAGACGGTGCTGCCCCTGATCGAAGGCGATCCGATGAACGGCAAGGAGACCGACCCTCTGCTGAACGATGCCGACTGGCTACGGCTGCAAAATATCTGTGGCGGCTAAGGCAGAGATACACACTCCGACCTTCAACGCAAAAGGCCAGCCGGATCGCCCCGACTGGCCTTTTATCTGTACTGTCGTGCGGATGCGTCAGCGGATGTAGGCATCGCCGTAACCGGCACCGCGCAACTTACCCAAAGCCGCTGGGGCCGCGGACGCGCCAAAGGGCCCCGCCTGCACCGACAGATAGGTCTTGCCGCCGCGGGTGGACTTACCGATGCGCGCGCCCATCCCCATCCGCGCGATACGCTGTGCCGCACGCTGCGCGTTTGCGCTGTCCCCATAGACGCCGATCTGCACATAGGTCTTGCCTGCGGCACGCGGGGTCGCTGGGGCTGTGGCGACTGGCTTGGGGGTCGAACGGCTGGAGTAGACCGGCTTGCGCGCGGCAGGCGCTGCGTTCTTGTTGCGGACGATACGTTTGACCAGTTGGCCGTTGCGCTTGGCAAAGCTCACCTCGCCCAACTCGCGGCGCTGCTGCTCGACCGAGGTATAGGGGTAGACCAGTGGCAAACGCGCGGTCATGTCCCGCCCTGTGCTTTGGTTGACCAGACGGCGCGGCACGGTGTTGGTCCAGATCAACAACATCTTGGACCGCCCCTCAAGGTTCTGTTCGGCCCGCTTGGGGTTCAGACGGTCGTCTTCCCACACGGGGCGATATCCTTTGGGCACCGAGACGTTGGCATAGGTGTTCTGGCGGTTGATCGCGACATGTTTCGGCACGATACGCGTATGCGCATGCGCCGCTGCGGGTCTCGCCGTGGTTGTGACGCTGCCTGTGGCTGCCCCATAGGACGGCGCAGACGCCACGGCCCCGACCTGCGCGGTGGAGGGCAGGATCGGCGCGGTTTGCGGGCCGCAACGCACGGCGAGCCCCTTGGTCCGCGACCCGGAGTATTGCTGGCTGATGGCAGAGCGTCCGGCACAGGTGGTCGGCACCTGCGCCACCGCCACCGGCGCTTGCGCGCGCGGTGCGGCCGGCACGTCGACCGAGCGTGGCACCGGCTGGCGCACCGGCTTGGGTGCTTTCTGGCGTACAACAACCGGCTTGGCCTTGCGCTGTGGCAGAGGGCGTGCCGCAACCGTGGGCTGTTTGGCCGCGGCGGGCGCGTTGTTCACGGTGATCTGCACCGGCGCATCAGCACCACCGGCAGGCGCGCTGGCCGCTGTCTGCACATTGGTCGGCTTGAAGCCGCAGACACCCTGACGCTTGCGCGACACGCGCGGCACCCAGGTCACATTGCCGTCGATACCGGCCCGAATAAACACACAGCCTTTGCTGTCAACATATTGCTTGCCCTTATACGAGGCCGATGGGAATTCCGCCGGTTGATCGCGAAAGCTCTGCGCTTGGGAAATACCTGCCCCAAACGTCGTCATCAATGCCGCAACTGCCACAATACTAGTAAATTTCATCTGCGCCCCCACACAATGTAGTAAATAAACCATGCGCGATCCCGGTTTCAGAGTAAAGCACCCTGATCACCGGATCGCCCATTTTGCGCCTTACTTGGTCCCGAACATCCGGTCACCGGCGTCACCAAGCCCGGGAATGATATACCCCTGCTCGTTCAGCTTCTCGTCGACCGCCGCGGTGACGATCGGCACATCGGGATGCGCCTCTTTCATGCGGGCCACGCCTTCGGGGGCCGCCAGCAGACACAGGAAGCGGATATTGGTCGCACCGGCTTTCTTCAGCATGTCGATCGCAGCCACGGATGAATTACCAGTGGCGAGCATCGGGTCCACGGCGATCACCAGACGGTCGTCCATACCCTCGGGCACCTTGAAATAGTATTCCACCGGCTGCAACGTTTCCTCGTCACGATACAGGCCAACAAAGCCCACCCGTGCCGACGGGATCAGCTCAAGCACGCCATCCATCAACCCGTTGCCCGCCCGCAGGATAGAAATCAGCGCCAGCTTCTTGCCGTCCAGCGTAGGAGCGTCCATCGGCTGCATCGGCGTGTCGATCCGCTTGGTCGTCATCGGCAGGCCGCGGGTCACCTCATAGGCCAGAAGCTGGCTGATCTCGCGCAGCAACTGACGGAACGCCGCGGTCGATGTGGATTTATCCCGCATGATTGTCAGCTTGTGCTGCACCAGCGGATGATTAACGACGGTCAGGTGTTCAACGATATCGGACATCGGGGCGCTCTCCATATTACTTGGCTGAACTCATGCCCCGAAAAGCCGTGCCCCGCAACCATCGCATCTTCGCCAGCTTCATTTTGCCAGTCAAACTCCGGGGGGATCGCGGCCCTGCCACGATGGGGGCTGGCCCCCACCCGACCGATACGCCGCCGAACAGAGTTTAGTCGGGCACCGCAACCCCAAGATGCCGCGCCACCAGCCCAGCGACATCGCGAAAACCGATCTGCCCCAAGCGGCCCGCACCCTGCCCCGCCACCAGAACCGGGGCCCGTTCGCGGGTGTGGTCGGTGCCCACCCATGTCGGGTCGTTCCCGTGATCTGCAGTCAGCACCAGCAGATCCCCGTCCCGCAGTTGCCCCAGCAGCTTACCAATCTCGGCATCAAACCACTCAAGCGCACGGGCATAGCCCGACACATCGCGCCGGTGCCCATAAAGACTGTCAAACTCCACAAAATTCGCAAACGTCAGACTGCCGTCCTCGGCGCTTTCAACCAGATCGCCAAGATGGCCCATCAATGTCTCGTCCGACCCTTTGCGCACCTCGTCAAAACCGGTCATCGAAAAAATGTCACCGATCTTTCCAACGGCATAAACACGGGCACCACTGTCCTGCACCCAGTTGCTCAGCACCGGCGCGGGTGGCTTGATCGCGAAATCACGACGGTTGGTGGTGCGGGTAAAGCCGTTTTGCGCATCACCGATGAAGGGACGCGCGATCACCCGCCCGACTTTCATCTCATGCGCGATCGGGGCCATGTTTTCGCATAGGTCCAACAGCCGTTGCAGGCCGAAACTCTCTTCATGCGCGGCGATCTGCAACACGCTGTCAGCCGAGGTATAGCAGATCGGGAAACCGGTCTTGATATGCTGCGCGCCGAACTCCTCGATAATGGCGGTGCCGGGGGCGTGGCAATTCCCCAAAATCTCGTCCGTGCCGGCAAAGGCCGCAAGCTGCGCAACAAGCGCGGGCGGAAAGGACTTCGACACATCGGGAAAGTAATGCCACTCCCACGGGACCGGCAAACCGGCCAATTCCCAATGACCCGAGGGCGTATCCTTGCCGCGCGAAATTTCTGTCGCCGCGCCCCATGTGCCGCTGACGGTGGCATCAAGGCTAGCGATATGCAGCCCGCTGGCCAGTTCAATCGCGGGGCCAAGCCCCAGCGACGCCATATGCGGCACGTTCAAAGGGCCGCTGCGCCCGTCTTCTGCACGGCCTTCGGCACAGGCCTGCGCGATATGACCAAGGGTATTCGCGCCGGTGTCCGGCACACGCCCGTTAAAGAAGGTGTCCGCATCAGGGGCACCGCCGATACCGACTGAATCCATCACAACCAGAAAAGCACGCGCCATCAGCCGACCCTCTCTACAATCAAATCCGGCACGGCGACCGGCTTCGGGCCGATGGTAATCGCACCGCGCACCGCCTTTGCGGCCCGCTCTGCGTCACCGGCGCGGGCGGCATGGACCACCGCCAGTGGCCCCTTAGACGATACTTTCGCGCCCAGGCGGACGACATCCGAAATCCCCACGGCCGGGTTGATCTGGTCCGTCTCGACCGCGCGCCCGCCGCCCAAAGCGACGACCGCAAGGCCCAAGGCCTCCCCATCAATCGCGGTCACATATCCGGTTTTCGGTGCGGGGACCTCTCCGATGATCGTCGCCTCGGGCAGGAACCGCGTCCAGTTTTCGACAAACTTCGCAGGCCCGCCCATGGCCGCGATCATCACGCCAAAGCGTTCTGCCGCGCGGCCCGACCGTATTGCCTGCACGATCATATCCGCCCCGACCTGCACATCGCCCGCCAGCCCTGCATTGGCCAGCAACACCCCCCCAAGAGCCGCACAGACCGAGACAATCGGCCCCTTGTTGTGCCCCGTCAGCACGCGCATCACCTCGGCCACTTCCAGCGCGTTCCCAAGGCTCGGCACCAGGGGCTGGCTCATATCGCTGATAACCGCCGTCGTCCGGCATCCACTCGCATTCGCAGTCTTGGTCAACGCCGTCGCCAGCGCCTGCGCCTGCGCCAGATCTTTCATGAAGGCACCGCTGCCGACCTTGACGTCCAAGACCAGACCATCCAGCCCCGCCGCCAGCTTCTTCGACAGGATCGACGCGGTGATCAGATCAAGGCTGTCCACGGTCGAAGACACATCGCGCACCGCATAAAGCCGCTTGTCCGCGGGGGCGATACCGTCGGTCGCACTGACAATCGCACAGCCTGCCTTCGCCACCACGGCGCGAAACTGCGCCTCGTCCAATGTGGTATTCACACCCGGAATGGCCTCAAGCTTGTCCAGCGTCCCGCCGGTATGCCCCAGCCCACGCCCCGAGATCATCGGCACATAGGCCCCGCAGGCGGCCAAAGCAGGGGCCAGCACAAGGCTGACGCAATCGCCCACACCGCCCGTCGAATGTTTATCCAGCACCGGCCCGTTCAGATCCCAATCGAACACCCGCCCGCTGTCGCGCATGGCGAGCGTCAGGGCCACGCGGCCCACATCGCTCAGCCCGACCTGACAGACCCCCATCGCAAAGGCCCCCGCCTGCGCATCACTGACCCGCCCGTCGGCAAGGGCCATCGCGAACCAGACAAGCTCTTCTCGGTTCAGCGACCGCCGGTGCCGCAGTTTGGACAGGATCGCGCGGGCATCCATGGCTTAGCCCTCCATATGCGCGCGGCCAAAGGCACCGGGCAACAGCTCGGCCATGGTCATCACCTCTTCAACGCCCGACAGGGTCGCCATCGTCACCCGCGCGTCCCCCTGACCGAATTCCGCCAGTTTCTGACGGCAGCCGCCACAGGGCGTGACGGGCGTGGGGCTGCCCGCAATCACATAAGCCTCTACAAAAGCCGTCTCGCCCGCCGCGATCATGGCGGCGATGGCACCGGCCTCGGCACAGGTGCCTTCCGGGTAGGCGACGTTTTCCACGTTGCAGCCTACAAACACCGCACCCGAGGCCGTACGCAACGCGGCCCCCACCTTGAAGTTGGAATAGGGCGCATAGGCATTTTCCTGCACGGCGATGGCGTGCTGTCGCAAATCACTGGTCATAATTCCCCCAAGTTTCACAAAACTATAAAAACCTTTCGCCAAAGTTGCGATGCCAAAAGCGGAAAAATGCCATGCTTCATTTTGCCAGACAAACTCCGGGGGAATCGTGGCCTGCCACGATGGGGGCTGGCCCCCTTCCCGCCCCACAATCTGCGCCGCATGGGCGGTGACACGCCCCGCTCCAAAAGTCGTGTTGGCGCGGCTGGCAAAATAGTTTAACGCTAAACTACTCTCTTAAAGGACCGCCAAAACATGACCGATGCGCCCAATCTGCGCCAAGCCGCACTTGACTATCACGCTTTCCCCAAGCCCGGAAAACTCGAAGTGCGCGCGACCAAACCACTGGCGAACGGCCGCGATCTGGCGCGCGCCTATTCCCCCGGCGTGGCCGAAGCCTGCCTTGAGATCAAGGCCGACCCGACCACAGCCGCGCATTACACAACCCGCGCGAACCTTGTGGGTGTGGTGACCAATGGCACGGCGGTTCTGGGGCTTGGCAACATCGGCGCGCTGGCCTCCAAACCGGTGATGGAGGGCAAGGCCGTCCTTTTCAAGAAATTCGCCAATATCGATTGCTTCGACATCGAGCTGGACCAGAACGACCCCGAAAAGCTTGCTGAACTGGTGTGCGCGCTAGAGCCGACCTTCGGCGCGATCAACCTCGAAGACATCAAGGCCCCCGATTGCTTTACCGTCGAACGCATCTGCCGCGAGCGGATGAACATTCCGGTTTTCCACGACGACCAGCACGGCACCGCGATTGTCGTTGGGGCCGCCGTGAAAAACGCGCTTTTCGTGGCGGGCAAGAAGTTCGAGGACATCAAGATCGTCTCCACAGGCGGCGGCGCGGCGGGCATCGCTTGTCTGAACATGCTGCTGAAACTCGGTGTGAAGCGCGAGAACGTCTGGCTTTGTGATATTCACGGTCTGGTCTACGAGGGCCGCGAGATCGACATGAACCCGATCAAATCGGAATACGCGCAGAAATCCGACCTGCGTGATCTGGCCGATGTGATCCATGATGCCGATCTGTTCCTCGGGCTCTCTGGTCCCGGTGTCCTGAGCCCCGAAATGGTGCAGAAAATGGCGCCGCAGCCGATCATTTTTGCGCTGGCCAACCCCACGCCGGAAATCATGCCCGATCTGGCCCGTGCGGTGGCACCTGATGCGATTATCGCAACGGGCCGGTCGGATTTTCCCAATCAGGTCAACAACGTATTGTGCTTCCCCTTTATCTTCCGCGGTGCGCTGGATGTGGGGGCAACCACGATCAATGACGAGATGAAGATCGCCTGTATCGACGGGATCGCCGCACTTGCCCGTGCCACCACCTCGGCCGAGGCTGCCGCCGCCTATCAGGGCGAACAGCTGACCTTTGGCCCCGACTACCTGATCCCCAAACCCTTTGACCCGCGCCTGATCGGTGTCGTCTCTACCGCCGTCGCGAAAGCCGCGATGGACACCGGCGTCGCCACCCGCCCGATCGAGGATCTGGCCGCCTATCGCCACAAGCTGGACAGCTCGGTCTTCAAATCGTCCATGCTGATGCGCCCCGTGTTCGAGGCCGCGCGCGTGGCCCCGCGCCGGATCGTCTTTGCCGAAGGCGAAGACGAACGCGTGCTGCGCGCCGCCCAAGCCATGGTGGAGGAAACCAAGGAACGCCCGATCCTGATCGGCCGCCCCGAGGTGATCGAACGGCGCATCGAAAAGGCTGGTCTGACAATCAAGCTGGGCGAGACAGTGGATCTGGTGAACCCAGAAAACGACCCGCGCTACCGCGACTATTGGGAGACCTATCACAACCTGATGGCCCGCCGCGGCGTGTCACCTGATATCGCGCGCGCCATCATGCGCACCAATACCACCGCCATCGGCGCGGTGATGGTGCACCGCGAAGAGGCCGACAGCCTGATCTGCGGCACCTTCGGGGAATTCCGCTGGCATATGAATTATATCGAACAGGTTCTCGGTCGCGACGGGCGGCGCCCCCATGGGGCCCTGTCGCTGATGATCCTGGAAGATGGGCCCTTGTTTATCGCGGATACGCAGGTGCATCTGCACCCCACCCCCGAACAGATCGCCGAAATCGCCATCGGCGCTGCACGTCACGTGCAGCGTTTCGGCATCGAACCCAAGATCGCCCTGTGTTCGCAAAGCCAGTTCGGCAATCAGGGCGAAGGGTCGGGCAAACGTCTGCGCGCGGCGCTACGGCTGCTGGATGCGGGCAACCACGATTTCTGCTATGAGGGCGAGATGAACATCGATGCCGCCCTCGACCCCGAGCTGCGCAGCCGTCTGCTGCCCTCGAACCGGATGGAAGGTCCTGCGAATGTTCTTGTCTTTGCCCATGCAGATGCGGCATCGGGCGTGCGCAATATTCTGAAGATGAAGGGGGGCGGGCTTGAGGTTGGGCCGATCCTGATGGGGATGGGCAACCGTGCTCATATCGTCTCTCCGTCTATCACCGCGCGCGGGCTGCTGAACGTCGGTGCGATCGCCGGTACGCCGGTCGCCGAATACGGCTGACACCCCGGGTGAAAACGCCGCCCTTATGCGGGGCGGCGCATGGACCGGAACCGGCCGGAATTACTTGGCCGGTTTGGTGCCCTTGGCCGCAAAGGGTGCCTTGATGTCAGACACGCTGCTTGGCATCGGCTTGGCAGGCCGTGCGTCTGCTTTGGCCTTTTTCTTCTTGTTGGCGAGCTTATCACCCATTGTTCTGAACCTTTGTTCAAAGACGAAGGGCGGCGACATGCCGTCCCTATCCGTGATGCTGCGCCCCTTTGCGCGATTGATCTGATCCAAATTCGACGCGGTGGGTCATATTCGACATGCGCTGCGCGAAAATCTGTGCGCTACCGGACACCGGCCGAAACGCGCTTGTAAATTTTGACACCGCGCGCGGGGGAGCGGCTGTAAACTTTGTTGCCGGATGGCCGCGATATAGGCGCAAGCTCTTGCTCTTTCCCGCGGCCGTGGCCTACCAAATGGTATTCGCGTTCACGGGAGGGAACCGCATATGGGATATCACGACATTTACAAAAGCTGTCAGGACAACCCTGAAGCCTACTGGCTAGAGCAGTCCAAAGCCATCGATTGGGAGGAAGCGCCCCGTCAGGCGTTGTTCGACAAGGGCAATGATCTGTACGAATGGTTCGCCGACGCCAAAGTAAATGCGTGCTATAATGCCGTTGATCGCCATGTGGAAAACGGCCGTGCCGATCAGGTGGCGATTATCCATGACAGCCCGATCACCGACACCCAGACCAAGATCACCTTTGCCGAGCTGCAAACCCGCGTCGCCGCTGTCGCCGGTGCGCTACAGGCCAATGGCGTGGGCAAAGGCGACCGCGTGATCATCTATATGCCGATGGTTCCCGAAGCGCTTGAGGCGATGCTCGCCTGCGCACGGATCGGGGCGGTGCACTCGGTCGTGTTCGGCGGCTTTGCCTCGAACGAACTGGCCGTGCGGATCAACGACTGCACCCCCAAAGCGATCATCGCCGCATCCTGCGGGTTGGAACCGGCACGCGTCGTGGCCTATAAGCCGCTGCTTGACGGGGCCATTGAACAGGCCGACCACAAACCCGACTTCTGCCTGATCCTGCAACGCGAACAGGCCCCCTGCGATCTGACACCGGGGCGCGATCTGGATTGGCACGCGGCGCAAAAAGGCACCACCCCCGCGCCCTGCGTCGCGGTGGAGGGCAACCACCCTGCCTACATTCTTTACACCTCGGGGACGACCGGCGCGCCCAAGGGCGTGGTGCGCCAAACCGCGGGGCATCTGGTGGCGCTGAACTGGACGATGAAGAACATCTACAATGTCGATCCGGGCGATGTCTTCTGGGCCGCCTCCGATGTGGGCTGGGTCGTGGGGCACAGCTACATTTGCTATGGCCCGCTGGTGCATGGCAACACCACCGTTGTGTTCGAAGGCAAGCCCGTGGGCACACCCGATGCGGGCACCTTCTGGCGCGTCATTTCCGAACACAATGTCCGCAGCTTCTTTACCGCCCCCACCGCGATCCGCGCCGTCAAACGCGAAGATCCCAAGGGCGAGGAGATTGGCAAATACGACATTTCCTGCCTGCGCGCGCTGTATCTGGCGGGCGAGCGCGCCGACCCAGACACCGTGATCTGGGCGCAGGAAAAGCTGGGCATACCCGTCTATGACCATTGGTGGCAGACCGAAACCGGCTATACCATCGTCGGCAACCCCGCCGGACTAGAGGCGCTGCCGGTCAAAGTCGGCTCCCCCACGGTGCCGATGCCGGGCTATGACGTGCAAATCCTGAACGAGGCGGGCGAGCCGCAACCCGCTGGCACTTTGGGGTCTATCGCGATCAAGCTGCCCCTGCCCCCCGGCACGCTGCCCACCCTGTGGAATGCCGAAGATCGCTTCCGCAAAAGTTACCTCACGACCTATCCCGGATACTACGAAACGGGCGATGCGGGCAGGATCGACGAGGATGGATATCTTTATATCATGGCGCGCACCGATGACGTGATCAACGTCGCCGGTCACCGCTTGTCCACCGGCGCGATGGAAGAGGTTCTGGCCGGCCACCCCGATGTGGCTGAATGTGCCGTGATCGGCGTCAGCGATCCGCTGAAGGGCCAAGCCCCGATGGGGTTTGTGTGCCTGTCCAAAGGGGTCGACCGCCCCCATGCCGAGATTGCAGCCGAATGCCAGCAACGGGTGCGTGACCAGATCGGGCCAGTGGCAGCCTATAAGATGACGCTGGTGGTGGATCGCTTGCCCAAGACGCGTTCAGGCAAGATCCTGCGGGCAACGATGGTCAAACTGGCGGATGCAGAGCCGTTCAAACTGCCCGCCACGATCGACGATCCGGCCATTCTGGACGAGATCAAGTCGGCGCTGCAAACCATCGGCTACGCCAAGGACACCTGATAGATCCGGCACCCCAGAACGCGAAAAAGGCGGCTGTAACAGCCGCCTTTTCTATTCAATATCTAGGCCAGTTAGTGTTTGGCCACGAAGCTGTCTACCTGACGCTCCGCCTCGTCTTTGGCAACGCCGTAGCGCGCCTGAATCTTGCCGACCAGCTGGTCGCGTTCGCCGGCGGCTTCTGTCAGGTCATCATCGGTCAGATCACCCCATTCTTCTTTGACCTTACCGGTCATCTGGCTCCAGTTACCTTTGATTGTATCCCAATTCATGTCAGGTCTCCTTTTGCTAAAATTCCAAACGATGAAAGCACCTGAATGGCCTCTCATGCGTCTCGGAATATCAACGCGCCAAAGGCACCGCGGTTCCGTCTGAAACGCGGATTAGTTGAACTGCTCGCTGATCAGCCGTTCTTCCAGACCGTGGCCCGGATCGAACAGGATACGGTGCTTGATCAACGGGTCCGAGGTGATCTCGACCGCGACGACATCGCGGTAGGAATTCCCGTCGGCGTCGGCCATCACAGGGCGTTTGGCGGGCTCCAGCACATCAAAGCGCACGGTCACCGTTTTCGGCAGCAAGGCCCCGCGCCAGCGCCGTGGCCGAAACGCCGCCATCGCCGTCAGGGCCAGCACATCCGCGCCAATCGGCAGGATCGGGCCGTGCGCGGAGTAATTATAGGCAGTGGACCCGGCAGGCGTCGCCACCAGTGCCCCGTCGCAGACCAGCTCTTCCATCCGCACGCGCCCGTCGACGCTGATCCGCAGCTTGGCGGCCTGCGGCCCCTCGCGCAGCAAGGCGACCTCGTTCAAGGCCAGCGCCTTGGAGGTCTCGCCATTGGCGTGGGTGGCGACCATCACCAGCGGGTTGATCACCGCCTCTTCTGCTGCGCGCAGACGATCCACCAGATCCTCTTCGGCATAGGCGTTCATCAAGAACCCGATGGTGCCGCGGTTCATGCCATAGACCGGCGTCGACAGCTCTTGCGAGTCGTGCAGCGCCTGCAGCATGAACCCGTCCCCCCCGAGGGCGACGATAACCTCTGCCTCCTCGCGCGTGACATTGCCGTATCGTGCGCTCAGCGCCGTCAACGCATCCTGTGCAACATCAGAGCGGCTGGCGATAAAAGCGATCTTCATGGGCGGATGTTTCCAATGAGGGATATTCACAGTCAAAAGAACCACATATCGCGCCGACCTACCAGCTTTGCCGCATATGACGGTGCGACCGGCGCATTACGACCTTCACCCCCGTGCCGGATTAAGCTAGATAGCCCGCAACCCGCACACGTAGTCAAAGGAACCACGCCCATGTCCGGTTTTTTCACCACCCCCCTGTCCGAAGCCGATCCCGAAATCTTCGGGTCCATTACAGACGAGCTGGGTCGCCAGCGTAACGAGATCGAACTGATCGCCTCCGAAAACATCGTGTCTGCGGCTGTCATGGCGGCGCAGGGGTCGGTGATGACCAACAAATACGCCGAAGGCTACCCGGGCCGCCGCTATTACGGCGGGTGTGATTTTGTCGATGTGGCGGAAAACCTGGCGATTGAACGCGCGTGCAAATTGTTCAACTGCGATTTCGCCAACGTGCAGCCGAATTCGGGCAGCCAAGCCAACCAGGGCGTGTTCACCGCGCTGCTGCAACCCGGTGACACCATTCTGGGCATGAGCCTCGACGCGGGCGGCCACCTGACCCACGGGGCCAAGCCGAACCAATCCGGCAAATGGTTCAACGCCATCCAGTACGGCGTGCGCAAACAAGACAACCAGCTTGACTATGACCAGGTCGAAGCGCTCGCGAAAGAGCACCAGCCCAAGCTGATCATCGCCGGTGGTTCCGCCATCCCGCGCCAGATCGACTTCAAGCGGATGCGCGAGATTGCCGATATGGTCGGTGCCTACCTACAGGTGGACATGGCCCATTTTGCCGGTCTGGTCGCTGCGGGCGAACACCCCTCCCCCTTCCCCCATGCGCATGTGGCGACAACCACCACACATAAAACCCTGCGCGGTCCGCGCGGCGGCATGATCCTGACCAACGACGAAGCGCTGGCGAAAAAGTTCAACTCGGCCATCTTCCCCGGTATTCAGGGTGGCCCGCTGATGCATGTGATCGCGGCCAAGGCCGTGGCCTTTGGTGAAGCGCTCAAGCCCGAGTTCAAGACCTACATCCAACAGGTCATCAAGAACGCCCAAGCACTCAGCGACCAGCTGATCAAAGGCGGGCTCGACACGATCACACACGGCACCGACACCCACCTGCTACTGGTCGACCTGCGCCCCAAAGGTGTCAAAGGGAACGACACCGAAAAAGCTCTGGGCCGCGCCCACATCACCTGCAACAAGAACGGTGTGCCGTTTGACCCTGAAAAGCCCATGGTCACCTCCGGCATCCGTTTGGGATCGCCGGCGGCAACAACACGCGGGTTTGGTGAGGATGAATTCCGTCAGATCGCCGACTGGATCATAGAGGTCGTCGACGGGCTGGCCGCCAATGGGGCCGATGGCAACGCCGAGGTCGAAGCCAAGGTCAAAGCCGAAGTCGAAGCGCTCTGCGCCCGCTTCCCGATCTATCCCGACCTCTAAAGCCCCAACCTCTAAAGCGATGTGCCCCGGGCCCTTCCAAATGGATTAAATCCCGGGGGGCCCGCAAGGGCGGGGCAGCGCCCCAAACCACGCTTCAAAACAAAGCCCCGCTTGCAGGTCCGCAGCGGGGCTTTTGCGTATTTGATCGTAACAGCAGCGCCCGTCAGACGTAGCCGCGCCACCACAGAAATGTGATGAACGCCACCGCCACGCACATCAGGTTGAACGCCACGCTGGCCGCAAGACCAAGCCAGCGGTCCTTGCGCCGTTCGGCCACGTCGATCCCGGCAAGATGCTCCATCACGCGGTCATAGGCGGACTGCACCGTCGCGCCCTCGAGCCTGCGTGCCATCTTGGGGTTGCGCGCCATAAAAGCCGCCTGTGCAAAGACCTTGCCCTCACGCCGCACCCGCGCGGGCAGACGTCGCCCTGCGCGCGCCAACGCATGAGAGACATCGCGCCCCTGCACACCCAGCTTTGCCTGCAAGCCGCGCTGCATTTCACGTGCCTTGGTCTCTAGGTCTTTTTGATCCAGCATGTTTCAACCCTAAACGGTCTGGCACATCCGCTGCAATGGCCCTACATCTTGGGCATGTTGAATTACACTGAATATGGCACCACAGGCGACGCCCCTGCCCTGCTGATCGTGCATGGTCTTTTCGGGTCAGGCCGCAATTGGGGCGTGATCGCCAAACGGATGTCCGACCAGCGCCGCGTGGTGACCGTCGATATGCGCAACCACGGGGACAGCCCGCGCGCGCAGACGCAAAGCTACCCCGAGATGGCCGCCGATCTGGCAGAGGTCATCACCCATCTTGGCGCGCCAATGGACGTCTGCGGGCACTCGATGGGCGGTAAGGCGGCCATGATGCTGGCGCTGAACCATCCCGAACTCGTGAACCGTCTGGTGGTCGCCGATATCGCTCCTGTCGCTTATGGCCACAGCCAGCAAGAGTTTATCGATGCGATGCGCACGGTCGATCTGGGTACGCTCACCCGCCGCTCCGACGCCTCTGACCAATTGGCGGCGGCGGGGGTCGAGCCCGCATTGCAAAGCTTTTTCACCCAGTCTCTGGATGTGCCCAACAAGGTGTGGAAGCTGAACCTTGATGTGCTTGAGGCAGAGATGTCCAAGATCGTCGGCTGGCCCGATGGGGTCGATGGACAATACGAGGGGGAGGTGCTGTTCCTGTCCGGCGGCAACTCCACCTATGTCAAACCCGAAGACCGCCCCGTGATCAAGGCGCTGTTCCCGCAGTCGCGCTTTGCCAAGCTGCCGGACACGGGCCATTGGCTGCACGCCGAAAAGCCGCGCGACTTCGAGGCGTCTTTGCGCGCCTTCCTGACGCTCGGTTAAGGCAAAGGGGCACCGTATCGGGCGGTGCTGCGCCCCTGCCACATGGGTGTTGCCTGAAAACACGCCCCATATCCCGACATGCCCCCTTGCACCTCTCCCCCCAAAGCCTATAACGCGGAGAATTTGCAAACATCCGGGGGCCTGAGCCATGCCAAAAAGAACCGATATCCAGTCGATCATGATCATTGGAGCGGGGCCCATTGTCATCGGTCAGGCGTGCGAGTTCGACTACTCCGGCGCGCAGGCCTGTAAGGCCCTGAAAGAGGAAGGCTACCGCGTCATCCTCGTGAACTCCAACCCTGCGACGATCATGACCGATCCGGGGCTGGCGGATGCCACCTACATCGAACCCATCACCCCTGAAATCGTCGCCAAGATCATCGAGAAAGAACGCCCTGACGCGCTGCTGCCAACGATGGGCGGTCAGACCGGGCTGAACACCTCGCTCGCGCTCGAAGAGATGGGCGTGCTGGAGAAATTCAACGTCGAGATGATCGGCGCGAAACGCGAAGCCATTGAAATGGCAGAGGATCGCAAGCTCTTCCGCGAGGCGATGGACCGTTTGGGCATCGAAAATCCCAAGGCGACCATCGTCACCGCGCCCGTTGCCGCCAGCGGTAAAAAAGACCTTGCGGCGGGCGTTCAGCTTGCGCTCGACGCGCTGGAATATGTCGGCCTGCCCGCCATCATCCGCCCTGCCTTCACCATGGGTGGCACCGGCGGCGGCGTGGCCTATAACCGCGACGATTACGAATTCTACTGCCGCTCGGGGATGGACGCGTCGCCGATGGGTCAGATCCTGATTGATGAGAGCCTGCTTGGCTGGAAAGAATACGAGATGGAAGTGGTGCGCGACACTGCTGACAATGCGATCATCGTCTGCTCGATCGAGAACGTCGACCCGATGGGCGTGCACACAGGCGATTCGATCACCGTGGCCCCTGCCCTGACGCTGACCGACAAAGAATACCAGATCATGCGTAACCACTCGATCGCCGTGCTGCGCGAAATCGGCGTGGAAACAGGCGGATCGAACGTGCAGTGGGCCGTGAACCCCGAAGATGGCCGCATGGTCGTGATCGAGATGAACCCCCGTGTATCGCGCTCTTCTGCGCTGGCGTCCAAGGCGACGGGTTTCCCCATTGCCAAGATCGCGGCCAAGCTGGCGGTGGGCTTTACCCTAGACGAGCTGGACAACGACATCACCGGCGTGACCCCTGCGTCCTTCGAGCCGACAATCGATTATGTCGTCACCAAGATCCCGAAATTCGCGTTCGAGAAATTCCCCGGCTCCGAACCCTATCTGACGACCGCGATGAAGTCTGTCGGCGAAGCGATGGCGATTGGCCGCACGATCCACGAGTCGCTGCAAAAGGCGCTGGCGTCGATGGAATCCGGGCTGACCGGTTTTGATGAAATCGACATCCCCGGTCTGGACAGTGACCTGCCCGCCGACGCACCACAGAACGAAGCCGCGCTGATTGCCGCGATCAGCAAGCAGACCCCCGACCGGATGCGCACCATTGCTCAGGCGATGCGTCACGGTATGTCCGACGTGGATATCCACGGTGTGACCATGTTCGACCCGTGGTTCCTTGCCCGCATCCGCGAGATCGTCGACGCCGAGGCGCAGGTCCGCAAAGACGGGCTGCCGCTGACCGAAGACGGGATGCGCAAGCTCAAGATGATGGGCTTTACCGACGCGCGCCTTGGCACGCTGACCGGTCGCGACGAAGACAACGTACGCCGCGCGCGTCTGAACCTTGGCGTCAAGGCCGTGTTCAAACGGATCGACACCTGCGCCGCCGAATTCGAAGCGCAAACGCCCTACATGTAT
The DNA here is from genome assembly GCF_054968505.1 of Sulfitobacter sp. G5_S2_6_S6. Lineage (NCBI taxonomy): Bacteria > Pseudomonadati > Pseudomonadota > Alphaproteobacteria > Rhodobacterales > Roseobacteraceae > Sulfitobacter > Sulfitobacter sp. G5_S2_6_S6. Next base: position 490,617 of record NZ_JBQKUI010000001.1, read on the forward strand.
TCTACCTACGAGGCCCCCGCCTTTGACGAAGTTGAATGCGAAGCCCGCCCCAGCGACCGTCAGAAAGTCGTCATTCTGGGCGGTGGACCGAACCGGATTGGTCAAGGGATCGAGTTCGACTATTGCTGTTGTCACGCCTGCTATGCGCTGACCGACGCGGGCTACGAGACGATCATGGTCAACTGTAACCCCGAAACCGTCTCGACCGACTATGACACCTCGGACCGGCTGTATTTCGAACCCGTCACCTTTGAACACGTGATGGAAATCCTGCGGGTCGAACAGGAAAACGGCACGCTGCACGGCGTCATCGTGCAGTTCGGCGGCCAGACACCGCTGAAGATCGCGCAAGCGCTGCAAGAGGCGGGCATCCCGATCCTTGGCACCACGCCCGACATGATCGACCTTGCCGAAGACCGCGAACGGTTCCAGCAGCTGGTGCAATCGCTGGGCCTGAAACAGCCGCATAACGGTATCGCCCACTCCGACGCCGAAGCGCTTGAGATCGCAGCAGACATCGGCTTTCCGCTGGTGATCCGCCCGTCTTACGTTCTGGGCGGCCGCGCGATGGAGATCGTGCGCGATCAGGCCAGCCTCGAACGCTATATCCGCGACGCGGTGGTCGTATCGGGCAAAAGCCCCGTGCTGTTGGACCACTACCTCTCGGGCGCGGTAGAGCTGGACGTCGACGCGCTGTCAGACGGCACGGATGTCCACGTTGCGGGCATCATGCAGCACATCGAAGAGGCCGGCGTTCATTCGGGCGACAGCGCCTGTTCGTTGCCCCCCTATTCGCTGAGCCGCGACATCATTGCCGAGGTCGAAAAACAGACCAAGGCGCTGGCGCTGGCGTTGAATGTAGTGGGCCTGATGAACATCCAGTTCGCGGTCAAGGACGGCCAGATCTATCTGATCGAAGTCAACCCCCGCGCCTCGCGCACCGTGCCCTTTGTCGCCAAAGCGACGGACAGCGCGATTGCGTCAATCGCTGCGCGGATCATGGCGGGCGAAAAGCTGTCGGCCTTCCCGCAACGCGCGCCCTACCGTGACGATGCCGCCTATGACGACGTGCTGCCTTTGGGTGATCCAATGACACTGGCGGACCCGAACATGCCTTGGTTCTCGGTCAAGGAAGCCGTGCTGCCCTTCGCCCGCTTCCCCGGCGTCGACACGCTGCTTGGGCCGGAAATGCGGTCAACGGGCGAGGTTATGGGCTGGGACCGCGATTTCCCCCGTGCCTTCCTCAAGGCGCAAATGGGCGCGGGCAATCCGTTGCCGCGCAAGGGCTGCGTGTTCTTCTCGATCAAAGATATGGACAAGTCGGAAGACATGCTGACTGCCGCGCGTATCCTGCTGGAGCAAGGGTTCACCCTGCGCGCCACCCGTGGCACCGCCGCCTGGCTGACAGAGCATGACATCGCCTGCGAGATCGTGAACAAGGTCTACGAGGGTCGCCCGAACATCACCGACATGATGAAGGACGAAGCGATCCAACTGGTGATGAACACCACCGAAGGCGCGCAGGCGGTCGAGGACAGCAAATCCATCCGCTCTATCGCGCTGTATGACAAGATCCCGTATTTCACCACGGCCGCCGGTGCCTATGCCGCAGCGCTGGCCATCAAGGCACAAGCCGAAGACGAAATCGGCGTTAAATCGCTTCAGGGCTAATCTGCCCTTTCTGACCTGCGCCGCGTCTTTGACGCGTGGCGCAGGTCTTTCCCCTTTCCTCCCCTCTCTCATTGTCCGTCGCCCTTGCATGCCAGCCCCCGCTGGACTTGACCCCGCAGCCGTTTCTTGGCCTACTCGGACAACGCTGAAAAAGGTTTACCCATGTACACACCCGCCATTACTGGTAGCGGCATCTTTACGCCGGAACAGGTCATCACCAACGCCGAGCTGGTCAAGGCGTTCAACGCCTATGCCGATCTGTACAATGCCGAACACGCCGCCGAGATCGACGCCGGAGAGTTGCCCGCCAAGGAACACTCGTCAGAGGAGTTCATCGTCAAGGCGTCGGGGATCGAACAGCGCTATGTCATGGATAAGACGGGCATTCTGGATCCCAAGGTGATGCACCCCCTGCTGCGCCAACGGTCCGACGACGAACCCGGCCTGATGGCCGAGATGGCGCTGGATGCGGCACAAAAGGCGTTGAAGGCGGCCGGGAAAACCGCGGCTGATGTTGATGCCGTCATCTGCGCGGCGTCGAACCTTGAACGCGCCTATCCGGCGGTCGCGATCGAAATCCAGCAGTTGCTGGATATCAACGGCTTTGCCTTCGATATGAACGTCGCCTGTTCGTCCGCGACCTTCGGCATCCAAGCGGCAGCGGATATGATCCGCTCCGGCTCGATCCGCTCGGCGCTGGTGGTCTGCCCCGAGATATGCTCGGCCCATCTGGAATGGCGCGACCGTGACTGCCACTTTATCTTTGGGGACGTGGCCACCGCCGTGCTGATCGAACGCGCCGAAGATGCAGCCGGTGCTTATTTCGAGATCAAATCAACCCGTTGCGCGACCGAGTTCTCGAACAACATCCGCAACAACAATGGCTTTTTGCGCCGGTCCCGCCCCGATGGCGTCGCGGACCGCCGCGACATGCAGTTCATGCAGAACGGGCGCAAGGTGTTCAAGGAAGTGCTGCCGATGGTTGCCGAACACATCGCGGGCCACATGGCTGACGAAGGCGTTGAGGCCGCTGATCTAAAGCGTCTGTGGCTGCATCAGGCGAATAAATCGATGAATGACTTCATCGGTCGCAAAGTGCTGGGTCGCGCGCCCGAAGCGGGCGAGCAGCCGAACATCCTGCAAGACTACGCCAACACCTCCTCTGCCGGGTCGATCATCGCGTTTTCGAAATACTCCGACGATCTGACCGATGGGGACACCGGGCTGATCTGTTCCTTCGGGGCCGGATATTCCGTGGGTTCTGTGCTGGTGCAGCGCCACGGCTAAGCCCACCGGCACAGAGCCACTTCAACACCTGTGACATGTGGGGCGCGGTCTGCGACAGACGCGTCCCCGCTGCCCTCCCCCCACCTTGAACGCCAAGGTCGCCTGACGCTAAAGAGGGCCATGGCAAAGCTTTACTTTCATTATTCGACCATGAACGCGGGCAAATCGACCGTACTTCTGCAGGCGGCTCATAACTATGTCGAACGCGGCATGGTCCCCTACCTGATGACCGCGAAATTCGACAACCGCGCCGGACACGGGCGGATCGCATCGCGTATCGGGATCGGGCACGAGGCCGACACTTTCGAGACGGACGAAGACCTTCTGGCGAAGATCGAAAAGCGTTTGGCTGAAGGCCCTTGCGCCTGCATCTTCATCGACGAGGCGCAGTTCCTCAGCCCTGATCAGGTCTGGCAATTGGCCCGTGCGGTGGATGACCTGCGGGTGCCTATCATGTGCTACGGGCTGCGCGTGGACTTCCGTGGTCTGCTCTTCCCCGGGTCTGCGACGCTGCTCGCCCTTGCCGATGAAATGCGCGAGGTGCGCACGATCTGCCACTGCGGCAAGAAAGCGACGATGGTGGTGCGGCAGGATGCCGAAGGCAAAGCGATCCGCGAAGGGGCGCAGGTGCAGATCGGCGGCAACGAGACCTATATCTCGTTATGCCGCCGACATTGGCGCGAGGCCGTGGGCCGTTAAACGAGGTTCGGGGGCGTTTCGCCCGCGACGCCCGCTTTCAAATTCTCAACCGCCATCATCCACATATCCACACGCACCTCTCGGGAGGACGTGCCTAGATGCGGTAATAGCACCACATTATCCAGATCCCGCAGGGCTTGCGGCACCTCTGGCTCGAACTCATACACATCCAGCCCTGCGCCGCCGAAGGTGCCCGCTTGCAGCGCCTCGATCAAAGCGGCTTCCTCGACGATATTGCCACGAGCGATGTTGATCAGGAAGGCATGGGGCTGCATCGCCGCCAGCACATCCGCATTGATCAGATGCTGCGTGTCATCCCCGCCCGGCACAGCGATAACGACAACATCAACAGCGGCGACCAACTGTTTGAGATCACTGATATGTTCCGCCGGATAGGCGACGCTTTTCGCGCTGCGGCTAAAGTATTTCACATCCATCGAAAAGCCGTAGTGACAGCGCCGCGCGACGGCTTGGCCGATACGTCCCATCCCGACGATCCCGACAGTCTTGCCCGTCAGATGCATGCCCAAAAGCTGCGAAGGCTCCCATCCGGACCATTGACCTGACCGCACCAGCCGTTCGCCTTCTCCCGCACGCCGTGCGGCCATCAGCATCAGCGTCATGGCGATATCGGCGGTGGCATCGGTCACAGCACCGGGCGTGTTAGAGACCTGAAGCCCCGCCGCCTTTGCCGCCTCGACATCGATGTGGTTATAGCCCACCCCGAAATTGGCGAGCATCTTGCACCGTGGCATGCCGACCTTGCCAAAGACATCCGCGGTAAAGCGGTCGCCCAAGGTGGCCAGCACCCCGTCATAGTCGCGCAGGGCGTCCTGCATCTCGTCCTCGGACAAGGGCGCGCTGTCCTCGCGATAGGTCACGTCAAAGCCTTCCAAGGCCTCGTGCACTTCGGGGGGCGCAGGGCGGGCGATCAGTAGTTTCGTCAATGCAGACGTCCTCCGTTCGGGGTGGGTTGCGTGGGGCGCATCAGCACAATCGCCCCGTCCTCGTCCGGCACCCCAAGCACCAAAACTTCGGACATGAACGGCCCGATCTGACGCGGCGGGAAGTTGACCACCCCCATCACCTGCGTGCCGATCAGCGTCTCGGGCGTGTAATGCACCGTCACCTGAGCCGAGGTTTTACGCTCACCGATCTCGGGACCAAAGTCGATCCACATCTTGATCGCGGGCTTGCGCGCCTCGGGGAAGGGTTCGGCACGCGTGACCGTCCCGACCCTGATGTCGACTTTCATGAAGTCGTCAAAGCTGATCTCAGCCATTCGAAAGCTCACGCGAACGATCGGCGGCCGCCGCCACAGCGCGTTTGAGCAGGACCGGAAAGCCGTCTTGCTCGTTCATCAGCACGTCCAGCGCGGCCTGTGTGGTGCCGTTGGGGCTGGTCACGTTGATGCGCAGCTGGTCCGGGCCTTCGTCCGCGGATTTCGCCAGCGCCCCGGCCCCTGCCACCGTCGCCGTGGCGAGCTTTAGCGCGAGCTCGGGGCTGAGCCCCTGCGCGATCCCGCCCGCGGCCATGGTTTCGATCATGTGGAAAACATACGCCGGACCCGAGCCGCTGACCCCAGTGACTGCGTCGATCTGGGATTCCTCCTCCAGCCGGACAACGTCGCCCACGGCTGACAGCAGCTCTTCAGCTTCATCCATACCCTTGGCGTCGACGTGGTCGTTGCCGACGATGGCGGTGATGCCTTGGCTGATGGCGGCGGGTGTGTTGGGCATGGCGCGCACGATCGGCGTCTGTTCCCCCAGCGTTTTCTCAAACGTCGCGATGGTGGTGCCGGCGGCGACGCTTACAAAAACCGTCTTGCCGTTGCCCATGGCCTGCAACGTGGGCAGCGCGTCACCCATCATCTGCGGCTTCACCGCCACAAGAACCACAGCGGGCTCCTTGGGCAGATCGACGTTCAACTGCACGCCCTGCTCTTTCAACCAATCAGAGGGTTTCGGATCGATGACATATACCGAAGATGTCGGAAGCCCGCGTGCCAGCCAGCCCGCCAGCATCGCGGATCCCATCTTGCCACAGCCCAGTAGAACCAAACCGTCTTTGGCGATGCGCGTATCTTTCATATCTGTACCCCTAAATTAACATTCGGGGATACACCTATGCGTGGCCGTACGCCTCTGCAATGGCAACCTGAAGGGCTTGTCGGGGGGTCTGGTCGCCCCAAACCGCCAGCTGCACCGCGGGATAATACCGCTCTGCGTTGCTCACGGCGGCGTTGATCATGGTATCAATCTGCTGCGCAGAGGCATCCTGCCCCCCGGCAAGAACCAGCCCATAGCGATAAACCATCAGCTTTTGTTCCGGCCAATAGGTGAAGGCACCGGTCCAGCATTGATCGTTCACATCGTTGAGCAAGTGATAGAGCACCGGCAGTTTTTCCGCGGGCGGATCCATTTCGAAGGTGCAGACAAGGCGCAGGGTTTCGTCAAAGGGCGACCACGCGAGGGTGATGGAATAGGTCCGCCACTGCCCTTCGACGGCCATCGCGATCTGTTCGTCCGATATACGGTCGAAGTCCCAGTCGTGATACGCCGCGAGATTTTCTACGATGTCGATGGGGTGAATGTCTTCTTCAAGATACTGCTCTGTCAGGGCCATGTGGTCACCTCTTTGGATCCGGGTATTCATATGCGCAGGCACATCAATACATGGGTGCATCTACCATAAATCGCCGAAGCTCTTAGCGACCTATACCAAATATGGTGCGCGCAACGCGGCCCTGAGGCAAGTCTTTTTCTGGGGGTAACCACGAAAGATAGGGGATAACCTCAGTATCTTGTGGATAAAAGCAGCATAACCCCCCATCTATAGAGCACTGACCCCGACAGACAGCATTAGAGGCGAAGGTGCCACCCCAAAAACGAACACACCCGCCAAAAGGCGGGTGCGGATCACATCGTACAAAGTTGGCCGAGGATGAGCGCGGCGATCAGCCCTTGCTGTCCATCGCATCAAGCCGCGCCTTCAGCGCTTCATTCTCTTCGCGGGCTTTTTGCGCCATGGCGCGCACCGCATCGAATTCTTCGCGTGTCACAAAATCACGGTCTGCCAGCCAACGGTCCAGCATTCCCTTCATCGCGGTCTCTGCTTCGGTCTTGGCCCCTTGGGCCACGCCCATGGCATTGGTCATCATCTGCGAGATGTCGTCGAAAATCTTGTTGCGCGTTTGCATGGTCATTCTCTCCTGATCGGCTGTTGCTCACTATATGGTGTGCAAAGCGGGTTCTCGCAAGGTTGACTTCCGTTTACGGTCAGGCTCAATCAGCGCATGAATGCAATGCTCCCCTTCCCCGACCTATCGCCCGAGATTTTCTCGTTCACATTGTTTGGCATGACCGTCGCCCTGCGCTGGTATGCGCTGGCCTATATCGTCGGCATCCTCGTTGGCTGGCGCATCGTTGTGCGCGCCGTTGAACGGCCCCGGCTTTGGGCGGGCAATACCCCCGTCATGACCAAACAGCAGGTCGAGGATCTGCTTTTCTGGGTCATTCTCGGCGTCATTCTGGGCGGGCGTCTGGGATATGTACTATTCTATCAACCGGGCTATTACCTCAGCAATCCCGCGCAGATCCTGCGGATCTGGGAGGGGGGCATGTCGTTCCACGGCGGCGCGCTTGGGGTGATCTTTGCGGGTATCGCCTATACCAAACGTCACGGCATCAGCACGATCTCGACCGGTGATGTCGTCTGTCTGGGGCTGGCACCCGGCCTGTTTCTGGGGCGTCTGGCGAATTTCATCAATGCAGAGCTTTGGGGCCGCCCCACTGATCTGCCCTGGGGCGTGGCCTTTCCCACGGTGGCCGCACAGGACTGCCCGGACATTGCAACGATCTGTGCGCGGCATCCCTCGCAGCTATATGAGGCGCTGCTTGAGGGGCTGATCCTTGGGGCCCTGCTGATCTATCTGGCATGGCGGCGCGGCGGGCTGAAATCGGAGGGGCTGATCGGCGGCGTCTTTCTGGCCGGCTACGGGGCCGCGCGTTTCATCGTCGAATTCGTACGCCAACCGGATGCGCAATTTGTCAGCGCCGACAACCCGCTGGGGCTGGCGTGGCATGTAAACGGCTGGGGGCTGACCATGGGCCAACTGCTGAGCCTGCCGATGATTGCCATCGGGGTGTTCCTGATCTTGCGGGCGACGCGCAAGGCATGACCACACTACGCGACATTCTACACAGCCGCATCGCGTCCAACGGGCCGATGCGGATCGACGAATATATGGCCACCTGCCTGCTGCATCCGACGCAGGGCTATTATACCACCCGTGACCCCTTTGGCACCCAAGGCGATTTCACCACTGCTCCCGAGATCAGCCAGATGTTCGGAGAGCTGTTGGGCCTGTGTCTCGCGCAGAGCTGGCTCGCCCAAGACGCGCCCACGGCCTTCACCTTGGCCGAGCTTGGCCCCGGCCGCGGCACCCTGATGGCCGATATCCTGCGCGCGACCCGCAACGTGCCCGGCTTTATCGAGGCGGCGCAAATTACGCTGGTAGAGGCGTCCCCGACGCTGCGCGATGCCCAGGCCAAGACCCTTGCGGGGCATCAGGTGATCTGGGCCGACAGGACCGACGCGCTGCCCGACCAGCCGCTTTTTCTGGTGGCGAATGAATTTTTCGACGCGCTGCCGATCCGCCAGTTCGTCCGTGGCGAAACATCGTGGCGCGAACGGCAGGTTGGGCTGGCGGACGGCGCGTTGAGCTTTGGGCTGGGGCCCGAGCTGCCGCAACCCGCGCTGGCCGACCGGCTGGCCGATACCACGCCCGGCGATCTGGTCGAGGATTGCACGCAGCTTGCGCCGATCCTCCACCCCGTGTCGGAACGGATCGCGACCCACGGCGGCGCCGCGCTGATCGTGGATTATGGCGACTGGCACAGTCTGGGCGATACCTTGCAGGCGCTGCGGGGGCATGAAAAAGCCGATCCGCTGGCCGCTCCCGGCCAAGCCGATTTGACAGCACACGTCGATTTTGAAAAGCTTGCCCTCGCAGCCGCACCGGCCAGCCACACTCGCATCACCCCGCAGGGCGTCTTTCTTGAACGCCTCGGGATCACTCAACGCGCACAGACCCTTGCCAAGGGCATGACCGAGGACGCGCTGAACGCCCATGTCGCCGCACATAGACGCTTGACGCATCCGTCAGAAATGGGAAATTTGTTTAAAGTGATGGGGATTTATCCTCCGCACCATAGCCCGCCCCCAGGATTGGAACCATGACGCTGGAAATACTCACCTCCGATAGTCTTGGCGACGTGCGCCACGGGTTCTTTACGCGCCGCGGCGGTGCCTCCTCTGGCGTGTTTGCCGGGCTGAATTGCGGGGTTGGCAGCTCGGACCAGCGCGAGGTCGTAGAGATCAATCGTGCCCGTGTCGCCGATGCAATGGACGTGGCACCGGACCATCTGGTTGGCGTGCATCAGATCCATTCCGCCACCGTCATTAGCGTCGATGGCCCCCTGAACGAGAAACCCCGCGCCGATGCACTGGTCACCGCGACACCGGGGCTGGCCTTGTCGATCCTGACCGCCGATTGCCAGCCTGTGCTGTTCCACGACGCCGAAGCCGGCGTGATCGGGGCGGCGCATGCCGGTTGGCGCGGCGCGCTTGACGGGGTGCTGACGGCCACAGTCGAGGCGATGGAAGACCTTGGGGCCACGCGCGACAATATCACAGCAGTGATCGGCCCCTGCATCAGCCAGCGCGCCTATGAGGTCGGGCCAGAGTTCATCGACGCCTTCCTAGCAGAAGATCCGACATTCGCCCGCTATTTTGCAAATGGTGCCGATGACCGGATGCAATTCGACCTTGCGGGCTTTGGCCTGAACCGCCTGCGCGCGGCAGGTGTGGGCCATGCGGAATGGACGCGCCACTGCACCTATAGCGATGCGGATCGTTTCTATAGCTACCGTCGCAGCACCCACGCGAAAGAGGCTGACTATGGCCGGCTGATCGCTGCGATTGTGCTGTAGCAGCGTGAATTTAGGCAGCAATGCGACAGGCACCTGCCCAAATTTCGCCCCATAGCCAGCGAGCAGCCTGTTTGAATGGCGGCGCATTTTCTACCACAGGTCATAAATTCAAGGGTGTTTCGCGCTTTTGAGGCCGTGCCACAAACCGCTCTCAGGTTTGCTCGAATTATCTGTATTTTTTCGCGAAATGCCCAATCGGTGCCCGAAAGCATTTGCATAGTGATCCTCGACGAAAGGGCATTGCCCATAGACAATAGGATACAGAGCATGAAAACCAACGCACGCTTCATCAAATCGGTTATCGACGCTTCCAACAAGGAAGGCGTGAACCTGCCTTGGTCCCGTGGCACACGCCGCGCCGCGTTTATCGCGAAACGCGCTGCCCTGACGTCCCAGCAAAAAGCCGCCTGAACAGGGTCGGCTTATGGCCCGGGGGGTCACGGGCCGCCGGTGACTCTGCGCGCGGCGGGCGGGTGCCTGTCCGCACAGATGGTTTGAGACCGATCACAAACATTCTCTGCGCGCGGGCCTCTCTCGCGCGGATTAATCCGGATCGCAGGTGTTTCAGCGGGGGCTAGGCACGTGGGATCGACCATATAAAGGTCACGTTATGACATTGCATACTGCCCCTGATTTTGCCCCCTCCCCTACACATACGGCGCAATCCGCAGCCTCGCGTTCGGTTCTGCGGGAAGCGCGTGCCAGATCTACCGGACGCACCCGCGCGTATGAGATTGCGGTGCTGCGTCAGGACGGCTCCGTCTTTGTGACCGAAGGCTACGCCCCTGCCACACCGTTGTTCGAAGAACCGTTTTCCGCTTTCGCCCATGGTACGTTGATCCGCACGACCCAAGGGGAAATCCCGGTCGAAGATCTTTGCCCGGGTGACCGGATCGTACAGGCCGACGGGCTGCACACTCCGCTTCTTTGGGTTGGATCAAGCAAGTTCGTCCCTGCGGATATCGGCCATCGCACGCCGCTTGTACGGGTCATGGCGGACAGTCTGGGGCTGGCCCGCCCCTCTGGTTTCCTGACCTTCGGCCCCGCTGCGCGCATCCTGCATACGCCACAAAGTCTTCGCGGCGCAAAGCAGACGCGCAAGGTCTTTACCCTGATGCGAGATCTGGTGGACGGGGTGAATATAATCGAAATTCAGCCTCCGACGCCGGTACGGCTGTATCACTTGGGTCTTGCCCGTCATGCCGCGATCAGCGTCAGCGGTCTGGAGATGGAGACATTTCACCCCGGCCCGTCGACAATCGCAGCCCTGCCGCTGCATCAACGTGACGCGTTTTTATCAATGTTTCCGCATATCAGTAGTGCCAAGGATTTTGGCCCGCTGTGTCACCCCCGCGCGTCAGAACGGTCAGACCCGATCTACGCTGCGCAATAGCCTTTAGGGTTCGCTTTTCAGACGGCTTTCCAGCACATCAAAAGGCACGCCCGGTTCATCTTTGGCCGGGCGGATCACAAGGCTGGTTTTGACGCTTTCCACATTGGGCGTCGTCAGCAATTGTCCGGTCAGAAAGCTCTGGAAGCTCGACAGATCGGGGGCGACGCATTTCAGCAGGAAATCCACCTCGCCGTTGAGCATGTGACATTCGCGGACCAGCGGCCAGTTGCGGCACTTCTCTTCAAAGGCGGTGAGGTCGGATTCAGCCTGGCTGGCTAGACCGACCATCGCGAAGACCTGTACCTCGAACCCCAGCTCACGCGCGTTAACATTCGCGTGGTAGCCGCGGATATATCCGCTTTCCTCAAGGGTCCGGACCCGGCGCAGGCACGGCGGTGCAGAGATGCCTACACGTTTGGCCAACTCAACGTTGGTCATGCGCCCGTCCGCCTGCAATTCGGCTAAAATTTTCCGATCAATCGGATCAAGCCGCGTCCCTGCCATAATACCCCCATAGGATTTTCAATTGTTATAGCACCAACATCGTTGGACGCAATAATCTTTCGCCGGTGCGCAATGTTCTGAATTCAAGCAAAAATCAACCGCATTTTCGATGACGGCGATCTTTGCAGGGCGGATATGCAAACTTGGGGTTTAAGGCAACCCGAGGGGCGTCTATATCGGTTGGAACGCAACAAATTATACATTCTGGGGTTCTTTATCATGGCCGAAACTCGCGAAACCAAGCTTTTGATCATCGGCTCCGGCCCTGCCGGATATACTGCCGGTGTCTATGCCAGCCGCGCGATGCTGAACCCGATCCTTGTACAAGGCATCGAACCGGGCGGGCAGTTGACCACCACGACCGAGGTTGAAAACTGGCCCGGCGACAGCGAGGTCCAGGGCCCCGATCTGATGATCCGCATGCAGGACCACGCCAAGGCGATGGGGACCGAGATCATCGGCGACATCATCACCGATCTGGACCTGTCCAGCCGCCCCTTCCACGCCAAGGGCGACAGCGGCACGACCTATGTGGCCGACGCTGTGATCCTCGCAACAGGCGCACGGGCAAAATGGCTGGGGCTTGAGACCGAAGAGAAGTTCAAAGGCTTCGGCGTTTCGGCCTGCGCCACCTGCGACGGCTTCTTCTACCGCAATCAGGAAATCGTGGTCATCGGGGGTGGCAACACCGCCGTGGAAGAAGCGCTGTTCCTGACCAACTTCGCCTCCAAGGTCACTTTGATCCACCGCCGGGACGAGCTGCGCGCCGAGAAGATCCTGATCGACCGGCTGATGAAAAATCCAAAGATCGAACCGCTGTGGTTCCACCAACTGGATGAAGTTTATGGCACCGATGCGCCGCTTGGTGTCGAAGGGGTCAAGGTCAAGCACGTCGAAACCGGCGAGATCACCGATATTCCATGCAAAGGTGTTTTCGTCGCCATCGGTCACGCGCCCGCGAATGAATTGGTCAAGGATACGCTGGAAACGCATATGGGCGGCTATGTCGTCACCAAGCCGGACAGCACCGAAACCTCTGTCCCCGGTGTGTTCGCGGCGGGCGACCTGACCGACCACAAGTACCGTCAGGCCGTGACCAGCGCCGGCATGGGCTGCATGGCCGCGCTAGAGGCTGAACGATTCCTTGCGAAAGTTGGCGATGACGAAGGCAAAGACACATCGCTGCCGCTTGGCTATGGAGCCGAGGTAAAAGACGACGCATAACGTTCGCCTAGGATGGCGTTTGCTGGGATAAGATTGCCTTTTCCCAGCAAAAAACACGTCGCTGTCCGTAATTCGCCGCAAAGCGGCTACAAAGGTTGCCTAGCCCAATCGGTGCGGTCTATCAGCCCGAATATTCGAATTTGAACCTAAAAAATTGCGAGACGCCCATGCAAACGCCCAACCTTGCTCCGATCCCTGAACTCTACGTCTCTTACGACTCGGCGCAGAAGCTGAAGGTGGAAGCTGGTGATCTGGTCAGCCATGACCTGACGCCGCGCCAGATCTGCGATCTAGAGCTGCTGATGAACGGTGGCTTCAACCCTCTTAAGGGTTTCTTGACCGAAGAAGACTATGACGGTGTTGTCGAAAACATGCGTCTGGCGGATGGGTCGCTGTGGCCGATGCCGATCAACCTTGATGTGTCCGAGAAGTTTGCCGAAGGGCTCGAGATCGGGCAGGACATTGCGCTGCGCGATCAGGAAGGCGTGATCTTGGCGGTCATGACCGTCACCGACCGTTGGGTCCCGAACAAGGCCCGCGAGGCAGAGAAAGTCTTTGGCGCGGATGACAGCGCGCATCCGGCGGTGAACTATCTGCACAACACCGCGGGCAACGTCTATCTGGGCGGCCCTGTGACTGGCATCCAGCAGCCCGTCCACTATGATTTCAAGGCGCGTCGCGACACGCCGAATGAGCTGCGCGCCTATTTCCGCAAGATGGGTTGGCGCAAGGTTGTGGCCTTCCAGACCCGCAACCCCCTGCACCGCGCGCACCAGGAACTGACCTTCCGCGCCGCGCGTGAAGCGCAGGCGAACCTGCTGATCCACCCCGTTGTCGGTCTGACCAAGCCCGGCGATGTGGACCACTTTACCCGCGTGCGCTGCTACGAGGCCGTGCTGAACAAATACCCCGCCGCCACCACCGCAATGAGCCTGCTGAACCTCGCCATGCGCATGGCCGGCCCCCGCGAGGCCGTGTGGCACGGTCTGATCCGCAAGAACCACGGCTGCACCCATTTCATCGTGGGCCGCGACCATGCGGGCCCCGGCAAGAACTCTGCCGGTGATGATTTCTATGGCCCCTATGACGCGCAGGATCTGTTCCGCGCCCACGAGGAAGAAATGGGCATCGAAATGGTCGACTTCAAACATATGGTTTGGGTGGCCGAGCGCGCGCAATACGAGGCGATTGACGAGATCGAAGACAAGGATGACATCACCATCCTCAACATCTCGGGCACCGAGTTGCGTCGCCGTTTGCAGGAAGGGCTGGAAATTCCTGAATGGTTCTCCTTCCCCGAGGTGGTTGAAGAGCTGCGCCGCACCAAGCCGCCACGCAACAAGCAGGGCTTTACCGTCTTCTTCACCGGTTTTTCCGGCTCGGGGAAATCGACAATCGCCAATGCTTTGATGGTCAAACTGATGGAGATGGGCGGCCGTCCCGTCACGCTGCTGGATGGCGATATCGTCCGCAAGAACCTGTCGTCGGAATTGGGCTTTAGCAAAGAGCACCGCGATCTGAACATCCGCCGCATCGGCTATGTCGCGTCCGAGATCACCAAGAACGGCGGCATCGCCATCTGCGCGCCGATTGCGCCTTACGCCACCACCCGCCGCGCCGTGCGCGAAGACGTGGAAAGCTTTGGTGCCTTCGTCGAGGTGCATGTCGCCACCTCCATCGAGGAATGCGAACGCCGCGACCGCAAGGGTCTGTACAAGTTGGCGCGTGAGGGCAAGATCAAGGAATTCACAGGGATCTCAGACCCCTATGACGTTCCCGAAACCCCCGAACTGCGCGTTGAGACAGAGAATGTCGACGTCGACAATTGCGCCCATCAGGTGCTGCTCAAGCTGGAAAGCATGGGGCTGATCAAGGGGTAACTCTTTCGCCAAGTCGAATACAGAAAGGCCAGCCTTCATAGGCTGGCCTTTTTCGTGCGTGTTGTTGGATGCCGTGCACAAAAAAAGGGCCGCAAATCAGCGACCCTTTTTGTTTAATTATCGATGTTAGGACTTAATGCACCATAACGGGCGCGTAGTCATGATCGCGCGCGAGGCTAAAGGCGAGCTTGCGGTCACCGACCAGCGCCAGCTGCTGCCCTTCGGCGTCATGCACGGCGTATAGCTGTTTTAGCCCTTCCGCCTGCTCGCGCACTTCGAGGGGAAGGTCGGACACGGCAATCATCTTGACGTAGACGGTACGGTCCTGAACATGCGTTTCTTCGTTATGCATTTTGTTCCCCTTTTCTGATCTTGATGGTCTGAACGACCTTTTCGGGCTTCGCGCGGGTGAGATCGACGTGTAGTAGGCCGTTTTCAATCAGCGCTTCGCCAACGTCTACACCGTCGGCCAGTACGAAGGATCGTTGGAACTGGCGTGCGGCAATCCCGCGGTGCAAAAAGATTCGGTCTTCTTGCGTGTCGACCTGACGGCCACGGATCACAAGTTGTCTATCCTCAACGGTTATAGAGAGATCTTGTTCCGCAAAACCTGCAACCGCAAGCGTAATGCGGTAGCTATAGTCCGATGTTTGTTCAATGTTGAACGGTGGATAGCCTTCGTTTCCGGCCTTCGCCGTACGTTCCATCACCCGTTCCAACTGCTCGAAACCCAGCATATGCGGGTAGGAAGCCAGCGTTAATTTCGTCATAAGACACGTCCTTTAAGATAAGCGACAGTCAGTCATCCGGCCCCGTATTCGGCGACCTGCGTCAAATATGGGGGCCATGGGGGCAGGACGCAAGGGCTATGCCTTTGAATTGCAACCGCCTATATTCGCAGGCCTAGATATAGCAAGAATCAGCCAAACTTATGAATCCTCCCTCCGACCTGTCGATGAAGAATGACGATGTCCTGCGTGTCGAGCTTGAGGTGTTTCGCCGCGAGCATCGCGATCTGGACGATGCCATTCAGGCGCTGGTCGACAAGGGGACGGGCGATCAACTGACGCTGCAGCGGCTGAAAAAACGCAAGCTGCGCCTGAAAGACCTGATTGCCCAGATCGAAGACCGGCTGACCCCCGATATTACCGCCTGACAGCGCCCGCCAGCGGATTGCCACGCGGGCGATCATGGCTATAGTGCGCGCTTCTTATACGCTCTAGCAAAGGCCCTTTTTCATGGAAAATCCACCTGTCGGCATCATCATGGGCTCGCAGTCCGATTGGGCCACGATGCGCGAGGCAGCGACGCTGCTGGATGAACTTGGTATCGCTTACGAGGCCAAGATCGTATCGGCACACCGCACCCCCGACCGGTTGTGGAGCTATGGGAAAACCGCCGCCGACCGTGGCCTGCAGGTGATCATCGCCGGTGCGGGCGGTGCTGCGCATTTGCCCGGCATGATGGCGTCCAAGACCCGCGTGCCGGTGATCGGCGTACCGGTGCAGACCAAGGCGCTGTCGGGTGTGGATTCGCTTTATTCTATTGTGCAGATGCCCCGGGGCTTTCCGGTCGCGACGATGGCGATCGGTGTGGCAGGTGCTGCGAATGCCGCGTTGATGGCGGCGGGCATTCTGGCCCTCCAAGACCCTGCCCTTGCCGCCCGTCTTGACGCTTGGCGCGATGCGCTTAGCGCGTCTATCCCAGAGGAGCCTTCGGATGACTGAAGCATTGAAGACAGGGGCCACCATCGGGATTTTGGGCGGCGGGCAATTGGGGCGCATGCTGGCCGTTGCTGCCGCACGTCTGGGGTTTCGCACGCATATCTTTGAACCCGGTGCCAACCCACCTGCAGGTGATGTCGCCCATGCGCTGACCACCGCTGGCTATGATGACGTCGACGCGCTGACCGCCTTTGCCAAATCGGTTGATATTGTCACCTTCGAGTTTGAAAACATCCCGACAGATGCGCTGGATGTGATCGAAAACATCACCCCCATCCGTCCCAACCGCGAGGCGCTGCGCACCAGTCAGGACCGTCTGGTGGAGAAACAGTTCCTCGAAGGTTTGGGCCTGACTGTCGCCCCCTTTGCCGATATCGCCAATGCCGCCGATCTGGAGGCCGCGATGACGACCATCGGCGCGCCGTCGATCCTGAAAACCCGTCGCTTCGGCTATGACGGAAAGGGGCAGTCGCGCCTGCGCAGCGCGGATGATGCGGCGGGGGCCTTGGCAGATATGGCTGGCAATCCTGCGGTGCTGGAAGGCTTTGTGAACTTCACCGCCGAAGTGTCCGTGATCGCCGCGCGCAGCCCCTCGGGCGAGGTTGCCTGTTTCGATCCGGGCGAGAATGTGCACCGCGATGGTATCCTGCACACCACCACCGTCCCTGCCCGGCTAAGCGCCGCACAGCGCATGGATGCGGTCCTGCTGGCCGCCAAGATCCTGAATGCACTGGATTATGTCGGCGTGCTGGGGGTCGAGCTCTTCGTCACGCCGCAAGGTTTCATCGTGAACGAGATCGCGCCACGGGTGCATAACTCGGGTCATTGGACGCAGAACGGCTGTGCGGTGGACCAGTTCGAACAGCACATCCGTGCCGTGGCGGGATGGCCCTTGGGCGACGGCAGCCGCTATGCAGATGTGGTGATGGAGAACTTGATCGGCGACGATATGGACCGCGTGCCCGAGCTGGCGAAACAGCGCGACACGGCGCTGCATCTGTACGGCAAGGCCGACGTCAAACCGGGCCGTAAGATGGGCCATGTGAACATCGTCAAACGGCCCAGCTAGGGCACTATCCGCGCGGGCCTAGCCTAGGAACCGCGCGGCAATATCACCGGACATATAGCTGACGCGCCCGCCCGACATCGTCAGGGCCACACGGCGCGTCTGCGCGTCGAGCACCAGCAGATCAGCCCGCTTTCCGGTGGCGATCACGCCCCGATCCGACAACCCCAGCACCGCCGCGGGCCCTGCCGATACCAAGTGCCACGCCTGCGCCAAGGGCAATACGCCACGATCCGCCAGCATGAAGGCCGCGCGTCGTGGCGACGGGTAATGGTAGTCAGAGGCAAGCGCCCCGCCGATCCCCATCGAAATCAGGTCAAGCGCGGAAACATTGCCGTTGTGCGACCCGCCGCGCACCACATTCGGCGACCCCAGCACCACATAATCCCCCGCCGCCGCTGCGGCTTCGGCTGCCTCCTGCGTCTCGGGGAACTCGGCGACGCGCACGCCACGCTTGCGCCATAGGGCGCGCCCTTCGGCGGTGGTGTCATCATGGCTGCCCATCTGGATGCCCCGCGCCGCCAGCACCTTGCACAGCCAGTCCAGCGCGCCGGGGACATCCGCGCTTTGGGCGTGCAGGTCTTGCATCATCCGCAGATGGTCGTCCGGATTGCGCCCTGCCTTCAGCGCTTGCCCTACCATGCGTTTGGGCACCTGCCCTTTCGCCAGCCGGTCGTGCGGCAGATGGTCGTTGAACACGACATAGGACAGCCCCCAGTCCTGCATGCGCTGCGGCAGATCGGCGTAAAGGTCCAGCAGATGCGTCTCGAGCCGGAGCTGTCCGCGCAGGTCCGTAACCAACGTATCCGACACCTGCTGGATCGCGCCAAAGACCTGTTCGGCAAATTCATAGCCGCGCAAGCCGCCTTCCCAACTGATGAACTGCGCCAGCACGGCGGTGGTGATGCCATTGGCGGCCAGCTCTGCCTCGGCGGCGACCAGACCCTCTTGCATGGTTTTCATCGCACCGCGACGGGGGGCGAGGTGCCGTTCGAACCCGTCCCCATGCACATCGACGATCCCCGGCACGATCATGTAACCGTCAAGATCAACGCGCGTGGTTTGCGCCACATCGGTAATCAGCCCCTGCGCAACCGCCAGCGGGCGGGGCTCAAGCACATCCGCGCCCAGGACGTGCGCCCCCGTAAATTCAACGTTCAGCATCGTTAGCCTTTTGTCCCGGCAAGCAGGCCCCATCGGGGCAGCCGATTGAATCCAGCACCGCGTCCACGAACCCCAGCGACCGGTCGAATTTCCCTGTGTCCAGATAGGTCATCGTCTGCGCAATCACCGTCGGGTTCAACATCATGAACGTATGCGTCACCGGCAGCATCAGAAAATCGCGCATCCCGTCGACCCGCGCGGATTGGACGGACACTTTGCCATCATCGCGCCCCGGCAGCAGCGACGAGAAATAGGGGTTCAGCGATTGCGTGCCCGCGATCACGCCCAGATCAAAGGTAACCGGAGGCAACCGCAGCGGAAGGGAGTTTTCACCCGTCCCCATCTGCGCCCCTGCGGGACCATTCATCCAATCAAAGGCGGCAAGATCACCCAGCGTGTCCACGACCTCGCTGCCGTGATTGGGCGGGGCCAGCATGACGACGCGGCCGATACGCGCATCGCCCGTTTCGGCAACCCATTGCCGCAGAAGGATACCGCCCATGGAATGGGTCACAAAATCCACCTTTTGCGTCCCGCATGCCGCGACTGCGTCGGGCAAGGTGCGGCGGGTCAGCTCTTCGACGGGGGCGGTGGTTGACGGGTAACCGGGGCGCACCACGGTGTAGCCCTCGGTCTCGAGCGCGGCCTCCATCACGGCAAAGGAGGTCTCTGTCCGGGCGAGCCCGTGCAACAGCACCACGCAGCGCCCCTCTCCGGCTGTGGAAAGCGACGCTTGCGCCTGTGCCATGCCCGACAGCACGCCAAGCGAGAAAATGATTGTGACCAGTGTTTTCATAGCTAGGGTCAAATAGACTGAAAACGCCGCATGTGAAATGCTTTGACGCATGCGCCGCGAGATTGAGGGTAAGATGGCGGAAAATAGCCCGCGTTTGGCGGTTCGTGCCGTGTTGGTCCATGAAGGCCGCTTGCTGCTGGTCAACGCCTATCCCGATGGCAAAAGCGACCTGATGTGCGCGCCCGGTGGCGGGGTAGAACGCGGCAGCGCCCTGCCCGACAATCTGATCCGCGAGGTGTTTGAGGAAACCGGCCTGCAGATCGCCGTGGGGGTACCCTGTCTGGTAAATGAATTCCACGACCCCGAGGGGGATTTCCATCAGGTGGATATCTACTTTCGCTGCACGGTGACCGGCTCTGCCGATGTGGACCCCGCGTGGCAGGACGCCGAAAGGATCGTGACCGACCGCCGCTGGGTCACCCCCGACGAGATGCGCGGTCTGCGGGTCAAGCCGGACAGTCTGGCGCAGGTCGCCTTTGGCAACGACCCGATCAGCTACGACCCGCTGGAGCCGACCGTGCGCTGACCGCCAGCCCGATTCCGCCAAGCACCAACGCGGTGGCAATGACCACCTTTGCGCCCAAAGGCTCTGCCAGCAAAAGCGCACCGGCAAGGATCGCGATGACCGGCACCGACAGTTGCACCACCGCCGCCGTCGCCTGCGCAAGCCTTGGCAGCACCGCATACCACAGCGCGTATCCGAGGCCCGAGGTGACGGCCCCGCAGACCACGCCAAGAGCAATGCCCGTGGGGGTATAGAATGTCGGCTGCACCAGCAGCAGCATAGCGACCAAGGGCGTGCAGATCACAAAGTTCCCCGCGCTGCCTGCCAGCGGGTCAGACGCACCTCGGCCAATGATCGTATAGGCGGCCCAGCCGAGCCCTGCGGCGATCATCAACACGGCGCCCAATGGGTCAACCGCCACGCCTTGCGACGGCCAGAGCACCAGCACCAATCCGGCAAAGGCCACCCCCGCCCCCAATAGCTTGCGCGGTGTCGGTGTCACGCCGAACAGCGCACCATGGGCGAACATGGCGATCTGAACCACACCGAACAGGATCAGCGCGCCCAAGCCTGCGTCCAGCGTGAGATAGGCGAGCGAGAAACCTACGATATAGACGGCCAGCGTGACCGCCCCCAGCCCCTGTTGACGTCGCAGCAAGGGCACCCGCCCGCCGCGCAGCACGACCAGCAGCGCCAAGAGCACCGCCCCTGACAACACCCGCACAACGGCAAATCCGGTGGGGTCAATATGCCCGCCCGCGATGGCAAAGCGGGTCAGGACAGAGTTGGCCGCGAAGGCGACCATCACAAGGGCGGTGAGCAAGAAGATACGCATGGCGACTGCTTAGGCTACCGACGCGCGACGTACCACGAAAAAGGGGCGCATCTGGTGATGCGCCCCTTCATTCTGTCAGCACAAGGGCGTGATCGCCCCCGCGGCGTGATTTACATCATGCCGCCCATGCCGCCCATGCCGCCCATGTCGGGCATGCCGCCGGCTGCGCCGCCGTCTTTCGACGGTTTGTCGGCAACCATGGCTTCGGTTGTGATCAGCAGACCAGCAACGGATGCCGCGTCTTGCAGCGCTGTACGCACAACTTTGGCAGGGTCGATAACACCGAATTTGAACATGTCGCCATATTCTTCGGTCTGAGCGTTGAAGCCGAACTTCAGGTCGTCGCTTTCGCGGATTTTGCCGGCCACTACGGAACCGTCAACACCAGCGTTTTCAGCGATCTGACGCAGAGGCGCTTCGAGCGCTTTGCGGACGATGCCGATACCAACGTTCTGGTCTGCGTTGTCGCCTGTCAGCCCTTCGAGCTTTTTGCCCGCTTGGACCAGTGCAACACCACCACCAACAACGATACCTTCTTGAACAGCGGCACGTGTCGCGTTCAGGGCATCATCAACGCGGTCTTTGCGCTCTTTGACTTCAACTTCGGACATGCCGCCAACGCGGATCACGGCAACACCGCCTGCCAGTTTGGCAACGCGTTCTTGCAGCTTTTCTTTGTCGTAGTCGGATGTGGTTTCTTCGATCTGGTTACGGATCTGAGCAACGCGTGCTTCGATCTCTGCCTTCTCGCCAGCGCCGTCAACGATTGTTGTTTCGTCTTTGGTGATGGTGACTTTCTTTGCCGAACCCAGCATGTCCATTGTAACGGACTCGAGCTTCATGCCCAGATCTTCGGAGATCACTTGACCACCTGTCAGGATCGCAAGGTCTTGCAGCATGGCTTTGCGGCGATCGCCGAAACCAGGTGCTTTGACCGCTGCGATTTTCAGGCCGCCGCGCAGTTTGTTGACAACCAGAGTTGCCAGCGCTTCGCCTTCAACATCTTCGGAGATGATCAGCAGTGGTTTTTGCGACTGGATCACTTGCTCAAGCAGGGGAACCATTGGCTGCAGCGAGGACAGTTTTTTCTCGTGCAGCAGGATGATCGCGTCTTCCAGCTCGACAGTCATCTTGTCGGAGTTGGTGACGAAGTAAGGGGACAGGTAACCGCGGTCAAACTGCATGCCTTCAACAACATCGGTCTCTGTTTCCAGACCTTTGTTCTCTTCGACGGTGATCACACCTTCGTTGCCGACTTTCTGCATCGCGTCCGCGATCTGACGGCCGATTTCTTTCTCGCCGTTTGCAGAGATGGTGCCGACTTGGGCAACTTCGTCGCTGTCGTTGACAGGGCGCGCTGCTGCTTTGATCGCTTCGACGACAGTGGTGGTCGCCATGTCGATGCCGCGCTTCAGGTCCATCGGGTTCATGCCAGCGGCAACCGATTTCATGCCTTCTTTAACGATGGCTTGAGCCAGAACGGTTGCGGTTGTTGTACCGTCACCCGCTTCGTCGTTGGTCCGGGAAGCAACTTCCTTGACCATCTGTGCGCCCATGTTTTCGAACTTGTCTTCCAGTTCGATTTCTTTCGCTACGGATACACCGTCTTTGGTGATGCGAGGCGCGCCAAAGGATTTGTCCAGCACAACGTTACGGCCTTTGGGGCCCAGTGTGACTTTGACGGCATCGGCAAGGATGTTCACACCCTTAAGCATCTTGTTACGGGCGTCGGTCCCGAATTTTACGTCCTTAGCAGACATAGTGTCTCTCCTAAAATCTTGGGTTGATGTCAGCGTATCTTGGGTGAGGCGCTAGGCCCCGGTCTGCCTGAGCTCAGGACAGGATCCCCATGATGTCGCTTTCTTTCATCATCAGCAGTTCTTCGCCGTCCAGGGTGACTTCTGTGCCGGACCATTTGCCGAACAGAACCTTGTCGCCGGCTTTTACAGCCATTGCGATCAGCTCACCGCTGTCCTTGCGCGCGCCTTCGCCACAAGAAACAACTTCACCCTCGGAGGGTTTTTCTTTTGCGGAATCAGGGATGATCAAGCCACCCTTGGTTTTTTCTTCGCTTTCGGTGCGGCGCACCAGCACACGGTCATGCAGCGGTTTAAATGCCATCTTTCAGCTCCTTAAGGCTCAAAGTTATTCTCCCAAGCCGCCCCTCCGGTCGAGGGGTGCAGCCATTAGCACTCAGCCCTGCCGAGTGCTAACGAGGGATAGCTAAGGATGTGCACGGCCCTAGTCAACCACGGTAATTTGAAAAATTTTAGCCAACTTGCCCCGTGGCCCGAGCAGGCTAGTCCGACCCAAGCACCCGCCCCGCGGCGGAAACGGCTTCGGCACCTGTCGGGGTCAGGCCGTATATGCCTGTCTCGATCTTTTCAAACCATCCGTAGTGATTGTCGCGCATCATGGCGGTTGCCCGCTGAACCTGGGTTTCGCGCGCGACATGGGCACCTTTGCTGGCCCCTGCCTCGAACAGGTACATCGCGAGCTTCAGCGCATCCTGCCGATAGGCGGTGACCAGCCCTGCCCGCGTCTGCCCGCCGTCATTCGGGTCACCCTGACGCCGTGCGAATTCACGCAGCAGCCGCGCCTGCCGCTTGGCGCTTTTGCGCGGCGCATAGGGGCCCGGGTCGCAATGCACCTCGACCAGACCATCCTGCAGCCGCACGGTGATCAACCCCAACCCCAAACGCCGCGCCAGTGCCGTGTTATCCTTGACCGCCTTGGCAAAACGTTTGCCCGGCTGACGGGCGACCGCCAGGTAGACATCATCGCTGACCGACAGACGCGCGATACATTGATGAAACAGCGCGAGGCTAAAGCCCAGCTTCAGCTCTACCACCACCGGCGGCTCTGCCCCGCGAACGGCCACGACATCGGCAGCCCCCACCTCTGACTTCACGACATAGCCCTGATCCTCGAGAAAGGATTTGATCGGCGGGTAAAGGTCGGTTTCGCGCGGGTTTGTCATGGGTGCAGTGCTACCAGCTTTGCCCCGCTGCTGAGAACCCCAAAGCCGCGGCTATCAGGCAGGTGGTGACAACTGCGCCAACCAACCATATAAGGCGCGCAAATCAACACTCTCCCACTGCAGGACATTCCTATGACAACGCTTGTTTTTGGCCATAAATCCCCCGACACAGACAGCACCGGCAGCCCGATCATCTGGGCATGGTACCTGAATGAAATCAAAGGCGTCGACGCCGCCCCCGCCCTGCTGGGCGAGCCCAACACCGAAGCGCTGTTCATGCTGGACCACTGGAAGCTGGACAAGCCACAGATCATCGACGACGTGCAGGCCGACCAGCCCGTTGTGATCGTTGACACCAACAACCCTGCCGAGCTGCCCGCCAGCATCAATGACGCGGACATCACCGCTATCATCGACCACCACCGTCTGGTGGGCGGGCTTGAAACCAAAGGCCCCGTCAACATCGTGATGGAGACGCTCGCCTGCACCGCGACGATCATGTACAAGATGATCGGTGATGACATGGCGCAGATGCCCACCAATATCAAAGGCGCGATGCTGACCTGCATCCTGTCCGACACGCTGGAATTCCGCAGCCCGACCACAACGCAAGAAGACACCGCCATCGCCCACGCGCTGGCCAAGGATCTGGGTGTCGACATCGCTGAATATGCGGCGCAGATGTTTGCGGCGAAGTCCGACGTCTCGTCCTTCACCGAGGCAGAGCTGCTGCGCATGGATTCGAAAGAATACGAAGTCGACGGCAAGAAATTCCGCGTCTCCGTTCTGGAAACCACATCGCCCGCAGCCGTGCTGAACCGTAAAGACGCGCTGATGGCCGCAATGCCCGGCGTTGCCACAGAAGACGGGGCCGATCAGGTATTGCTTTTCGTAGTCGACATCCTGAACGAAGAAGCCACCATGCTGATCCCCAACGACTTTACCAAGTCTGTGGCTGAGAAAAGCTTTGGCGCGACCGTCACCGGTGACAGCGTTGTCCTGCCCGGTGTGATGAGCCGTAAGAAGCAGATCATCCCGAACATCAAAGTCTAAACGGACCTATCCGGCTCCCTGCTTGGCGGGGGCACAAACGCAAAAGCCCCCCTGAGATCAGGGGGGCTTTTGTCGTTTCAGCGCCGCGCCGAAGCGCGAGGGGCTTATACCTTCAATGGGGTATCGCCGCGTTCCCATGCCAGCGGCTTGAACACGTCGTCGACGGGTGTCTGCGCGACGTGGTTCACGTAGTTGGAGATGGTTTTCTGCGCCATCCCAAGGATCACATCCAGCACCGCACGGTGGCCATAGCCCGCGTCAAAGAACGCTTTCATCTGATCGTCAGACACGTTGCCGCGCTGGCGGAACATCTGGACGGTAAAGGTGCGCAGCGCTTCCAGCTTGGGTGTCGGCAGCGCGGTTTCGTTGCGTAGCGCGTCGGAGATTTCGTCCGATACCTTCATCATCTTGGCGATACCTGTGTGCGCGGGGACGCAGTAGTGGCATTCGTTCTCGACGTTGATCGCCTGCCAGACCACTGTCAGCTCTTCCGCATCAAAATCGGTTTCGGTGAACAGCTTGTGCAGCACCTGATAGCCTTCGTAAGCCTGTGGGCTTTCGGCCAGAACCTTGTGCAAACCGGGCAGACGGCCAAAGGCCTTTTGCGACTGCTCAAGCAGCGGCTTGGAGGCTTCGGGTGCGGTATCAAGATCGTGAGAGGGGAAGGACATGGAAAAGCTCCTGTAAATGTTTCGCTAAAGTACATTTAGGGTTTATTGAGCGATCACTCAAGTATATAATTGAGCAATCATTCAAGAAAAGGTGATCCCATGCCCCGCAAACCCAGCTATGACCGTGAAGATCTGATCGAACGCGCCCGCGATCTGTTCTGGCAACGCGGTTGGGCGGGCACGTCGCTGAAGGACCTGGAGGCGAGCCTCAAGATGAAGCCGGGCAGCTTCTATGCAGCGTTCGGGTCAAAGGATGCGCTGTTCGAACTGGCGCTTGATCGCTACGCTGCTGACGGGTCAGAGCGGATGAAGACGCTTGCCCGTAACGAAGGCCCCCTGCCCGCGCTACAAAAATTTCCCCGCATGGTGATTTCGAATGACACCGCACCGGCCAAAGCCTGCATGCTCTCGAAAACCCTGCTTGAACTGCAAGCCCACCGTCATCCGCTGGCGCAAAAGGCAAACGCCCATCTGCTGAAGATGGAGCAGATGTTCGCAGAGCTGTTTTCCCAAGCCCAAGCCGCCGGTGATATCAGCACTGATCACGATCCGCGCAGTCTGGCGCGGCGCTACCAGTCCGATGTGCTGGGGCTGCGCGTCTCTGCGGAACGTGAGGGGGTGGATGCCGCCGCCATCGCGGGCGAAATCGCGGAGGGGTTGGCGCGGCTCTGACACGCATCAGGGCGCGGGCCTGTTGCGCTGCCCAGTTGCCCCGCGGGGGGATGTGTGCTTTCTGCGGTGCAAAGCTCTTGCAGATTGGAAAGCGGCCCATGACCCAGATTATCAATAACCTTTTCGAAATCTCTGACCGCTATGACGCCTTGTTCGTCGACCTTTGGGGCTGCGTTCACGACGGGGTCAAGGCGCTGCCGGATGCGGTCACCGCGCTGCAAGCCTATCGCAACGGCGGCGGCAAGGTCGTGCTTGTCACAAACTCCCCCCGCCCCCGCGACGGCGTGATCAAACAGCTGGCACATTTCGGGGTACCGGATGATGCGTGGGACGATATTGCCACCTCGGGCGATTCTGCGCGTACGGCGATGTATCGCGGCATGGTGGGCACGCAGGTCTGGCACCTTGGCCCGCCCACGGACAAGCACTTCTTTGATCCCAGCGACGTGCTTGATGATCCTGTCGATATCCAGCGCGTTGATCTGGAAGACGCCGAAGGCATCGTTTGCACCGGCCCTTTCGATCCGTCCGAAGACCCCTCCGTGCTGCGCCCGCAACTGCTTTATGCCAAGCAAAAGGGGCTCAAGCTGCTTTGCGCGAACCCTGATATCGTGGTGGACCGTGGCGATGTGCGCGAATGGTGCGCCGGTGCTGTCGCGGCGCTTTATACCGAGATGGGCGGGGAAAGCCTGTATTTCGGCAAGCCGCACCCGCCGATTTATGACCTGGCCCGCCGCAAGCTCTACGCATTGGACAAGGACATCACCGACAATGGCATTCTCGCCATCGGTGACGGCATCCATACCGATGTCAAAGGGGCCATGGGCGAGGATATCGATTCGCTTTTCATCTCTGGCGGTCTGGCCGCGCGGGAAACCGAAACGCAGACCCAGCCCGATCCCGAGGCGCTAATCCGTTATTTGGAAAAGGAAACATCGGCTCCGACCTACACAATTGGGCACCTACGCTGACCTACTTTTTCCTTGCGTTTCTGCGCCTGCAAAGTAATTAAGTTTCACACTAGATAAAACTGGCGTCACTTTATTACTGAAAGGGCTGGCATGTTGGACAATCTGCCCCGTGGAACGATCTGTATTGAAGATATCGAAATCGGCATGACGCGCTATCTGCGCAAGGTCATCACCGACGAAGACATCGAGATGTTCGCGCAAGTGTCCACTGATCGCAATCCGGTACATCTGGACGACGCCTATGCACAGGACACGATCTTTGAGGGACGGATCGCCCACGGCATGCTGACTGCGGGCCTGATCTCAGCCGTGATCGGAGAGCAGTTGCCGGGGCATGGCACCGTCTACATGGCGCAGTCGCTCAAGTTCCTGGCCCCCGTGCGCCCCGGCGATCTGGTCTATGCCGAGGTGAAGGTTACCAATATCGAATTCGACAAGCGCCGTGTGAAACTGGATTGCCACTGTGCGATTGACGGCAAAAAGGTCCTGATTGGCGAAGCAACCGTTCTGGCCCCGTCGCGCAAGTTCGACTGACGATAGCCCTCCCGCCAGCGCCCGTCCCGGGACGCTGCGGTTTTTCGGCACCGTGACCCGCCCCGCTGCTTGTCAGCACCGGCAGAGGGGGCTACCACCAAGCGCATGGAAATCATTCGCGACTATCAATTTGTATCCGCTTCCGATCAGGGGGCAACCGCCGCTATTGGCAATTTCGACGGGGTGCATCTGGGGCATCGGTCGGTCATCGATATGGCCCGTGCCGCCCTGCCCGACGCGCCCTTGGGCGTGGTCACATTCGAGCCACACCCCCGCGAATATTTCGCCCCCGACGCCCCGCCCTTCCGTCTGATGGGCGCAGAGGCGCGCGCGCACCAGTTGCAAAAGATCGGCGTCGACAAGCTGTATGAGCTGGGGTTCGATGCCGCCCTTTCCGGCCTCAGCCCCCGCGCCTTTGCGCAGGAGGTGATCGTTGATGGGCTGGGCCTGCGCCATGTGGTCGTGGGTGCGGACTTCAGCTTTGGCAAGGCGCGCGCGGGCACCTCTGAACAGCTGCAGGCCTTCGGTGCCGAGATGGGGTTCGGCGTGACCATCGCGCCACTGATGGCGAAGGGGCCCGATACCGTGTCTTCGACCGCGATCCGCAACGCGCTGACAGAGGCACGCCCCCGCGACGCCGCCGCGATGCTGGGCCATTGGCACCGCGTTGAAGGCCCGATCCTGCACGGTGAAAAGCGCGGGCGCGAACTGGGCTACCCGACGGCGAATATGTCAATCGACGGGCTGCACCCGCCGGCCTTTGGTGTCTATGCGGTGCTTGTCGATGTGCTTGAAGGGCCGCAGGCAGGGCGCTACCACGGCGTTGCCAGCCTTGGCGTGCGCCCGATGTTCGGCGAGAACACGGCCAACCTCGAGACATTCATCTTCGACTTCAAAGGCGATCTCTACGGCAAGCATGTCTCGGTCGCGCTGGTCGACCACCTGCGCGGCGAGGAAAAATTCGACAGTCTTGACGCCCTGATCACCCAGATGGATGCGGACAGCGCACAGGCCCGCAGCATTCTGGCCGCGCTATGACCGATCCGATTGCCGCCAAAGGTCTTGCCAAACGGTTCTGGGAAAAGAAGCCGCTCACCAAGATGTCGCAAGACGAATGGGAAGCGCTGTGTGACGGCTGCGGAAAATGCTGCCTGAACAAGCTTGAAGACGAAGACACCGAAGAAGTCGCCCTGACCCGCGTGGCCTGCCGCCTGCTGGATGATGCGACCTGCCGGTGCAGCCACTACGAGAACCGGCACCAGTTTGTGCCCGACTGCATCGTTCTGAAGCCCGACAATCTGGATACCCACGCCTATTGGATGCCGCTCACCTGCGCCTATCGGCTGCTGTGGCAGGGCAAGCCGCTGTATGACTGGCACCCGCTGATAAGCGGTGACCCTGATAGCGTGCATCGCGCGGGAATCTCGGTGCAGCATAATACCGTCTCGGAATTCGACACCCCGTTCGAGGAATGGGAAGACCACATTATCGAGGAGCCAACCTGATGTTTTTTGCCTCTGACAACGCGGGCCCTGTTCACCCCCAGATCATGAACCGTCTTGCTCAGGCAAACACCGGACACGCGATGCCCTATGGCAACGATCCCATCATGGAAGAAGTCCGCGACGCGATCCGCACCGCGTTCGAGGCACCAGAGGCCGCGGTCTATCTGGTCGCAACCGGCACCGCGGCCAATGCGCTCGCGCTGGCGTGCTACACCCAGCCGTGGCAGACGATCTTTTGCTCCGTCACCTCGCATATCCACGAAGACGAATGTAACGCGCCCGAGTTCTATGCCGGTGCCGCCAAGCTGACTGTGGTTGAAACCGACGACAAGATGACGCCCGAAGCGCTGACAAAGGCGATCGAGAAACACCCCGATGGCAATGTACATGGCGCGCAGCGCGGGCCGGTGTCGATCACGCAGGTGACCGAACGGGGCTCGGTCCACACGCTGGAAGAGCTGAACGCCCTCACCGCTGTTGCCAAAAGCTATGACCTGCCGGTGCATCTGGACGGGGCGCGCTTTGCCAATGCGCTGGTTGCCTTGGGCTGCACCCCGGCAGAGATGACGTGGAAAGTGGGTGTCGATGTCGTCAGCTTTGGCGGCACCAAGAACGGCTGCATGGGTGTCGAGGCGGTGATCTTCTTCGACCCCGCCAAGGCTTGGGAGTTCGAGCTGCGGCGCAAACGCGGGGCGCATCTGTTTTCCAAGCACCGGTTCCTGTCTGCGCAGATGGCGGGCTATATGCAGGATGATTTGTGGAAGACAACCGCCGCCTTGGCCAATGACAACGCGCGCCATCTGGCCGAGGGTTTGCGCGCCGCAGGGGCAACGCTGCTGCATAAACCCGACGCCAATATGATCTTTGCCAAATGGCCCCGCCGCATCCACCAGAAGCTGCATGATGCGGGGGCGAAATACTATGTCATGGACGGCCCATTAGAGGGCGACGACCCGAATGAGCCTTTATCCGCGCGGCTGGTCTGTGACTGGTCGATCGGCACAGAGGCAATCGACCAGTTCCTATCGTATTTCTGACCGCTATACCGTTTCGAGAAAGCTGCGGATTTCAGCGGCGACGGCCTGCGGGTGCGTGATCGGAGCCATGTGCCCCGCCCCCTCGATCGCCTTGCGTGTCACGTTCGGCAAACGGCGGGCGATGGACGTGCTGATCGCATCTACCATATCCGCCGATGTGCCCCCGTCCATCAACAGCACCGGCATCGCGGCGCGGGCAAACTTGCCCGGTTCTAGCAATCCGGCATTGTCGTCCCGCAAAAACGGCTGGCTGGCGGGCACATAATGGATACGGTCAGCCATATACTGGCGCAGCTTTTCCGGCGTCTGTTCCCATCCGCTGCCATCGCCCCAGCCGGTGTTGAAGATGCGCGCGGCCTCCATCCGGTCGCCCGCGTCAAAAGCCGCATCGAACCCGCCGGAGTTGCGATCCGCGGCCGCCACCCGTGCCGGATCGTCAGCCAGAGCCGCCGCGAAATAGACCGGTTCGATCATCGTCAGGCTGCGCACCAGTTCGGGGGTCTCGATGGCAATCCGCAAGCCGATCGTCGCGCCAAAAGAATGGCCGATAATATCAATCGGTTCGGTCACCAGTTCCCGCACCAGATCGGTCGAGTAGGCATGAAGGTCCCCCTGCCCGTCCCAATCGGCGGATTTCCCGTGGGAGGGCAGATCGGGGCACAGCAGCGTCAGTTCATCCGCCAACGCCTCGCCCACGCCGCGCCACGCGCCGGAATGGGCAAGCGTGCAGTGAACAGCCAGTGCCTGCCGCGGACCATGCCCGAATTGCCGTGTATATAAACCTGAACTCACAATTTACCTGCCATCACGAGGTCAAGGTCTTCAAGCCGGTCCTGGCCCCAGAACTTGTGGGCGTCGTCCAGAATATAGAATGGCGCGCCAAAGACGCCCTTTTCGACCGCCTCTTCCAGATTGCGCGCGTAGGTATCAGCCCCCTGCAGCAAGCCATTGTCGGCCAGCGCGGGATCAAAACCCGCTTTTTCAAGACAGTCGCGCACGACCGCATCTTCGGCAATATCGCGTTCCTCGGCCCAGACGGCTTTCATGATCAGCTGGCACAGCTTGCCTACGTCGCCACTTTCGTTCTGCGCTGCGATTATGGCGTAAGAAGACGGCGCGCCGTTGGTGGGCCAATGCGCGGGTTTGAGGTTGAACGGCATCCCCAGCTTCTTGGCCTGACGCGGCAGTTCAATCGCGCGATACTCTTGCCGCGACGGATGTCTATCTTTTGGAGGCTGCCCGCCCGTGCGCCCGAAAGCGGTAATCAGATCGAAAGGTTTATAGGTGATCGTCGCCCCGTGTTTGGCGGCGATTTCCTCAAGCCGGTTTCCCGCCAGATAGGCATATGGTGAAAGTGTCGCAAAAAAATAGTCGATATGGGGCATTTGGGTCTCCGATCAGGGCTGTGCAGCTTTGCCAGACCGTAAGGCCATGCTAAGCGGTGTCAACGTCACGATTCTGTCACATGTTCTGCATCCAGGGACCCTTTGCACATGGCTCAAACCACCGAACCCAAACTGATCTCAGGTAACGCGAACATGCCGTTGGCCAAAGCCATCGCACGGCGGATGTCGCTGCATCGGGGGGTCAACGTAGGGCTGGTCGACGCACGGGTCGAACGGTTCAATGACGGCGAAATCTTTGTGGAGGTTTACGAGAACGTCCGCGGCGAGGATATGTTCATCATCCAGCCAACGTCGAACCCCGCCAATGACAACCTGATGGAACTGCTGGTCATGGCCGACGCGCTGCGCCGGTCCTCTGCGGCGCGTGTCACGGCTGTTCTGCCCTATTTCGGCTATGCCCGTCAGGACCGCCGCACCAAGGCACGCACGCCAATCACCGCCAAGATGGTCGCGAATATGATGGTCGGCAGCGGCATTGAGCGTATCCTGACGATGGACCTGCACGCCGCACAGATCCAGGGTTTCTTCGATATCCCTGTCGACAACCTCTATGCCTCCCCCGTTTTTGCGCTGGACATCCAGAACGAATTCAAGGGCCGCATGGACGAGCTGATGGTCATCTCTCCGGATGTGGGCGGCGTGGCCCGCGCACGCGAACTGGCCAAGCGCATCAACTCCCCCCTCGCCATCGTGGACAAGCGCCGCGAAAAGCCCGGCGAGATTGCAGAGATGACCGTGATCGGCGATGTGACCGACAAAGTCTGCCTGATCGTGGACGACATCTGTGACACCGCCGGCACCCTGTGCAAAGCGGCCGAAGTGCTGATGGAAAACGGCGCGAAGGAAGTCCACTCCTACATCAGCCACGGCGTTATGTCCGGCCCTGCGGTCGAACGCGTTAGCAATTCGGTGATGAAATCGCTGGTCATCACGGACAGCATCGCGCCGACGCCCGCCGTCAAGCAAGCTACAAACATCCGGATCGTGCCCACAGCGCCGATCTTTGCGCAGGCGATCCTGAACATCTGGAACGGCACCTCGGTCTCGTCCCTGTTCGACGCCGACACGCTAGAGCCGATCTACGACGGCATGTACAAACCCGGCTAAGCGCCCCTGAAACAACGGCTGGGGGCGCTGCTTAAAGCTCCCAGTCGTCTTGCTGCGGCAACGGCCCGATGGCCATCCAAGACGCCCTGACGCGCGCGATACGCGTATCGCCCCAGGTGCGGAACACCAGTTCAAATCCCTCTTTCGTAACATTCTCTGATCGCAAATCCGCGCGCATGACCGTGGCGTTATCCACGTCCCACAGCGCAAGCGAGGCGTGTACCGTGGGGATATCGCGGTACGGCGTGGAGAAGGTGATATGGTTGCGCCGCTCGCGCTGGCCCTTCCCCGTCCACATCTCGCCACCATCCTGAAAATCGGAGAACAACACCGTTTCTCCGCTATCGATACCAACGCTGCTTGCGTTCATTCTTTTCATGGTGATGGCCTGCCCCAACCTGTCCTACCCCTACAATCCGACAACCATAAGTTAAGGTTAACAAATAGAAAAGGCCCCGCGGATGCAGGGCCTTTTCATCAAAACGGGCAAGGAAACGTCAGAGGCTGGGTTGCTTGCTCGACAAGCCGATTTCGTCCCCCATGGCGACCATGTCGGACAGCAGCTTGGCTGCGTCGTCTACGGGGCCAGGTTCATTCACGAAACCCTCTTTTGCCGTCGTGTACATGGCTTTGGCTTCGGCGATCATTTCGTCCAGATGCTCTTGGGTCATATCACCCTTGGACACCGCGCGTTCGGCCAGAACCGATACGCCTTCGGAAGAAATCTCGGCAAAGCCGCCGGTTACCACATACTCAGCAGTGCCTTCCGGGCCTTCAACACGCAGCACACCGGGGCGCAGCGTGGTGATGGTGGGGGCATGATCAGGCATTGCTGTCATGTCCCCGTCCGCACCCGGAATCTGAACGGCCGTCACCTGCATCGAGGCCAGCCGCCGCTCGGGCGAAACGAGGTCGAATTGCATTGTGTCTGCCATTTTCAGCGCTCCTTAAGCGGCGTCTGCCGCCATTTTTTCAGCTTTCGCTTTCACTTCTTCGATGCCGCCAACCATGTAGAAGGCACCTTCGGGCAGGTGATCGTATTCACCGGCAACAACCGCCTTGAAGGAGGTGATTGTCTCTTCCAGTGGAACCTGCTTACCGTCGGAGCCGGTGAACACTTTCGCAACGTCGAAAGGCTGGCTCAGGAAGCGTTCGATCTTACGCGCACGGGCAACGGTCAGTTTGTCGTCTTCCGACAGTTCGTCCATGCCGAGAATCGCGATGATGTCCTGCAGCGACTTGTAGCGTTGCAGGATACCCTGAACGTCACGTGCCACGTTGTAGTGCTCTTCGCCAACGATGGATGGGTCCATCAGACGCGATGTGGAGCCGAGCGGATCAACAGCAGGGTAGATACCCTTTTCCGAGATCGAACGGTCCAGAACGGTTGTCGCGTCAAGGTGCGCAAAGGATGTCGCGGGCGCAGGGTCGGTAAGGTCATCCGCAGGAACGTAAACGGCCTGAACCGATGTAATCGAACCGGATTTGGTCGATGTAATACGTTCTTGCATCGCACCCATGTCGGTCGCCAGTGTTGGCTGGTAGCCCACGGCCGAAGGAATACGACCCAGCAGAGCCGAAACCTCGGAACCGGCTTGGGTAAAGCGGAAGATGTTGTCGACGAAGAACAGAACGTCGGTACCGGATTGGTCGCGGAACTGTTCGGCCAGTGTCAGACCGGTCAGAGCAACACGCATACGCGCTCCGGGAGGCTCGTTCATCTGGCCGTACACCAGCGCAACCTGTGATTTTTCCAGATCATCGGGGTTAATAACGTTGGATTCGATCATCTCGTGGTACAGGTCGTTCCCTTCACGGGTACGTTCACCAACGCCCGCGAAAACCGAATAACCGGAGTGCACTTTGGCGATGTTGTTGATCAGTTCCATGATCAGAACGGTTTTACCAACACCGGCACCACCGAACAGACCGATTTTACCACCCTTGGCGTAAGGTGCCAAAAGGTCGATAACCTTGATACCTGTTTCCAGCACTTCGGAAGTGGTCGACTGTTCCGCGAATTCGGGCGCGTCCGCGTGGATCGAGCGACGCTCGGCCGATTGGATGTCGCCTTTTTCGTCGATGGCTTCGCCAACAACGTTCATGATGCGGCCCAATGTGGCGTTGCCCACTGGGATCGAGATTGGCGCGCCTGTGTCTTCGACGCGCTGGCCGCGAACCAGACCTTCGGTCGCGTCCATCGCGATGGTACGCACGGTGTTTTCGCCAAGGTGCTGAGCCACTTCGAGGATCAGTTTCTTGCCGTGGTTTTCAGTTACAACAGCGTTGAGGATCTCTGGCAGGTGATCCTCGAACTGCACATCGACGACGGCGCCGATGACTTGTGTGATTTTGCCGACTGCATTTGCCATGTCGTTTCTCCGATTTGTCCTACAGCGCTTCCGCGCCGGAAATGATTTCGATCAGCTCGTTGGTGATGACGGCCTGACGCGAACGGTTATACTCGATGGTCAGATCTTCGATCATGTCACCGGCGTTCCGTGTCGCGTTGTCCATTGCCGACATCCGGGCACCCTGTTCAGAGGCCGCGTTTTCCAGCAGAGCCGAGAAGATCGCCGTTGCAACGCCGCGCGGCAGCAGGTCGGCCAGGATGGCCTCTTCGCTGGGCTCGTAGTCGAACAGTGTCGTCGCCTCGTCCGCGCCTTCGGTCTCTTCGAAGGTC
The DNA here is from genome assembly GCF_054968505.1 of Sulfitobacter sp. G5_S2_6_S6. Classification (NCBI taxonomy): domain Bacteria; kingdom Pseudomonadati; phylum Pseudomonadota; class Alphaproteobacteria; order Rhodobacterales; family Roseobacteraceae; genus Sulfitobacter; species Sulfitobacter sp. G5_S2_6_S6. The sequence goes on from NZ_JBQKUI010000001.1 coordinate 525,977, forward strand.
GCCGGGATGATCTGCTGTGCCGTCGGGATCTGGCTGACGACGTTCACGAACTTCGAATAGAAGATCGTGGCGATGTCATATTCACCCGCGTCAAAACGGCCAAGTACGTCCTTGGCGATCCCCTGCGCATCGGCATAGCCAAGGCGCTTGACGTCGCTGAGGTCAACGTGACCGACCAAAAGGTCGCCAAAGTCACGACGGATGCTGTCGCGGCCTTTCTTGCCAACGGTCAAAATCTTGACCTCCTTACCCTTGGCGATAAGGCCACGGGCATGGGCTTTGGCAAGCTTGGCGATGTTGGCGTTAAAGCCACCGCACAGGCCACGTTCAGCGGTCATGACAACCAACAGGTGAACCTGATCCGACCCCGTGCCGCTCAGCAGCTTGGGGGCGGTGTCAGACCCACCTACCGATGCAGCCAACCGCGACATCACAGCGTTAAAACGCTCTGTGTAGGGGCGGGACTGCTCGGCAGCTTCCTGCGCGCGGCGAAGCTTCGCCGCGGCAACCATTTGCATGGCTTTCGTGATCTTGCGGGTCGATTTGACCGACGCGATCCGGTTTTTTAGGTCCTTGAGGTTTGGCATGTGCCCTCCCTCCCTTAAGCGAAGTCAGCGGCGAAAGAATCGATGGCAGCTTTGATCTTGTCTTCCAGCTCACCCTTCACCTTGCGGTCGTTGTTGGTGATGTCAGCCATCAGGTCGGCGTGCTTGCTGCGCAGATGCGCCAGCAGGCCCGCTTCGAAGCGGCCGACTTCTTTGACGTCGATCTTGTCGAGGTAGCCGTTTGTACCCGCGTAGATCACGCAGACGATTTCCGCGTTGGTCAGGGGGGAGTACTGAGGCTGCTTCATCAGTTCTGTCAGGCGCGCACCACGGTTCAGCAGCTGCTGAGTGGAGGCATCAAGGTCGGAACCGAACTGAGCAAAGGCCGCCATTTCGCGGTACTGAGCCAAGGACAGCTTAACCGGACCAGCAACAGAAGACATCGCTTTGGTCTGAGCCGAGGACCCAACGCGCGAAACCGACAGACCGGTGTTCACAGCAGGACGGATACCTTGGTAGAACAATTCGGTTTCCAGGAAGATCTGACCGTCGGTGATCGAGATCACGTTGGTTGGAATAAACGCGGAAACGTCACCACCTTGGGTTTCGATGATCGGCAGAGCTGTCAAAGAGCCGTTGCCTGCGTCATCACCCAGTTTCGCCGAACGCTCGAGCAGACGGGAGTGGAGATAGAAAACGTCACCTGGGTAAGCTTCACGCCCGGGCGGACGACGCAGCAGCAGGGACATCTGGCGGTAGGACACGGCTTGCTTGGAAAGGTCATCATAGATGATCAGCGCGTGACGGCCGTTGTCGCGGAAGAATTCCGCCATAGCTGTTGCGGAGTATGGTGCGAGGTACTGCATTGGTGCAGGCTCGGACGCGGTGGCGGCAACAACGATGGAATAATCAATCGCGCCTGTTTCCTCGAGCTTTTTAACCAGCTGGGCAACAGTCGAACGTTTTTGACCGATCGCAACGTACACGCAGTACATTTTCTTGCTCTCGTCGTCGCCTGCGGCGTCGTTGATCTGCTGTTGGTTCAGGATCGCGTCCAGAGCAACGGCAGTTTTACCGGTCTGACGGTCACCAATGATCAGCTCACGCTGGCCACGGCCAACGGGGATCATCGCGTCAACGGATTTCAGGCCAGTCGCCATTGGCTCGTGTACCGATTTCCGTGGGATAATGCCGGGGGCTTTAACGTCCGCGAGGCCACGCTCGGTGGATTCGATGGGGCCTTTGCCGTCGATAGGGTTACCCAGACCGTCAACAACACGACCCAGCAGACCGTTGCCGATTGGCACGTCCACGATGGAGTTGGTGCGCTTGACGGTGTCGCCTTCTTTGATGTCGCGGTCGGAACCGAAGATAACAACACCGACGTTGTCTGTCTCGAGGTTCAGGGCCATGCCCATGATGCCGCCGGGGAATTCGACCATCTCGCCAGCCTGGACGTTGTCCAGACCATACACGCGAGCGATACCATCACCAACGGACAGAACGCGGCCAACTTCGGCAACTTCTGCTTCTTGACCAAAGTTCTTGATCTGGTCCTTCAGGATCGCAGAAATCTCTGCAGCTTGGATACCCATTTATCCGACCTCTTTCATTACATTCTGGAGGGAATTGAGCTTTGCGCGGATCGACGTGTCGATCATCTTAGAGCCCACTTTTACGATAAGACCGCCAATGAGGGAGTCATCAACGGTCGCATTCAACGTTACTTTTTTGCCTGTGGTCGCGGCGAGCGACTTGGACAGTTTTTCGGACTGCGCTTTGGTCAGCGCCTTGGCCGAAATCACATCAGCAGTCACTTCGCCTTTTTCAACGGCGATGATGTCACGCAGGTTCTGGACCAGCTGCGGCAGGACGAACAGACGGCGCTTGTTGGCCATCAGTTCCAGCGTGCTGGCGAGCGTCTGGGACAGGTCCATCTTTTTGGCGATGGCACTGATCGACGCGGCTTGCTGTTCGCGCGTGTAGATCGGCGAATTGATCAGATCGCGGAAATCTTCGCTTTCGGCCAATGCGGCTTGCAGCGCATCAAGATCTTTCTCGATCTGGGGAAGGGCTTTGGCCTCTTGGGCCAACTCGTACACGGCGGTCGCATAGCGTTGTGCGATACCTGTAGAGATTGATGCTGTTTCGGACACGTCCATCCTCTCATACGTCAGGGCCGGATAAGCGAATACATCGCGTCACCGGGGTGTTGGCGCGACTTGAAATTACCCAAGACGTCTAAATCAGGGCGGATGTAGCAGACGGACCCGCATCCCGCAACACAGTATAGTGAGGTTGCCACAGGAAAGCGCCCCTTATTCTTAGCGCAATGCACCCCTGCGACGCTTTGACCTGATCAACCTGCCTAAAAATCAATAGACATCCGGCAATTTCGGGTGTGGCAGCGATTCTTGCCACCGTGGCGCGGGGGTCACATAGGCTGTGGCAGGACCGCCTGAACTGCCGAAGGCGTCACCGCGCCGACCCCTTCCAAAACGCGGATCGACCGGCGCGCTGGCGTGCGTGCAACCTTGCCCTTGGGCGGGTACACCAGCTTGGTCACCTCGACCATAAACGCCCCGCCCGCCATGATCGTCGGCATGTGCCGCCCGACTTTTTCAAACAGCGGCCCCGCGCGCCGGAACGTCCGTCTGGTCGAGGGCATCAGATACAGCGCACCCAACTGGCGCTCGGGCAGGAACTGGTGTTTGCGCAGTTGCGTTTCGAGCTGCCCCAACGAATAGGGCCGCCCGTATCCGAAGGGCGTAATATCGCTACGCGCCCAGAACCCTGCACGGTTGGGCACGATGAACAGCGCCCTGCCCCCCGGCCCCAAAACGCGCCAGCATTCCTCTAGCAGGTCGCCCTGCCGGTCAGACGTTTCAAGCCCGTGCATCAGAACCAGCCGGTCGACATGTCCGGTTTCGATCGGCCAGAGCGTTTCTTCGGTCAGCACAGAAGTATTGGGCATGCCCGCGGGCCAAGGCATGACCCCCTGCGGCCCCGGCATCAGCGTCATCACCCGCCGCGCATCCGCCAGATAGGGGCGCAGCAAGGGGGCCGCGAAACCAAAGCCCACAACGGTCTGCCCCTTGGCCTCGGGCCAAAGCTCAAGCATGCGGGTACGCAAGGAATGCTGCGCCGCGCGGCCAAGGGCACTGCGATAGTAAAAGTTGCGCAGGTCTTGGACATCAAGGTGCATGGGCAAAGGGCCTTGTTGGGTGGATCGCCCCGACCCTAGACCAAAGCCACGCGCCGCAAAAGAGCGTACTGCGCGAAACCCGTTTGCAGCACCGCCCCGCCCGCGCTAGCGTGGTGATCCGCACCCCGAAACCCCGACCGGAGCCGCTGCCATGTCCTTTGATCTTGTGACCATCCCCTGCCTGTCCGACAACTACGCCTTCCTGCTACGCGACCAGACCAGCGGCAAGGTCGCCTTGATCGACGTGCCCGAGGCCGCGCCGATCGCTGCCAAGCTGGACGAGCTAGGCTGGACGCTGACAGAAATCTGGCTGACCCATCACCACCCCGACCACATTCAGGGCGTGCCCGCGCTGATTGCCGACCACCCTGCCCGCGTGATCGGTGCCAAGGCTGATGCCGAACGCCTGCCCCCGCTGGACGCGGCCTATGACGACGGGCAATCCTTCACCTTCGGCGCGCATACGGTCGATGTGATCGATGTGTCGGGCCATACCGTCGGGCATATCGCCTTTCACGTCCCCGCGGCCAAATGCGTCTTTACCGCCGACAGCCTGATGGCGCTTGGTTGTGGTCGCCTGTTCGAAGGCACGCCCGCGCAGATGTGGGACAGCCTGCAAAAGCTGATGCGCCTGCCCGCCGATACCACCGTATGTTCGGGTCACGAATACACGCAGTCGAACGCAAAATTCGCCCTGACGGTTGATCCGGAAAACGCGGCACTTATATCTCGTGCAAGAGAGATCGATCAGGCCCGTGCTGATGGCGAGCCGACAGTTCCCTCGACGCTTTCAACGGAACTTGAAACCAACCCCTTCCTGCGCCCGTCCGATCCGGGCATCCGTGCGCAACTGGGGATGGTCAACGCCACCGACACCGATGTGTTTGCCGAAATTCGCGCGCGCAAAGACCGTTTCTGACCGCCGCAATCATGGTCTAAAATCGACGTTCACGATAAATGTGACAGCGATATTGCAGAAAAACCTTGAAGCTGCGCCGTGATCAACCAAACTCTAATACTATGAGGCCCTTATCGGGCGGCGCGTCCTGTTTCTGACGCCCCCTCCGACACAGATCGAAAAGGAGCACGCCTGTGCCTTCATTCTCGTCTACCCTAGAACAAGCCATTCACGCGGCGCTGGCCCTTGCCAATGCGCGCAAACATGAATTCGCTACGCTTGAACATCTCCTTTTGGCCCTGATCGACGAACCCGACGCCGTGCAGGTGATGAAAGCCTGTTCTGTCGATATGACCGAACTGCGCGAAACGCTGGTCGAATTTGTCGATGAAGACCTGAACAATCTGGTCACCGATGTTGACGGCTCCGAAGCGGTGCCAACGGCAGCGTTCCAGCGGGTGATCCAGCGCGCGGCGATCCATGTGCAATCCTCTGGCCGGACCGAAGTGACCGGCGCGAACGTGCTGGTCGCGATCTTTGCCGAACGCGAAAGCAACGCCGCCTACTTCCTGCAAGAACAGGATATGACGCGCTATGATGCGGTCAATTACATCGCGCATGGCGTCGCCAAAGATCCGGCTTTCGGTGAACCACGCCCCGTGTCCGGTGCGCCGGATCACGAGGAAGAAGCCCAAGGCGTCACCGATGGCGACAAGAAAGAATCCGCGCTGGCGAAATACACCGTTGATCTGAACGCAAAATCCCGCGAAGGCGACGTTGATCCGCTGATCGGCCGGTCGGACGAGGTGGAACGCTGCATTCAGGTGCTGTGCCGCCGCCGCAAGAACAACCCGCTGCTGGTGGGCGACCCCGGCGTCGGGAAAACCGCCATCGCCGAAGGGCTGGCGCGCAAGATCGTTGCCGGTGAAACGCCCGAGGTCTTGGCCGAAACCACGATCTATTCGCTCGACATGGGCGCGTTGCTGGCCGGCACCCGCTACCGCGGTGATTTCGAAGAACGTCTGAAAGCCGTCGTGACCGAGCTGGAAGAACATGACAACGCCGTCCTGTTCATCGACGAGATCCACACCGTTATCGGTGCCGGTGCCACATCCGGCGGCGCGATGGATGCCTCCAACCTGCTGAAACCCGCGCTTGCGGGCGGCAAGCTGCGCACCATGGGGTCGACCACCTACAAGGAATTCCGCCAGCATTTCGAAAAAGACCGTGCCCTTGCGCGTCGTTTCCAAAAGATCGATGTGAACGAGCCTTCGGTCGAGGATGCGGTGAAAATCCTGCGGGGCATCAAACCCTATTTCGAGGATCACCACTCGGTCAAATATACCTCTGACGCGATCCGGACCTCGGTTGAACTGGCGCACCGCTATATCAACGACCGCAAACTGCCTGACTCCGCCATCGATGTGATCGACGAAGCGGGCGCGGCGCAGCATCTGCTGGCGGCCTCGAAACGGCGCAAGACCATCGGCACCAAAGAGGTCGAAGCCGTGGTGGCCAAGATCGCGCGCATCCCGCCCAAGAACGTATCCAAGGATGATGTGATTGTGCTCAAGGATCTTGAGGCATCGCTGAAACGCGTTGTCTTCGGTCAGGACAAGGCGATCGAAGCCCTGTCTTCCGCGATCAAACTGGCCCGCGCTGGCCTGCGCGAGCCCGAAAAACCCATCGGCAACTACCTGTTCGCAGGGCCGACAGGTGTGGGTAAGACCGAGGTGGCGAAACAGCTGGCCGACACGCTTGGTGTGGAACTGCTGCGTTTCGACATGTCTGAATACATGGAGAAACACGCCGTTTCCCGCCTGATCGGTGCCCCTCCCGGCTATGTCGGGTTTGATCAGGGCGGCATGTTGACCGATGGCGTTGACCAGCACCCGCACTGCGTTCTGCTGCTCGACGAGATGGAGAAAGCCCACCCGGACGTCTACAACATCCTGTTGCAGGTGATGGATCACGGCAAGCTGACGGACCATAACGGCCGGACAGTGGATTTCCGTAATGTCGTGCTGATCATGACGTCGAACGCAGGCGCGACCGAGCAGGCGAAAGAAGCGATCGGCTTTGGCCGTGACCGTCGCACCGGCGAGGATACCGCCGCGATCGAACGGACCTTCACGCCCGAGTTCCGCAACCGTCTGGACGCGGTGATCAGCTTTGCGCCGCTTCCGAAAGACGTGATCTTGCGGGTGGTCGAAAAATTCGTGCTGCAGCTTGAAGCTCAGCTGATGGACCGCAACGTGACGATTGAACTGTCCACAAAAGCCGCCGAATGGCTGGGCGACAAAGGCTATGATGCACGAATGGGTGCGCGCCCCCTTGGACGCGTCATCCAAGAGCACATCAAAAAGCCCCTCGCCGAAGAGCTGCTGTTCGGCAAGCTGGCGAAAGGTGGTGTGGTTAAGGTCAACGTCAAGAAGGGCGAGCTGGACCTGACGATCCTCGGGTCGGAAAACCCCAAGCTGACGGGCAACAAGCCACCGTTGCTGACAGCTGAATGATACAACGCAGCGCCGTATTTGCGCTTGCCTTGCCCTTTGCCAGCCCCGTGCTGGCAGAGGGTTTTCTTATCTCCCCGCCCCTTGACTGCGACCTTGGCACAGACTGCTTCATCCAGCAGTATGTCGATAGCGATCCGTCGTCTGATGCGATGGATTTCACCTGTGCCGCGTTAAGCTATGACGGGCACAAAGGCACGGATTTCGCACTGCCCAGCCGGGCCCGTATCGCCGACAACATCCCCGTCCTTGCCAGCGCCGCAGGCCGTGTCACCGGTATGCGCGACGGCATGACTGACAGCGGCTATACCAGCGAAAACGCTGCCGATATCGACGGTAAGGAATGTGGCAACGGCGTCGTGCTTGACCACGGGAACGGTTGGGAAACCCAGTACTGCCACCTCAAACAAGGCTCCGTCAGCGTTACCACGGGGCAAGAGGTCGCTTTGGGCGACACCATCGGCTTTGTCGGGCAGTCGGGAAAGGCCGCCTTCCCCCATGTGCATCTGTCGGTGCGCAAAGACGGGGCCGTCGTTGATCCCTTCGATCCCGATGGGACCACCAGCTGCGACGCGCCCGGTGATAGCAACCTTTGGGCTGAACGGCCCGACTACCGCGCCGGTGGGCTGATCAGCGTTGGTTTTGCCGATGCGGTCCCCGCCTATGACGCCATCAAACAAGGCGAGGCAGCGGCGGCGTCCCTGCCCGTGGATGCAGATGCGCTGGTGATCTGGGGCTACATGTTTGGCACGCGGGCGGATGACATCGTGAACCTGTCTATCACCGGCCCTGACGGCATGGTGATCGCGGATGATGTGACGTTGACCAAAACCCAGGCCCAAGCCTTTCGCGCCATCGGCAAACGTGGCCGCGTGGACTGGCCCGCGGGCACCTATACCGGCACGGTGACGATGATCCGCGGCCTGCAGATCATCAGCCAACGCAGCACGGAAATCGAGGTCAAATAACGCTACCTCTCGGTCAGCTTCAGCTCGATCCGGCGGTTTTGCGCGCGCGCGGCTTCGGTATTCCCACTGGCAACGGGCTGATATTGACCAAAGCCGTTCGCGGCCAGCCGTTCCGGTGCGATCCCGAGGAAGTTGATCATATATTTGACCACCGAAAGGGCGCGCGCCTGGCTAAGCTCCCAGTTATCCGCAAATTCGCCCAACCCCGACAGCGGCTGGTTGTCGGTATGCCCGTCTACACGAATGACCCAGTCGATTTCAGGCGGGATATCGGCTGCGATGTTGCGTAGGATACCGGCGACCTTGGCGATCTCTCCGCGACCATCGGCGGACAGCGTGGCGGCCCCCGGGGGGAACAACACCTCGGAAGAAAAGACGAAACGGTCCCCCTCGATGCGCACACCCTCCTGATTGCCCAAAAGCGCGCGCAAGCGACCAAAGAACTCGGACCGGTATTGTTCGAGGTTCTTCGTCTCGGCCTCAAGCCGCGCACGTTCAGCCGCTTCAAGCTCGGCGCGGCGGCGTTCTTCGGCGGCGACCCGTGCGAGGGCGGTGTTCAGATCTGACCCCAACGATTGCAACTGCACCTCTTTCGCGGCATCGCGTGCGACGGCATCATCCAGCAGGGATTGCAGTTCCCCCAACTGGCCGCGCAGGGCGGCAACCTGCTGGTTCAACAACTCTGTCTGGCGTTGTGCCGCGGCAGTCGCCGCTTCTTCCTGCGCCAGCTCGGACCGGGCGGCATCCAGCAAAGCGGCCTGTTTCTCTGCATCCGACAGCTCTGCCTCGGCGCGGTTCTCAGCGGCAAGCTTTGCCGCAAGCGCATCCGCCAGTTTGGCGCGCAGCTCTGCCCGATCGGCCTGAGTTGCTTCAAGAGTTTCGGTTTCCGCCAGCGCAGCGGCAAGTTCTGCATCCAGCGTTTCCTTGGCAGCGCGGGCGGCGGCCAGCAGGGTCAGCGTATCCTCGGCCTCTTTGCGCTGCTTCTCTAGCGCCAGCGTCATTGCGGTCAGCTCTGCATCGGCATTTTCCAGCTTTTCGCGCAAGCGTTCGGCGGCGGCGGCTTCGGCCAGACGGGCGGCTTCGGCCTCTGACAGCGCGGCGGCATTCTGCGCGGCGGCGGTTTCCAAAGCGGCCTGCGCATCCTGATTTTGCGCCCGCAGATCATCCACCAGCGCTGTCAGCGCATCACGGCGGGCGGCGGCAAGGCGGGCGGCTTCGGCCTGGGCGTCCGTCTCTGACCGCGCCTGCGCCAAGGCAAGGTTCAACGCCTCTTGCGCGCTCAGCAGTTCTTCTTGTCGTGTCTCAAGCGCTTCTCCACGGGCGACCGCCGCATCCCGCTGGGACAACAGACTTGCCACCTGCGCCTCGAAACCGGTGATCTTGGCCTCTGCCGCGTCAAGCTGTGCGGCCTGCGCATCGCGCGTCGCGGTCAAGGAGGCGATCATCGCCGCCTGCTCTGCCGCCTGATCGCGTGCAGCGGTGAGGGATGTGTTCAGCGTCCCCAGTTCTGCCTCAAGCTCGGCCGTGGTTTGCCGTTCCATCCCAAGCGCTTGCGCCAGCGCCGCGACTTCACCCGACAGTGAATTCAGTTCGTTCTCTTGGCCGTTGATCCGCTGGGTCTGTACGGCTTGCAGCACCATAAAGATGGTCAACACGAACATCAGCACCAGCAAAAGGCCCGTCATCGCATCCACGAATCCCGGCCAGATCGAGCCCTGAAACCGTGCCCCAGTGCGTCGGGAAAGCGCCATGATCAGCTGCCCTCGGTGTCGGTACGGTCAGGGGTGCGCAAGCGGCGCGGCTCAGCGCCACGCGGGGCTGAAAGCGCCTTGGCCAGCAAGGATATATCCTTGCGCAACTCGGCCATCGTCTCCTGCCGTCCGGCTGAAATCTCTTCGAGAATACGCAGCATCTGCACGTCGATCGACCGCAGGCGCATCCGGCTTTCCGCATCCGCGCGTTCGTGTTCACCCTGCCCTTCAAGCACGGCCAACATGCGCTCCTGCCCTTTGGCGATCCGGTCAAGGCTTTCAGCCGGCGTATCGGTCTGTGCGGCCCGCGCTGACAGTTCTTCCATCGTGGCGGCCAGCGCACCAATCTTGCTGTTCAGCGCGGTCTGGCTTTCCGCCGATTGTCCGATCAGCTGACGCAGGCTGTCCATCTGTTCGGCCATGTGATCCAGCACACCAGCCACCGCGTTTTGATCCGACGCCCCGTCCTCGCCCGAGGAAAAACCAACGCGGGTGATCGAGCTGAGCCAATCTTCAAGCTCTTGATAAAAGCGGTTCTGCCCGTGACCGGCAAAGAGTTCAAGCAAGCCAACCACCAGCGACCCCGCCAGCCCCAAAAGGGACGACCCGAACGCCACCCCCATACCGCCAAGCTGCGATTCCAGCCCTGTCATCAGGCGCGCGAACATATCGGTGCTACCGTCCCCTTCTTGCGGGGCGAGGCTGCGGATGGTTTCAACCACCGCCGGTACGGTCGTCGCCAAGCCGTAGAACGTGCCCAGAAGCCCGAGGAAGATCAGCATGTTGACGATATATCGCGTGATCTCGCGCGCTTCGTCGATGCGGGTGGCGACGGAATCCAGGATAGATCGGGTAGAGGTCGCGTTCACCTGCATCCGCGCGCCGCGTGTGCGCAGCAGCGATGCCAGCGGTGCCAGCAGTTGCGGGGCGACGGCATCGGCATTGGGCGCGTCAGAGGCAAAATTCTCGATCCAGCGCACAGACCCGATCAGTTGCACCACCTGATAAAAGCAGGCGATCACACCGATGAAGAAGACGACAATAATGACCCCGTTCAAATAGGGGTTCGCTGCAAAAATAGGCAAAACGCTTGGCAGCGCCAGAAAAGCCCCGATGCAGGTCAGCCCGAGGGCGATCAGCATCAGCGTGATCTGCCGCACCGGCTGGGAAAACTGTGGTTTGGATTCGCGATCTGACTGCGCCATGCCTCGTGGCTCCTGACACTTTTGTGCTTCTGTTGCCGCAGCCTACACTTAATCCCGACGGTTATGCCACGGGTTTATGCGCATAAAGTCTTTACACGGTCGTGCAGCCACGCCAGCGACGGATCATGCAGCCCGATCTGCGTCAGATGCGCTGCGGTGTTGAATAGATATTCGGTATTCGGCCCCATGCCGCCAACCGCGCCCAAGATGATCTGCGCCTGCTCTTCCAGCGGCAAGCCGCCGCAGTATTGGTCATGTTCTGCGTCAATCACATAGACCAAAGCCGCAACCGTGCGCCCGTCCTCTAGCTGCACATCCAGGGTTTTCTCTACATAAGCCGACGACACAAGCTCGCGTTCGCGCAAATAGGCCAGCGTCGCTTCTTCGGTGCCCGGTGCCACGCGCAGCGCGATGCCATCGCAGGCCGTGCCGGTATCCGCATCCAGCGCCAGCACAAGCCCCGGACGTTCGACCGAGCCACGGTGGTGGATGGAGCGCATGCAGAAAGACCGCGCATACCCGGGCAACCGCCCGATCACGCTTTCCGCGACGTCAAACCCCGGTTTCCACAATAAGCTGCCGTAACCGAACACCCACATTGCCATGTCTCTGGTCCTTTATCATTGGCTTGTTTAAAGCTGCGCTATCGCAGGCGTTAATAAGGTGTTGGGTAAAATGGGCAAGGTCGTGTTGGTTATTGTCGTTCTGGCGGCGGTTTGGTGCGGATGGTGGGTCGCTGCCTCGTCCGGATTGCAGCGGGGCATCGCGAAACTGATCGAAACGCGCCGCGCAGCCGGGTGGCAGGCAGACGTGGGCGAAATGAAAAAGCAGGGCTTCCCCACACGGTTGCAAACCCGTCTGACCGATGTGACCCTGACTCCGCCGGCCCAAAGTGCCGGGCGCGGGATCGCCAGTGCCGTCGCGGCAAAGCGCATCGACATCTCTACCCCCGCATACTGGCCCGGATATGTCACCGTTGCCTCGCCCTATATCGAACTTGGCCTGTCCGGCCCCAACTTGCGCGCCATGTTGTCGGCCGAGGACGTGACCACCGATCTGCGCCTACGCCCCAGTGTTTCCGGCCAGCTTGACCGGTTGACGCTGGACGGCGGGGCCTGGGTGCTTGACCTACCCGTCACCGGCCCTGTCGAGGGGCGCGGGTTGAACGTGAGCGCTGTGCAACAGACCGTCGGCCAGCCGATCTATGAACTGGCGCTGGACGCGCAGAACGTCACCCCCAGTGCTGCACTGCGCGGCCTGTTCGGCCTGCCCGACGATTGGGCAGAGGCGTTTGACACCGTCACCGCCAAAGCGACCATCACCTTTGACCGGCTGTGGGATCGTAAGGCCCTTGGCCGGACCCGCCCCCAGCCCCGCGTGATCGACCTACGTCATGCCGAGCTTGCCTGGGGCGACATTGCCCTGTCCCTGAGCGGCACAATTGCGGTCGCCGAAGACGGTCTGGCAACAGGGACGCTGTCGGTCGCGGCACAAGACTGGCCGACGATGCTGACCATGGTTGAGAGCGCGGGATACATCCCCCCTAACTTCCGCCCCCAAGCGGAACAAATGCTGAAGGGGTTGGCGCAAATGTCGGGGAACACCGATGCGCTGGATCTGGACATCACCGTGAAGGATGGAAAAATGTCTATGGGGTTCATCCCCTTGGGCCGAGCCCCCAAGATTATCCTGCGCTGAATTGCGTTAAATCAACGGCAATAGGTCCCCTTGCGATACCGCGCCGTGTCGAAATGAAAGTGATCCAGATGGAAGCGGTTCGCTTTCGGGCCAAGCACGGTGCCAAACGGCCCGCAGGCCCCCTTGTGCACCCGACGCATGGCCTTACGGCTGGCGGGGGCATTCCAGCCCTTCAACACACTGACCTCAGCACCGCTGTGCATCTGAAAACCCGAGATATCGATCGCCCGCCCGCGCCCGTGCTCTGATATCTTGCCACCCGGCTGGTTGTTGCGCGTCCGGCAGGCGTAATGGGCGGCGACACGCAGCCCGCGCAGGCCACCCTGACCGGCAAAAGCGGGCTTTGCCGATTGATCAATCCATGTTTTCAATGCCTTGGCAGTCTTGCAATCCATCACCGCCGCCTGGCTCAACCGTACGCCCGACACCGACTGGATCTGCACCGCATCGCTGACGCCGCAGCCCTTGAGCTTGGGTTGCACGCGCCCGATCGCTTTGCCCTGAATGGAAATATCCCCGCATATCGCGCCCTTGGCCAGCAGGCGGCGTTTGGCCTTGGCGGCCTGCTCTGCCTTACGGCTGCGCAGGCTGGGCCGTAGCGAGGAGGCGATCCCGCCCGTGGCCGCTATCGCGCGTTTGGCCCCCGCATTGCGCGGCGGCGTGGCAATCGACCCTTGGGGCGTCAGCGCAGCACCCCCGGCCAAAGCGGGCGGGCGCAAAGAGGTATCGGGTCCGGCCAGTGCGGCACCGGAAAGCAGCGCGTATATCAGCGCCGCCCGGATCATTTATTGCCGGGTTGGCGACCAAAGTTCGGCGCGTCCGTGTCCTGCCCCGCTTCGATAATCCCGCGACGGATCGCGCGGGTACGGGTGAAGTAATCATGCAGATGATCGCCATCCCCCATACGGATCGCGCGCTGCAAGGCGAAAAGCTCTTCCGTAAAGCGGCCCAGAATCTCGAGCGTGGCCTCCTTGTTGGTCAGGAACACATCGCGCCACATGGTCGGATCGCTTGCCGCGATGCGGGTAAAGTCGCGAAAACCCGCAGCAGAATATTTGATCACTTCGCTATCGGTCACACGGCGCAGATCATCGGCCACGCCCACCATCGTATACGCGATCAAGTGCGGCGCGTGGCTGGTCACCGCAAGCACCAAATCGTGATGCTCCGCATCCATTTCCTCGACATTGGCACCCATACCATCCCAAAGGTTCCGCAACCGCGAGATCGCATTGGCGTTGGTGTCGGGCACAGGCACCAGCAGGCACCAGCGGTTGTCAAAAAGCTCTGCAAAGCCGCTGCGTGGGCCGGAGTGTTCGGTCCCCGCCAAAGGGTGTGCGGGGATGAAATGCACGCCGTCGGGCAGCAGTGGGCCCACTTGCGCGATCACATCCGCCTTGACCGACCCCACATCCGTCACCGTGCAGCCGGGTTTGAGATGCCCGGCCATCTCGGCTGCGACCGACCCCATGACGCCGACGGGCACACAAAGCACCACCAGATCCGCGTCTTTCACCGTCTTGGCGATGGAATCGCAGACCTCGTCGCACAGGCCAATCTCGCGGGCGGTGTCGCGGGTTTCGGCGCTGCGTGCAAAGCCCGACACATGGCCCGCAAGCCCGCCGCGCTTCATCGCCCAGAACATCGAAGAGGCGATCAGCCCCAGGCCGATCAGCGCGACTTTCTCATAAATTACGGGCATATCAGTCGCCTTTAAACTGTCGGATCGCATGCACCACGCGGCGGCATGCGCTTTCATCGCCCACGGTGATCCGCAAGCAGGTCGGCAGCTGGTAGCCCGCCACGCGCCGCACGATCAACCCTTGGGTCTTGAGGTATTCATCACAGGCCTCGGCCTCGTCCTGCGACTTGAACCGTGCGAGGATGAAGTTCGCGCAAGACACATCAGACGGCACGCCGATCTCTGCCAGCGCATCAGCCATCCAACTGCGCCATTTGGCGTTCTCGCTCCGGCAATGGGCGGCGTAGCCGGTATCCTTGATCGCCGCCGTCGCCGCATTCAGCGCGGCTTGCGACAGGTTGAACGGGCCGCGCACACGATTCAGCACATCGATAATATGCGCCGGTGCATAGCCCCAACCGATCCGCAGCCCGCCCAGACCGTAAAGCTTCGAGAACGTCCGCGTCATCACGATATTATCGTGGCTATCGACCAAAGCCGCGCCGCCGTCATAGCCTTCGACATATTCGGCATAGGCCCCGTCGAGCACCAGAATTGCCTGTTTGGGGATACCGGCGGCAAGACGTTCAATCTCGCTCAGCCCGATCATGGTGCCGGTGGGGTTGTTCGGGTTCGCAATGAACACCAGCCGCGTTTTGTCGGTGCACCCCGCGAGCAGCGCGTCCACATCCGTGACCCGTTCGTTTTCGGGCACCTCGACCGGGGTCGCGCCGTTGGCCAGCGCGGAGATCCGGTACATGCCAAAGCCGTGCACCGTGTGCAGCACCTCTGTCCCCTCGCCCGAGAACGCTTGGCACAAAAAGGCGATGATCTCGTCCGACCCGGCCCCGCAAATAATGCGGTCAGCGTCCAGCCCGTGCACCTGCGCGATCGCCTGACGCAGCGCGGTATGATCAGAGGACGGATAGCGATGCAGATCATAGGACGCATCGCGGAACGCTTTGACGGCCGCGTCGGACGGGCCAAGCGGGTTCTCGTTCGAGCTGAGCTTGATCACATTATCAAGCCCCGCCACATGGGACGCCCCGCCTTGATACAGCGCGATGTCCATAATGCCGGGTTGCGGGCGAATAGCGGTTGTCATCTGTCATGTCTCCTGTCGGGCGGACCATAAACGCGCGCCGTCGCCAGCGCCACTACGATCTTGTCCCAGCGTCATATGGCCCCGCGCTAAAGGCGCGTCACCAAACGCAAAAAGGGCCACGCCGGTCTTTCCAGCGTGGCCCCTTCGGCATTGATATGCGAGGAACCTTAGTTCTTCGCGTAGAATTCGACCACGAGGTTCGGTTCCATCATGACAGGGTATGGCACGTCGCCCAAAGCGGGGGTGCGCACGAATGTCGCTGTCATCTTGGAGTGATCCGCCTCGATGTAGTCAGGCACGTCACGCTCTGCCAGTTGCGTCGCTTCGAGCAGGGCAACCATTTGCTTGGAACGGTCACGCACTTCGATCACGTCGCCTTCTTTGACGCGGTAGGAAGGAATGTTAACCTTCTTGCCGTTCACTTTGACGTGCCCGTGGTTCACGAACTGGCGCGCAGCGAAAACGGTCGCGACGAATTTGGCGCGGTATACAACGGCGTCCAGACGACGCTCCAGCAGACCGATCAGGTTTTCACCTGTGTCGCCTTTTACACGCTCGGCTTCACCGTAGATGCGGCGGAATTGCTTTTCGGTCAGATCGCCGTAGTAGCCTTTCAGCTTCTGCTTGGCGCGCAGCTGAATGCCGAAGTCGGACATTTTGCCCTTGCGGCGCTGACCGTGCTGGCCGGGGCCGTATTCACGACGGTTCACTGGGGACTTAGGACGGCCCCAGATGTTTTCGCCCATACGGCGGTCAATTTTGTGCTTGGCAGCTGTACGCTTAGTCACGGCTGTTCTCCTTTTTGAGGCCCCCGCAGGATTGCGACGGGCGGTAAAGGGCGTTGTCCTCTGGCCGAAGCCTGACAGGGTTCCCCTTGCGGGGTCCACCAACACCAATCAAGCGGCGCTTATACGGTGCTGCGGGATGGAGTCAATGCACGAACTTGGCCCAATTAGCCTCAAATTATAGCTTATTAGGCAGTAGCGGCCGGGAAGTCCGTGAAAATGCGCATTTCGATGAACGCTCCGCCGCCCTACGTCATGTGACCCGCCGAACGCTGCCTTAAAATCGCCAAAATCGTTAACAAAAGGTTAAAGCGAGCACTATTAAGTTGAAAAGTTAACGATTGTCACGCAGCATCAGGGTGTTGAACGGTTTGAGGGGGCTAGTGTGACGCATAACATGGGCTATCGCAGCGGATACCGTTGGCATCCAATGCACTTCATCGGAACTCGTAATGCAGTTGTGGTGCATAGCGTCGAAAGACCACGCGCATGAGAATCTTGGCCGTCGAGGACAATCAAGATCTGCGCAATTTGTTAGAAGAATATCTTCGGACGCAAGATCACGAATATGTCCGCACGGCCGCCTCCGGCAAGGAAGCGCTTGAAATCATCCATAGCGCGCCGGTTATTTTCGACTGCCTACTGCTCGACATCCAGATGCCGGAAATGTCCGGCGTAGAGCTGATCCCCCACATCCGACAAATCGACGGGTACGAGTTCGTGCCCATCATCATGCTCACTGGCGTGAAGAACAGCGAAAGCATCGCGAAATCCTTCGTGGCAGGCGCGTGGGACTATATCATCAAACCGTTCGAGTTCTTCGACCTCGAGGCACGCATTCATGGTGCAGAAATGCGCAACGCCGAATTTGTTCGGCACCTGAAACGCCCGCATGAATCCCCCAACCAAGAGAATTTCGACGTTCTGAAAGAGCTCGCGCTCGACCGTCCGATGTCGCCCTCCGAGCTTTCCGAGAGCGGCCTTGTCCCGCAGGACGCCTTTGAAAACTGCATTATGCGCATGCAATCCGAGTTTGGTGGCGGCATGCAGATCGCTGTGATCGTGCTGCAGAACTTTGCGGATGTGCTTTCGCAGGTTCCGCAAGACCAGCGCGTCGAGTTTTCCGTCGGATTGGCACGCAGATTGACCGATGCGCTCAGCAGCCTGAACCTGATCGTGACATATCGATCAAACGGCACCTTCGCCGCGCTCTCGCCCGCGCTAAAAACGCAATCCACGCTCAACATCGCTGACGTGGTAAAGAACGCGGTCCAGACCTCGCCAGAGGCAGGATGTCATCGCGATATCGTGGTCAACGTCGACTACTGCCGCACCAAGGCATTCTCGACCAGCGGCGACACGATTGTGATGCTTGACCAACTCGCAAAGCGCCTAAGTACCGTTACCGCCTAACACGGTCAAAGTGACCTAGCCGGCGTCCCAGTCATGTTTGGGCCTTTGCGCCACAGCCTGATGACGGGGACAGCACGTCAAATGGTCATTCACCATGCCCACAGCCTCCATAAACGCATAGACGATTGTCGGGCCGCAGAACTTAAACCCCCGTTTTTTCAAGTCAGCCGATATCTGCTTTGAAAGCGGCGTCCATGCGGGAACATCCGACTGACGCTCAAACCGGTTTTGCAGTGGCTCGAATCCCACGTATTTCCATAAGTACCGATCAAATCCCTCCTTCTTTTCAATCTCTTGCCAAATGCGTGCATTTGTGATCGCCGCCTCTATCTTTCCGCGGTGGCGGATAATGCCGGGATTGGCGAGCAAGCGTTCAACCTCGGCTTCCCCCCATGTGGCGATGACATTAGGGTCAAAACCGGCAAAAGCCTCGCGGAATTTCTCTCGCTTTTTAAGTATCGTGATCCAACTCAGCCCTGCCTGAAAGCCATCAAGGATCAGTTTTTCCCAAAGCGCGCGGCTGTCATACTCCGGCACACCCCAGTCAGTATCATGATAATCCAGATAAATTTGCTCTGGCCCAGCCCAGTCACACCGCTGCATCCGCATCCCCTTCTCCGACGGATCTGGCCGGATGGCTAAAATTTGTACTGCATTGCCGCGTTAACCCGGCGTTACAAGTTTCCGCGCCAAGGTGACATGAGTACAGCGATAAATGGAAGCGCCACTTTGGAAGATATATCACCACACCCGCTCGCCGATCTGCCCGAGGGAACGAAAAACCCGCTCGACTACGCGCTGACCCAACGCGACGGCAGCACATTGGCCATGGTCAGGGCTGCTGTCGCGCATAATCAGACATTGATGGCATACCAGCCCGTCATGCGGGACGCGGACGACCCCAAAATCGCCTTTTACGAAGGTTTCATTCGCATTCTGGATCCCACCGGTCGCGTCATCCCCGCCCGCGAATTCATGCCCGTGGTCGAGAAGACCCAGCTTGGCCGCGAGATTGATGTGCTGTCGCTCAATGCGGGGCTTGCCGCGCTGAGCGACAACAAAGGGTTACGCCTTTCAATCAACATGTCCGCGCGCTCTATCGGGTATGCGGGATGGACGACCCTTTTGAACCGGTGGCTGTCGCGCGACGGCACCATTGGCGAACGTCTCATCCTGGAAATTAGCGAAAAATCGGCGATGCAAATGCCCGAACTCGTCGCCAGCTTTATGGACCAGCTCCAGACACGGGGCGTTTGCTTTGCATTGGATAACTTTGGCTCTGACTACATCGCCATCCGCTATTTGAAAGAGATGTTCTTTGACATTCTGAAGATCGACGGGCAGTTCGCCCGCGGCGTAAGCGACCACCCCGACAATCGTGCAATCGTGTCGATCATGGTGTCGATCGCGCGCAACTTCGACATGATAACCGTCGCTGAACAGGTGGAAAATCAAGACGATGCATCCCTGCTTCTCGCGCTTGGGGTCGATTGCCAACAGGGCTTTCTGTATGGCGCACCAACCACCCAACCCTACTGGGAGAGCACGCCGGAAGAGCGCAAAAATGCGTAAGCGAACATGGCGCGATTGCCGCATGTGCAGCAATGGGATATGTCCAAACCATAGAAGACGGGGGAACGGGGAAACGCCGTATTATATTACCCCACGTCAGTAGTTCAGGGGAAGAACACATATGACCAACGTTGTCATCGCATCCGCAGCGCGCACGCCTGTCGGCAGCTTCAGCGGATCCTTTGCAAATACACCCGCGCACGATCTGGGCGCCGCGGTACTGAAAGAGATCGTCGCCCGCGCAGGCATCGACCCTTCCGAGGTCAATGAAACAATTCTGGGTCAGGTTCTGACCGCCGCTCAGGGGCAAAACCCTGCCCGTCAGGCACATGTGAATGCGGGTCTGCCCATCGAAAGTGCGGCATGGTCGATCAACCAGGTCTGCGGCTCTGGTCTGCGCGCGGTCGCTTTGGCAGCACAGCACATCCAATTGGGCGACGCCGATATTGTGGCAGCCGGTGGTCAGGAAAACATGTCGATGAGCCCCCACGCACAAAATCTGCGTCCGGGCCAGAAAATGGGCGACATGCAACTTATCGATACGATGATCCGCGACGGTCTGTGGGATGCGTTTCACGGTTACCATATGGGCCAAACAGCTGAAAACGTTGCCGCGAAATGGGACATCAGCCGCGACGCCCAAGACGCATTCGCGGTGGCCTCGCAGAACAAAGCCGAAGCCGCCCAGAAGGCCGGTAAATTCCAGGACGAAATCGTGCCTTTCACCGTCAAAACCCGCAAGGGCGAGGTGGTTGTCGATCAAGATGAATACATCCGCCACGGTGCCACGATGGAAGCGATGCAGAAACTGCGCCCCGCCTTCACCAAAGACGGCTCCGTCACCGCAGCCAATGCGTCCGGCCTGAACGACGGCGCCGCTGGCGCATTGCTGATGTCCGCGGACAACGCCGAAAAGCGCGGCATCACACCTTTGGCGCGCATCGCGTCCTATGCGACCGTTGGCCTGGACCCGACGATCATGGGTGCTGGCCCGATCTATGCATCGCGCAAAGCGCTTGAGAAAGCGGGTTGGCAGGCCGAGGATCTAGACCTTGTCGAAGCCAACGAAGCGTTCGCGGCGCAGGCCTGCGCGGTCAACAAGGACATGGGGTGGGATCCATCGATCGTGAACGTAAACGGCGGTGCCATCGCAATCGGCCACCCCATCGGTGCCTCCGGCGCCCGCATCCTGAACACGCTTTTGTTCGAGATGCAGCGACGCGGCGCGAAAAAAGGCCTCGCGACCCTGTGCATCGGCGGTGGTATGGGCGTGGCCATGTGTCTTGAGCGCCCATAACGCTGGATAATCGATCAAGCGTGGCGCGTGTTCGGCAAGAACGCGCGCCACGCGAAAAACATCTGCTTTTTCCCTGCGTAAACTGTTGCAATGAATTTCAAGCCTGACTACAAATTCCCCACGTAATTAAATTACGAAATTAACAAGGCAAACGAAACAACATTGCCTTAAGGGGAGAGATTTATGTCACGTGTTGCACTTGTAACAGGGGGAAGCCGCGGGATCGGGGCGGCTATTTCCACAGCTTTGAAAGACGCCGGATACACCGTCGCGGCAACATATGCCGGGAACGACGAGGCAGCCGCGCAGTTTACAGAAACCACGGGCATCAAAACCTACAAGTGGAACGTCGCCGACTATGACGACTCCAAAGCCGGGATTGCCAAAGTCGAAGAAGATTTAGGCCCGATCGACGTGGTCGTAGCAAACGCAGGCATCACCCGCGACGCGCCTTTCCACAAGATGACGCCCGACCAGTGGAACGAAGTGGTTGGCACCAATTTGACGGGTGTTTTCAATACGATCCACCCGGTTTGGCCTGGCATGCGCGAACGAAAATTCGGTCGCATCGTCGTCATCAGCTCGATCAACGGGCAGAAAGGTCAGTTCGCCCAGGTGAATTATGCCGCGACCAAAGCAGGCGATCTGGGCATTGTGAAGTCACTCGCGCAGGAAGGCGCGCGCGCCAATATTACCGCGAATGCGATCTGCCCCGGCTATATCGCGACGGATATGGTGATGGCGGTGCCCGAGAAGGTGCGCGACTCTATCGTGGCGCAAATCCCGTCCGGCCGCCTAGGTGAACCCGAAGAAATCGCCCGCGCGGTTGTATTCCTAGTCAGTGATGACGCGGGCTTTATCAACGGGTCCACGATCACCGCGAATGGTGCACAGCATCTGGTCTAAACGGCCTACCTGAACGCAAAAGGCCAGCGCATTTCGCGCTGGCCTTTTTGTCGGCGGCCCAATGGGCACGCCAACGGAATTGAAATCTATCAGGCGGAAAGCCGGGTAATTTCCTCTTTCAAACGCAGCTTTTCCTTTTTCATATTCGCAACCTTTAGCCCGTCCATACTCGGCGATCGTTGGGCCTGTTCTACAGCGTCACTCATTGCCAAATGCTTCCGTTTCAGAGCATCCAGATGTGCGTCAAAAGCCATGTAACTCTCCTTAGGTTATGTTGCGTAGAATGATTGAAGCACGAAATATTCCACCTGTCACGCGGCAGCGCAGCAAAACTATCGACAAGTTGAGATATCGGCGAGAGGCTGCTTAGAATGGCAGCGCTGCGCCCTCGCGCAGGACCGCTCGTATTTCGGGCACATAGCTGTCGCCGTCGCTTAAATGTTGTGCGCCTTCGTGCATGATAAGGGGCGCGTTCAAGCGAAACGCCCCCCGCCCGCTTTTGCGCGCACGCAGGATGACCAGTTCAGCCATGCGACCAATGCGCGGTGCGATCGGCAGCACCTCTATGCTGCCCATATCATGGGGTAGCGCGCGGATCAGATCGGGCAGGCGTTCCGCCCGATGGATAAAATGCGCCTGCCCTTTCGGGGCAAGGCGTTTGGCCGCGATCTTGACCCAGGTTTCCAAGGGGGTCGCTTCACCCAAGGCGGTTTCACGACCGCTGTTCGTCGCAGCGACAGAGGCGTGGCGATCGAAATACGGCGGGTTGGCAAGAACGTGGTCAAATTGTCGCTGCCGCAGGGCCAGCGGCATAGCATCAATGTCGGCCTCGACCACTTCAAATGCTGGATTATTGCGCCGTGCAAGCGCGGCATAGGCAGACTGGATCTCGACCCCCGTCAGCTGCAAGCCCGGCACCCGCGCGCCCAGACAAAGCGACGCCGCCCCTACCCCGCAGCCCAGCTCTAGTACGCGCTGACCGGCCTGCGCCGGCACCGTTGCAGCCAATAAAACAGGGTCGACGCCCGCACGGTAGCCTTTACGCGGCTGCCACAAATGCAGCTTGCCGCCCAGAAACGCATCCCGCGTGAGCGCGTCGGGGTCATAGACGTCCACAGCGGTTACTTGGGCAACCCGGTGGGGATGTCATTGTCGCGCAACACCCGCGTTGCGGCGGTGTGATCGTCGTCGTGCACCATCAAGCGGCGGGGGAAAATGCCGATCCCGCCTTCAAGCACGCTCATGTTTACGTCCAGCGGAAAGCAGTCTATATCCTCGCCCTGAAGAAGGGCGCTGGCAAAGGCGATTATTGTCGGATCGGTTGTGCGCAAAAGTTCCTTCATAACAGAGATGTAAGGGCAATCGACGTTGATTGTCGAGCCTTCCAATTAAGGTCGTGTAAATGACGAGCGAAAACACCCAGAAACCACATGACCGGATGGCGGCCTATCTCAACGCGGATATGACCGCGGTGAACGATCTGATCCGCGACCGCATGGCGTCAGAACATGCGCCGCGCATCCCCGAGGTCACGGCCCATCTGGTAGAGGCAGGCGGCAAGCGGCTGCGCCCGATGCTGACCCTCGCTGCGGCGCGTCTGTGTGGCTATGACGGCCCCTACCACGTGCACCTTGCCGCCACGGTAGAGTTCATTCACACCGCGACCCTGCTGCACGACGATGTGGTCGATGAAAGCGCGCAGCGTCGCGGGCGACCGACGGCCAACTTGCTGTGGGATAACAAATCCTCGGTGCTGGTGGGCGACTACCTTTTCGCGCGCAGCTTCCAGCTGATGACCGAGACGAATAACATGCGCGTGCTGGCGATCCTTGCCAATGCCTCCGCCACGATTGCCGAGGGCGAGGTACTGCAACTGACCGCCGCGCAGAATCTGGCCACGGATGAAGGCATCTACCTACAGGTCGTGCGCGGGAAGACAGCGGCGCTGTTTTCGGCGGCGACGCAGGTGGGCGGGGTGATTGCCACGGCCCCTGACGCACAGGTTCAGGCCCTGTTTGACTATGGTGATGCCTTGGGGATCGCGTTCCAGATTGTCGACGATCTGCTTGACTACCAAGGCGACCCGAATGCCACCGGCAAAAACATCGGCGATGACTTCCGTGAGCGTAAGCTGACCCTGCCCGTGATCAAGGCGATCGCCAAAGGCGACGCGACCGAACGTGCCTTCTGGACCCGCACCATCGAGAAGGGCAAGCAGGAAGACGGCGATCTTGAACACGCTCTGTCGCTGCTGAATGCACATGGCACTCTGGATGAAACCAAGGCAGAGGCGCTGGCATGGGCGGAACAGGCCAAGACTGCGCTGAACACCCTGCCTGATCACGAACTGACGCAGATGCTGCGCGATCTGGCCGATTACGTCGTTGCGCGTATTAGCTAATCGCCCCCCATTGGGGCGCGTCGAAGCTACCCCAGCATCGGTGCGGCGGTGACCCACCAACCGGGCTGTGCCGCGGCAATACGCATGACGGCACGCTGCGCCAGTGCCTCGGTCTCGTAAAGGCCAAAGCAGGTCGCACCAGAGCCCGACATACGCGCCAGCAGCGCGTCCTGTAGACTGCCCAGACAATCTGCCACCTCTGGCACCACCTCGATCGCCGGTGTCTCCAGATCGTTGCGCTGTGTGGCCAGCCAGGCGGCGAACGCAGGCGCGCTGGTGAATGCGGGCAGCTCTTTGGGCATGGGCGCGTTGGCGCGGGACTCGAGCCTTGAGAAGACCTCGGGCGTGGCGGCGGATTTATTCGGGTTGATCAGCACCAGCCAGCAGGGCGGCAGCTTGGGCGCGGGCGTCAATCGCTCGCCGATCCCCTCCATCCGCTGGGGGGTGTCACGCAGGCAAACCGGCACATCGGCACCCAGTCGCGCCACATCCTCGGGCACCGGCAGCCCCCAATGCGCCGAGAGCAAGCGCAGCGCCGTGGCTGCATCTGCCGACCCTCCGCCGATCCCTGCCGCGGCGGGGAGGTTTTTCGTCAGATGCAACCGCGCCCCCCTGCCCGCGCCCGCGTCCAGCAGCCTTGCCGCACGCACCACGAGGTTGCGGTCATCATGGGGGGCGGCACCGCCATAGGGACCATCGAGAAACAGCTCAAGCTGGTCAGAGGGAGATACCGCGATCCGGTCGCCCACGCCCGCGCGCACCACAAGACTATCCAGCAGATGGTAGCCATCGCTGCGCTGCCCAGTGACATGCAGGGTCAGGTTCACCTTGGCCCAGGCGAAACCCGCGTTGGCAACCCCGAGGGCAGCGGCTTGGGTCGTCATTTCTCGGCAGAGGCTTTGCTGAGCGGTTCGGCCCCTTCTTCGGCCAATACCGCGTCCAGCCCCACCTCGAGCTTGCGGCGCATGCGGTCGGGATCGGCCTCGCTGTCTTTATCTTCGGGATCCACAAACGATAGCGCCCGACGCCATTGGAATTCAGCCTCGCGTTGACGGCCAACGGACCAGTAAACGTCGCCCAAGTGGTCGTTGACCACCGGATCAACGGCGACCAGTTCAACGGCCCTTTCCATCTGGTCGACGGCCTCTTCGTAGCGACCCAAACGGTACAAGACCCAGCCCAGTGAATCGACGATATAGCCTGATTCAGGGCTCGCCGCGACGGCGCGTTCGATCATGTTCAACGCTTCGTCCAGATTGCGCCCCTGTTCCACCAGCGAATAGCCGAGGTAGTTCAGCACCTGAGGCTGATCGGGGTTGATCTTGAGAGCGGCGCGAAAATCGCGTTCGGATGCCTCGCCATTGCCAGAGCGTTCTTCGGCAATGCCGCGGGCGTAATACAGCACCCAGCGTTGCGGATTGCTGTCGGGTGTCAGCTCTATCGCGCGGTCATAGGATTTGATTGCGGCCTTGAAGTTGTCCTGCGCCCGCAACGCATCGCCCAAGGCGGAATGGACCGACGGCAATGTGCCGTGGCTGCGGGTCAGCTGTTGCAGAACCTCGATCGCCTGTTCCGGTTTGTTCGACCGTCGCAGCGCCGCCGCACGCCCGAGTTCGGCTGCGTGATAGGCGGGGTTGTCGGCGGGTACGTCCTGCAGTTCCTCGATCGCAAGCTCGTACTGGCCGATGTTTTCCAGCAGATCCGCGGTCAGCAACAGGTCGTCGATATGATCGGGGCGCAGGTAACGCGCGATGCGCGAATAAAGCAGCACATAGTAGTCACCGGCACTTTCATTGCGCAGCACGGCGGCGAAGGTAAAGAAGACTTCGGCAATGCCTGCCTTGGCATCGGGGATCTGGGTAAAGGCGACCTGCCCCTCCCCCTGCAAGGCGGCGACCAAGCCGTCAAGTTCGGGGTCGCTGCTGGCCCCGAAACTATCGGTCAGCAGCGCAAGCGCCTGTTCATTTCGCCCGAGCTGGCCAAGGATTTCCGCCCGCGCGATCACACCGCGCCGTGTTTGCCCTGCCGATCCCGCTTGGTTCGAAGCAAAGATTGCCTCCGCCCCTTCGTAGTCTCCGACGGACGCCAATGCCAAAGCCTTGTGATACAGCACGAACCCCTGCATGCCGGCTTCTTTGCTCAGATCGTCGAACTGAGTGATGGCGGCGGTCATGTCGCCCACGCCCACATGCGCCCAGGCCTTGACCAAACCGTCCACCCAAGGGCCGATCCCGCCCTCGTCTGCGGATTGTTCGATCAGACCCGCATAGTTTTCTTCCTGCGCCATGCCAGCGGTTGTCACCAGATAGGCGATCTGCCCGGGCTGGTCCGACGCGGCCATGATGCGCGCCAAAGGCAGGGCGCGGTCGATATCCCCCAGAGAGAGCAGCGCCAGAACCGTGCTTTCAAGGAATTCGGGGTTCTTGGGATCAAGCGCCAGCGCCTCGCCATAATACTTGGCGGATTCCGCAAAATCACTGCGCACCGCAGCATGCCGACCGGCAAGATAGGCCCCCGCCGCCGATTGCGCCTGTACGGGCATTGCAACGGCTCCGGTCAGCGCCAAAACGCTTGCGGTCAACAGAAGGTTACGGATCATACTGGCACGCCTCATTTGTATTTGGCGCAAGGCTAACAGGTTCACGACCAAGCGCAATGCCGCCTATCCAAAGGGACATCCCGCTTATCCTCTATCGGCGGAACCTTGCATGAAAAAAGGCGCGCCGCAGCACGCCTTTGATCGATTTCATCCAGTAAGTGATGCTTACACGTCAGGCCCGCAAGCGACGCTTACATATTAGGCCCGTAAGCGACGCTTACATATTAGGATAGTTCGGGCCATCCCCACCCTGCGGCGTGGTCCAGACGATATTCTGCGTCGGGTCCTTGATGTCGCAGGTCTTGCAGTGCACGCAGTTCTGGAAGTTGATGACAAAGCGCGGGTCCTTGCCGTCTTCCTCGACGAATTCATACACGCCGGCAGGGCAATACCGCGCCGAGGGGCCAGCGTATTCCGGCAGATTGATGTTCACCGGCACCGACGGATCCTTCAGCGTCAAATGCGCGGGCTGGCTTTCGTCGTGGTTAGTGAATGAAAACGCCACGTTGGTCAGACGGTCAAAGCTGAGCTTGCCATCGGGCTTGGGGTAGTCGATCTTCTTGTGCTTGTCGGCCTTTTCGGTCGCTTCAGCATCGGATTTACCATGCCCCAGCGTCCCCAGCAGCGAGAAGCCGAAAGTATTGGTCCACATGTCGAACCCACCCACGGCGAGCGAGGTCACAAGGCCGTATTTGCTCCACAACGGTTTGACGTTGCGCACTTTTTTCAGGTCTTTGCCGATCTCGCCGCTGCGGACATCTTCCTCATAGGCGGTCAGCTCGTCACCGGCGCGGCCCGCCTGGATCGCGTCATAGGCCGCTTCGGCGGCAGCTTTACCCGACAGCATCGCGTTGTGGTTGCCCTTGATGCGCGGCACGTTGACCATGCCCACCGAACAGCCCAGCAACGCCACACCGGGTGCGACCATCTTGGGCATCGACTGGTAGCCGCCTTCGGTGATGGCGCGCGCGCCGTAGGCCACGCGCTTGCCGCCTTTCAGCAGCTCGGCAACCATCGGGTGGTGCTTGAAGCGCTGGAATTCCATGTAGGGGAAGACATGCGGGTTCTTGTAGCCAAGGTGGACAACGAAACCGACGTACACCTGGTTGTTTTCGATGTGATAGATGAACGACCCGCCACCCGCGTTGCTGTTCAAAGGCCAGCCCATCGTGTGGGTCACGGTGCCCTCTTTGTGCTTGGCGGGGTCGATCTCCCAGATTTCTTTCATGCCAAGGCCGTATTTCTGCGGCTCTTTTCCGGCGTCCAGATCGTATTTCGCAATCACCTGCTTGGACAGGCTGCCGCGCACGCCTTCGGACAGGAAGACGTATTTACCGTGCAGTTCCATACCGGGCTCATAGCCGTCGCCCTTGGTGCCATCGGCGCTGATGCCGAATTCACCGGCCACAACGCCTTTGATCTCGCCATTGTCGCCATAGACAAGCTCTGAGCACGCCATACCCGGGAAAATCTCGACCCCCAGCTCTTCGGCCTGTTCTGCCATCCAGCGGCAGACATTGGCCATGGAAACGATGTAGTTCCCGTGGTTGTTCATCAGCGGTGGCATGGGGAAGTTCGGCACCCGGATTTTACCCGCCTCGCCCAGCATGTAAAAGTTGTCTTCCTCGACCTTGGTCTTGATCGGCGCGCCTTTTTCCTTCCAGTCGGGCATCAGGGCGTCCAGACCGATCGGGTCCAGAACCGCACCCGACAGGATATGCGCCCCCACCTCAGAGCCCTTTTCCAGCACGACCACATTGCAGTCAGCGTCGAGTTGTTTCAGACGGATCGCGGCGGACAGACCGGCAGGGCCCGCACCGACGATAACGACGTCATATTCCATTGCTTCGCGTTCAACTTCGGCCATTTGGGGCTCCTCTTCGGGCAGAAAACGGTTTGGATTTCGCTAAACCAGCACGGTCGCTATTGCAATCGCAACACAGCGTAAATTAGCGCACCCACGACAGTTTGCATCTTAAATGTTGCAGGTGCAGCAATATTGTTTCGCATCGCAAAATGCTAGCTGCGCGGATCTCCCATTAGATAGCGCGGCCCCTGCCCTTTCTCCCCCGCGCGGTCTTGGGGGTTATAAAGCGCACAGGCCTGCAGGCTCAGGCAGCCGCATCCGATACATCCATCTAGGTCGTCACGCAGGCGGGTCAACGTCGCGATCCGGTCGTCCAGCGTTGTACGAAACGCCTGGCTGATACGCGCCCAGTCCTGTTTGGTGGGTGTGCGCCCATCCGGCAGGCGATCCAGCTCTTGCTTGATCTGCGGCAAGGTAAAGCCGAATTGCTGCGCGATCATCACAAAGCTCAGCCGCCTCAGATCGGCACGCTCGAACCGCCGCTGCCCGCCGCTGTTGCGCCACGGTTTGATCAACCCTTGCGCCTCGTAATAGCGGATGGCGGACACCGCCAAGCCTGTGCGCCGCGCCAAAGCGCCAATCGACAACCCATCATTCACCGCCATAGACATTCCCCGAAATAATCCTTGACCTAAAGTTAGGTTTAGAAATTACACACCATAGGGTCAACGTCACAAACACGGAAGGAAGACCCGACAATGCCAGCACAATTGGAACATGCCAACATCACCGTAACCGACCCGCAAGCCACCGCCGCCTGGATGGCGCAGATCTTTGGCTGGCGTATCCGCTGGCAAGGCGATGCCATAGCGGGCGGAAATACTATCCACATCGGAACCGACAGCTCATACGTGGCACTTTACACACCGGAAAAGACGCCGGCCACGGGCACCAGCAGCTATGACACCACCGGCGCGCTGAACCATATCGGGGTGACCGTCGATGATCTGGACGCCGCCGAAACCTTGGTCAAAGCGCAGGGGTTCACGCCGGTGAACCACGCCGATTACGAACCCGGGCGGCGCTTCTATTTTCGCGATCACGACGGTGTTGAATACGAGCTGGTCCAATACGATGGCTAAGCGCGGATTGCCGCGGACGGGCTGACTCTGCTCTTGCAATCGCGGGGCAGTTTGGGTCAGGTAAGGATCAATTCAAATCGGTTGCACCCTCGGACGACAGTTCGGGGGCTGTGACCCTCATTGCGTGGACGCCCCCTGATGGAAAAAATCCCCATGACCCGCGCCGGTCACACGGCTTTGGAAACCGAACTCAAGCATCTGAAGTCGGTTGAACGCCCTGCCATCATCAAAGCCATCGCCGAAGCCCGCGAACACGGTGACCTGTCCGAGAACGCCGAATACCATTCCGCCAAGGAAAAGCAGTCTTTCATCGAAGGCCGCATCAAAGAGCTCGAAGGCGTGATCTCCCTTGCGGATGTGATCGATCCGGCCAAGATGTCCGGCGCGATCAAGTTCGGCGCGACCGTGACCCTCGTGGACGAGGACACCGACGAAGAGAAGACCTACCAGATTGTTGGTGAATACGAGGCCAACATCGAAAAAGGTCTGCTGAACATCAAATCCCCTATCGCCCGCGCCCTGATCGGCAAGGAAGAAGGCGACAGCGTCGAGGTGCGGACACCCGGGGGGGACAAATCCTATGAGGTTCTCAAAATCGTCTACGCATAAGCCGGGGACAAAGAGATGACCGACAAACCGCAGCTGACACCGAACGCGCCGCGCCAATCCGCGCGGTCGACCCCCTTTGGCGTCTATTCGCGCCCGAACGACGGCGGGATCTCGAACATTGAACTCATCGCCGCAGCGCTAAGCGCTGTTTGGTTGCTGGGGTCCGCGATCTTTTTCTTGATGCTGCCGTCGGATCAGCAACCTGATACGGGCGGCGCCGGCTTGCGGTTCCTGATGACGATGCTGGCGATCTTCATGCCCGTAGGCATGATCTGGGTCGCCGCCACAGCGGCCCGCGCCAGCCGTGTCATGCGCGAGGAAAGCAAACGCTTGCAGGCCGCGATCGACGCGATCCGGCAGGCGTATATCGCGCAACAGCAAGGGCAGAGCCTTGGCGCAGACGCGACCGTCGCGCGCAAGCTGGATGAAATCGCCGCCGCCGCCCGCAAGACCGAAAGCACGCTGGCCACCTTCCAAAGCCGCCGCGACGCCAGCACCCGCCTTGCGCCTCTCAAGCCTGCGGTGGTCGATGACCAGCCCGCGCTGGCGCTTGGCACCTCGGCCGCGGATATGACCCCGCCGCTGTCACATGAAGATTTCATTCGCGCGCTGAATTTCCCCGAAACGGCAGAGGATACCGAAGGCTTTTCGGCGCTGCGCAAGGCGTTGAAAGACCGCAATGCATCGCAGCTGGTGCAGGCGTCGCAGGACGTGCTGACACTGCTCAGTCAGGACGGCATCTATATGGATGACCTGCGCCCCGACCGTGCACGCCCCGAAATCTGGCGTCAATTCGCCCAAGGGGCCCGAGGCCGTCCGATCGCAGCTTTGGGCGGCATCCGTGACCGGTCCTCGCTGGCGCTGACCAGTGCCCGCATGAAGCAAGACCCGATCTTCCGCGATGCCGCGCATCACTTCCTGCGCCGTTTCGACCGCGCCTTTGCCGCCTTTGAAGCCGAGGCCTCTGACGCCGACATCTCGGCACTGACCGACACGCGCACCGTGCGGGCCTTCATGTTGCTGGGCCGCGTTGCGGGGACGTTCGACTAGCGGTCAGGTGATCCCGAAAGACCCATAGGGAATATAGCGCACCAGATCGCCCGGCTGGATGTCGGCCGCGGCGTCCGGGAGTTCCACCAATCCTTCGGCCCAAGCCAGCCCGCTGATCCGCCCCGACCCTTCAGAGGCAAAGACCTGCACCCGCCCGTCGCGCATCCGCGCGCGCAGATACTCGCGCCGCCCAGGTTTCTTGCGCTTGCTGAAATCTGCGGGCACGTCGAACCCCTGCGGTTCAGGCCAGTCCTGCCCCGCCAGCCGCGCCAACGCGGGGCGCGCGAAAATCAGGGTGCAGACCATAGCCGCCACGGGGTTGCCCGGCAGACCAAAAACCGGCGCGCCTTGCCACATGCCAAGCGCTAAGGGCCGCCCCGGTTTGACCGCAATGCGCCACAGGTCAAGCGCCCCCGCCTCGGACAAAAGGGCCGACACGTGGTCTTCATCCCCCGCCGACGCGCCACCGCTGGTCAGGATCGCATCGACACGGCCCTGCGTCTCATCCAGCCGCCTGCGCAAAGCAGCGCGATCGTCACCCACATGCCCCAGATCCACGCCCTGATGGCCGAACTGCGATACCAACCCCAGCAACATCGGGCGGTTCGCATCGAATATCTGCCCGTCGGCCGCGGTTTGACCGGCCTCGACGATCTCGTCCCCTGTCGATAGCACGCCAACGCGCAACGGCCGATGGGTCGACACAGACGCCGTGCCCGTGGCCGCGAGCAAGGCGATATCCGCCGCTGTGATCCGTCGTCCCGCACGCAGGGTTACGGCACCCGCCGTCACATCCTCCCCCGCTTTGCGGGTATTGGCACCCTGTTTCACCGGACCGTTAAACCGCAGGGTGCGCCCGTCGATGGTCACGTCTTCTTGCAGCACCACGGTATCGACGCCTTCGGGCAGCGCGGCCCCTGTCAGCACACGGAGCGCCTGCCCTTCGGCAAGCGCCCCCGGCGCGTCGCCTGCCGCAGCGCGTCCCTCGGCCAGCGGCATCGCATGGGCCCCGGCCTCGCGCCCGCCCGCAAAGCCATAGCCATCAACAGCCGTATTTGGCAGCGGCGGATTGGCGCGGCGTGCCAGCACATCCGCCGCGGCGATGCGCCCCAAGGTGGCAGCCAAAGCCACGTCTTCGACAGGGGTCACCGGATGCAGCCGTGCCCGCAGCTGCGCCAGCGCTTCGTCCACCGGCGTCCAATGCACGCCCGGCGGCAGGGCAAAACAGTCGTTGCGCAGGGGGGGCGGGGCCTTGAGCAGATGTTCGAACCCCAGACCGAAGATCCAACCCTCTTCCGCTGCCTCGACATCCAGCATCTGCGCCAGATCGGCGGCGGTGACGGCGGCCAGCTGCCGTGCAAGCTCCTGCACCTGCCACGCATCCTTGACCCTGTTGTCAGGGGCGGGCCCCACGGTAAGCGACGGCCATATCTCGGCAAAGACCACCTGCGCATCCGGCTTTTCAAACGGCCAGACCGCGACATGATCGGCAAAGCGAGCACGCAGGCGTGACAGCACAGGCAGCCCCATGACCACCTGCGACCCGACAGCCCCTGCCCCCGCCATTTGCCAGCAGGTGAAACTGCCCTTGGCACGCTGTTCCGCCGCGCGCTTGTCGGGAAACGGGTTGGCGTAGCCCGCCTTGGTGCGCGGCAGCCCTGCGATATCGCGGTTGGGCAGCCCGTTGGCCCAGAAAGGGCCGCTGCCATCGCCCAGACCCAGATTGATCTCTGCCACCAGATCGAAACGGTTGTTACGGCCTGGCGCGTCTTCGACCCGCGCCTCGAACCACTCCCACAGGGCGAAGGGATCGTCGCTACCCGTCAGGGCCTCGGCAAAACCGCTGGGGTAGGCAAAGGGGAAATCGAAGCCGATGAACAGGCGGCGATCCTGCGCCAGCTCTGCTTCGATCAACGCGGCGATCCACGCCTCTGCCTCGGACCGGTTGCGCAGATAGACAGGCGGGTCCGAGATGCCCCCGCGCGACACCCCCGCCCAAATCGCATCTTTGCGCGGGGTTGGTCCGGTGTCATTACCGCCGGACCAATCGACCACAACAAACGTGTCGAAATGGCTCACAAGCCCACCTCGGCCAGAATGAAATCGGCGATGGTGCTGGTGTCATTCAGATCGAATACGGGGCGATCCAACGTCATGGGGGTGTCGCTGGCAATCGCTTTGATCGTCGTATCCTCCGGCGCGATCAGCGCGTTGCCGGTTTCGGCCCGATGCGCTTCGACCTTGGCGTGACCGTCGCGTTTGTAGCCTTCGACCAGCACCAGATCGACGGGCGCAAGCTTGGCCAGCAGCGCGTCGAGCGTCGGTTCATCCTCGCCATGCAGCTCATGCATCAAGGCAAAGCGGTTGCGCGAGGCCAACAGCACCTCGCGCGCGCCAGCGACACGGTGGCGGTGGCTGTCCTTGCCCGGGTGATCCACGTCAAAACTGTGGTGCGCATGTTTCACGGTAGACACTGAAAACCCGCGGCCCGTGATTTCGGTCACGAGGCGTTCCATCAGCCCCGTTTTGCCTGCGTTTTTCCAGCCGACAACGCCGTAAACTCTCATAGCATCTCCTGTGCGCGGGCCAGATCTTGGGGGGTGTTGATATTAAAGAACGCGTCCTCATGGGGGAACAGTGCTTCGCGCCCCTCATGCGTTTGGGTCCACATTACGACCTTGCGCAGCCCCCCTTGCAAGGCGGCGCGCAGATCGTCACGCAGCGCCACGGGCCAGAGGCCAAAGGTCGGATGCCGCGCGGTGCCGCGTTTGGCATCCGGCGTCGCGGCAAGCACCAGCGGATGGGTCATCCCCTCGCTTGCCAGCAACAGCTGCGGCACCAGATCACCGGGGAAGAACGGCGTGTCTGCCGCCGCCGTGACGATGGTATCCGCGCCCTGTTCAGCGGCCCAATCCAGCCCGGCCAGCACGCCCGCAAGGGGACCGGCGAATCCGTCGATACTATCGGGCAACACCGGCAGCTTCAGCCCCGCAAACCGCGCGGCATCACCATTGGCATTCAACGCGACGCGATCCACCTGCGGGGTCAGCCGTTCAATCACATGACCCAGCACGCTTTGACCGCCAAGCTGCAACAGTCCCTTGTCGCCGCCGCCCATCCGCGTCGCCTGCCCACCGGCAAGGATCACCCCAAGTGGCTGTTTCATGCGCTGCCCTTTCGCCCAGATCGTTTCGGTTCATCCGCGATTCCGTCGGGGTCCGCGTCACGGATCAACCGGTCCTCGCCCGCCAGACACATAAAGCGTTTGCCCTTCATCCGGCCGATCAGCGTCAGCCCGAGCTGCTGCGCGATCTCTACCCCCCAGGCGGTAAAGCCGGAGCGCGAGACCAGCGCGGGGATGCCCATCATCGCGGTCTTGATCACCATCTCGGAGGTTAACCGCCCCGTGGTATAGAGGATCTTATCCTCGGCCGAGACTTTCTCAGAAAGCATCCAGCCCGCGATCTTGTCGACCGCGTTGTGACGACCCACGTCTTCCATATAGACCAGCGGGCGATTGCCCTGACATAGCACCGTGCCGTGAATCGCTCCGGCTTCCAGGTACAGGCTCGGCGTGCGGTTGATCTGCGCGCTAAGGTCATACAGCCACGAGGTCCGCAGCGGGGTCGTGGGCAGGATCACGCCCTCCAGCCCCTCCATCATATCGCCGAAAACCGTACCGACCGCACAGCCGGAGGTCCGGGTCTTTTTGCGCATCTTGTCTTCGTAATCGGTTTTGCGGGCGGTGCGGACCACGACGACCTCCAGCTCTTCGTCGTAGTCGACGCCGGTGATATCCTCACCGTCGCGCAGCATGCCCTGATTGCGCAAGAACCCAAGCGCGAGGTATTCAGGGTAATCGCCGATCGTCATCGCGGTGACGATTTCCTGCGCGTTCAGATATATCGTCAGCGGGCGTTCCTCGACCACATTGATCGTTGTTTCCGCCCCTGTTTGGTCGCGCCCGGTCACAGCACGGGTCAGCCGCGCCAACCCCGGTTGCGGTGCGATCAAATAAGCATCGGTGTCTGTCTTGACGGACAATTGCATCCCCCCAAAGCGGCAGTTAAGCATGTCCCGGCAATCTAGGGGGAACGCATGGCCATCACCACCACGAAATCGGCCTTTCGAAAAGGTCTTGCCGACGCCGCACCCTTTGTTCTGGTGATCATCCCCTTTGCGTCCCTGTTTGGCATCCTCGCCACCGAGGCAGGATTGAACGTATTCGAAACGCTCGCCTTTTCGGTTGTGGTCATTGCGGGGGCAGCGCAGTTCACCGCGCTGCAACTGATGCAGGAACATGCCCCGACGGCGATCGTGCTGGCCTCTGCGCTGGCGGTGAACCTGCGGATGGCGATGTATTCCGCGTCGCTGACCCCTTACATCGGCTCCGCCCCGCTGTGGCAGCGCGCGCTGGCGGCCTATCTGACGGTCGATCAATCCTATGTCTGCGCGATGGCGCAGTACGAGAAGCAGCCCGATATGACGATCCCGCAACGGATGGCGTATTTCTTTGGCTGTGTAACCCCGATTGTGCCGCTGTGGTATTTGTTCACGCTGGTGGGGGCGATGGTGGGCGCGCAGATCCCCGAAAGCTGGGCGCTGGACTTTGCGCTGCCGATCACCTTTCTGGCCATGATCGCGCCGATGTTCCGCACGCCGGCCCATGTGGTCGCGGCGCTGGTCGCCTCTGTCGCGGGGCTGCTGACGGCGGGAGTGCCCTATTCGCTGGGGCTGATCATCGCGGGGCTTGCGGGGATGATGGCCGGTGCGCAGACAGAGCTTTGGCTGGAACGGCGCCAGCCCCAACACCCTGAACAGGATGCGGTATAATGGATCATATCAACACCGGCACGCTTTGGTTCGTGATCATCGCCCTTGGCATCGGCAGCTTCGGGCTGCGCTTTGTCTTTACCGGATTGGTTGGCGACCGCGAGATGCCCGCATGGCTGCTTCGGCACCTGCGCTATACGGCGGTGGCGATCCTTCCCGCGCTGGTGGCTCCGCAGGTGATCTGGCCCGCAGCCACGGACGGGCAGCTTGACCTGCCGCGCATGGCGGCAGCAGCTGCGGCACTGACAATCGGGGTGATCACCAAAAACGTGCTGCTCGCCATCATCAGCGGTGCAGCAACGCTTTACAGTCTGCTTTGGTTACTGGGCTAGAAGCGACGCCTGCACCGCGTCGATCACATCGCCTTCGTCATTCTCGTAGTATTTTGTCGTCGTGACACCGGGCAAGCTGGCGAACTGTTCGCTGAGCTTGGCCGGATAGAAGGTCTTGGAGATGCTTTCGAACCCTTGAACCTGCGACAGAATGCCCGATGTCGCATTGGCGCAGAACGCCCCTGCTACCGTGCCGTTCGACATCACAAGCTGCAAAATCTGTTCCGCTTGCGCGTCCGTCACCTGAAGTTCCTGGCTGACAACATGGTAGGTGCTGCGTGCGTGCGAGGATTTGTAGCCCTGAATCCACTTGGGCGTCATACCGTAAAGCACGTCGCCGCGTTCGATCACGCGCGGATCGCGGAAGGAACCGGCGGGGTCAAAGATCACCTGCTGCGAGCCATTGACCACCAGCGCCGTATGGCCGCCGCTGCCGGTGCGGTTGTTGATCATCGTCATCAACGTGATGGATCGCGGCCCCGGTGCCACATAGGCGGCCGCCGCGACTTCTGCCGGTGTATTATCAATCCCGGTATCATTCGCACAGGCCGCAAGCAGCCCGACGCAGGCCAAAGCCATCCAAACACGCATAGAAATATCCTGTCGGTTAGGTTTGCCCGCCTTAGCGCGCGAAGATCGCCATAAAGACCAGAATGGCAATAATCACGATGCACGACCATTTGACGAAGTTCATGAAGCTGTCAAAAGTCTTCTCGTGCGTGCTGGTGTCCATCGAGCCGTGTTCATGTTTGGCCATTTGCGCGATCCTTGTCTTAACGTGCGTATGATTTGAACTGGGGAATACTGTATTCATCTGCCTATGTCACGGCATCAAAATGCGCGGGATCAGGTGTTTTCGCCTGTCTGTGCCGGCTCTTGCGTCTCAAGGTCTTGCGCCAAGCGGAAACCGATACGATTCGCGGGGGCTTCCTGCACCGCTTTGGGCAGCGCACGCAGGGCGACATTCAACTGGGTGACATGCTGTACCAGCTGCATCCGTGCCCCCGCGTTGTCCTTGCCATAGAAGGTCACGATGTCCGGATCGAAATAGCCCATACCCTCGATCCGCAGGACACCGGCGTCACCGCCTGCGAACCCCATCGCGACCTCGTGATCGCCATCCAGCTGCTCTTCGAAATTTCTAAGGTAAAGCACGACCCGCTCGTAGGCCCATTGCGCCGGTGATTTCTGCGCGGCGGGCTTTTGGGTCATCCCCTTGGGCACCGGCTGGTCCGAGGCATTGCGTCTGTCGGGGTCCGAATGCACCTCGTAGAGGCGCGGCAGCGCGTCGGCCTCGATCGCTTCGGCCGCTGTCTTGATCTCGTTATCCATCGGTCAGCCCTTTGATTGATACACCCAAGCCCCGTCCAGCGCCCGCAAGCTGCGTGTGGCACGGCCCGTTTGGTAAAGATGGCTGAGATGGGCGACCGCTTCAACCAGCGCCAGACCGTATTCGCCTTCGCCGATGTTGCGCTTGAACAGGGTCGAGAAACATTCAGACGCCGATTTCGGCTCTGCAATCGCCTTTTCCAGACGGCGCAGGGCGCTGTGGTGATTCTCGATCAACTGGCGCATGCGGGTGGGCAGACCGGTGAAGGGCAGCTTGTGCCCGCCAAGCACCAGATGATCCTCGCGCGCCAGCAATGACAGACGGTCACAGGCCTCGATCCATTCGCCAATGGGGTCGGCCATGGGTTCGGTGGCATAGACCCCGACGTTAGGGCTGATGGACGACAGGATCTGATCGCCTGCAATCACCAGATTGTCATCACGGCTCCAGAAGGTGGCGTGTTCGGGGGCATGCCCATTGCCCATATGCACGTCAAACACACGCCCCCCGATGGTGATCTCGTCGCCCTGTTTGATCCGCGTAAAGCCAAGCGGCAGAGGCGAGACGATGTCGGCAAAGTTGAATGGCCGCTCGGAGGCGCGTTTCTCGTACAGCGCGGCATCCATCCCCGACAGCTTGTAGAAAGCCAAAGTCTCGGCTGGCGGTGCTTCTTGCGGGTCAAGGGTCAGCATCCGCGCGGTCAACCACGCGGTGCGCGTCGTCACCAGCTCTGCCCCGTGCTCGGTCTGGAACCAGCCCGCCAGCCCGATGTGATCGGGGTGGTGGTGGGTCACGATCACCCGCGACACCGGCTTGCCGCCCAAGGGCCCCGCGATCAGATCCGTCCACAGCGCCTTGGACTTTTTCGACGCGAACCCCGTGTCGATGATCGTCCAGCTGTCGCCTTCGTCAAAGGCATAGACGTTGACGTGATCCAGCTTCATCGGCAGCGGCAGACGCAGCCAAAGCACGCCGGGGGCGACCTCTATCGCCGCATCATGGGCGGGCGGAGTCTCCCAGGGGAAACGCAAACCGGTGGGTGCGGTATCCGGCATCAGGCGGCCAGTTCGTCAGCAGAAAGCGCGAAAAGATCAGCCTCGCCCGCTTGGGCATGGGCCAACAGGCCGACGTGCTCCGGCAACAGACGCAGGATGTAGAACCGCGCCAGCTTTTCGCGTGGCCCGCCCTTATCGGCCAGCGCCGCCTTGAGGTGCATATGCGCGCCAAGCACCCGTGCAAAGGCCCGCAGGTATGGCACCGCTCCGGCAAAGCGCGTGTCCAT
Organism: Sulfitobacter sp. G5_S2_6_S6; assembly: GCF_054968505.1. Taxonomy (NCBI): domain Bacteria; kingdom Pseudomonadati; phylum Pseudomonadota; class Alphaproteobacteria; order Rhodobacterales; family Roseobacteraceae; genus Sulfitobacter; species Sulfitobacter sp. G5_S2_6_S6. The sequence goes on from NZ_JBQKUI010000001.1 coordinate 564,904, forward strand.
GTTCGATTGCTCGGTCAGCCAGTCGGTCGCCTCGCGCAGGGTTTCCGAGGCTTGCCACAGGGCGTCCGTCATATTCGGAAAAACGTCGCGGGCGGCTTCGGCGTCTGCCTCGATCTCGTCCAGCAAACGGTTCGCGGCCTCGCCCCCGTCCATCATCTTGCGCGCGACCAGATCCATCGCCTGAATGCCATTGGTGCCTTCGTAAATGGCGGTCACACGCACGTCGCGGCTGTACTGCGCGGCACCGGTTTCTTCGATAAAGCCCATGCCACCGTGGACCTGAACGCCCATTTCAGCGACGGCCATGCCGGTGTCGGTGCCAAACGCCTTGGCGATCGGGGTGAGGAAGGCCGCGCGGGCTTTCCATTCGGCCTGACCGGTGGCGTTTGTCATGTCGATGGCCTTGGCACAGCACAGCGCGATGGCGCGGGCGGCAAAGGTTTCGGCCTTCATCGTCATCAGCATGCGGCGCACATCGGCGTGGTCCACGATGGTGCCGGTGCCGTCAGGGCGCGATGTCTTGCCCTGTTTACGGTCCAGCGCATAAGCCAGCGCGTGCTGATAGGCCGCTTCGGCGATGCCGATGCCCTGCCCGCCAACGCCAAGCCGCGCGTTATTCATCATCGTGAACATCGCCGCCATGCCGCCTTGCTCGGGCCCGACCAGCCAGCCGGTCGCCTTGTCATATTGCATCACGCATGTCGGAGACCCGTGAATCCCCAGCTTGTGCTCAAGGCTCACCACCTTGAGGCTATTGGCATTGCCAAGGCTGCCGTCGTCATTGGGCAGGTATTTCGGCACGAGGAACAGGCTGATGCCTTTGGTGCCCGCAGGCGCACCGGGCAGACGCGCCAGGACAAGGTGGCAGATGTTGCCGCCAAAGTCGTTGTCGCCCCAGGTGATATAGACCTTCTGACCCGAGATCGCATAGGTGCCGTCGCCATTGTCTTCGGCCTTAGTCGCCAGTGCCCCCACGTCCGACCCCGCTTGCGGTTCGGTCAGGTTCATCGTGCCGGTCCATTCGCCGCTGATCAGCTTGGGCAGGTACAGCTCCTTGATCGCGTCGCTGGCGTGATGCTCAAGCGCTTCGATCTGGCCCTGGCTCATCAAGGGGGCAAGTTGCAGGGACAGGCAGGCGCCGCTCATCATTTCGTTCACGGCGGTCGTCAGGGTCATGGGCAGGCCCATGCCGCCGAATTCGGGGTCGGCCGACATGCCGATCCAGCCGCCTTCGGCCACGGCCTTGAACCCGTCGGCAAAGCCGGGCGAGGTGCGCACGACGCCGTTTTCAAGCTTGGCGGGGGTCTGGTCACCGGCGCGTTGCAGCGGGGCCAGAACGTCATTGGTCATCTTGCCCGCCTCTTCGAGGATCGCGCGGGTGACGTCTTCGCTGGCGTCCTCGAAGCGGTCGGTCTGACGCACAGCGTCCAGCCCTACGACATGATCAAACAGAAAGGCAAAATCTTCGACAGGGGCGCGATAGGGCATAGTTTTCCTCCATTAACGCGTTCGTCTGCTTGGCAAACCGAACAGCGACCTGATAAGCCCAAGGCGATACTCCGGGCTGTTGCGGCGAGAATGTCGCTCAAGCCTGCGCACCGCAACCCAAAACGCGGCGTCATCCCCCGTGAGAGAAGCCAATGACCGAGATTCTTCCAGCCGACCCTTCCGGTATTTCCCGCGCCGCCACCCTGCTGCAGCAAGGCGCATTGGTCGCGCTACCGACTGAAACGGTCTATGGTCTGGGGGCGGATGCGCGCAACGGGACGGCAGTGGCGGGCATCTACGAGGCCAAGGGGCGGCCCAGCTTCAACCCGCTGATCATCCATGTCGCCGATGTGGATCAGGCGCGGCGCTACGGGCGCTGGTCCGACACCGCCGAGATTTTGGCAAGCGCCTTCTGGCCCGGTCCGATGACACTCGTGCTGCCTCTGGCCGACGGGCACGGGCTATCGTCGCTGGTGACGGCAGGGCTGGACAGCGTCGGCATCCGCGTGCCCGCGCATCCCACGGCCCGCGCCATTCTGCGTGCGCTTGGCGGTCCGGTGGCGGCCCCCTCGGCCAACCCCTCGGGCAAGATCAGCGCCACGACGGCGCAACATGTTCTGTCAGGGCTTGGGGGGCGGATCGCCGCTGTGGTTGATGACGGCCCCTGCACGGTGGGTCTGGAAAGCACCATCATCGGTCTGAACCAGCCCCGACCCACATTGCTGCGCGCAGGCGGGCTGCCGTCGGAGGCGATAGAGGCGGCTCTTGGCGGACCGCTGGATGTGGCCGACGGGGCAGAGATTATCGCCCCCGGTCAGCTCGCCTCTCACTACGCGCCCCATGCCAGCGTGCGTCTGAACGCCCAAGCGGCGACGGATGGAGAGGTTTACCTTGGCTTTGGCGCGGCAAGCGGGAGCGGGCCGGATGATCTGACCCTATCGGCCAGCGGCGATCTAGTGGAAGCGGCGGCGCATCTGTTTGACCGGCTGCACGCGCTTGACCGGCTGCGCAAACCGATTGCGGTGGCCCCGATCCCTGAAACCGGTCTGGGCCGTGCCATCAATGACCGTTTGCGCCGTGCGGCGGCACCGCGTTAGGGCTTTTGCCCCGCAGATCGTCGCAAGTCAGGCCCGCCCCGCTGTCGCGCTGAGCCCCAAAGGGTCCACTCCGATAGAGGTCAGCGCCGCTTCCCATTTGCGCGCATCGGGCAGATCGAACAGGATAGCGCTATCGCCTTGGCAGGTCAGCCAGCCGTTCTGGGCAATCTCAGCCTCTAGCTGGCCCGCGGCCCAACCGGCATAGCCCAGCATCAACATCGCCCGACGCGGCCCCTTGCCGCGGGCAATGTCTTCGAGGATGTCCAGCGTCGCGGTCATCGCCACCCCGTCCGCGATATCCGTCGTCTGCATCACGGACCGGTATTCGGCGCTGTGCAGGACAAAGCCGCGCTCTGTCTCGACGGGGCCGCCCACATGCACCCCCAGACCGGACACATCGTCCATATCCACATCGCTGAGCCGGTCAAGCACATCGCCAAGCTTCAGATCAGCGGCGGGTTTATTGACGATCAACCCCATCGCGCCTTCGTCATCATGCGAGCAGATAAAGATCACCGAATGATCGAACCGAGGATCCCCCATACCGGGCATCGCTACCAAAAGCTGGCCGGTCAGATCCATTTTCATGCTGTCGTCCTTATGCGTCATTCCAATAGCATGACCTGCGCCCCTGCGGCTTTCAACCCCCGCGACTGCAACACATCATAATGCAAACGTGACTTGGCAAACCGGGGGCAGATGGCCCATGAAAGCGCCATGACCAGAAAAATTCTTGGCCTGATGGCCGCTGCCCTTATCGCCCCGCTGCCCGCTTCTGCGATGGACGTGATCCACGGGGAAATCCTGCAAGGCTGGGTACTGCCCGATGGCAACCGCATGGCCGCGATCCGCATGACGGTGGAGCCGGGCTGGAAGACCTACTGGCGCGCGCCCGGTGACATGGGTATCCCGCCCAGCTTCGACTGGTCCGGCTCGCGCAACCTGTCGGCGGTGGCCGTGGAATGGCCTGCGCCCACGGTGTTCCGCGAACCCAACCTGACCACCATCGGGTATAAGGATCAGGTCGTGTTGCCGCTGCGGATCAGCGTGCCCGACAAAGGGGCCCCCGTCACGGTCCAGACCACCATTGATCTGGGCGTGTGCAGCGACATCTGCGTGCCCGCCTCGCTTGAGCTGAGCGGCGTGATCGACACCACCACAACCCGCGCCGATCCAGCGATTGCCGCCTCATTGGCGCAGCGCCCGTTTTCGGCGAAAGAGGCCCGCGTGAAAGACGTGACCTGCACCATCGGTATGGCAGGCGCGGACCTGACACTGGACGCCGCGATCACCCTCCCGCCCGCGGGCGGGCAAGAGCTGGTGGTGATCGAAACCGGCAACCCAGATCTCTGGGTCAGCGAGGCAGATACCACCCGCAAGGGCAACGTCCTGCATGCGCGGGTGGACGTGGGTCACGTCAGCGGCGGCCCCGTGGCATTGAACCGGTCGCACATCCGCATGACGGTATTGGGCAGCAAGCAGGCCGTCGATATTGTGGGATGCAATGCGGGCTGATCACATGGCCCGTTTGCGACGCGACAGCAGCAACGCCACCGCGCCGACGATATAGCCCACCAGCGCGATCAAAGCCGCCCCGGCCAGGAACAGCAGCAGCGCCGCGCTGCGCGGGGCCATCGCCCCGAGCTCAGGCAGCAGCTCGACCAGTGCGGGATGCAAGCCGCCCGTCACCGCGACCCACCCCAGCGTGGCCCCGCCCCACAGCACCACCAGCACCCAAAGCGCCAGAATGCCAAGGCGCAGCCCCCCTGCCCGTGCCCGCATGGCCCGACGCATCGCTCGGATCTGGCGACCGATATCATGCTGCGCCGCGACCAGCGCAGGCACGACCAGCAACACCAGAAACATGCCAAAACCCAAGCCATAGACCAGCGTGATCACCGTGGGCTTCAGGAACTGCGCCTGCTGGCTTTGCTCATAGAGCAGCGGAGCCATGCCAAGGACCGTTGTCAGCGTGGTCAGCATCACCGGCCGCAACCGGTCCGCCGCGCCATCAATGATCGACGGGATCACCCCGCGGGTGGCTCCGTATTCGTCAATCGTACCCACCAGAACAATGGAATCGTTGATGATGATCCCTGTCATCCCCAACAGGCCCACGACCGTGAACATGCTCAGCGGCACCTCCCACAGGGCGTGCCCGTAGATTGTGCCGACCAGACCAAAGGGGATCACCGCCATCACCACCATGGGCCGCGTCCAACTGCCAAAAACCCAAGCGAGAACAAGGTAGATGCCCGTCAGCACAAGGATCAGGCCGGTCAGCGCATCCGACAGAAACGTGCCTTCCTGCTCGCTCAACCCGCCGATGCGGAAATCCACCTGCCGTTCAGAGGCGATGCGCGGCAGGATATCCTCGCGCAGGGCCGTCGTGATCTCACTTGCGCGGGCGGGGTCATCCTCTGATATGTCGCCCGTGACCGAAATCAGACGGATGCCATTCTCGCGCCGGACCGTGCTGAAGCCGGTGCGTCGGTCCACGCTGACGATATCGGCCAGCGGCACATATTGCCCGTCCGGCGTGCGCATCTGCGTCCGTTCAAGGAAATCCGCGGTGAGCTCTCCCTCGGGCAGTTCAACCCGGATTGTCGCCGATCGTGGGCCGTCGGGATAGGTCGCCGCCTCGATCCCGCCCAGACGGTGGCGCAGCACCCGCCCCAAGGTATCAATCGTGAACCCAAGCGCCTGGCCCTGCGGCGTCAGATCAAGGATCAACTCTTCCTTGTCATAGGCCAGATTATCCTGCACCGCGCTGACTTCGGGATATTGCCGGAGGGCATCTTGCAGATCCTGCGATGCGGCTTTCAACACCTGCGTGTCAGCGCCGTAGAACTGCACATCCAGCGCGTCCCCCCCGGGACCCGAGCGCCAGCCGCGAAAGCTGACGGTTTCGGCAAGGGGATGATTGACCACCGCGTCTTGCAGTTCGGCGACAAAGGCGAAGCTGGAATAGGGGCGCAGGTCGGCGTCGATCAGCTCGATCGAGATGCCGCCCAGCAGATCGGCGTCCTTGCTGTCGGCCCCGTCCAGACCACGCCCCGCATTGCCCCCGACCTGCGCGATCACATAGTCGATGGGGTTGGTGCCGTATTCCTCGGCGTATTGCGCGCCCAGCGCTTCTGTCGCGCGTTGCATTTCGCGCATCATCGCCAGCGTATCGTCGCGGGTGGCCCCTTCGGCCATGGCAAAATTACCCGTCACCGACCCGCGTTCAGGCGCATTGAAGAACCGCCATTGCACGTCACCCCGGATGAACAGCGCCACCTGCGAGGCCAGCACAGCGACCACACCGGCAAGCACCACATAGCGCGCGCGGATCACCCCCGCCATGAAGGGGCGGAACAGCCGTTCGCGCACCCAGAGAAACCCGCGATTGACCACTCGGCTGGGCAGGTCATACCACCGTTGCTTGGCCCCTGCTGCCATCGCATGGGCCATATGGTTCGGTAGGATCAGAAAACATTCAACCAGTGACGCGGCCAGCACGGCAATCACTGTGAGGGGGATATCCCCGATCAGACTGCCAAAGCGCCCGCCCACGGCAAGCAGACCGAAAAAAGCAATGATCGTTGTCATCGTTGCGGCAAAGACCGGCATCGCCATCCGCCGCGCCGCATTCTCTGCCGCTTGCATGGGAGGCTCGCCCAGCTCTTTGTGGCGATAGTCCGCGTGTTCGCCCACAACGATCGCATCATCAACCACGATGCCAAGCGTGATGATCAACCCGAACAAAGAGATCATATTGATCGTGATACCCCCCGCATACATCAGCGCAATCGCCGCGGCCATCGACGCAGGTATGCCCGCGGCCACCCAGAAGGCCGTGCGCGCATTAAGAAAGAGGAACAGCAACCCCACCACCAGTGCGAGCCCCATCAGCCCGTTATCAATCAGCAGGTCCAACCGCCCGGTGATCGCCTCCGCCCGCGTGCGGATCAGCTCTATCGTCACGCCCTTGGGCAGCATCACAGCCATATCCGCCGCGACGCTTTCGACGCTATGCTGGATACCGATGGCATCCCCCCCGTCAGAGCGGTCAATACGCACAGAGATCGCGGGATCATCCCCCACGAAATATCCTACCTCTCGGTCGGAGCCCTGCTCGATCACCCGTGCCACGTCCCCGACCAGCAATGACGACCCGTCCGCATTGCTGCGCAACACGACGCGAGATAGGGCATCCGCGCTACGCTTCGCGGTGCCGGTGCGCACGCGCGCATTGGCACCTGTCACATCACCGGCGGGGTTGGCGTCCACCTCGGCCGCGATCACGGCGGCGATTTCGGCCATGGTGATGTCGTGACGGATCAGTCTGGTCGACGGCACCTCGATCAGGGTTTGCGGCGCCGCGACCCCCTGAATGGTGCTGCGCGTTACACCCGCCGCGAACAGCCGCGTGACGAATTCATCCGCGAAACGCCCCAGCTGTTCCGCGCTGATCGGGCCCGTGATCACCACATCGGTCACACGGTCGCGCCAGATACCACGCCGGACCACCGGATCTTCGGCATCTTCTGGCAGTGTAGTAACCGAATCTACCGCCGTTTGCACATCCGTCGCGGCGCGGGCCATGTCCCAATTGGGCTCGAACTCTAGCGAGACGGTCCCGCTGCCCTCGCGCGAGGCAGCGGTGGAGCTTTCGACCCCTTCGACCGCCAGCAAGACCGGTTCAAGCACCTGAACGATGGCACTGTCCACATCGTCGGCCCCCGCCCCCTCCCAAACGGTAGTGACCGACACACTGTCGATGATCACATCAGGAAAGAACTGCGCCCGCATATTCGGCGCAGCGGCCGCCCCGCAGACCAGCAGCACCACAAGCAGCAGGTTGGCTGCCGTCCGGTGACGGGTGAAATACGACAGGATTCCCCCTGCACGACCGGACATGCTGCGCGCCATCTCCCTAGCCTCCCATCCGGCTTTCAAGGCGTTCGATCATGCGCGCCGGCACCTGCGGCTCGGCCAGCTGCGCCAGCACGCGCGCCTTCGCCTCTTGGGGCATGCGGCTGTTCCCCTCGATAAAGGCCACAAGCTTTGCGCGACGCTCCTCTGTCAGGGCGATCATGCTGGGGACATCTCCCTGCGCGGTCTCGTCCGCCCCCGGACGCAACGGCTTTACCGCAATACCGGCCCCCAGCAGGGGCGACCGCGCCTCGACCACGTCGCGACCTTCGACCGGACCACGGACCAACACGTCGTCGCCCACGCGGCGCAGAACAGAGACCTGAATGCTTTCCAATCGGTTCTCCGCATCCAGCACCAAGACCGCTCCCGTGGCATCAAGGGCAGAGCTTGGCAGGCGGATCACATCGTCCAGCGCAGGTTCACGCACATGTACCGTCGCGAAATCCCCCGGTTTGAACCCCGGTGCCTGCGTCAACGAGGCAAAGATCAGACGCCCGCTGGCCCCCTCGCCCGCAGCGGCCCCCGCGCGGGTGATCTGGCCGCGGGCCTCAAGGTCCACGCCCGCGACATCAAGGCGCGCCGTTACCTCTGCCTTGATCAACCGGCCCTGTGCATCCAGCAGGCGCGCGTATTGCGCGGTCGAGATGCGAAAGGAAATCTCCAGATCATCCGGCGCGATCAGCTCTGCCAGCCTCTCGTTCGCGGAGACCAAGCGCCCCTCGACGACCGAGGTTTCGCTCAGCGCCCCATCGAACGGCGCGGTGATCGTGGTTTCCTTTAACGCACGCTGCGCATCCTCCAACGCGATTTGAGCGTTGGACAACAAGCGCACCGCGTTATCCACGCGCGCTTCTGTCTGGGTCACCACCTGTCGACGCGCAAGAACGGCCTGTCGCGCGCTTGAGGCAGCGAGCTCCGCCGTTTCCGTCGCCGTCGCGGTGCCGACACCGCGTTCGCCCAGATCACGCTGGCGGTCAAACGCGCGGTTGCGCAGCGCGGCCTGCTCTTCGGCGGCGGCAAGCTCGTCCAGTCCCAATGCCAAAGCGCGGTCCGCATCGCGCCCCTCAGCCTCTGCATCGCGTACGGCACTTTGCGCCCGTGCTACCTCGGCCAAAGCGTCCGAACGGTCAAGGCGCACCAGAACCTGACCCGCTGTGACCTGCCCGCCCTCTTCGAATTCCGGTGCCAGCTCGACCACGCGCCCGCCCACGGCCGCACGCAACTCTAGCGTGCGGCGGCTTTGCACCGCGCCAAAACTTTGCAGCACCGGCACATCGGTCCCAGACTGCGCACGCACCACATTGACCGAGAACACCCGCTCACGCGGGGCGCGCTCGGGCGGCGTGTCGGTCAGACGCTGCTGAACCGCCCCGCCAATGAGGTCCGCCGCAAGCACCAGAAACCCCAATGTCGCCGCTGCCAGAAACAACCCGATCATGCTTTGCCGTAGAAAACGCATCTTGCCCCGATCCTATTTCGTCCGTGCCAGCTTACCCCGCAGGCCTGCAGAACAAAATCACAGTTGTGACAGCCACGCACGGCTTATCACGCCCATCGCAAAGCAGCGCGGGAAAATTGGGTTAAATTCATCGCCCCAGCTGCTATTTCCGGCGTTGGTGTTCATCCAGACGCGGCATGATCTCAACGAAGTTGCAGGGCTTGTGCCGATAGTCGAGCTGTTTGATCAAAATCTCGTCCCACGCATCCTTGCACGCCCCCGGAGACCCGGGCAGCGCGAAGAGATACGTCCCCTGGGCGACGCCAGCGGTGGCCCGGCTTTGCACCGCCGAGGTGCCGATCTTCTGCATGGATACGATCGTGAACACGGTGCCGAATGCATCGATCTCTTTCTCGTAGACATCGCGATGTGCCTCGACCGTAACATCGCGCCCCGTCAGCCCTGTGCCCCCCGTGCTGATCACCACGTCAATCTCAGGGTCGGCACACCAGTCGCGCAACTGGTCGGCAATCTCGCCGCGCTCATCGCGGATGATGCTGCGTGCCGCGAGGAAATGCCCCGCTTCAGCGATGCGCGCGACCAAGACATCGCCTGACCTGTCTTCGGCCAAACCCCGGGTATCGGATACCGTCAGCACCGCGATACGCACGGGGATAAAGTCAATCGTCTCGTCAATCCGGCTCATGTCCGCTCCAATACTGCAAGGCGTGCGGCGAGGGCCACGAAAATACCGCTGCTGATCCAGCGCAGCGCCTGCCCGCCCCCCACCATCCGGCGGCCGAGGCCACTGGCAAACACACCGACCAAGGCGTTGATGATCAACCCGCCAAGCGACAGTACGGACCCCAGCATCAGAAACTGCAGCAAAACCGGCCCCGCTTCTGGCACAACGAACTGCGGGACAAAGGCCAGCACGAAAAGGATCACCTTGGGGTTCGTCAGGTTCACGATCAAACCGCTGCGAAACGCGGATTTCGGCGCAGGCACGGGATTTGCGGCCGCCCCGCTGCTACGCCAGGTCTGCACGGCCAGCCACAAAAGATAGCCAACCCCGATCCAGCGGATCACATCAAAGGCCCACGGCAGGGCCGCCACCACCGCACCAAGGCCAAGCCCCGCCAAGGTCACATGCACCATACCGCCGAGGGCGACCCCCGCACTGGCCGCAACCGAGGCGCGCGGACCAAAGCGCATGCCCTGCCCCAGACAAAACAACATATCCGCGCCCGGTGTCAGGTTCAGCGCCAGGGCGGCGGGCACAAAGGCCAGCAATGTGAGGGGATCAACCATGCGTCAATTTCGCTTTCAGTGAGAGTAAATCGGCCCAGGCCTCGCGTTTGAACTCGGGGCTGCGCAGCAGATAGGCGGGGTGGAACATGGGCAATGCGGGTAACCCCTCGGCTTGCGTCCACTGACCGCGCAAGCGGGTGATGCCACGTTTGCCCAGCAACGCCTGCGCGGACCAATTGCCAACGATGACCAATACCTCGGGCTTGGCCAAAGCGATATGCCGCGCCAGAAACGGCTTCATCATCGCGATTTCATCCGGCTTCGGATCGCGGTTCTGCGGCGGCCGCCAGGGCAAGACATTGGTGATATAGACAGGCGACGTCTGGTGATGACGCCCCATGTCGATGGCCGCGAGCATCTTGTCCAGCAACACGCCGGCACGCCCGACAAAGGGGCGGCCCTCGCGGTCTTCGTCTCGTCCCGGAGCCTCGCCCACGATCATCACCCGTGCCCCCGGCGTTCCGTCCGAGAAAACCATTTTGCGCGCGCCGCGTTTCAGCTCGCAATGCTCGAAGGCGGCCATGGCGGCACGCAATTCATCCAGCGTCGCAGCCCCTGCCGCGGCCTGTGTCGCCTCTGCCACCACGTCCGGCCCTTGGGCGGCCAAAGGCACCGGTCCGCTCTTGCCCTTTTGCGCCGTCGGCTTCTCGACCGCGGCGGGCACCTCGTAGCGGTTCACCGGCGCATCGCAAATCGCCTCGGTCGCGCCAAGTTCGATCTGCCAATGCAAAAGCGCAAGCGCCTGATGATAATCCACTGATTCCATGCGCCCAACTTACGCGCTGGTGTCGGCAATAAAAATGCCAACTTCCAAATGGTCTTAAATCCAACGCGGCCCCCATGGCCGGATGCCCCCGCCCGACGACTTGCCCCGCCCTGCGCCGCCGCCTATAACGCCAAAAATAACGTGGGGTCCGCCGTCATGAGTTTCGCACACCGCCATCTTCTGGGCATTGAACACCTGTCCCAGGACGACATCACAACCCTGCTTGATCTGGCCGACAGCTATGCCGATCTGAACCGCCAGCCCCATAAACACAGCGACGCGCTGAGCGGGCTGACACAGATCAATATGTTCTTCGAAAACTCCACCCGGACGCAGGCGAGCTTCGAGATCGCGGGCAAGCGGTTGGGGGCGGATGTGATGAATATGGCGATGCAGGCGTCCTCGATCAAAAAAGGCGAAACCCTGATTGATACGGCAATGACGCTGAACGCCATGCACCCCGATCTGCTGGTGGTCCGCCATCCACAATCCGGTGCCGTCGATCTGCTGGCGCAGAAGGTGAACTGCGCGGTGCTCAATGCGGGCGACGGGCGGCATGAACACCCTACGCAAGCACTGCTGGACGCGCTGACGATCCGTCGCGCCAAGGGTCGCTTGCATCGCCTGTCCATCGCCATCTGCGGCGACATTGCCCATAGTCGCGTGGCACGGTCCAACATCATGCTGCTTGGCAAGATGGAGAACCGCATCCGCCTTATCGCGCCGCCGACGCTGATGCCCGCGCAAATCGGTGAATTCGGCGTCGAAGTCTTCGATGATATGGAAGAAGGGCTGAAAGACGTTGATGTTGTGATGATGCTCCGCTTGCAAAAAGAACGCATGGATGGCGGCTTTATCCCCAGCGAACGCGAGTATTATCACAGATATGGGCTGGACGCCGAAAAACTGGCCCATGCCAAGCCCGATGCTATCGTGATGCACCCCGGCCCGATGAACCGCGGGGTAGAGATCGACGGAACGCTTGCCGATGACATCAACCGCAGCGTCATTCAGGATCAGGTAGAGATGGGCGTCGCCGTGCGCATGGCCGCGATGGACCTGCTGGCGCGCAACCTTGTCGACAGCCGCAAGGCCACCGCATGACCGCAGCCCCGCCCGAAGAACAGGACCTGCTGCACTGGCGTATCTCGCCGCGGGCGTTCTTTTGGCGGTGCGTGGCGCTGGCGGTGCTGACCATGTTGTTTACGCTGCCCTTGCTCATCTGGCTGGACCCGATCACCTGGCTGCTTGCCTCGGTCCTGATTGCGGTGTTCTACATGTGGGTGTTTGAGGAATTCCAGATCTGGTGCAGCAACCGCAATACCGTCTGGCGGCTGACCAACCGTGCGCTCTATATCAACTCACCCGATACGGCAGAGCCGCTGGTCCTGCCGTTGACCGACATCCGGTCGATCGGGAAACTGTCCTTGTGGTCGATCAGTCTTGGCCTGCCTGACGGCCAGCGGATCACCTTGCCGCTGGTGCCGAACAGGGCAGAGACCAAGGCCCGCCTTGCCCAAGCGATAGAGGCTGCATCATGAGCGATCGTTTTTGGCAAGACCTGCTTGAACCCGAGGAAGAGCTGCTCTGGACGGGGCGCCCCCGCCCCAAGCTGTCGCTGCGCAATTTTCAGCTGTTCGGCCCCTTTGTCGGGGCCATTGGCACCGTGATCGCGGGGGCATTTGTGCTGCGGGGCAACACCCTGCCCGTGTCGCAATCGGTCGTGGTGGCGGTGATCGTCGCGCTGGTGGTGCTGTCGTTGCTACGCGGGATGAAACGTCTGACCGACCTGCGCCGCACCCGCTATGCGCTGACCAACCACCGCGCCCTGTTTTTCAAACTGACCCGCGACGGCACCCGTGCCAAAGCTTTCCCCCGCAGCGCCGAGACGAAACCCGATCTGCGCCCGACCAGCCCGCCGTCGGTTTTCTTTATCCGGCATGAACAGCCGGGCAATCCGGCACGCGCCGCGCATCTAGGATTTGAATATGTCGAAGACAGCGACAGATTAAGTGCATTGATGGTAACCCCGTACAAAGGTGCAACACGATGACACAACTCGAAATCCCCAAGGGCGAGATCGGCCAGATCCGCCTGTTTGCCGTGAACCGCCCGATTGACGAATTGGCCCGCGACCTGCGCAACGACAGTAAAGAGGCGCTGATTGCTGAACTGCTGGGCCGCCCTATGCCCGAAGGCGCGGCCGAACTGTTCCCCGTGTCTGATCTGACCGGCGTAGGTCTCGCCTCCTATTTGGGTGATGGCTATGCGGTGCCTCGTGAACAGATCAGCCGCGACCGCGCGCGGTTGGATGCGCTGGACGGCTATGTATTGCTGCTGTTCTCCTCGGCCTTTGACGGGCAGGAAGCGACGCTGGACCTTGGCCCCGAACTGACGATGATCGGCACCTATGGCGAGGCGCAGCCCGATATGTCCGTTACCCCGCTTGAGGCTGACTCCGCGCAGCCCTACACCGGTGCCGCGGATATGACCCCGAAGTCTCCGCCCAAGGGCGGCGCCGGCGGTATGATCGTGCTTTTGGCGGTGATCGTGCTGATCGGTCTTATTCTATGGTGGCTGCTGTGAAAGAACCCAAACCCGATCCCAAGATGTCCGGCCGTATCGCCATGATTGCCCTGCTTGTCGCCTTTGGCGTGGCGGGCATGATGGTGTGGATCGGGTCCTGACCTTTCTGACCGCCCCCGCGGCACCCCTGTTTTCCTAACGACGAAGGCCCCTCCATGACCCTGCATTTTATCAACGCGCAGCTGATCGACCCCGAAGCAGGCACCGTCACCCGCGGCACGATTCGGGTCGAGGATGGCAAGATCGCGGCGGTACTCGACGATACCGCACCGATCCCCGGGGATGCGCAGGTCGTGGATTGCCGTGGGAAATACCTGGCCCCCGGTATCGTCGATCTGGGCGTCAAGGTCTGTGAACCCGGGGAGCGGCACAAGGAAAGCTTCCGCTCTGCGGGGCTGGCAGCGGCTGCGGGTGGGGTCACGACAATGGTCACCCGCCCCGACACCGACCCCACCATCGACAGCCCCGAAGTGCTTGAATTCGTCACCCGCCGTGCGAACGAGGCCGCGCCGGTCAACGTCGTGCCCATGGCTGCGCTGACCAAGGGCCGCGAAGGCCGCGAGATGACAGAGATCGGGTTTCTCATGGATGCCGGTGCCGTGGGCTTTACCGATTGTGATCGCGTGGTGACGGATACCAAAGTATTCTCCCGCGCGCTGACCTATGCCCGTAGCCTTGGCGCGCTTGTCATCGCTCACCCGCAGGAACCCATCCTGAGCAAGGGGGCGGCGGTGACCTCTGGTAAATTCGCGTCGCTGCGCGGGCTCCCTGCCGTCTCGCCCATGGCGGAACGCATGGGGCTGGACCGCGACATCGCCCTGATCGAAATGACGGGGGCCCGCTATCACGCCGACCAGATCACCACCGCCCGCGCCCTGCCCGCGCTGGAGCGTGCAAAGAAGAACGGTCTGGATATCACCGCCGGGGTCGGCATCCACCACCTGACGCTGAACGCGCTGGATGTGGCCGACTACCGCACCTTCTTCAAGCTCAAGCCCCCCCTGCGCGACGAAGAGGATCGCATCGCCGTGGTAGAGGCCGTGGCCTCTGGTCTGATCGATATCATCTGTTCCATGCACACCCCGCAGGACGAGGAATCCAAACGGCTCCCGTTCGAGGAAGCCGCATCGGGGGCCGTCGCATTGGAAACCCTGCTGCCCGCAGCCTTGCGACTGGTCCATTCCGAGATGATCGATATCGCCACATTGTGGCGTGCGCTGTCGTTCAACCCTGCGAAACGTCTGGGGCTGCCCGGGGGGCGGATGTCCGTCGGTGCCCCCGCCGATCTGGTGCTGTTTGATGATGGCGCGCCTTTCGTGATGAACCGCGAGGTTTTGCGGTCGAAATCGCGCAACACCCCCTTTGACGGGATGCGCATGCAAGGTAAGGTCTTGGAAACTTACGTTTCCGGCACCTGCATCTATAAGGCCTCCTGAATATGCCCCTGATCGACTCTTCTCTATTCGTGCTCCTTTTCTGGGCCGTTGCGGCCTATCTGATCGGGTCGGTCCCCTTTGGCATGGTGCTGACCCGCGCGATGAATCTGGGCGATCTGCGCAGCATCGGGTCGGGCAATATCGGTGCCACCAATGTGCTGCGCACAGGTTCCAAAAAAGCGGCGGCGCTGACGTTGATCCTGGATGGGGGAAAAGGGGCCGTTGCAGTGCTGCTGGCCCGGCTCTTCGCGGGCGAGGACGCCGCGCAAATCGCCGCATTGGCCGCGATGCTGGGCCATTGCTATCCGGTCTGGCTGGGGTTCAAGGGCGGCAAGGGTGTCGCGACATTCCTTGGTGTGTTGCTGGCCCTTGCATGGCCCGTCGGCCTCGCCTGCTGTCTGGCGTGGCTGATCGCCATGGCCGTCACCCGCACCTCGTCCATCGGGGGGCTGGCATCCGCCGCGGCATCGACCTTTTTTATGATCTTCCTGGGCTACGGCAGCGCCCTGTTTCTGGGCATTCTGCTGACCCTGCTGGTGTTCTGGCGCCACCGCGAGAACATCAAACGCATCCGCGCGGGCACCGAACCCAAGATCGGCGCCAAGAAAGACTGACCCTGTGACGGCTACCGTAGACGCGCGCTTTTTGGACGCGTTCCACGCGCTGCCTGACGGCACTCACACCGGCAGATATCAAACCCGCCGCTATGTTTGGTCAAAAAGCACCTTTAATTCAGGTAAAAGCTGGAAACTGGTTGCCGAGGAATTAGGCGGTCCGGACTATATCAGCCTGAACCTCTATGCGCTCGCCAGCGGCGCACGCCTTTATCCCTGCGAAATGCCCGCGGCCAAGGTCATCGCCTTTGTCCGCGGGCTGATCATCGAGGATCAGTAAGAATAATCGGCGTAGATCCGGCTGAGGTCGCCCTTCCACTTGCCGTCATAATCCTCCAGCAGCTCGTCCGCAGGGACCTTGCCGGTCTCGATGCTTTCCTTCAGCGCGTTCAGGAAATGCGTCTCGTCCGGGACCATACCGCCCGCACCGCTGCGCGCCCGTGCTTTCAGACCTTGTTCGGACAGGGCCACGGCCTCGCGCGCGATGTCATGCATGCGCACGCCGTCCACCTTAGCCTGCAACCCGTCGACAGAGGCCGCGACCCGCAGCGCCTCGCGCGTTTCGGCATCCCAGCCTTTAACCAGATCCCAAGCGCCATCCAGCGCCTGTTGGTCATAAGTCAGCCCGACCCAAAACGCGGGCAAGGCACATAGACGACGCCACGGCCCGCCATCGGCACCGCGCATTTCGATGAATTTCTTGATCCGCGCCTCGGGGAAGGCGGTGGTCAGGTGGTCCGCCCAATCGCTCAGCGTCGGCATTTCTCCGGGCAGCGCAGGCAACTTGCCTTTCAGGAAGTCGCGGAAAGACTGCCCCAGGGCATCGATATATTTTCCATCGCGGTAGACAAAATACATCGGCACATCGAGCGCATATTCCACCCAACGTTCAAAACCCATGCCGTCTTCAAACACCCAGGGCAACATGCCCGTACGCGCCGCATCCAGATCACGCCACACGCGGCTGCGCCATGATTTATGGCCGTTGGGCTTGCCTTCGAAAAACGGCGAATTCGCAAACAGCGCCGTCGCGACAGGTTGCAAGGCCAGCGCCACGCGCAGCTTTTGCACCATGTCCGCCTCGGACCCGAAATCAAGGTTCACCTGCACCGTGCAGGTCCGGCGCATCATGACCCGGCCCATCGTGCCGACCTTGGTCATATATTCGTTCATCAGCTTGTACCGGCCCTTGGGCATCAGATCCATCTGGTCGTGGGACCATTCCGGTGCCGCGCCCAAGCCAATGAACCCCGCCCCGATCCGGTCCGCCACATCGCGCACTTCGCGCAGATGGGTGTTCACCTCGTCGCAGGTCTCGTGGATGGTTTCGACGGGCGCGCCCGACAGCTCCAACTGACCGCCCGGCTCGAGCGAGATATTGGCCCCGTCCTTGACCAACCCGATCAGCTTGCCGCCCTCTTCCACAGGATCCCAGCCGTGGCCGTCGCGCAGCCCTTCCAACATGGCGCGGATCGAACAATCGCCCTCATAGGGTAAGGGCAGCAGCGTCTCTTTGTTGTAGCCGAATTTCTCGTGCTCGGTACCGATGCGCCAATCTTCCTTGGGCTTGCACCCGTCCGCGAGGTAGTTGACCAGCTGGTCGTAACTTTCGATCGGGCCGCCGCCGGATTGAGGGATAGACATGTGGGGTGGCTCCGAGTTCAATTTCTGTGGTCTAAGGGATGGTGCGATTTGGGCGGGGTGTCAATGCAACAGGGTCGAGGCCGGCCGCATCGAACGCCGCTCCCAAATCACGACGGACAGGGTCTTGTCATCGGCCAATTCGGCCAACATTCTTTCGGTACGCAGCCCCGGAAGTGCGGCAAAAGCGTCAAAAAGCGCGTCCGCCCCCGCGGCATCCACGGGGATCATCACGGGATTTTGTCCAGGCTGTTCCAGTTTCCAATGCGCCGGATAGGCCCCGCGCTCAAGGCTCAGACGCTCCATCTCGCGTAGGGCGATGACGCCGCCGGTCAGGGGACCGAAATAGGCGATCTGCCCTTCATCCACCTGCACCGCTCCAGCCCCGAGTCCGGTCTTGCGAAACCGCACCCGCTGTCCTCCAATCCAGACAAAGATCACCCCCGCAAGGATCAGCGCATAGCCCGGTATCGCCAACAGCAACCCCGGCCCCGCCACCAGCCAAAGCCCGATCAAAGCGGCCGCGATTCCGCCCAGAACCTCGCGCCAACGCCACAGTTCAGCCTTCGCCTCAGGTCGCAGAAAACTCATCGTGCTCTCCTAGTGCAGGCTTCATTTTGCCAGATAAACTCCACGGGGGCGTGGGGGTGTGAAACCCCCACTTCGACGCGCGTGCCGGAAACCGCACTCACGCCCAATCTCCCAATGTTTTTTGCCACAGGGTCATGGCCGCCACCGCTGCCGTATCCGCCCGCAAGATGCGCGGCCCCAAGGCGACGGGGCGCGACCAGTCCAACCCGCGCAAACGCACGCGTTCACTGTCGGAAAATCCGCCCTCTGGTCCAATCAGGATAGCCCAAGGACCAGGCCGCGCGGATGCGAGCCCCTCTTCCTCGCCCGCCAGCGCCTCGTCGCAGAACATCAAGGACCGCTCGGGCTCCCAACGATCGATCAGACGGTCCAGCCGGACCATATCGGCCACCTCTGGAACGAAAGTCCCGCCGCATTGCTCCGCTGCCTCGACCGCGTGGGCTTGCAGACGATCGCGCTGCACGCGGCCGGCGTTGGTAAATTCACTTTGCACCGGCACAATGCGCCGCGCACCCATTTCGGCAGCTTTCTCGACAATGAAATCCGTGCGCGCCTTTTTGATCGGCGCAAAGATCAGCCACAGGTCGGGCGGCATCTGCAGCGGTTTCGTCTGCTCGGCACAGGCCAGCACACCGCCGCGTTTACCCGCCTCGGCGACCTCGGCGCGCCATTCGCCATCGATGCCATTAAACAAAAGAACCGACGCGCCCACCGATTGGCGCATCACGCCAAAGAGATAATGCGCCTGTGCCTTATCCAAAGGAACGGATTGCCCCTGCCCCAACGGATGATCTACATAAAGTCTGATTTTCGCGTTCATGGGCACAGATATATGTACGACACCTCGCCGACACCAGATGGGAATGATGCGCCACGCGTGGTCGATGCCCCTGCGGACAATTGGGTGGACCGTTTTGCGCCGCGTTTCACCCGCCCCTACCTGCGGCTCAGCCGCGCCGACCGCCCTATTGGCACTTGGCTTTTGCTGCTGCCCTGCTGGTGGGGGCTGACGCTGGCGATGCTGTTTGACCAGCAACCGCGCTGGTTTGACCTGTGGATCTTCATCGGCTGCGGTGCCGGTGCCTGGCTGATGCGCGGCGCGGGGTGCACGTGGAACGACATCACCGACCGGCATATCGATGGCAAGGTTGCCCGCACGCGATCACGACCCATCCCCTCGGGTCAGGTCAGCGTCAAAGGCGCGCTGGCATGGATGATCGCACAGATGCTGATCGCGCTTGGCATTTTGCTGACCTTCAACGGGGCAGCCATTGCCCTTGGTGTGCTGGCCCTGCTGCCTGTCGCCGTTTACCCTTTTGCCAAACGTTTCACGTGGTGGCCGCAGGTTTTCCTTGGCATCGCATTTAACTGGGGCGCGCTGCTGGCCTGGACCGCCCATACCGGCAGCCTCGGCGCGCCTGCGGTGGTGCTCTATGCTGCGGGAATCGCGTGGACGCTGTTCTATGACACGATCTATGCCCATCAGGACAAGGAAGATGACGCCCTGATCGGGGTCAAATCCACAGCCCGCCTGTTCGGAGACAATACCGGCCATTGGCTGCGGCGCTTCCTGATCGCCACCGTGGGCCTGATGGGGCTGGCGGTAATCTTTGCCCTGCGCGATTCCGCATCCTTTCTGGCGATGGTCATCGCCCTTGGCGGGCCTTGGGCAATGGGGTGGCATATGGCGTGGCAGTTGCGTGGCATTGACATCAACGACAACGACAAGCTTCTACGCCTGTTTCGTGTGAACCGCGATACCGGCATGATCCCGCTGGTGTTTTTTGCCGCAGCCCTGCTGGCGTGATTGCACCCCTGTCCCCTCGGGCGTATCAAAGGCTCCAACGTTAACGGTTTCAGAAACGAGCTTATGCGCCTATCTGCACTCCTGATCATCGCGATGACCTTTACCGCCGCTGCGACCGTGTCATTGGTGGCCGCGAATTTTTCGGTAACCCTGATCGAGGAAAACTCCGAGATCGGCGTGCGTGATGCGCTTGATGCAAAAGAGATGACATGGGCCGAAGTGCAGGCAGACGGGTTGCAGGTCACCCTGTCGGGCACCGCGCCGGACGAAGTCGCGCGGTTCAATGCGCTAAGCACCGCAGGCACCATCGTCGATGCTGCCCGCGTGATTGACCAGATGGATGTGACCGCGCAGGCCGCAATCGCCGCGCCGAAATTCTCGGTCGAGATCTTGCGCAATGATTCCGGCGTTTCGATTATCGGGCTGATTCCCACGACCACCGACCGCGATGCGGCGATCGACCGTTTCCAATCCATCGCCGGTCGAGATCATGTCGCCGACCTACTGGAATCAGCGAATTACCCTGCCCCCGACGGATGGGAAGACGCCTTTGGTTTCGCCATTTCCGCGATGGAGAAACTGCCCCGTGCCAAAGTCTCTGCCGAAGCGGGGCGTGTGGCGATCACGGCCATTTCCGACAGCGCAGAAGCCAAGGCACGGCTGGAAAACCAGCTGAAACGTGCGGCCCCTCCCGGGCTGGTGGTGACGCTGGAGATCGCCGCACCGCGCCCGGTGATCACGCCCTTCACCCTGCGCTTCCAGATCGAGGAGGACAGCACCGGCTTTGACGCCTGCAGCGCGGATACCGAACAGGCCAGCGCCCGGATCCTCAAGGCGGCCGTTGCGGCTGGCGCACCGGGGTCGGCACGCTGCACGGTGGGTCTTGGCGTGCCAAGCCCGCGGTGGTCGGAAGCCGTGGAGAAAGCCATCGGCGCGCTGTCCAAGATCGGTGGCGGCTCCGTCAGCTTTGCCGATGCCGATATCAGCCTGATCGCCGCCGAAGGCACCGAACGCTCCGTCTTTGACCGCGTCGTCGGAGAGCTGGAAAACGCCCTGCCTGACGTCTTTGCGCTGAATGCCCGCCTGCCCCAAACTGTCGACCCCGACGCCGGCCCGCCCGAATTTGTCGCCACGCTCTCGCCCGAAGGTCAGGTGCAGCTGCGCGGCCGTCTGACAGACGACGCGCTGCGCGAATTGGCCGACAGCTACGCCAAGGCGAGCTTTGGCTCGGACAAGGTCTATACCGCCGCGCGGATTGTCGATGATCTGCCCGCCGATTGGCCGACGCGCGTGCTGTCCGCACTCGACGCGCTGTCCAAGCTCGCCAACGGCACGGTCATCGTGACACCCGATAGCGTCAGCGTCGCGGGCAACACCGGTAACCCCGATGCCAGCACGCAGATCGCAACCTTGTTGGCGGGCAAACTGGGCGAAGGCAAAGACTATGAGGTCAAAGTCGCCTATCAAGAAAAGCTCGACCCCGTTCTGGGCCTGCCCACCCCGCAGGAATGCGAAGCCGAGATCGGCAAAGTTGTGGCCAAGGGCAAGATCAACTTCGAACCCGGCAGCGCCACCATTGACGCCTCGGCGCTTGGTACGATGGATCAAATTGCCGAAATCCTGCAAGACTGCCGCGACATAGCACTTGAGGTACAGGGCTATACCGACAGCCAGGGCCGCGAGGAAATGAACCTTGCGCTGAGCCAGTCACGGGCACAGTCGGTGCTGAACGAACTGCGCGCCCGCCGCGTAATCACCGGCTCCTTCGTGGCCAAGGGCTATGGCGAAGAATCGCCCGTTGCCTCCAACGACACCGAAGAAGGCCGCGAGGCGAACCGCCGGATCGAATTTAAGCTGATCAATGAAGGCCCGTCGGAAGATTCTGACGAAACAGCGCTGGAAAATGGCGCGGATACAGGCGATACAGACACACCATCCGACCAGACCCAAGAAGGCAACTAACATGAGCAGAACCGAATTTGTCATCGCGACAGCGATTATCCTATTCGTCGCCTTCTGCCTTGGATGGTTTGCCAACTGGCTGCTGCACCGCTTTACCCGCGTGGCGGCCGACGATGTCGCCCAGCTTGACCGGATGAGCCAGGAATTGCACGAAGCGGAAGAAACCCGCGATCAGGCGATCACCTATCTGCAACAGCGCGAGGCAGAGCTGACGAACCAGCTCAACCAGACCGAGGCAGAGCTGCGCGCGGCGATGGACGGGTTGCGCGATGCACGCCACGAAGCGGAAGAAATGCGCGCCTATATCGATCGTCAACAGGCCAGCTAAAGGGCCGACGTGCCGCTTACCACCGGGCCAGCGCGTCTTCGTCTTCTGCCTTTGATGCAACCCAATCCGCCCCTTTGGCAGTGATCTCGCGCTTCCAGAAGGGCGCGCGCGACTTCAGGTAATCCATCAGGAATTCAGCCGCTTCAAACGCATCCTTGCGGTGGCGCGCAGCGGTGGCGACCATCATGATCATCTCGCCCGGCAGCAGTCGGCCAAAGCGGTGAATGACCAGCGCATCCCCCAGCGAAAACCGCGCCATCGCGGTTTCGGCCATCTCGGTCAGGGCAGATTCGGTCATGCCGGGGTAGTGTTCAATCTCCATCGCCTGCAACGGATCATCGGGCAGATCGCGCACGATGCCGGTGAAGGTCACGATGGCGCCCATATCCCGATGACCGGCCGCAAAATCCTGGCTTTCCTGCCCCAGATCAAAACCCGCTTCCTGAACCGAGATTTTCATCTCAACCCCCTGTCATCGGCGGGAAAAACGCCACTTCGCGCACCCCTTCTAACGAGGCATCGAAATCGGCAAGTTCCTGATCCACGGCGACACGCAGGCCGGACAGATCGGAAAAGGCGACCGCATAGCGCTCTTCACGAGCGCGCAATTCCTCTACAAGATCCAGAACAGTGCGCGCCGACGTCTCGACCTTCTCACGAGGAAGCCCGATACGTTCGCGAACCCATGCAAAATACAAGATATTCATCAGCGTGGCTCCACCAGATGGGGCATGGATTTGCGCAGATAATCATAACCGGTGATCGCCGTCAGCGCCGCCGCAATCCAAAGCAGCGCCAACCCGATCCGGCCGGCCCAGATCATCCCGTGGAACTTCCACGTAAGCCCTAGAACGTCCTCTTCCTCGCCAGAGAGTATGGCACCGACCAAGGCGTTATCCATGCCGAAAATCGACATGCCAAAGTAGTGTTCAAACAGCCCCTGCCCGAACAGCACAGCAATCGCGACCATCTGCGCGGTTGTCTTCCACTTGGCCAGCGCCGTGACCTTCAAGGTGCCGGACACATCCCCCAGAAACTCCCGCAGGCCCGAAACAAAGACTTCGCGAAACAGGATCACGGTGGCAGGGAGCACCAGCCACGGCGACCAGCTTGAAAACGCGACGATCACCATCAGCGCAATCACCACCATCGCCTTGTCGGCAATCGGGTCCAGCATGGTCCCCAGCTTGGTTTCCTGCCCCCATGCGCGCGCAAGATAGCCGTCAAACCAATCGGTGACCGCAGCGGCGATGAACAGGAACATCGCCAAAGCGTCCGCATATGGACGCGTAAAATACAAGAACATCACAGCCACACCCGGGGCCGCGACAAGACGCAAGAGCGTCAGGATATTGGGGATATTCCACTTCATAGCGTCACCCTACAGTGGCAAGACGACAGGGGAAAGTGCCAAGACATCGCCTTCATTTTGCAAAATAAACTCCCCGCGGAGCGTCCTGCCCCCACCACGTGCCCGAAGGCTGAAATTTTGGGCTATCCGCGTTCATGGAAAAACGCATAAATCCGTTCGGCCAAAGCAACCGACACCCCGTCGACCGCCTTCAAGTCGCTCAAGTTCGCGCGACCAACGGCCTTGGCTGACCCGAAATGGGCCAGCAGCGCGCGTTTGCGGGCGGCACCGACGCCGGGCACATCATCAAGGGGCGTCGCCCCCACGGCCTTGGCACGTTTGGCACGGTGGGTGCCGATGGCGAAACGGTGGGCTTCGTCGCGCAAACGCTGGATGAAATACAAAACCGGATCATTATGCCGCAAGGCCATCGGGCGCTTGCCAACGCGGTAAAATTCCTCTTTGCCCGCATCACGATCCACACCTTTGGCCACGCCGACCATCGGAATATCCTCGACCCCGTATTCGCGCATGATGGATGCCACAGCACTCACCTGCCCTGCACCACCGTCGATCAACAGCAGGTCGGGCCACATGCCAAGCTTGCGGTCCGGGTCTTCCTTGAGCAATCGTTTGAAACGACGGGTCAGCACCTCTTTCATCATGCCAAAGTCATCCCCCGGCGTCAGGTCATCGCCGCGAATGTTGAACTTGCGGTACTGGTTTTTCATCATCCCGTCGGGGCCGGCGACAATCATACCTCCAACCGCGTTCGTCCCCTGGATGTGGGAGTTATCGTAGACCTCGATCCGTTGCGGCGGTGCAGGCAGATCAAAGGCGTCAGCGATACCTTTAAGAAGGTTCGTCTGGGTTGCTGTCTCTGCCAGTTTCCGCGCCAGAGATTCGCGCGCATTGCGCAGCGCCCCATCGACCAGCTCTGCTTTTTCGCCACGTTTGGGGACCACGATATCAACTTTACGCCCCAGCTTCCCCGACAGCGCCTCGACCATCAGATCGGGGCTTTCGATGTCGTTCGACAGGATCAGCTGACGCGGTGGTTCGCGGGTGTCATAGAACTGACCGATAAAGGCCTCCAGCACCTCGGCGGCATCCACATCCGGGCCCACACGGGGGTAGTAGTCGCGGTTCCCCCAGTTCTGGTTAGCGCGGATAAAGAAGACCTGCACGCAAGCCTGCCCCTGATCCAGGTGCAGCGCGATAATATCCGCTTCCGCAACGCCTTGCGGGTTGATCCCCTGTGCCGTTTGCACCTGCGTCAGCGCCTTGATCCGGTCGCGCAGGGCGGCGGCGCGTTCAAACTCCATCGCCTCTGACGCCTCGGCCATCTCGGTCGCCAGCCTGCCCTGAATATCGGTGGACTTACCGTTGAGGAATTTCTCCGCGTCCTGCACCGTCTTGCGATATTCCTCCGGCGAGATCTTACCCACACAGGGGGCAGAGCAGCGCTTGATCTGATGCTGCAAACAGGGGCGCGAGCGGCTTTCGAACATCGCGTCAGAGCAATCGCGCAGCAGGAACACCCGTTGCAGCTGGTTCAGCGTACGGTTCACCGCACCGGCGCTGGCGAAGGGCCCATAGTAATTGCCCTTTTCTTTTTTGGCCCCACGGTGCTTTTTGATCTGCGGATAATCATGCGTGGCCGTGACCAGAATATTGGGAAAGCTCTTGTCATCGCGCAGCAGCACGTTGAATTTCGGCTTGAGCTGTTTGATCAGGTTCTGTTCAAGCAGCAACGCCTCGGTCTCTGTCTTCGTGGTCAGAAACATCATCGACGCGGTGTTTGATATCATCCGCGCGATCCGGCCCGAATGACCCGACGGCCGCGCGTAGTTGCTCACCCGCGCGCGCAGATTTCGCGCCTTGCCCACGTAAAGGACACGGCTTTCCGAATCGAGCATCCGGTACACACCAGGAGAGCCATCAATCGTTTTCAGGTACGATTGAATCACCTCATGGCCGGTTTTCGGTTTTTCGTTAGCGTCTGACATTGATTCGAGCGTTCGGACCTTTTGGCTGCAACAGTGTTAGCGGTAGGACAAGATTAAACATACCCACGACTCTTGTGGATAACCTTGCAGATAACTTTCAAACAGCGCGGATTTTCCCATGTATTAATGGGGCTTCCGGTGTTTGCCTAATTTTTAGGCATATGTGCAAGCCATTGATTTTAGACGTTATTTTTATTAACACTTTCCAACCCACTGAAAACACGCCCCTTTTTGTAACGGTTTTGTTACCGATGTGACCGCGGTGCACAACTTGCGTGGAAAGCCTATTCTAGGCCTTGCGCGTCGGGGGTTTTCCAGCCTAGGTGCTGCCCCCCGTCAGTGCAGATCAACTGCCCCGTAACCGACGGCGCATCAAGGAAATAGCCCAATGCAGCGGTAATATCGCGGGGATTCGCCCCCCGTTCGAGAATCACCTTGGACCGCTGTCGCGCAAAGTGTTCGTCGGTCTGCTTGGCCCCCTTCAGGGTCGGCCCAGGACCGATTGCATTGACCCTTATCGCCGGCGCCAGTGCTTGGGAAGATGTCTGGGTCAGCGCCCACAACCCCATTTTTCCGATGGTATATGTCATGAACTCCGGCGTGAGCTTGCGCACACGCTGGTCCAGCATATTGATGATCAGCCCCACGGCGACGGGCTCGTCCTGTGCGTCAGTCTCCGGAGCCAAGCCTTGCGCGGCCATCGCCTGCGTCAGAATGAAAGGTGCCCGCAGGTTGCTACCGATATGGCGGTTCCAGCTTTCCTCTGTCGCGGTAGAAATGTTGTCGTATTCAAAAATCGACGCGTTGTTTACAAGGCAGGTGATCGGCCCGCCAAGCGCCACTGCCGCGCGTGGCAGCAGATCATGCGTCGCGGTCTCGTCCAGCAGATCGGCTTGTAGGGCGACAGCCTGCCGCCCCTTTGCCTTCAACTCGGACACAACCTCGTCGGCACCGTCGGACGAGCTGTTGTAATGCACCGCAACGTCATACCCGCGATCCCCGAGATATAGCGCCATCGCACGCCCCAAGCGGGCTCCGGCTCCGGTTACCAACGCGTGTTTCATACCGCACCTCTTTTAGATCAGAACAGCCGCCATATAGCCCGCATAGACGGCACATAGAACGATGCCCCAGATGCGGTTGATGTCACGCCCCAGATACACAAAGGGGATCAACAGCAGCGACGCCCCCAGCATGACCCACAGATCGAACCGCAGGAATTCCGGATCAACATGGATCGGCCCTACAAGGCTCGCGATACCGATAATGCCCAGTAGGTTGAACAGGTTGGACCCGATCACGTTACCCAAGGCGACATCAGCCTGACGACGCAGCGCAGCCATAACAGTTGTGGCGAGTTCGGGCATCGAGGTTCCGATCGCCACCAGCGTCAGCCCGATCACCGTGTCGCTCACACCGTAGGCGCGCGCGATCATGGACGCATTATCCACCAGCAGCCCCGCCCCGAGGGGCAAACCCACCAACCCAAGCACAAGGAATACCGCAATGCGCCAGCCCGGCATATCGGGATCGGCCCCTTCGGGCTCTTCCAGGTCCGCAGCGGCAGCGTTTTTACATTCGCGGCGATGCTCTTTGCCGTCGCGGTACATGTCGTACAGCACATAGGCCAAGGCCCCCAGCAACACGAAACCCGCCCAGAAATCGAAAACGCCACGATACGCCAGCCCGATGAACAACACCGAAGCGGCAATCATCATGTTGAACGTCTTGCGCGTGCTACACTCTGACGTGTGCATCGTCGCCAGCAAGGCGGGCACCCCGAGCACCAGCAGGATGTTCGCGGTGTTCGACCCCACGACATTGCCCAATGCGATCCCAGGTGAATCATCCAACACCGCCTTGATCGACACCAGCAATTCGGGCGCAGACGTCCCGAACGCCACAATCGTCAGGCTGACGATCAAAGCGGGCACGCCGAGGCGCAGGGACAGGTTGACCGCCCCCTTAACCAACGCATCCCCGGCCAGCAACAAAATCACCAGCCCCAAAACACTTAGAACCCAAGGCATAATCATCCGCGTTTACCCCCGCATCCGCAGGGAGATTTCCCAATGCGATAGCGTCCACAATTATTACATTTCTTCTGGCTCAGGCGCTTACCGCCCAGCCAGTGCATCTTTCCAAACCATGCGAGCGTGCCCATGGCGACCAGAAACAATAAGACAATCTTAAAGACCATGCGTCAGAGCCCGAACCGCGCATAGGCCGCGCGCTCTTCAATACTGTCGACCGCGTCGCCGATGATCTGCGCACCAAAACGGGACAGCAGCCCCTTTTTGGTGCCGTAGCGGTTGAACTTCACCTTGTCGCCAAAGCGTTGTTCGATCACCGGGCGCAGGTGGCCGATGCCGTCGATCAGCCCCAGCTCGGTGGCGCGTTTCGCCAGCCAGACCTCTCCGGTGAACAGGTCAATATCAGGCGCAAGCTTGCTCCCGCGGCGTGATGTGACGTGATCGATGAAGTTCCCGTGGATATCCTCCAGCAGTTGCTTCAACCGCGCGACATCTTCGGGCTTTTCAGGGCGGAACGGGTCGAGCATGGATTTGGACTGGCCTGCGGTATAAACCCGCCGCTCTACCCCGTGGCGTTGGATAAATTCATCCGCACCAAAAGACGCCGAAATCACACCGATGGACCCCAGAACGGAACTGGGATCGGCATAGATTTCATCCGCAGCCGCGGCCAGCCAATAGCCGCCAGAGGCCGCGACATCTTCGACAAAGGCGATGACGGGGATGTTCTTTTCCTCAGCCAGACGCCGGATGCGCGCGCCGATCAACGACGATTGCACCGGGCTACCGCCGGGACTGCTGATTTCCAAAACCACAGCCGCGGGTTTGCCGCGGTTGAATGCCTTGTCGATGGCGGGGCCAATGCCGCTGTCGTTCAGGCCACCACGGGTGCGGCCCCCGATCACGCCAGACAGTCGCACCACGGAAACCGTCGGACGGGAGGCCAAAAAGGGAAGGTATTTTCTCATACCTTCCCATGTAGAGTGCACCATACCTGCAAACAAGGAGGGCACCCGATACTTACTGCCTAATCCGCCAGCCGGTACGGAAAATCCAACCGATCACCGCAAGACACAGCGCCGTAAAGCCCGCGATGGCCAAAAGGCTCGTCACAATCGGCACATCCGCCGATCCGAAGAAGGCCCAGCGGAAGCCCGAGATCAGATACACCACCGGGTTAAAGTGAGAGATCACCTGCCATACCGGCGGCAGCATAGAGATCGAATAGAACGATCCCCCAAGGAAGACCAAGGGCGTCACAATCAACAGCGGCACAAGCTGCAACTGTTCAAAGTTGCCCGCCCAGATCCCGATGATGAAGCCCATCAGCGAAAAGCTGATGCAGGTCAGCACCAGAAAAGCCACCATCCAGATCGGATGCTGAATGGTGATGTCCACAAAGAAGAACGCCGTGAGCAGGATGATCACCCCGATAAACAGTGCCTTGGTCGCCGCAGCCCCGACATAGCCACAGACAATTTCGATAAAGTTAACTGGCGCGGATAAAAGTTCGAACACGGTGCCGATGAACTTGGGGAAATAGATGCCAAAGGACGCGTTCGAGATCGATTGCGTGATCACGCTCAGCATGATCAGCCCCGGTACGATGAACGCGCCATAGCTGATGCCTTCTACCTCTTGGATGCGGCTGCCGATCGCCGCGCCGAACACTACGAAATACAGCGATGTCGACAACACCGGAGAGATCAGACTCTGCGTGATGGTGCGAAAGAAGCGCGCCATTTCAAACGTGTAGA
Organism: Sulfitobacter sp. G5_S2_6_S6; assembly: GCF_054968505.1. Taxonomy (NCBI): domain Bacteria; kingdom Pseudomonadati; phylum Pseudomonadota; class Alphaproteobacteria; order Rhodobacterales; family Roseobacteraceae; genus Sulfitobacter; species Sulfitobacter sp. G5_S2_6_S6. The sequence continues at coordinate 594,042 of NZ_JBQKUI010000001.1, forward strand.
TGGATTTGACAGCGATCCAGTTCATGCCGCGTCCTCCTTGACCAGATCGACAAAAATATCCTCAAGACTGCTTTGCGACGTCTCAAGATCAGACAGCACAAGCCCCGCGGCCGCGACATCGGACAAGAGCTTGGTGATGCCCGTCCGCTCTGCCCGCGTGTCATAGGAATAGATCAACGCGTGCCCGTCGTCGGACAGGGTCAGCGCATCAGAGACAAGACTGTCAGGAATCGCGTCAATCGGTTGGGTCAGCTGCACCACCAACTGCTTTTTCCCCATGCGTGACATCAACGTGTCTTTATCCTCGACCAGCAGCAGCTCGCCGTGGGCGATCACACCGATCCGGTCGGCAATCGCCTCGGCTTCCTCGATATAGTGGGTGGTGAGGATGATGGTCACGCCGCTGGCTTTCAGGTCCGCGACGATGTTCCACATATCGCGGCGCAGTTCTACATCGACGCCGGCGGTGGGTTCGTCCAAGAACAGGACGCGGGGCTCATGCGCCAATGCCTTGGCAATCAAGACACGACGTTTCATCCCGCCCGACAAGGCGCGGATCTGGCTGTCTTTCTTGTCCCAAAGCGATAGCTGCCGCAGGATCTTTTCAACTGCCGCATCATCCTTGGGTTTCCCAAACAACCCGCGCGAGAAACGCACAGTGCTGATGACTTTTTCAAAGGGTTCTAGGTTGATCTCTTGCGGTACCAGCCCGATCATCGACCGCGCACCACGGTAGTCGTTTACCGTGTCGAAACCGCCCACAGTGACGCTACCGCCTGTGCCGGTCGTGATCCCGCAAATGGTTGAAATAAGTGTTGTTTTCCCTGCGCCATTAGGGCCAAGCAGGGCAAGGATTTCGCCCTCTCGGATGTTCAGCGACACGCCTTTCAGCGCCTCGAACCCATCCGCATAGGCCTTGCGCAGGTCGGTGATCTTTACGATGTCAGGCATGGGCGTCTCCGGTGTTGTTGGCCGGAAACTAGACTGATTATTCCAAAGTGAACAGGCCCTACCCGTCAGCTTTTGCTGCGGCCGAACCAGCCCTTTTTCTCGGCTGGTGCATCCGCTGCCTCTGCCGCTTCCGCCGGCGCATCCTCGGCTGGGCCCTCAAGCGTTTCTTGCAGGTTGTTAAAGAACTGGTCCGCCATCTTTTTGGCAAACCCGTCGATGATCCGGCTGCCAAGCTGCGCAAGCTTGCCGCCGACCTTGGCCTCGACGTCATAGGAAAGCTCGGTCCCGCCATCGACAGCAGCCAGCGTCACGTCCGCCTCGCCCTTGGCAAAGCCCGCAGCACCGCCTTTGCCTTCGCCGCTGATCTTGATCGACTGGTCAGGCACCATATCGGTCATGGTGACCTGCCCCTTGAACGTGGCTTTGACGGGGCCGACCTTCTGCACCACGGTCGCCTCGAACCCTTCTTCCGGCGAACCGGTCACCTCGGTCGCGCCGGGGACGCATTTGATCAGCATGTCAGGGTCCAGCAGCGCGGCATATACCTCTGCCGGGCTGGCTGCGATCTGGCGGGTCTCTGACATTTTCATGGGGGCTCTCCGTTGATGGCTTTGCGACAACCTAGCGCACATCAATTGGCAACGCCAAGGTCAAACGCGCGGGTCCGACTATTGCGATAGGGCCGCAAAAGATATCAACAGTCGCCACATCGCCAATAAAACGCAGACCCTAGCTGACCCGTACGATGACCTTGCCCGTCGCCTTGCGCGTGCGCAGCAGATCCAGCGCTTCGTTCGCTTGATCCAGCGGCAGCACGTGGCTCACATGGGGTTTCAGCTTGCCTGCGCTATACCAGTCGATCAGCACCTTGAAGCTGTCTGTCAGCACCTGCGGTTTGAAGTTCTTGTACCCGCCCCAGAAAAAACCCAGCACGTCGATGTTCTTGACCAGCAGGATATTGGCAGGGATCTGCGGCACCTCGCCCGAGGCAAACCCAAGCGGCAGGATGCGGGCCTCGGGGTTGCAGGCCCGCAGCGCCGCCTTGAACTGGTCGCCGCCGATCGGATCATAGACCACATCTGCCCCGCCCAAGGATTTCGCCACCTCGCGGATGTCATCGGTTTCTGAATCGATCAGATGGTCGGCCCCGGCAGCGCGGCAAATCTCCAGCTTGGCCGCACCACGGGCGCAAGCGATGACCTCGGCCCCCATGAGCTTGCCCAGCTCCACCGCCGTCAGCCCGACCCCGCCTGATGCACCCAGCACCAGCAGACGTTCCCCCGGTTGCAGCCGCGCCTTATAGTCCAGCGCCACATGGCTGGTGCCATAGGCCACAAGAAAGGCCGCGGCATCCTCGGCCGGCATATCGTCGGGGATCGGCACGCAGACATTGGCGGGAATCGCGGCATATTCGGCCAGCCCCAGCAGACCGCTATAGGCTGCGATACGTTGACCAACGGCCAGATCGGTCACGCCCTCCCCCACCGCGGCGACGCTGCCCGAAAGCTCCATCCCCAGCGTGAAGGGCAGATCCGGCTTTTGCTGATAGGTCCCCTTGATCATCAGCAGGTCACCAAAGTTCAACCCGCAGGCATCGACCTTGATCAACACTTCGCCAGCGGCGGGGACGGGCATTTCCAGCTCTTGTTCGGACAGGGGCTGGTCATAGGCGGTGACTTGCATGGCGCGCATCGGGGGATCCTTTTGCTATTTCACGCAAAAGGGCCAGAGCAATGGCGGCTTTGCAACCCCCTTGCCCCGGCCCTTGTGAAATTACCCAACGGCAGATGCCTGGCCCTGCCATGCCCCCCTCAGGGCATGATCATCAGCCGGATCCCATAGGCCACCAACCCAAGCGCTGCGACGCTCAGCACCCAGATCAGGACAAACCACCCGGTGCGTGTCATCCAGTTGCGTCGCATCAGTGGTAACCCTCTTCGGGGTCGATCTTCCCGCGGAACACCCAGTAGGTATAGATCGTGTAAGACAGGATCATCGGCAGCAGGACCAAAGTGCCGACCAAGGCGAACTTGAGGCTACTGTCAGGTGCGGCGGCCTCGACGATGGTCAGCGAGGAAGGGACGATATAGGGGTAAAAGCTGATCCCGATCCCGATAAAGCCCAGCACGAACAGCGCCAGCGCGCAGAGGAACGGCGTCACGTCCCAGTGGCGTTGCAGCCCGTGGAACAGCCCATAGACGGCCGCGGCCACCAAGGCAGGCACCAGAAAGCTGAAAATCGCGGTCGGAAAGGCGAACCAGCGGCCAAAGAAAGCGTCGTTCAGGAAGGGCGTCCAAAGGCTAACGAGCCCCATGAACACCAGTGTTGCGATGGCGAAAGGCCAGGCCAGCCGCCGCATATGCGCCTGAATACGGCCATCGAGCTTCATGTTCAGCCAGGTCGCGCCCAGCATCGCATAGCCGACGGTCACCGCGAAACCGGTCAGGACAGAGAATGGCGTCAGCCAGTCCCACCAGCCGCCGGCATAGGCGCGGTTCTCGATCTCGATCCCCTGCACCAGCGCGCCAAGCGCGATCCCCTGACACATGGAGGCCACCAGCGAGCCCCCGAAGAACGAGATATCCCACAGATGTTTGCCCCGCACCGTGCGCCAGCGGTATTCGAAAGCGACGCCGCGAAAGACCAGCCCCAGCAGCATCAGAATGATCGGCATATAAAGCGCGGGCATCACCGTGGCATAGGCCAGCGGGAAAACGGCGAACAAACCGCCGCCGCCCAGAACCAGCCATGTCTCGTTGCCGTCCCAGATCGGCGCGACAGAGTTCATCATCACATCGCGTTCGCCCTCGTCCTTGGACAGCGGGAACAACAGCCCGACCCCAAGGTCGAACCCGTCGAGGATGACATAGATCAGCACCGCAAGCGCGATGATGCCGGCCCAGATAAACGAAAGCTCTAATCCAAACATCTGCTGTCTCCTACTCTGACGCTGCTATGTCTTGGGTCTTGTCCTGCGCCACCGGAGTCGTCCCCGCCGCCCGCACCGGCCCGTCGGTGAGCTCTTCCTGCGCGCCCACATGGGGGCGTTTGCGCATCAGCCCGAGGATATAGAACACCCCCGCCCCGAAGACGAAGAAATAGACCACGATGAAAGAGATCAACGATGCACCAACCGCAGGCGCGCTGACCGGCGCAAGGCTGTCACTGGTGCGCAGCAGCCCGTAGACGGTAAAGGGCTGGCGCCCGACTTCGGTCGTGATCCAACCGGCCAGCACCGCGACAAAGCCCATCGGCCCCATGACGATCGCCGCCCGATGCAACCAGCGCGAGCTGTGCAGCGTCCCGCGCCAGCGCGCGATCCCGCCCCAAAGGCCAAAACCCAGCATGGCAAAACCAAGCCCCACCATCACACGGAACGAGAAAAAGACGATGGCAACCGGCGGCTCGTCCTCGTCAGGGATCGTGTCCAGCCCGTCCAGCGGCGCGTTCAGGTCATGCTTGAGGATCAGCGACGACAGTTTCGGCACCTCGATGGCGTAATCGACCCGTTTTTCTGCCTGATTGGGGATGCCGAACAGGATCAGCGGCGCGCCGTCGGGGTGGCTGTCGAAATGCCCCTCCATCGCCATGACCTTGGCGGGCTGATGCTCTAGCGTGTTGATGCCGTGGAAATCCCCTGCCGCGATCTGCAAGGGGGTGACCAGCAGCAGCATCCACATCGCCATAGAGAACATGCGCCGCGATGCAGGCCCCTGATTGTCCTTCAGCAAATGCCACGCACCCACAGCGCCCACAACCAGCGCCGTCGTCAGATAAGCCGCCAGCACCATATGCAGCAAACGGTAGGGGAAGGACGGGTTGAAGACGATCTTCCACCAATCCAGCGGAATGAACTGCCCCACGTCGTTAATGCCATAGCCCGCAGGGGTCTGCATCCAGCTGTTCACCGACAGGATCCAAGTGGCCGAAAGCAACGTGCCAAAGGCAACCATCGCCGTTGCGAACATATGCAGCCCCGGCCCGACCCGTTTCAGACCAAACAGCATGATGCCCAGAAAACCGGCCTCGAGGAAGAAGGCCGACAGCACCTCATAGGCCATCAGCGGCCCGACCACCGGCCCCGCCTTGTCAGAGAAGACCGACCAGTTGGTGCCGAATTGATAGGACATCACAATGCCCGACACGACGCCCATGCCAAAGGCCACGGCAAAGATCTTTTTCCAGTAGTCGAAAAGCACCCTATAGGTTTCGTCCTTGGTCCATAGCCAAAGCGCATTCACCACAGCCAGAAAGCTGGCCAACCCGATCGAGAACGCCGGAAAGATAATGTGAAACGAAACGGTAAAGGCGAATTGGACCCGTGCCAGAACCTCGGCGGAAAACCCATCAAGCATGTCGTACCTCGTAGTGAATGGCCAAAAACAACGGGTTTCGGCCCTTACACCCTAGATAGCGCTGCACCCCCCATAAGTCACATGCTCAAATCGCCGCAGAAGACGGGCGTACTATAGGGTGATGCGCACAAGTAGCCCCGGCGCGTTGTCCAGCAGCGCGATCTGCCCGCCGTGCAGTTTTACCACCCCCTCCACAAGGCTGAGCCCCAGACCGTTGCCCGGCGTGTGGCGGCTGGCATCCAATCGGTACAAGCGGCGCAGCACTTTGTCGCGCGCGTCTTCGGGGATGCCGGGACCATTGTCGGCCACCTCGATCACAGGCCGCCCCTGCGTGCGGGAAAGCGTCAGGGTGATCTCGCTGCCCTCGGGCGTGTGACGCATGGCATTTTCCAGCAGGTTCGACATCATCTGCCCCAACAGGTTCTTATCGCCCGAGACGGTGATTTGCGCGTCGGGCACGACGCTGTGCAACCGCTGCTGCTTGGCCGCGGCGGCGGGCTCGTACACTTCGGTGAGGGTCTCGCAAAGCTGGTTCAGATCGACAGAGGCGAAATGCGTCTTGGGCGACCCTGCCTCGACCGAAGCGATCTGTAGCAGCGATTGAAAGACCGAAGCGATGCCCGCGACCTCCTCCTGCGCTTTGGCCAGCAAGATGCCTTCGTCCGTGTCTTCGGGCAGGCTGCGCGCCAGATCGTCCAGATGCACCGCGACGCGCTGGATCGGCGTCTTGAGGTCATGGGCAATGTCCGACGATACCTGCCGCAGCATCTGGGTTTGCGCCTCTTGTGCGCCTGCCATCTGGTTCACCTTACTGCCGATACGTTGCAGATCATCCGCCCACCCCGGCGACACGGTCACCCGCGCGGCAAGATCGCCGGTTGTCAGGTCATCCAGCGTGCGCCCGATGACATCCACATGCCGCTTGCTGCGCCGCGCCAGATAAAGCCCGCCCGACAAGGCCACCAGCACCGTGGGCAGCAGGCTGATCAGCAGGATATTCAGGAACACCGTGCGCAGCCCTTCGATCTGTGCGCGGCTGCGGGCGACGGTCAGCTGCCCGCCATACAGCGGCGTTGTCAGCGACAGGTAGACCCCGTCATATTCCGCCCGTCCTTCGGCCAGCGACACGATATGATAGCCTTCGTCATCCCGCGCGATGGCCCCGTTGCCATAGATACGCCCCGACGGGGTGATATAGCTAAGCACAACGCGGCTGGGATCGGCGTCGCGCGATTCAGCGTCCACCAGCAGGGCCACGGCGCGGGCATTGGGGGCCGCGCGAAAGCCCGCGATATCCTGTTCCAAATCCGCACGGATCGCGGTTTCAAATGAATTCTGCGTCACCGCATAGCTGGCCGCCAACCCCATCAGACTGACGGTCGAGAACAGCAAGACCAGCAGCAGCGCCAACCGCACCGGCATGGACCGCCAAAGCTGCGCCAGCCGCGCGGTCATCCGTCGATCCGGTAGCCGGCACCGCGCACGGTCTGGATCAGCTCGCGGTCAAAGGGTTTGTCCACCTTGGCCCGCAAACGGCTGATGTGGGTTTCGACAACGTTGGTCATCGGGTCAAAGCTGATGTCCCAGACCGCCTCGAGCAACATGGTCCGGGTCTGCACCCTGCCCTTTCGGCGCAGGAGATGCTCAAGCAGTGCAAATTCACGGGGCAGCAGGTCGATCTCCTGTCCGGCGCGGGTCACCTTGCGGGTGATCAGTTGCATTTCAAGATCGCCTGCACGCAGCACGGTTTCCTGCTCCATCGCTTGGGGGCGCCGTGCGAGGGCGGTGACACGCGCCGAAAGCTCGCCAAAGGCGAAAGGTTTGACAAGATAGTCGTCGCCGCCTGCGTTCAACCCGCTGATACGGTCATCGACGCTGCCCATGGCGGTCAGAAACAGCACCGGCGTCAGGTTGCCCGCGCCGCGCAAGGTCTTGACCAGGGTCAGCCCGTCGATCTCTGGCAGCATCCGGTCGACGATCAGCACGTCGTAAGCCCCCGAGGTCGCCTGTATCAGCCCCTCGCGCCCTTCAGCGACAAGATCAACGGTATGCCCTTCTTCGCGCAACCCCCGCGCAATATAGGTTCCGGTGGTGGCATCATCTTCGACGACAAGCAGTTTCATATACAATGGTCCATTGAGGCTTTGATCCTTCGATACCTGATATAGGGCGTGCTGCCACCTGCGAGAGACAAGTTTACACATTTGTATAGCCCGCAAAAACCCGCTGTTAGAATGGGCTGCCATTTGGGTGTCATCCCTGAAGACGAAGGAACCACGCATGACATCTCTTTTCTCCTCCCCCCGCCGCGCCGCACCCTTTGTGCTCGCAGCGGCCCTTGCCTCGACCTCGGCCATGACGCTTGCCCCGTCGGCGGCTCTGGCGGTCCCCGCCGGCGGCTATGCCGATCTGGTCGAACAAATCTCACCCGCTGTTGTCTTCATCGAGGTAACCGGCACGGCAGAGCAGGCCAGCGCGCAGGTGCAACTGCCCGAAGGCATGCCAGAGGAACTGCGCAAACGTTTTGAACAACTGATGCCACAAGGACCGGCTGGCGCACAGCCGATGCACGGGCTTGGGTCGGGCTTTATCGTGTCCAAGGACGGAATGATCGTCACGAACAACCACGTTGTCACCGGTGCCGACACGGTCAAGGTCAAGCTGGCCGATGGCCGCAGCTTTGACGCCAAGGTGGTCGGCAGCGATGTGCTGACAGATATTGCCGTTCTCAAGGTCGAAGCGGATGTGGACCTTCCAGCGGTGAAATTCGGGTCTTCCGATGACATGCGCGTCGGCGACGAGGTGGTCGCCATGGGCAACCCCTTTGGTCTGGGTGGCACGGTCACCACCGGCATCATCTCGGCCAAGTCGCGCAATATCAACGCGGGCCCCTATGATGACTTTATCCAGACCGATGCGGCGATCAACCGTGGCAACTCCGGCGGGCCGCTGTTCAATAACGCGGGCGAAGTGATTGGCGTGAACACCGCGATCCTGTCGCCTGATGGCGGCTCTGTCGGGATCGGCTTTTCCGTACCATCCGACCTGGTGCAGGACATCGTGGCCGACCTGTCCGACGACGGGGAAATCACCCGCGGCTGGCTTGGCGTTCAAATCCGCCCGATGACGGCAGAGGTCGCGCAAGTGCTGGGGCTGGACGCGCCGAAAGGGGCGGTGATCGAAGCCATCGGCGATGACAGCCCGGCCAAAAAAGCGGGTCTTGAGAAAGGCGATATCATCCTGTCGTTCAACGACACAGAGATCAAGGAACTGCGCGATCTGACCCGCGCTGTGGCCGAAACCGATCCGGAAGCCAAAGCCGAGGTCATGGTCCTGCACAAGGGCAAAGAGGTCACGCGGACGGTCACCATCGGCACATTGGCCGATCAAAAAGCGTAAGCGTCTTCCAGCGGGCTTACCTCGTTCCCTGCTGGATTTGCCCGACCGCGTTCCCCAACGCGGCGGGCCCCACCGCCCGTCCCCCCGGTGCGGCAGACCACCTCCGACGCAGACCGTCGGGGGTGGTTTTCTTTTGCGCCCTCTGCGGAGGTCTAGATTGTCGCCTCGAACAACTTGCGCAGGTTTTCCGTGGTCAATGTCACAGGGTTGCCACCGCAAGACGGATCTTCAAGCGCCATCGCGACCAGATCGTCGATCCGGTCTGCGCTCACGCCCATTTCCGACAGTTTGCGCGGGATACCGAAGCTGTCGTTGAACTCCTGCACGAAGGCGCGGAAGCCGTCATAGCCGCCGTCGATCCCCAGATACCCTGCCGCGCGGTCAAAGCGTTCGCGGATTTCAGGCTCGTTCAGGTCCAGCACCGCGGGCATGCAGACCGCATTGGTGGTGCCGTGGTGCGTGTTAAACACCGCGCCGATCGGGTGGCTCATGGCGTGGATCGCGCCAAGACCCTTCTGGAACGCCGTCGCCCCCATCGCCGCCGCCGACATCAGCTGCGCGCGCGCTTCGATGTCGTTGCCGTCTGCATAGGCGCGCGGCAGATAGTCGATGACCAGCCGCATGCCCTCCAGCGCGATACCCTGCGACATGGGGTGGTAATGCGGGCTGCTAAACGCCTCGACGCAATGGGCAAAGGCATCAAGGCCGGTGCCTGCCGTGATATGTTTGGGCATCCCCACCGTCAGCTCGGGGTCGCAGATCACGATGCTGGGCAGCACTTTGGGGTGGAAAATGATCTTTTTCACATGGGTTTCAGAGTTGGTCAGAACCGACGCGCGCCCCACTTCGGACCCTGTGCCCGCCGTGGTCGGCACGGCGATGATCGGCGCGATGGCGTCGGCATCGGCGCGGGTCCACCAGTCGCCCACATCCTCGTAATCCCACACAGGCCGCGACTGTCCCGCCATGAAGGCGACCATCTTGCCCAGATCAAGACCAGAGCCACCGCCAAAGGCGATCACACCATCATGCCCGCCCTCGCGGTAGACCTTCAGCCCCGCCTCGAGGTTCAGTTCGGTCGGGTTTGCGTCCACTTCCGAGAACATCGCGCGGCCAAAGCCTGCGCCGTCCAGCAGGTCCAGCGTGCGGGTCGTGATCTCCATCGAGGCAAGACCCTTGTCCGTCACCAGCAAGGGGTTTTTCATCCCGGTGGCTACGCAGGCCTCTCCGATTTCAGAAATACGGCCCGCGCCAAAGCGGATGGCGGTGGGGTAGGACCAGTTGTTTTGCAGTGCCATAAGGATCAAGCCTTTTTCAGGTGGTAAGATTTGGGGCGCGTCAGCGCCTGATAGCCAAGCTCGGACAGGCCCGCGCCCTGCCCTGTGTCCTTGCAGCCGGTCCAGCACAGGGCCGGATCAAGGTAATCGCAGTGGTTCATGAACACGGTGCCGGTTTCCAGCTGCGCGCCGATGGCATCGGCGGCATCCGCATCCTTGGTAAAGATCGCGGCGGTCAGCCCGAACTGGCAGTCGTTCATCAGCGCAATCGCTTCGGCGTCGTCCTTGACGGGCATGATGCCGACGACGGGGCCAAAGCTTTCGTCGCGCATCACGCGCATGTCGTGGGTGACGTTGGTCAGGATCTGCGGTGTGAGATACGCACCGCCGTCATCCGCCTCAAAGGTATCGATCAGCGCGGTGGCACCGGCGGCGACGGCCTCGGATATCTGGGCGCGGACCTCGGCGGCGAAACGGACGTTCGCCATGGGGCCGATATCGGTATCCGCCTCAAGCGGGTTGCCAAGCTTGAGCGCATTGACCCAAGCCACGGCCTTTTCGACAAAGGCATCATACAGGCTTTCGTGCACATAAATCCGTTCGATCCCGCAGCAGCACTGCCCCGCGTTGAACATCGCCCCATCCATCAGCCCGTCAACGGCGGCGTCGACATCCGCGTCGGCGCGCACATAGCCGGGGTCTTTACCCCCCAGTTCGGTCGCGACGGGGGTGAAGGTGCCTGCGGCTGCAATCTCCATCGCCTTGCCACCCCCGACCGATCCGGTGAAGTTCACGAAGCCGAACTGCCGTTCAGCGATCAGCGCCGAGGTGGTGTCGTGATCAAGAAAGACGTTCTGGAAGACATCGTCGGGGATACCTGCGGCGTGGAAAGCTTCGGCCAGACGTTCACCCACTTGCAGGGTTTGGGTGGCGTGTTTCAGCACAACGGTATTGCCCGCGATCAGCGCTGGCGCGACCGTGTTGATCGCCGTCATATAGGGGTAGTTCCACGGGGCCACGACCAGTACAACGCCGCGCGCCTCGCGGGAGATCTTGCGGCTGGCCTTGTCGCTGTCTTCGACAATCGTCGGGGCCAGCGCCTTTTCGGCGATATCTGCCATATAGTTGCCGCGCTCGGCAAAGCCGCCGAACTCGCCGCCATAGCGCACGGGACGGCCCATCTGATGCGCCAGTTCCTGTGCCATACGATCGGTGGTTTTGCCCACCTCGGCAATGGCATCGCGCACCAGTTGGACACGTTCGGACAAGGGGCGCGCGGCCCATGCGCCTTGTGCTGCCTTGGCGCGGGCGCAGACATCGCGTGCTGCCTCCAGCGACAGGACAGGGCGTTCAAGGTAAACCGATCCGTCAATCGGTGAGATACATTTCAAAGTGTTTGTCATGGTTTATGCTCGCTCAAATCCGCGGTTGATTTCCCAGTCGGTCACGACCTTGTCGTATTCCTCCTGCTCCCATTCGGCTGCGCGGGTGTAGTGGTCAACCACGTCGTCGCCAAGGGCCTCTCGCAGCATGGCAGAGTTGCGCAGCGTTTGGGTCGCGGCACGCAGGGTGCGGGGGATTTCGGTGACGTTGGCGTCTTCGTAGACATCGCCCATCGTCGGCTCTTGCAGGGGCAGCTTTTCCTCGATCCCCTTCAGCCCTGCCGCCAGCAACACAGCCTGCGCCAGATAGGGGTTCAGGTCAGACCCGCCAATGCGACATTCAACGCGAATACCCTTGGTGCCATCGCCACACAGCCGGAAGCCCGCGGTGCGGTTATCGACAGACCAGACGGTTTTCGTAGGCGCAAAGGTGCCTTTGGCAAAGCGTTTGTAGCTGTTGATATAGGGCGCGAAGAAATACGTAATATCAGGGGCATAGGCGATCAGACCGGCCATGAAATGCTGCATCATCTGCGACATGCCCAGCTTGGCGTCCTTGTCATAGAACGCGGGCGTGCCGTCTTTCCACAGCGACATATGCACGTGGCTGGACGACCCCACCTTATCCGCCGACCACTTGGGCAGGAAAGAGGCCGAGAACCCCTGCTGATAGGCGATCTCTTTCACCGCTTGTTTCGAAATCGTGTGGTGATCGGCACAGGCCAGCGCATCGGCATAGCGGATGTTGAGCTCTTGCTGGCCGACCTCGGCCTCACCCTTGGTGCATTCGACCGGAATCCCCGCCCCCACCAGATGGTTGCGCAGCGGCTGAAGGAAGCTTTCCTCCTTGGTGGTCTGGAAAAGGCAGTAGTCTTCGTTGTGGCCGTTCAGGGGCACGAGGTTGGCGTATTTTTCTTTCTGCAGGGTGCGATAGTCGCCCTCGAACAGAAAGAACTCAAGCTCGGTCGCCATCATCGCATCAAAACCAAGCGCATCCAGACGGGCGATCTGCTTTTTCAGCATGGCGCGCGGCGAATGGGAGACAGGTTCGTGGGTGTGGTGATCCAGCACATCGCCAAGCACCAGCACGGTTTTATCCAGCCACGGCACATGGCGCATGGTCGACAGATCAGGCCGCAGCACATAGTCGCCATAGCCGGTTTCCCAGCTGGTCGAGGCAAAGCCCTCGGGCGTGGACATTACCAGATCGGTTGCCAGCAGATAGTTGCAGCAATGGGTTTCCGCGTGGGAATGATCGATGAAATTCGTGACGTGAAAACGCTTGCCCATCAGGCGGCCCTGCATGTCCACCAGTGCCACCAGCACCGTGTCCACCTCGCCTTTGGCGGCCAGGTCCTTGAGCGTGTCGAAAGTAAGGTTGCCCATCTGCAAACGTCCCTTTTGATGTGAGGGGGCGGCACAGATGCGCCGCCCCGATGGTCATGATGTCAAAGCCGGATCAGCCGAAAGTATAGGGCGGGCCCGCTTTCGAGATGACGTTGTTATAGTCGCGGAAAATCTGCACGATCTTGGCGGCGGTTTCGCCTTCTTCCGCCATCTCGTCCCAGAATTTCACTGCCGCTTCCTCGACCACTTTCCATTCATCCTGCGGTACGGATGTCAGCTCCAGCTTCTCGCCCGATGCACGCAGGCGCGCCTCGCCGCCCCAGTACCATTGGTTGCGGTAGGTGTGGCTCGCCTCGATTGCGGAGTTCACGATCTGCTTGAGGTGGTCCGGCAGCTCTGCCCATTTCTCTGCGTTGACGAAGAACGACCCGATCCACGCCCCCGAGATGTTGTTGGTGCAGAAGTAGTTGGTCACATCGGCCCAGCCGACGGTGTAGTCTTCGGTGATGCCCGACCACGCCATACCGTCCAGCTCGCCGGTCTGCACCGCGACTTCGGCGTCCTCGTAGGGGATGTTGACCGGCACGACGCCGAATTGCGACAGGAAGCGACCCGCCGTCGGGAAGGTATACAGCTTCAGCCCGTCCATGTCTGCCAGCGATTTGATCGGTTTGACGGTGTTGAAGTTACACGGGTCTTGCCCCGCCGCAGACAGCCAATGTACGCCAACCTTGGCGTATTCCTCGCGCCAGATGTCGGCCAGACCGTATTGGTTAAACAGCACCGGCACGTCGAGCGCGTGTTTCGTCGCCAGCGGGAAATACCCGCCGAAGGACCGGACAGGCGTGGGCGACGCCATGGAGTCATCGTCCGAATGCACGCCGTCGATGGTGCCGCGTTGCAGCGCTTGGAAAAGCTCGCCTGTGGGGACGATCTGGTCGGCATAGAAAAGCTCGATTTCCAGCTCACCTTGGGCAGCGGCGTTGATTGCGTCGATAGCGGGTTTCGTCACCTCTTCGCCAAGTGCAGACCCCGCATAGGTCTGGAAACGCCAGCGGATCGGCTCTTGGGCGTGCAGGATCGATGGTGCGGCAAGGGTTGCCGGACCGGCAACGGCGGCACCTTTCAGGAACTTACGTCTTGTTGTCATGTCTCATACTCCTTGTTGGGGTTGGGATGAAAAGGGCCAGTTGCTCTGACCGCTTGGTTGTTAATGCTTATTTTCCATAGACATAGTCCGGCAGCCAAAGCGCGATCTGCGGGAAGATCATGACCACCGCGAGCGCCAGCACCATGACCCCGACAAAGGGGATGATCGACCGGTAGATATCGCGGATCGTGATCTCTGGCGGGGCCATGGCGCGCATCAGGAACAGGTTATAACCAAAGGGCGGCGTCATATAGGCGATCTGGCAGGTGATCGTATAAAGCACACCATACCACACCAGATCGAACCCGAGCGCACCCACCAGCGGCACGTACAGCGGGGCCACGATGACCAACATCGCCGTGTCGTCCAGAAACGTCCCCATGACCAGAAACGACAGCTGCATCAGGATCAGGATCACCCAAGGGTTCAGTCCCCATTGTTCGGTAAACAGGTTTTCAATCGCCTTGACCGCCCCAAGCCCGTCGAACACCGCACCAAAGGCCAGCGCGGCGAGGATGATCCACATGAACATGCAAGTGATCGCAAGGGTCTGGCGCACCGAAGTCTCGAACACCGCCCGCGTCATCCGCCCCTTGAGCACCGCAGCCAGAAAGGCCGCAATCGCACCAATGGCAGAGCTTTCGACAAGCGAGGTCCAGCCGTTCACAAAGGGCACCATCATCACGGCAAAGATCACCACAGGCAGCAGGCCCGCGCGCAGCAAGCGCAGCTTTTCGGGCCAACCCACATCGCGTTCCTCGGCGGAAAGGGCGGGGCCCAGATCGGGGTTCAGGCGGCAGCGGATGGCGATATAGATGATGAACATCGTGGCCATCATCAGCCCCGGGATCGCGCCAGCCAGCCACAATTGCCCCACTGGTTGCCGCGCGATCATCGCATAGAGCACCAGCACGACCGACGGCGGCACAAGGATGCCAAGGCTGGACCCCGCCTGAATGACCCCTGTCACCATCAGCTTGTCATAATTGCGTTTCAAAAGCTCGGGCAGCGCAATCGTGGCCCCAATCGCCATGCCCGCCACCGACAGGCCGTTCATGGCAGAGATCAGCACCATCAGCCCGATCGTCCCGATGGCCAGCCCGCCGCGCAAACCGCCCATCCACACGTGAAACATTTTATATAGATCGTCGGCAATTTTACTTTCCGACAGCACGTACCCCATGAAGATGAACATCGGCAGGGTCAGCAGCGGATACCAACGCATCAGCTTGATCGCGGCAGAGAACCCGATGTCATAGCCGCCGCGATCCCCCCAAAGAAACAGCGCCGCAATCACCGCGACAAAGCCGATGGCCCCGAACACGCGCTGTCCGGTCAGCAGCATCAGCATCATGGTCGAAAACATCAGGATGGCGATCAACTCATAGGGCATCGCGGGTCTCCTCTGCCGATTTGAGGAAAAGGATGTCCTTGAACAGTTCAGAGACAGCTTGAAGCAGCATCAGGGTGATGCCGATGCACATGGTCACTTTGACCGGCCACATATAGGGGCGCCACGCGGTCGGGCTGCGCTCCCCCCCGTATTTGAACGAATACATCGTGGATTCGATACCGCCCCATAGCAGGATCACCAGATATATCAGGAGGAAAAAGACGGTGATACAGTCCGTCCAAGCCTTCTTGCGCGGGGTCAATTCGGCATAGAACAGGTCCATCCGCACGTTCGCGCCCATCTGCAAAGCATAAGGCCCGCCAAGGATGTAATAGCCCACCATCACGAACTGCGCCATTTCCAGCGTCCAGATCTGCGGCGAGGCGAATGTCTTGTTATAGGACGACCACAGCAGGATCCCCATGAGCACAAAAATCCCGTACATCATGATCCGGCCAAGGCCATAGTTAAAGCCGTCGACCACCCGGATATATCTGCGCATCGCGTTCATTCTGCGGCCTCGCTGTCGGGGATGGGAAAGGCTTGGGTCAGGCTTTCGGCCAGATGCCGCGCCATGTCCTGCGCTTTTTCGGGTGTATCGATCAGATCATTGCGAATCTCGATCATCACGGCTGGCAGCGCCTGCCCCTCGCCATGTTTTTCAAGCGTATAGGTCACGCCATCTGTCGCGGCATAGGGTTCGTTCAGCGCCGAAGCATATCGCCCCCGCGCCTGTTCAACCGCCAGCAAGGCCTGCGCGGCGGCGGGCTGCGCGTGGTAGAGAAAGCCGAGTTCAACCGCGCGGGTCGCCCCGTTATAGACAGGCGTAAAGCTGTGGATCGTGACCAGCACCGGCGCGGCCTGGGCGGGCTGCCAGCTTTCGCGAACACGGGCGACCGCATCGTGAAATGGCGTATGCACCTGATCAAAACGCTGCTGCCGTCCGGCATCGTCCAAAGCGGCATTTCCGGGGATATCATAGATCTCGCTGCGCGCCGGAATACAGTCCGGGGCCGCAAGCGGGCGGTTGCAATCATAGACCAGACGGGAGATGTCACCGGCCACCAAAGGCGCGTCCAGAGCATCTGACAGCGCGTGCGCCACATCCAGCGCGCCGATGTCCCACGCGGCGTGCGAACAGCTTGCCGCAGGGGACAACCCCAACCCGTCCAGCGCATCGGGTATCCGGCGCGAGGCGTGTTCACACACCAGCAGCCAGCCCCCCTGCCCCTGCGGGTTCACGATGTTTACGGCATTCCAGTCGGTATTGGTCACGGTGCCCCTATCGTCTTGTTGCCTCACAATCACTACAGAATTTTCTAGCCTGTCAAGATTTTTTCTGTAATCTTTGCTTCACACTGATCTGCGCTGTACCGAAAGGAACATGAGTTGCACAAAAAAGCACTGGTCCGCGATCTGCTGAAAGAAAAGCAGACCGAGCTAACGGCGGCAGAGCGTAAACTGTCGGCTGTTCTGCTGGACGACCAGTTGCTCACGGGGCTGCAATCCATCACACGGCTGGCCGAACTGGCCGAGGTGTCATCGCCCACCATCATCCGGCTGGCGCGCAAGCTGGGGTTCGACGGTTTCTCGGATATGCAGGACGCCATCCGCGATGAAATCGGCGCACGGATGAAAAAACCGCTGGCCAAGCTCGACACCCCCGGTGACAGCAGCGATCACGTGGTATCGCGCTTTATTCAGGCGGTATCGGGCAATGTGAACCGCACGCTTGAACGGCTTGATCTGGCTGAATTCGACGAGGTTGCGGCGCTGCTTTCCGATCCGTCGCACAGGCTCTATCTGCTGGGCGGGCGGATCACCCGGTCCAACGCGCATTACTTTTTCAACCACCTGCAGATCATCCGGCCGCAGGTCACCCTGCTCGATTCCTCCCCCAGTGCATGGCCGCAATCCTTGCTGGATATGGACGCGGGTTCAGTGTTGATCGTCTTTGACATCCGCCGCTACGAAAAAGAGCTGGAAAAGCTCGCCGATCTTGCGGTCAAGCAAGGCGCGACCATCGTGCTGTTCACCGATGCTTGGGGGTCGCCCATCGAAAAACACGCCCGCCACTGTTTCCGCGCCATGGTCGAGGTGCCGTCGAGCTGGGACTCAACGCTGGCGATTAACTTTCTGATTGAAGCGCTGGTCGCCGACGTGCAATCGCGCAGCTCCGACCAAAGTGCCGAAAGGATCGCGGCGCTGGAACAGATGATCGGCGAGTCGCGTATTTTCCGCAGCAACTAAGCACCAACCGCCCCCCGCACGCCGCCACTGCGACATCCATTCGTGACACATCAGAGTTTGCGTTGAACGGCAACATCCCCTAATCGGAACGCGCACCGCGTCTGCGTCGTTTTGTAAAGGATCTGCCATGAAGACCCCGTATTATCTGATCGACAAATCCCGCCTTCAGGCCAACATGGAAAAGATCGCCTGGCTGCGCGAGGCATCCGGCGCGAAATCCTTGCTGGCGTTGAAATGCTTTGCCACATGGTCGGTCTTTGACTTCATGGCGCAGTATATGGATGGGTCCACGTCCTCCTCGCTCTATGAGGTCAAACTGGGGTACGAGAAATTCGGCGGCGAAACCCACGCCTATTCAGTGGCCTACGACGATGACGAGATCGCCGAGGTGCTGGCCAATAGCGACAAGATCATCTTCAACTCCATCGGCCAGCTGGACCGTTTCGATGCGGCATCGGCAGGGCATACGCGCGGGCTGCGGGTGAACCCCGGTGTATCGACATCGGAATTCGATCTGGCCGACCCCGCCCGCCCCTTCAGCCGTTTGGGCGAACATGATCCGGCGCAGATCGCCGCCGTGGCCGACCGCATCACCGGGCTCATGTTCCACAACAACTGCGAAAATGACGATTTTGACCGTTTCGCTGACATGCTGACGTTGATCGAGGACCGCTTTGGCGACACGATCCACCAGATGGACTGGATCAGCCTTGGCGGCGGCATCCATTTTACCGGCGAAGGCTACCCGCTGGACCGTCTGGCCGCGCGGTTGAAAACCCTGTCGGATACCTATGGTGTGCAGGTCTACCTCGAACCGGGCGAAGCCGCGATTACCGGTGCCGCCACGCTAGAGACGACCGTGCTCGACACGCTGCACAACGGCAAGAACCTTGCCATCGTCGACAGCTCCATCGAGGCGCATATGCTTGATCTGCTGATCTACCGCGAGCCCGCCAAAGTGGCCCCGAACACCGGTGACCACGACTGGATGATCTGCGGCAAATCCTGCCTTGCGGGCGACATCTTTGGCGAGTTCAAGTTCGACGCCCCGCTTAAACCCGGTGACCGCATTTCGTTTCAGGACGCTGCGGGCTATACTATGGTCAAGAAGAACTGGTTCAACGGCGTCAAGATGCCCGGCATCGCCATTCGTGAACTTGATGGAACGATCACATCGGTCCGGTCATTCGACTACGAGGATTTCAAATCCGCCCTCTCCTAACCCTTCCCTTACAAGAGGTGTACTGAATACATGAAACGTAACGTTCTTATCATCGGCGCCGGTGGCGTGGCTCAGGTCGTGGCGCATAAATGCGCGCAAAATAATGACGTGTTGGGCGATCTGCATATCGCCAGCCGCACCGTGTCAAAATGCGAAGCGATCATTGAAAGCGTGCATGCCAAAGGCGCGATGAAACAGGACGGCGTATTCAAGGCCCATGCGGTCGACGGGATGGACAGCGACGCGGTAGAGGCGCTGATCAACGACCTCGGCGTGCAGATCGTGATCAATGTCGGCTCGCCCTTCGTGAACATGACCGTGCTCGAAGCCTGCATCCGCACCGGTGTCGCCTATATCGACACGGCCATTCACGAAGACCCGACCAAAATCTGCGAAACACCCCCGTGGTACGGCAACTACGAATGGAAACGCCGCGAGGATTGCGCCAAGGCCAACACCACCGCCATTCTGGGGGCAGGTTTCGATCCCGGTATGGTTAACGCCTTCGCCCGTTTCGCCGTGGACGAATTCATGGACGACGTTAAATCCATCGACATCGTCGACATCAACGCGGGCAATCACGGCAAGTATTTCTCGACCAACTTCGACCCCGAGATCAACTTCCGCGAATTCACCGGCACGGTCTACAGCTGGCAGGAAGGCGCGTGGCAAGAGAACAAGATGTTCGAGGTCGGCCGCGAATGGGATCTGCCCGTCGTTGGCAAGCAAAAGGCCTATATGTCCGGCCATGACGAGGTGCATTCGCTCGCCGCGAACTACCCGCAGGCCGACGTGCGTTTCTGGATGGGCTTTGGTGATCACTACATCAATGTCTTCACCGTGCTGCAGAACCTTGGCCTGCTGTCTGAACAGCCCGTTGTGACCGCCGAGGGGCTCGAGGTCGTGCCGCTGAAGGTGGTCAAAGCCGTACTACCCGACCCATCGACCCTTGCGCCGAACTATACTGGTAAGACCTGCATTGGCGATCTGGTCAAAGGCACCAAGGACGGCAAGGATGTAGAGGTGTTTGTCTACAACGTCGCCGACCACAAGGACGCCTATAACGAGGTCGGTAGCCAGGGCATTTCCTATACCGCTGGCGTGCCACCCGTGGCGATGGCGATGCTGATTGCCGATGGGACCTATGACACCGGCACGATGGTGAACGTCGAAGAGCTGGACCCAAAGCCGCTGTTCGCCCTGCTCGACACCATCGGTCTGCCGACCCGTGTCAAACTGGCGGATCAGGACACCGGCTGGGACGAGGCCATCGCCTAAGCCTGCCGCATGAGGCACCCACACCAACAACCCGCGCGCCCTTGCACCCGCGCGGGTTACCTCGCCCCCAGGGGCCATACCCCCATAAAACCAAACGATTAAACACAAACAGCCCAGCGCGCGATCATGCGTGCAGGGTGATCAATTATATTATGAACAAATGCGGACGGTTATGCCGCCAAGTTCAAAATCTAACGATGTTTGAAAGTGGCGGACCGAGGAGGATTCGAACCCCCGACCCCCTGATTCGTAGTCAGGTACTCTATCCAGCTGAGCTATCGGTCCGTTAAGGCGGGGTTTAGTTCTGGGCGCGGGGGTTTGCAACCCCTTCTTTTGCCTAACGTGAATTTTCTTCAAACAAATTAGAAAGACCCGTCGCCCTTGGGCAATGTCACAATGAAAACCGTGCCCGACGCGCTTGTCTCTGACAGTTTGAGCGTCCCACCGTGACCGCGCACCAGCTCTGCCGCGATGGCAAGGCCCAGACCGGAGCCCCCCTTGCGCGCACCGCCCTTGAACGCAGTAAACAGATGCTCCCGCGCCTTTGGGGGAAGGCCGGGGCCGTTGTCGCTGACGCGGATCACCCAGTCGCCGGCCTGTTCACTGGCAGCAACGATGATTTCGCCGGATTTACCCGTGGCGATGATCGCCTGTCGGGCGTTGCGCACAAGATTCGCCAAGACCCTGAACAAATGCTCCGGATCGGCGCGCACGTGCAAATCTTGCGGCACGTCGCAGGTGAACGTAAGGTCCGCCCCGTTGATCGCCAGCCGCTCGCTATCAACGACGTCATCGACGATGCGCAACAGTGGCGTGACCGTCAGCGTCGGACTTGGCTCTTCTGCGCGGCCAAAGGCCAGCGTGGATTCGCACAGGTGCACGGCGCGGGTGATTGAGCTGACCAGCTTGGGGGCCATGCGTTTGACCGTCGGATCCTCGGACATTTCGATCCGGTCGGTAAACAGTTGTGCCGATGTCAGTATGTTACGCAGATCGTGGCTGATCTTGCTCACCGCCTGCCCCAGCTGCGCCAGACGCTCTTTCTGGCGCAGGGCTTGGGTCAGTTCGGTTTCAAGCTTCATCAATGCTTCCTCGGCCTCGCGCACCTCTGTCACACCAGCAGAAGGCGAAATGATTCGTCGCGCATCCTCGGGGGCAAGAGCGTAGTTCTGCATATGCCCGACCACACCCTTGATCGGCTTAAGCAAAAACGCCCGCATGGTCAGAAACAGCAAAAACGCCGTGATCATCGAGATGGCGGCAGAAAGCACCAGAATGCGAATACCATAGTCGATCATGGCCGTCCGTAAGGAGCCCGCCTCCATCGTGATTTCGATCAGCAGGCCCGCATCCTGTACCGGGGCACCGATCACGCGGATCACCCCCGGCTCTGTTTCGGCGAGCTGATGGAACGCATCGCGAATCAACACCCATGCGGAGGCATCGCGCAGATCGTATGTCTCTTTGATCGTCTGCGACATCGGGGAGGACAGTGCCAATTGCCGTATGCGGTCCCGCCGCAGCACCACATTAAACACCTGCGCAGTGCGCAACAGCTCTGCCTCAAGCTCGGGGTCGATCATATCGCTTGCGAGCAGGGTCAGCGACGCAATCTGCGCCCTCTCTAGCCGGTTCATCATGTATTCTTCGCGAAACCGTGCGATAGAGGGCACAAAGATCAACACTTCTGCCAGCATCACAAAGATGGTGGTCAGAATAAGAAGCCTGCCAGAGAGGGATTTGAGCATAGGCGCGCGCTTTATGGGATGAACCGCTGCACCAGTCGAACGACAGTCTTGACCAAATCGCTTTCGAACAGACGCGGGCTGAAATACGCCCCCGCCGCACGTTTGTTGATTTCGCCGATGGTAGGGTAAGGTGCAACCATAGACGCAATCTGGCTCATTTTCATGTTATTTGCCAGCGCCAAAGCCCACAGGTTGATCAACTCTCCTGCTTGGTAACCGACGATGCTTGCGCCCACGGGGCACCCCTTGACCACCATGACCTTGATCAAACCTTTGGTTTTCCGCTCCGCGATGGCGCGATCATTGTGGTTATAGTGAAAGCGCACGACCTCCAGCTTGTCACCGTGTTTCTCTTTGGCTTGCGCCTCGGTCAGGCCGACTTGCGACAGTTCTGGGTCGGTGTAGGTGGCCCAAGGGATATGCGCCGTCTTCGCCTTGGCAGGCAGGGCGAACATCAGCGACCGGATCACGACGCCGCCGTGATAGCCCGCAACATGGGTAAATTGCATCCCGCCTGCGACGTCGCCAATGGCATAGACCTTGCGGTTGGTGGTGCGCAGGGAATCGTCAACCTTGATCCCGTTCTTGATCGGTTCGATCCCCGCCTTTTCCAGGTCCAGACGATCCGTATTTGCCTTGCGGCCGACGGCCACCAGAAGATGCGAGCCTTTGAACACGCGCCCGTCTTTTGCCTCCACCTCTATCGCCCCGACATCCCCGCGGATTTCAGCAGCTTGCGCGCCTTCTGCAATCTCGATGCCTTCGTCCTTGAGCGTTTGCAAAACGATGGCGGCAAGTTCGGGGTCGTCCTTTGAAAGCGCTTTATCTCCCTCGATCACGGTAACCTTGCACCCCATGCGTATATGGGCCTGCGCCATTTCCATCCCGATCGGCCCGCCACCGATGATCAGCAGATGCTCGGGCTTCTCGCGCAGATTGAACAACGTCTCGTTCGTCTCGTATGGCGTTTTATCCAGACCTGTAATCGGGGGCACCAGCGGCGATGATCCCGTCGCGATGACGATGCGCCGCGCCTTGATCACCGTATCTCCGGCCTGCACTTCGTCTTCGGAGATGAAGCGCCCGTACTCCCGGATCACGTTAACCCCGAAGCCTTCGAAGCGTTCCTGACTATCGACGGGCGCGATCTGCGCAATCACGTCCGCCACATGATCTTTTGCAGCGGCGTAATCCACCTCGCCCGCCGCATTGGCCACGCCATATTCCGCGCTGTGCCGCTGCCCATAGGCCGCTTTGCCCGTAGCAATCAGCGCCTTCGACGGCACGCAACCAAAGTTCAGGCAGTCGCCGCCCATCTTGTGCCCTTCAAGCAGCACAACATCCGCCCCCATTTGTGACGCCCCCGCCGCGACGGACAACCCGCCGGAGCCTGCGCCAATGATCAACAGGTCGGTTTTAATGCGGTTCATTTCAAAAGTTCCTTTTTGCCGGTGACAGCTTTCAACACGACGGGCAGCACCGACAAAGCGCAAAGCCCCAGAATAGGAAGCAGGATGTGAGGTTCGAATATAATGCCGAAGTCTGGCGTTTCACCCCGTGCAAAAACGGAACCCAGCCCAGCACCGATTGAGGTGAACACAAGCGACCCGGGAATGATCCCTAGAAAGGTAGAGATCACAAAGCGATAAAGAGGCACGCCCAGAAAGGCAGGAATAAGGTTCGCCACAAAGAAGGGCACCACGGGCACCAATCGTATGAAGAAAAGCATCGACCACTGGTTTTCGTCAATGCCCGCTTTGACCTTCCGCACAAGCCCCTCCGACGCGTCCATGCGCGCCTTCAATGTCTCTCCGAGACCCATACGCGCGGCAAGAAAGATCACGACCGCCCCCAGTGTCGCGCCGGTGACATTTGCCAGAACGCCGAACACTGTCCCGAATAGAAAACCGCCAGTGATTGTTGCCACACTCGCCCCTGGAAGGGAAAACCCCACAATCATGATATAAATGCCCAGAAAAACGAGGATCGTCAGCGCGTAGTGCTGGTCACGAAAAGCGATCAGCGCCTCGCGGTTGTCGCGCAGCGTCTCGAAGGTAAGGTAATCGCGCAGGGCGAAATAGCCGATCACCGCGACCGCCAAGATGGCCACAAAGGGCAAGTAGCGAAACCACGAAGGCTTTTCAGAGGCTTGTGCGGACATATTGTCGGGTCACTTTCAAAAGGGTATAAGTTGCTCCTTATTAGATGGGTCAAATATCGCCAGTCAGATAGGGTGCTCACGTGTGGTTGATGTGAAGGCGGCTTTTATGACGATGTCACGGCAATTCCCAAGAAAACTGTATCATTGCGCAGATAAGCTGGCTTAATTTGTTGCAAAGGCCGAAATAACGGCACCAAGGGTTTGACTTGCCCGTGCTGCAGCTTTAGGAGCAGGGCTTGAAATGACAGTGACGCGCCGAATCTGGTCGCGTGCTAAAGTATAAAGTGGAGTCGGAGCGATGAAACGCACCTATCAACCTTCAAACCTTGTGCGCAAACGGCGCCACGGTTTCCGCGCACGCATGGCAACCAAAGCGGGTCGCAAGATCATCAACGCGCGCCGTGCACAAGGCCGGAAGGAACTGAGCGCGTAATACGCGACCTCGGTTTCAAAAAGATATGACACCGTCGGAGGCACCTATGGATGGCAGCATCGCCACACCAGAGGAAACCCTTCCGGCGGTTTCTTTACGTGTGCAAACGCTCAAAAATCGCCCCGACTTTCAACGGGCGTCCCGCGCCCCTCGGGTCGCCATGCCCGGTTTCATCCTGCAGATGCGTAAACGCGCAGCGGGCGAAGCCGATGGCATACGGGTTGGGTTCACCTGCTCTAAAAAAGTGGGCAACGCCGTCGCGCGCAATCGGGCCAAACGACGTCTACGCGAAGTCGCACGCCTGACGCTCCCTCACGAGGGACGCGACGGTATGGATTATGTCCTCGTAGGTCGCAGCGATGCCACGGCTTCCCTCCCTTTTGACAAATTGCAGTCGGATTTCACCAAAGCCTTGGGGATCCTGCACGGCAAGCAACGCTCTGGCTCAAAAAAGTGACCCCTTTGGCGCGCGTTTTGGCACTGCCTGTGAAAGGGTATCGCCTCGTCTTCAGCCCCTGGGTTGGCCACAACTGCCGATACCACCCGACATGCAGCGCATATGCGCTGGAAGCACTTGCTAAACATGGCGGCATCAAGGGCGGCTGGCTCACCCTGCGGCGCATCGCTCGCTGCCACCCTTGGGGCGATAGCGGCATCGACAACGTACCGGACTAGCCCTTCCGTTTCTCTCCTTTCTTTACATCACCAATCGCCGACATACACATGCACTGGCGCTTGATCGGCAAACTCAGTTGCACTAAGCCAAGCCCATGCTTGATCATCCCGAAGATATTCACCCGCTCTTCAACGGTGCCCCCCAAAGCACCGAGTTTCGCAAACTGCGCAAACGTCTTGTGCGACAAACGCGCGAGGCGATTGAGCAATACGGGATGATCGAACCCGGCGGCAAATGGCTGGTTTGCATGTCCGGGGGCAAAGATAGCTACACCCTGCTGGCCATCTTGCACGAGCTCCAATGGCGTGGTCTTCTGCCCGTCGAACTGGTCGCCTGTAACCTTGATCAAGGTCAGCCCAATTTCCCCGCCACGGTCTTGCCCGCGTTTCTTGAAAAGATGGGTGTCAAACACCGCATCGAATACCAAGATACCTATTCCATCGTCATGGATAAAATACCCGCGGGCCGCACATTCTGTGCGCTGTGCAGTAGGCTTCGTCGGGGGCACCTCTATCGCATCGCACGCGAAGAAGGATGTACCGCTGTTGTCCTAGGCCACCACCGTGACGATATCCTAGAGACGTTTTTCATGAACCTGTTTCATGGCGGGCGCTTGGCGACCATGCCGCCAAAACTCGTGAACGAAGAAGGCGATCTGTTCCTATACCGCCCCCTCGCCCATGTTGCGGAGGTCGATTGCGAAAAATTCTCTACTGCCATGAATTATCCAATCATTCCGTGTGATTTGTGCGGCTCGCAAGACGGTCTGCAACGCCAGCAGGTAAAATCGATTCTAGACGGCTGGGAGGCGAATAGCCCCGGACGCCGTCAGGTGATGTTCCGCGCGCTGATGAACGCACGCCCTTCGCATCTGTTGGATCCGAACCTGTTTGATTTTGCAGGACTCAGTCGAGACAAGTAAACCCTCGAAAAGCTGAGGGTTTAATTCAAATCCTTTAGATCAAAGGCAGAACATTAATCTTTTGGTCAGAGGCAAGGGCTATCGGTATGGCGGTAACACTGTCAGCCGAGGCTTCATTTGCAACACGATCTTAAACCCAATCTTTCGAGGCGCGGCACAACCCGCCGCCATCTACCCGCTGGTCTCTTGCTCTTGCTTGGGTTTGCGCTGTCCGTATTTTGGTTCGGCTGGCAGGGGTTGATTATCATCGGCTTTGTCGCCCCCTCTTTGCTGTATTTGGCTTCAGATAGCTGGCGTAATACACCATCAGAACCAACGCACCCGCGCCCCCTGGATAGGACGGCCACTGCCCGACCAAGCGGCGGCACCGATCCTACACCTCGGGAACCGAGGCAGCACGCTCGAACTCTATTTCAGCCTCAGATATCCACCCATTCCGGCATGATCACCGGATTTTCTGCAGTTCCGGCCTGCCACACCAGCATGAACACCGACATGACCGCGCCGGTCAGCACCTCGGAAATTGCAGAGGATGAAACCCTTTTCAGTCACTTCAGCAGTCTGACCCACGCGCTGCACAGGGCCAAAACCCTGCAACGAGCGCCTCACTTTCCTATTCTCATCACATGCAGCCTTTCTACCGAGCAAGTGGATGACGTGCAGCTGGCGGCAAAACTGGAATGGGAACTTGATCGTCTTGACGTCAAACCCGGTACTTTGCGACTAGCCCTACCGCAACACCTTTGCCAGCATACGCCTTCTCACCCACTGATTTCCACATGCCGTGACCTTCGCACACTAGGATGCAGTATCGCGCTTCACGGTTTTGGCAGCGGCCCACATTGCGTTGAGACCATTCAGAAATGCGGCGTTGACCTAGCTATTATCGACCCGTCTCTCACTAATGACGTTGATAACCACCCCAACCGTCGCCGCATCCTGTCAGCGGTAGTTGCGATGGCTCATGATTTAGGCGTCGAAACTCTGGCCTGTGATATACGAACCGCCGGAGAGCATAGCTTATTGTCTCAACTGGGCTGCGACCATGTTCAAGGCGACGGCATCGCGCCGCCCATGCAGATACACGAAGCGACCACTTGGATGCATACACATAGCCAAAAACTGACACGTCTGCCCGGTGTGGTAGGTGGCATTCGTTGATGTTTGGCTTCGGCAGATCAGTGTGCACCAAAGGGGAAAAGGCGAATCTACTTGACCTTTGGTGCCTTACTCTGTTGAACCCACGCTGATATTACAGGCATCAGGTGACGGTCACATGGACGATCAAAACAAGAATCTCATTTTCGCGACGGTTCTAAGTTTCATAGTCATCCTAGGATGGTTCGTGTTGTTTCCGCCTCCGGAAACCGAAACCGTCACTGACCCGGCTGCCACACAGCAAGTGACGGACGCGACCTCGACAGAAGCTGTTGTCCCTTCAAGTGCCGGCGCAGCCGACAATGTTACCGACGCGTCGGACGAAGCAACGGCAGCTCTCGAAGAAGCGCCGCGTATCCCCGTTGAAACGGCGCGCATTTCCGGCTCAATCTCGCTGCTAGGGGGGCGGGTCGATGACCTTCATTTGAAGGATTACAACACAACTATCGAAGACGATGCTCCCATCGTAAGCTTGCTATCACCTGCAGGCACACCCGACGCCTACTATGCGCTTTACGGCTGGGCTCCAGGTGCGGGGATTGCCCCTGAACAGGTTCCAGGACCAAACACCCTTTGGACACTTAGCCAAGGTGAAACGCTGTCAGTCGAAACCCCTGTCACGCTCACTTGGGATAACGAAGCCGGTCAGCTTTTCTCACGCACCATCTCAATCGACGAAAACTATATGTTCAAGATCGAACAGAAGGTTGAGAACACTTCCGAAAACTCGGTTTCACTTGCACCTTACGGGCTAATTGCACGCCACGGTATTCCAAGCGACGCGCAGAATTTCTTCATTCTTCACGAGGGTCTTGTCGCCATGAACAATGGTGAACTGCTTGAGACCGCTTGGGATGACATTCCCGAGCTGGATGTCGTGAACGGCGTGCCATCCAAACGTATTGACGGTGTAACCAACGGCTGGATCGGCTTCACCGGGCACTATTTCATGACCAACCTGATCCCGGATCCGGCACAGCCAACGCGCTTATCAGTCAAGTACCTGCCACGCACTGAGATTTTTCAAACCGAATCCGTGATGCCGACGCAAACTGTCGCAAGCGGGCAGACAGCAACGGTCACCACACAGTTGTTCGCCGGTGCCAAAGAATGGGAAATTTTGCGCGACTATGAGGCGCAAGGCGTGTACAAATTCATCGACTCCATCGATTGGGGCTGGTTCTTTTTCCTGACCAAACCGATCTTTTGGGTACTTCACCATCTAAACCTGCTGATCGGCAACATGGGTGTCGCGATCATCGGCCTGACGTTGCTGATCAAAGCTCTGCTCTTCCCACTTGCGTATAAATCCTACGTTTCGATGGCGAAGATGAAAGAGCTTCAGCCACAGATGGAGAAGCTGAAAAAGGATGCAGGCGACGACCGTCAAAAGCTTCAACAGGGCATGATGGAGCTATATAAACGCGAGAAAGTGAACCCAGCCGCCGGCTGTCTGCCGATTTTGATGCAGATCCCGATTTTCTTTTCCCTCTACAAAGTGATCTTCGTCACGTTGGAGCTGCGCCACGCACCCTTCTTTGGCCCGTTTCAGGATTTGAGCGCCCCAGACCCGACATCTATCTTCAACTTCTATGGACTGCTGCCATGGGCTGCGCCCGAAGCAGGGACCGTTCTTGCATTGGTCTTTATCGGGATCCTACCGCTGCTGCTGGGTATTTCGATGTTCCTGCAGCAGAAACTGAACCCGGCCCCTACGGACCCCACGCAGCAGATGATCTTTGCATGGATGCCATGGGTCTTTATGTTCATGCTTGGCGGTTTCGCATCTGGCCTCGTCGTCTACTGGATCGCAAACAACACGATTACCTTTACGCAGCAGTACCTGATCATGCGCAGCCAGGGCTATAAGCCTGATATCCTAGGGAATATTAAAGGCAGCATGAAATTCGGACGGAAGGGTGATCCGAAATAATGACAACGGTGACCCAGCTCTATCGCCACCCGCTCAAAAGCCACGGTCGCGAAGAGCTGGATCATACAGCGCCCTCCACGGGGCAGTCGATGCCGTGGAACCAGACCTGGGCGGTGGCGCATGGCGCGGCGCGTCTAGATGGGAACGAATGGTCGCATTGTGCAAATTTGAGCACCGGGTCAAAAGCACCATTTGGTTTGATACCGCAACACCATGGAGCGAGCTTGATTGGGTCGGGAACGACGTGTCACGTGGCGAAACTGTCCTACGTGTACGGGACCCCACCAAGCGGTGCCAAGCGACCACCGCGAATCGACACAACGGCGAGCGCGACATCGACATATTGCGCGTATTGAGCACTTGGGGTCACCAAGATTTCCGCGTATACGCTAAGGTCATTCACACAGGCTCCGTCGCACTTAGCGACCAGGTAAAGGTACTTTAACTCATGCAAGTCCAATTTAGCATCGCCGAAGAGCCTGATGCCTATGCAGCCGAAAAAGGCCGCATGCTATTTGCAGGCGAAACGCTGTTTGTGAAAGGCGTTGTCGCGATGGACGGCCTGCCACCCGCCGACCGGATGGAGGTGTGTTTCGCAGGGCGATCAAACGTTGGTAAATCGACTTTGATCAATGCCTTGACGGGCACAAAAGCGCTGGCAAGGGCGTCCAACACGCCGGGGCGCACGCAAGAGATCAACTATTTTACCGCGGCCGACGATCACTACCTCGTCGATTTGCCCGGGTATGGCTATGCAAACGCTCCTCTACCCGTCGTCGAAAAATGGCAACGGTTGCTGAAACAGTACCTTTCAGGTCGGCAAACGCTCCGCCGGGCGTTTGTGCTGATCGACGCGCGGCATGGCGTTAAGAAGGTCGATGACGAAATCATGTCCTTGCTGGATAGCTCAGCCGTGACTTTTCAATGTGTCCTCACGAAAGCCGACAAGGTTAAAGAAGCTGAGCGTCAGAAGGTTCTGGATCAGGTCCGCGGTGCGCTTGCCAAGCACCCAGCCGCCTACCCCGAAATCGTGGTTACGTCTTCTGAAAAGGGCTGGGGCATCCCTACGCTCCGTGCCATTATCGCGACGTTGGAGTGACGAGCACTTCGGCGTTTACCGAGGCAGAGAATGAGAAAACAAGACATGAATCGCGACTGGATCGCCACCGCACGCACCCTGAGCCAAGCGCTCCCCTACTTGCAGCGTTACGCTGACGCGACCGTTGTTATCAAGCTAGGCGGTCACGCCATGGGCAGCGACGATGCGATGGAAGAGTTCGCGCGCGACGTAGCACTTATGCGCCAGGTCGGCGTGAACCCCGTCATCATTCACGGCGGCGGCCCGATGATCAATGACATGCTCGGCCGGCTGAACATCAAGTCCGAATTCGTAAACGGCAAACGGGTGACCGACGCTGCCACGATGGAAATCGTTGAGATGGTTCTGTCGGGCCTTGTGAACGCCCGCATTGTGCAAGCGATCACGGCACAGGGTGGGCGTTGCGTCGGTGTGTCTGGCAAGGACAGCGGCCTTATTATCTGTGACCAAGAGGACCCAGAGCTGGGGTTGGTTGGCGCACCGACCGAAGTAAACCCCCGTTTGCTACGCGATCTAGCCGACAAAGGGATTATCCCGGTGATTGCGCCCCTTGGCATGGGCCGCAACGGCGAAACATTTAACATCAACGGCGATACTGCGGCGGGCGCGATTGCAGCTGCGCTGAAGGCAGACCGCTTGCTGCTGCTCACCGACGTTGCAGGCGTGAAGAATGCCGAAGGCGACGTACTGACGGAGCTAACAGCGAGCCAGATACGCGAGATGGTGGCAGACGGAACGATTGCCGGTGGTATGATACCCAAAACGCAAACTGCGCTTGATGCGATCGACGGTGGCGTGCGCGCAGCGGTGATTTTGGACGGGAGAGCCCCTAACGCCTGCTTGTTGGAGCTTTTCACCGAACATGGTGCAGGCAGCATTATCCGCGGCCAGTAACAACCACTTTATAAATTACTGCATATTGCACCCTCCCCTGTTTCCGGCTGTCTGAGCTTCTCGTTTATGCGGCCGATACATTAAGGAAACGTTGATGAGACGCCTTATTCTGATGCGCCATGCAAAAGCAGGTTGGCCGGCGGGGATCGCAACGGACTTTGACCGGCCTTTGGATGACAAAGGTCGGCAAGACGCACATGCAATCGGGCAATGGCTCGACGCCGAAGACTACAGACCTGATCTTGTGCTATGCTCTGCATCTCGGCGAACGTCGGAAACGCTCGAATTTTTGGAAATTCCCTCCGCTGTTAAACGAATCTTCACAGACCGTCTTTATCTAGCAGATACAGAACGGCTGATGGCGGCCATACAGGGCGCTGAAGGGTCCACAGTTTTAGTTCTTGCGCATAACCCCGGCGTGGCAGAGATGGCGCACCTCCTGCCCCGTGTGGGTGCCACAGCTCATCTTGCAGCCGGAACCCCACCGGGTGCGACAATGGTGATGTCATTCGAAGTGGACGACTGGAGGGGCGTGCACTGGCACAGCGGCGACGTACAGGCGTACATGACGCCACGGATACTTGCCCAATAGAAAAGGGCGGGGAAATCCCCGCCCTTGAAACTTAGTGGCCCAAAATTTGGCTGAGGAAGAGCTTGGTCCTCGGGCTTTGGGGGTTGTTGAAGAACTCCTCAGGTTCGTTCTGTTCGACGATCTGGCCTTCATCCATAAAGATGACGCGGTTTGCCACCTGACGGGCAAAGCCCATCTCGTGCGTCACGCAGAGCATCGTCATGCCTTCCTCAGCCAGTTCGACCATCGTGTCCAGGACCTCTTTGATCATCTCCGGGTCCAAGGCAGACGTTGGTTCGTCAAACAACATGATACGCGGACGCATACACAGGCTGCGCGCGATCGCCACGCGTTGCTGCTGACCACCAGAAAGCTGACCTGGGTACTTGTCCGCCTGATCCGGGATCTTAACCTTCTCAAGGAAATGCATCGCGATTTCTTCGGCTTCCTTCTTAGGTGTTTTTCGCACCCAGATCGGAGCAAGCGTGCAGTTTTCGAGGATCGTCAAGTGCGGGAAAAGGTTGAAGTGCTGGAAACACATCCCGACTTCGGAGCGGATCTTGTCGATGTTTTTAACGTCCGAAGACAGCACCGTACCGTCGACTTCGATCCGGCCTTTCTGGTGCTCTTCCAAGGCATTGATACAGCGGATCAGAGTTGACTTCCCCGAGCCCGACGGTCCGGCAATAACGATACGTTCACCACGGTAAACGGTCAGATCAATATCCCGCAGCACGTGAAACGTGCCGTACCACTTGTTCATGTTCTCGATGCTGATCGCGACCTCGTTCGAGACTTTCAGCGCTTGTGCTTGTTCAGCCATAATTACAGCCTTTCCTTAATGGTGGTCGGTCTGGAGTTGACGTTCCAGCCATTGTGAATATTGCGAGATGCCGTAGCAGACGACGAAGAAGAGCAAGGCGGCAAAGCCCCAAAGTTCCCAGTAAACGCCGTTCCAGTCAGTCGACGCTAGGATCGGCCCGCGGATCATCCCAACCAGGTCGAACATCGAAATAATCGACACCAGCGTAGTATCCTTGAACAGCCCGACGGCCACGTTAACGATTCCTGGGATCGAGATTTTCAAGGCTTGGGGCAAAATAATCAGGCGCATGGCCTGCGCATAATCTAGGCCCAAGCTGTCTGCAGCCTCGTATTGACCACGTGGCAAGGCTGCCAACCCGCCCCGGA
This sequence comes from Sulfitobacter sp. G5_S2_6_S6, assembly GCF_054968505.1. NCBI lineage: Bacteria > Pseudomonadati > Pseudomonadota > Alphaproteobacteria > Rhodobacterales > Roseobacteraceae > Sulfitobacter > Sulfitobacter sp. G5_S2_6_S6. Next base: position 626,832 of record NZ_JBQKUI010000001.1, read on the forward strand.
TCACCTCGGCGATATAGGCCGACGCGAACATGGTGATCATGATAATAACACGTAGGATCAGGTCGAAGTTTGTGCCCGGTGGCAGGAAGTAAGCCAGGACCACGTTGGCAACAAAAAGCAACGTAATCAGAGGCACCCCTCGGATAAACTCAATAAAAACAACGCAGATCAGTTTGATGATCGGCAAGCTCGATTGACGACCCAGCGCAAGCAGAATGCCCATCGGCAGGGACAAAGACACACAGATCACGCCCAAGATCATGTTGAGCATAAAGCCCCCCATGTTCCGCGAGGCGACCGGTTCCAGCGCGAGCACGCCCGATAGGCTTGGCGTAATGAAGCCGCAGATAAACCACGTCACGATGCCTGCGATGAGACCCGCAAAAAGTCCGCCTGCAAAGCTTGTCTTAACGATTCTGCTGTAGACCACATAGCCAACCACAACGGCCAGCAACGCCGACAATGGCACCAAAAGGGAACCGCCCCAGATCAACCAGAAGGCGATGAAAGGGTAGATGACGGTAAAAAGGATGAGCCCACGTGGCAGATTGCTAAACAGCACCGGTGACACGGCGACGAACAAGAGCACGAATGCAAATGTCGGGCGCCAATAGCCGTCCTGTGGATAGGCGATACCAAACAACAGCTGGTTCCAGCGTTCTGTCAGCACCGAGAAACAGCCAGCTTGGACGCCGTCCAATACTTCGCGACACTCGCGAATGTTGGATGTCGTCCAAACCCCGCCCAGCAACCAAGGAAGGAAGCCGGAAAGGATCAGGTAGATAACGTAAAGCGCTGCGAGCGTGAGAATGGTGTAAGGGATCGACGAAAACAGGCTTTCGCGGACCCATTTTACGGGCCCTTGCGCGGTTGGCGGGGGCGCGTGCTGTGGCAACATGGTGTCCCGCACATAAGGGACGGAGGCGGCGTGTGTATCTGACATCTTACCGCTCCTTCAAGCTGACAGAGTTGTTGTAAACGTTCATGATCGCAGAGATCGACAGCGAGATCGTGAGATAGAACAGCATCAGCAAAAGCACGCATTCGATCGCGCGGCCGGTTTGGTTCAATGTGATCCCCCCCAGTGTCGCAGTGATATCGGCATACCCGACGGCAATCGCGAGCGACGAGTTCTTGGTGATGTTGAGGTATTGCGAAATCAGCGGCGGAATGATCACACGCAACGCCTGCGGCAGAACCACAAGGTTCATGACCCGCTTCGGGCGCAAGCCCAGCGACGATGCAGCTTCGGTCTGCCCTTTTGAGATCGCCTGAATACCTGCACGCACGTTTTCGGCGATGAAGGCACCGGTGTATACGGACAAAGCCAACCACAATGCGATCAGCGGCGCGCCGATCTGCAGACCACCACGGAAGTTAAAGCCCTTAAGCTCGGGGTAATCCAATGCGATGGGGCTGCCCATGATGAAGAACATCACAATCGTCGGCACCAGCAAGATCGCGACAGTGGGCCATCCCATAGGCAGCAGCTTGCCCGTACGGAACAGAAGGCTAACCGCATACCGGCGATAGATAATCGCGGCGATGATCGACAGCACAAAGGTCGCAACCACGATCATAGACCCCGGGCCCCAAACCGGTGCGGGAATGTAGATGCCGCGGTTGGTGAAGGCGAAGGCGTCGAAAAGCATGCTCGACGTGGCGTTGTCACCGCGGAACTTGTTGGGCGCGGGCAATACGGCCGTCATCAAGGTGTAGATCATCAGGATCCAGATCAGCACCGGAATATTCCGGAAAATCTCGACGTAGACCGACATCAGTTTGGACACGAGCCAGTTCTTGGACAGGCGCGCCACACCGGCGATCACACCCAGAATTGTCGCAGTGACACAGGCCAGAAACGCAACAAGAAGCGTGTTAATGATACCGACCATTGCGGCACGCAGATTCGATGACTGGCTGTTATAATCGATTAAGGATTGGTTGATATCGTAGCCGGCTGGCACGTTCAAAAACCCGTAAGAGATGTTCAATCCGGCCTCTGCCAGATTTCGTACCAGGTTAATGCCCAGAAACGACATCAATGCGATAAGCAGTATCAGCGCGATAAACTGGAAAGTGTAGGATCTATAGCGGGTGTCGTTAAGCAACATCGACAGCCGGAACGAGCCCTGTTGAGGGTCGGACATTGTCGTCATCAGATTTTCCCTGTGTGCCGGACCTGTTTTTCACGCACCATTCGGTGTCGCGGGCCGGGTTTTATTTTTGCGTCGTATAGGCGCAAAGGGCGCGGAATTGCTCCGCGCCCCTCGACGGATGTGTTTAGCGGAAAGGAGGCGCGTACATCAGGCCGCCGTCTGTCCACTGAGCGTTCAGGCCACGGGCCAGACCGATTGGTGTTTCTTCGCCGATGTTCTTGGCAAAGATTTCGCCGTAGTTACCTTGCGACGCGATGGCTTTCTTCGCCCAGTCAGCTTCCAGACCCAGCATTTCACCCAAAGTACCTTCGGTGCCAAGCAGACGGGCAACTTCTGGGTTTGTGGTGTTTGTTGTCATCTCTTCGACGTTTGCCGATGTGACACCCAGCTCTTCAGCTGCGATCAGAGCGTAGAGAACCCAGCGGGTTACATCGCCCCAGTCGTTGTCGCCATGGCGAACAAGCGGGCCCAGAGGCTCTTTGGAGATGATTTCGGGCAGGATGATGTGCTCACCTGGGTTTTCAAAGGTCGCACGTGTCGCAGCCAGACCGGAGGCGTCGGTAGTATAGGTGTCGCACGCACCGGCCAGATACTGCTGTTGGCCTTCGGCGTTTGTTTCAACAGGAACGGGCTCGTAGCTGATGTTGTTGTTGCGGAAGAAGTCCGCGAGGTTCAGCTCGGTCGTGGTGCCGGTTTGGATGCAGACAGTCGCGCCATCCAGATCCTTGGCAGAGGAAACGCCAAGCTCTTTCGGAACCATGAAGCCCTGACCGTCATAGTAGTTCACGCCGATGAAGTCGAACTTGAGGTCGACATCGCGGCTGAAGGTCCATGTGGTGTTACGTGCGAGGAAATCGATCTCGCCCGAAGCCAGCGCGGTAAAGCGTGTTTTGCCGGTTGTGGGGATGAATTCGACAGCAGCGGGGTCGCCCAGTACAGCAGCGGCAACGGCGCGGCATACCGCCACGTCAAAGCCTTCCCATTCACCATTAGCGTTGGGGGCCGCAAAGCCAGCCAGACCGGTGGTAACGCCGCAGTTCAGCTTGCCGCGCGCTTTGACATCGTCAAGCGTGGACGCAGCAGCTGCGCCAGCCGCAAGGCCGGCTACTGTTAGCGCACCAAAAAATACGGATTTGTTCATTTTAACCTCTTCCTGATTTTCCGCCACGTTTTAGGGCGGTTCACCCGGCACCTTTTCGGACCGGAGATGTTTTGGCGGGGTTATCCCCGTCAGTGGAAGGGAGTTTGGGCGAATTTACGCCGGAACGTCAAGTCAGTGTGCTCAAAAATGCCCTCAATCCTATGTATTGGGGTCACCGTGAAACCTATTCGGGCACGCTCAGGTCAAACATCAACTTAGCGTGTAAGAAACTAGTCTTTTTCACTGCGGCCAAGGCGTCTGCCTCGTCATCATTGCCCCACTGCTCGGCCTGCCAAATCTCGTCCAGACGCGAGATTTCCCAAATCGATTCCGCTTCCCTCGCGTCAAGCGCAGCCGCAAAGCCCAAGATCAACGAGCCAGACAGGCTCACAAGGTCGTGAAAGGCAGCGAGTTGCAAGTTGCTTAACGCATGGGTGCGCGCGGACAGGCGTGCGACATCCGCAGGTGACTGGGGTTCGTGCATGATCCCCACTCGGGTCTGCAAGCTCACGCCCAAGGCTTCGCGGGCCCACTCCAGCATGGGGTCCCATTGTTCGGCCTGCCGCGCGACCAGCTCAGCCGGGCTATCCGCGCGATAGCACAGCAGATCACAGTCGCCGTAGGCCGCCAACATATCCGCAACCTCGGCATGTTGCAGCGCAACCTTGTCGATCGCTGCATTGGCGGTTTTGGTAGCGGGCATGGTGTCGGGGTTGATCACCCCGTCCTGTGCCTGCCACTCAGCGGCGATTTTCTGTGCCATAGCGCGGGTTGGCACCACCAGTGCACGTTTGGCCGGCGTCTTGATCCCGCGCCCGTCAAGCTCGACAGTATAGCCACCCTCCGCCTCGACAACGGCCGCCTCTTTCCAGAAACGTTTCGCTTTCCAATCGCTCACCCCCAATCCTCCTCGAACGGGTCAGCAGGCACGTCGGAGGGTGCCCACTGGAACGTGTCCCAGGTGCGCGCCATATGGTCCGGCAGCGGGGCCGTGAGGTTCAGTCGCGCCTTGGTTACAGGGTGCTCCAGCGTCAGGGATCGCGCATGCAAGTGCAGCTTCTTCGAGATATCACCTCCCAGTTGCGCGCCCCATCCGTCGCCCATGTTTTCCTGACCTGAACCGCCATATTTTCCATCTCCGACAATGGGATGCCCGATTTCAGCCATATGCGCACGCAGCTGGTGCGTCCGGCCCGTCACAGGGATCAGCGCCATCCAGCAGGTCCGCTTACCGGCTTGTGCGAGGGTCGCATAATCGGTGGTCGCGCGCTTGGCGCCTTCGGTTGTTTCCATGTCTTTCGGGTGGACGCAGTACATCTTTTCGCCCTCACCACGGGCCCCGTGACCGAAGGCTTTGACCAGCCCGAATTTGATCGTCCCGTTGCGCGGATGCGGGACGCCCGCGACCGCAGCCCAGTAGATCTTGCGGGTTTCGCGATGGCGGAACGACGCTGTCAGCGCGGCGGCAATTGACCGTGTCCGCGCCATGATCAGCACGCCAGAGGTGTCTTTATCCAACCGGTGCACAAGGCGCGGCTTTTCATCAAGCTCGAACATCAAAGCATCGGCAAGCGCGTCGACGTGGCGGTCCGATTGACCAGACCCGCCTTGCACCGGCAGCCCCGGCGGTTTGTTCAGCGCGATGATGTGATCGTCGCGATAGATCACACAGGACCGGATAAACTTGGTATCCGCCTCTGATATCCGCGTGCGCTTGGGCGGCGGCGGAGCCTTTTCATCAGGCAGTGGGGGAATACGTACGGTCTGCCCGACCTCAAGCCGAGTAGAGGCTTTTACCCGCCCCCCATCAACACGGATGTCACCTTTCCGGCACATCTTTTCGATCAGCCCTTGGCCAATCAGCGGAAAGGTCCGTTTGAACCAACGGTCCAACCGTTGATCCCCGTCGCCTTCTTCTACGACCAGATGTTGAACCCGGCTCATGCAAATACCCCTCTGGCCACGAAAAGGCCCAGCATTAATCCTAGCACCGATAGCCCGACGGACAGTGCCACATATATCCCTGCCGCCCCGATCTGGCCGCGCTCCATCAACGTGACCGTCTCGAGCGAGAAGGACGAGAACGTTGTAAAGCCGCCAAGCACCCCGGTCATCACAAACGGGCTGATCTGCGTCAGCCCTTTTTGTGCGGCACACACCACAAAGAGGCCCATCAAGAACGACCCGATGATGTTGACCGTCAGGACCGCGACCGGAAAATCCGACAGCCCGACCAGCCGCGTCACGGCGACACCAAACAGATACCGCAAGGAGGCACCGATCGCGCCGCCCAGAGCGACAAGGGACAGGGTTGAAATCATCTGCGGTCTCTCACGGTTCACGTCCCGAATGTCAAGTTTTCCGCGTTGACCGCAGCTTTTCGAAATAATCGACGCGTTTTTTCAGGTCACGTTCAAAGCCTCGTTCGACAGGTTGATAGAACTGCGGTCGCTCCATCCCGTCGGGAAAGTAGTTCTGGCCGGAAAACCCGTCTTCGGCATCATGGTCATAGGCATACCCCGCGCCGTAGCCCTGTTCTTTCATCATCTTGGTGGGCGCGTTCATGATGTGCTTTGGCGGCGGAGAGGAGCCGGTTTGCTTGGCCGCACGCCGCGCTGCCTTATAGGCCACGTAGGCCGCGTTCGACTTGGGTGCCAGCGCAAGATACGTCAACGCCTGCGCAATCGCCAGCTCCCCTTCGGGCGAGCCGAGCCGCTCGTAGGTCTCCCACGATTGCAGGCAAACAGACTGCGCTTGCGGATCGGCAAGCCCGATATCCTCGACCGCCATGCGCGTGATCCGGCGCATCAGATACCGTGGGTCTTCGCCTCCCTCCAGCATCCGCGCCAGCCAGTACAGCGCCGCGTCTGGGTCAGAGCCGCGCACGGATTTATGCAGCGCTGAGATGAGGTTATAATGCGCGTCCCCCCCCTTGTCGTATTGCGCCGCGCGCCGCATCAACCGCGCCGACAGCGCCTTACCGTCCAGCTTGCCCTCGACCTTCCAAGCGGCGACTTGCTCTATCAGGTTGAGCAACGCACGCCCGTCGCCATCAGCCATCTCAAGCAGGTTTTCACGCGCAGGCCCGTCCAGTGGCAGGCCACGACCCAGTTCCTTTTCGGCCCTTTGGGCCAGCCGTTCCAGATCAGACAGCGGCAAGCGCTCCAACACCAGAACCTGCGACCGGCTCAGCACAGCGGCGTTCAGCTCGAACGATGGATTCTCGGTCGTGGCCCCGACCAGCAGGATCGTTCCATCCTCCATATGAGGCAGGAAGCCGTCCTGCTGCGCCTTGTTAAAGCGGTGGATCTCGTCGACGAACAGCAGTGTCCCCTGCCCGTTCTGTCGCCGGATTTTCGCCGCATCAAAGACCTTGCGGAGCTCAGGCACACCGCTGAAAATCGCGCTGATCTGCACGAAATGCAGGTCCGTCTCATCTGCCAGCAGTCGCGCGATCGTCGTTTTGCCAACGCCGGGCGGCCCCCAGAAAATCAGCGACCCCAGCGACCCCGACTGCAGCATGACCGTCAGCGGCGCGTCCGGCCCCAACACTTGTGACTGGCCGATGACCTCGCCCAAGCTTCGCGGGCGCAGCCGGTCCGCCAACGGGCGGTGCCCGCTTTCCACAGCCGGCGCGTCCGATCCAAATAGGTCCGCCATCGCGCTAGACCCGGAATTGCAGCGACAGACGCTGCACGCCACGCTGCACCACCATCGACACCTGACGGCTGCCCGCCATCTGGTCGCTGACGTCCGACGGTGCTTGCACCTCGGCCCCGTTCACGGCCAAGATCACATCCCCCTGCCGCAACCCCACGCGCGCACCATAGGGCCCGGTATCCATCACCGCCACACCCGCTACCTCAAGCGGGAGGTTCAATTCAGCCATCACAGCAGGATTGATCCGCGCCAACGCCAACCCCGGTAGCAAGCTGCTTTCATCCAGCGTGAGCGCGGCACGCGATGGCTCTTCCGGTGCGGCGATCAACGCGACCTCAACCTCTTCCACCTTGCCATCGCGCAGCCGCGTGATCCGCGCTTGCGCCCCCATCCCGGCCACGCTCATGCGGTAGATCATCTCGGCGGGTGTATGTACCTCTTGCCCATCGACCGCTGTGATCACATCGCCGACAGCCACACCGGCCTTCAGAAACGGGCTGGCAGGGTGCATCCCAGACACGATGATCCCGCCAGGCCGGTCCAGCCCAAGCGGGCCCGCCATATCCGCGTCCACCGGCTGCCCGCTCATCCCCGCCCAAGGTCGGGTAAATTCAACGGCCCCGTCGCGCGCCTGCGCCATGAACGCCGCGATCAAATTGGCAGGTATCGCAAAGCCAATCCCGTTTGACCCGCCAGAGCGTGTCAAGATCGAGGTGTTGATCCCGATCAACCGGCCCTCTACGTCGATCAACGCACCGCCAGAGTTGCCCGGGTTGATCGGTGCATCCGTCTGGATGAAGTATCCCTGCCCGCCACCGTTCATACCGCCAGACCGCGCAAGCCCTGACACGATCCCGCTGCTCACCGTTTGCCCGACCCCAAAGGGGTTGCCGATGGCCAGCGTCAACTCTCCGACCTCGACGGTATCGCTATCGCGCAACGACAAAGGGGTAAGCCCGTCGACGTCATCGATTTTCAGGATAGCCAGATCGCTCTCTGCATCGCTCAGCAGCACACGGGCGGAAAACTCGCGACGGTCCGACAGGACGATCCGAATGTCCGTCGACATCCCGACCACATGATAATTCGACACCACGATCCCGTCCTCCGACAGAATCACGCCGGACCCGAGCGAGTTCTGAACCCGTGGGCGGCCGGCATCTGGCCGTCGGAAGAAACGTTCAAAGAATGGATCAGCCTGCAGCGGCGTGCGGCTTTGTTCGACGATGGTGCGGGCGTAGATGTTCACCACGGCGGGCGCGGCCTCGCGGACCAGCGGCGCAAAGCTCAACTGGATCTGCGCGGCAGAGCTTGGCACAGTTTGCGCAGCGGCAGGGAAAGACAGAACGGTCAGCAGGATCAGAAGTATTCTCATGCCCCCAGATATGCGCAGCCATAGGCCCTTGCGCAACACCCGAGTTCCAAATGGATTTAAATCCTCGCCGAAGGCATAAAAGCAAAAAGCCCCTGCGTTGGCAGGGGCTTTCAGAATTCTTAACAAAAGCAGGTCGCTTTAGTCTTCGGCAACCTCATAGGCCGCGACGCGCGCCTTGTCGTTTGCACCCTTCGCGTCGCGGTCGCGATCTACGAATTCGATGATGGCCATAGGTGCCATATCGCCATAACGGAAGCCCGCCTTCAGAACGCGGACATAGCCACCCTGACGGTCTTTGTAGCGAGGGCCCAGGATGTCGAACAGTTTCGCGACATACTGGTCTTGCTTCAGCTTGCTTGCAGCCTGACGACGCGCGTGCAGGTCGCCGCGCTTTGCCAATGTGATCATCTTTTCGATGATTGGCTTCAATTCTTTGGCTTTTGGCAATGTTGTTTTGATTTGCTCATGTTCGATGAGCGAGCCTGCCATGTTCGAGAACAACGCCTTGCGGTGTTCATGTGTACGGTTCAGGCGGCGGTAACCACGTGCGTGACGCATTTTCTAGTCTCCAGTTTAATGCCCTCTACGGGCGGTTTTGCTTTGTCTGGCTGGCGTGCGTAGCGCCAACTCTCCTTGGGGCCGATGCCCGGTCGTATTGTCGGGCGGGGAAGCCCCACCCGACAAATCTCTTAGAACGAATCCTCGAACTTTTTCGCGAGGTCTTCGATGTTGTCTGGTGGCCAGTCCTCGACGTCCATACCAAGGTGCAGGCCCATGCCCGATAGCACTTCCTTGATCTCGTTCAAAGACTTGCGGCCAAAGTTCGGCGTGCGCAGCATTTCGGCTTCGGTCTTCTGGATCAGATCGCCGATGTAGACGATGTTGTCGTTCTTCAGGCAGTTTGCCGAACGGACGGACAGTTCCAGCTCGTCCACTTTCTTCAGCAGCAGCGGGTTGAATTCCAGACCGTCGTCGTCGTCCTGACGCGATGCGGATTCAGGCTCGTCGAAGTTGACGAAGATGCCCAGCTGATCCTGCAGAATACGCGCAGCAAAGGCCACGGCATCGTCAGGAGAGATGGAGCCGTCTGTTTCGACTTTCATCGTCAGCTTGTCATAATCCAGCACCTGACCTTCGCGGGTCGGTTGCACGTCATAGGACACTTTCTTGACCGGCGAATAGATCGCGTCGATCGGGATAAGACCGATAGGCGCATCTTCTGGCTTGTTCTTGTCTGCCGCCACATAGCCCTTGCCGGTGTTGACCGTCAGTTCCATGTAAACGTCAGCGTTGTCATCCAGGTGGCAGATCACGTGATCGCGGTTCAGAATTTCGATACCAGCGCTTTCGGAGATGTCACCAGCAGTGACAACACCCGGCCCCTTGGCAGAGATCGACAGGCGCTTTGGCCCTTCGACTTCCATGCGCAGGGAAACGCCTTTGAGGTTCAGAACGATGTCGGTGACATCTTCGCGAACACCCGCAACGCTCGAAAATTCGTGCAAAACATTATCAATTTGTACAGATGTGATGGCGGCACCTTGCAGCGACGACATCAGAACGCGGCGCAGCGCGTTGCCCATTGTCAAACCAAAGCCACGCTCGAGCGGCTCTGCGATGACAGTAGCCTGACGTGCAGGGTCATTGCCCGGCTTGACGTCCAACTGCTGTGGCTTGATCAATTCAGCCCAATTTTTGTGGATCATACGTCCCTCCATTCCTGTTCTGCGCCCCATGTCCAAATGGCGAAGAACTCCCGAGGTTTCAACAAAGCAGTAAGAGGCCGTGCGCAAAGACGCGGCCCCTATTGTAACTTATACTCTTAGACGCGGCGGCGTTTCGGAGGGCGGCAGCCGTTGTGCGCCATTGGGGTCACGTCACGGATCGATGTGATGTTGAACCCGGCAGCTGCCAGCGCGCGCAGGGCGCTTTCACGGCCGGAGCCGGGGCCTTGCACTTCGACTTCCAGCGTTTTCACGCCGTGGTCCTGGGCTTTTTTACCTGCATCTTCAGCAGCCATCTGAGCCGCGTAAGGTGTCGATTTACGCGACCCTTTAAAGCCCATGGTGCCTGCGGAGGACCAGGAAATTGCGTTACCCTGAACGTCAGAGATCAGGATCTTTGTGTTGTTGAAGCTGGAATTAACATGCGCCACACCTGCGGCGATGTTCTTGGAAACCTTACGCTTCGTCTTTGTCTTTTCGCGTGCCATTGATCAGACCCTCCCTTACTTCTTCTTACCGGCAATGGCCTTTGCAGGGCCTTTGCGCGTACGAGCGTTGGTGTGGGTACGCTGACCACGAACCGGCAGGTTACGACGGTGGCGCAGGCCACGGTAGCAACCAAGGTCCATCAGACGCTTGATGTTCATCTGCGTGTCGCGACGCAGGTCACCTTCGACGGTGTAGTTTTCGTCGATATACTCACGGATTTTCAGGATTTCAGCATCCGAAAGTTCGTTGATACGACGTGTGGAATCGATGCCAACAGCTTCGCAGATTGCAGCTGCGGAGGAGTTACCGATACCGGTGATATATGTGAGGGCGATTGGAACCCGCTTTGCAGTCGGGATGTTTACGCCGGCAATACGTGCCACGTGTGTGCTTCCTTTTCGTTGCGGGTCCGTCATGCCAGACCCTTTTTTCACAACGTGAAGCCCGAGGCGAATGTGCCGTCGGGCTCCAGCTGATCAGGTGTTCATGCGCAGGGCGTGATCGGTGCCCGTTGCAATTCGATTCTCTTACGAGATACGGCTGGTTATGAGGAATTGACCGGCGCGTCAACCCATAGCGGCTGAACGCCGCATGGATATCCCTTTCAATCTGAAAGCACCCCACCCTGCCCCATATAATAGCAAAACGGCGCGCTTCGAAAAGCGCGCCGTTGCCTATCGGTCGTAAGGTTGCATTAAGCGTCCAGAACCTTGGCGATGCTGTTCTGCACCTCTTTAATGTCCGCCAGACCGTCAACCCGCGTGAGCATGTTGTGGGCGTAATAATAGCCCAACAGCGGCGAGGTCTTCTTGTAGTATTCCATCAAACGGTTGCGGAGGCTTTCCTCGTTATCGTCTGCGCGGCGTTTGAAGTCAGACGCGCCGCATTTTTCGCATTTTCCGTCGGCGGGCTGAGGCTTGGTCACGTCGTGATAGACTTCACCACAGTTGCCGCAGGTGGACCGACCGGAGATACGCGTAACCAGCGCCTCATCATCCACGCCCAACTGGATCACGTGATCCAATGGCTTGCCTGTCGCTTCCAGCAGTTCACCAAGCGCAGTGGCCTGCGCCAGCGTGCGTGGGAAACCGTCAAAGATGAAACCGCCGTGGTCAGTGGTGTCTTCCAGCTTTTCGCGGATCAGGCCGATCACGATCTCGTCGGTCACCAGATCACCGCGCGCCATAACATCGGCAACCATGTTGCCCATCTCTGTCCCGCTGTCTTTGGCTTCACGCAGCATGTCACCGGTGGAAAGCTGTACCATATTGCGTGTCTCAACCAGATGACGCGCTTGTGTACCTTTACCCGCTCCGGGTGGTCCTAAGAGAATAATGTTCATCGACGTACCGGGCTCCGTTTTTTCCGTGGTTTGCCAGACTTACCGCGCAACTGGGAACGCTCAAGCAGACCTTCATACTGATGTGCAAGCAAATGGCTTTGTACCTGCTGGATCGTGTCCATGGTCACGGACACAACAATCAGCACCGACGTACCGCCAAAGTAGAACGGGATCGCAAACTGGCCACGCAGGATTTCGGGCAGAATACAAACAGCCGCGAGGTAAAGCGACCCGAGCACCAGAATGCGGTTCACAACATATTCCAGATACTCGGCGGTTTTCTTACCGGGACGGATACCGGGGACGAAACCGTTCTGGTTCTTCAGGTTGTCCGCAACCTCGTCAGGCTTGAAGCTGACGTTGAACGTGTAGAAGTATGCAAAGAAGACGATCATCGCGACAAAGAACAGCAGGTACAGCGGCTGGCCGGGGCCGAAGTTGGCCAGCAGAACCGACATCACCGGACCGGTAGAATTGCCCGAGAACGTGCTGATCGTGACCGGCAGCAGCAGCAAAGAGCTGGCAAAGATCGCAGGGATAACACCGGCGGGGTTCACCTTGACCGGCAGGTGCGAAGAACCGCCATCGTACATCTTTTGCCCAACCTGACGGCGCGGGTACTGGATGTGGATCTTGCGCAAGGCGCGTTCCATAAAGACGACGAACATGATCGTCGCGATAACCATAACCAGCACGCCAACGATAATCGCGGGGCTGATCGCACCAGAACGACCCGAAGAGAAGAACTGCGCAATCGCGGCAGGAACCTCGGCGATGATGCCAACAAAGATGATCAGCGAGATACCGTTACCGATGCCGCGTGCGGTGATCTGCTCACCCAGCCACATCAGGAACATCGTGCCACCGACCAGCGTGATCATACAAGCGATGCGGAAATACATGCCCGGATCAGCGGCGATATCGCCAGCCTCAAGGGAGACAGCCAGGCCATAGGCCTGGAGCGTCGCCAGAGCCACCGTACCGAAGCGGGTGTATTGGTTGATCTTCTTGCGTCCCTGCTCGCCCTCTTTCTTGAGCTGCTCAAGCGCGGGCACCATCGAGGTCATCAGCTGAACGATGATCGATGCAGAGATGTAGGGCATGATACCCAAGGCAAAGATCCCCATACGGCCAAGTGCGCCGCCGGTGAACATGGAAACCATGCCGCCGATGCCTTGACCCGCGCTTTCCATAAACTGGCGCAGGGCGGTGCCGTCGATCCCGGGAACCGGAATGAACGTGCCAAGGCGATAAACGATCAACAACCCCAGAGTGAATAGAATCCGGTTGCGCAGGTCTGTCGCCTTGCCCAACGCGGACCAACTGGTGTTGGCGGCCATGCTTTCGACGGCTGATACCATGATATAGGGCTCTTTCTTTGCAAAAACGCCGCCCAAGCCGTTTTCCGGCGGGCGGCATTTGGGAAAACTCGATTGACTATGTAAGCGGGACGCGTCCCGCTCACAAGGCAAAAGGTCGGGTTACGCGTCTGCGTTTGCCGCGGCAGGTGCTGTGACGGTCAGTTTGCCGCCCGCTTTTTCTACGGCTTCAACCGCGGATTTGGATGCACCGGATACCTGCAGTTCAACCTTGGCGTTGAAATCGCCTTTGGCCAGAACGCGGATACCGTCCAACTTGCGACGAACCAGACCGGAGGAAATCAGGGCGTCCTCGGTGATCGCAGCGGAGGCGTCGATCTTTTTGGCGTCGATGAATTTCTGGATCAGGCCCAGGTTTACAACGGCATAGGACTTCCGGTTTGGCTTGGTGAAGCCGCGCTTTGGAAGACGTTGGTACAAGGGCATTTGACCGCCTTCGTAACCGTTGATCGATACACCCGAACGGGATTTCTGACCTTTGATACCACGGCCACCCATTTTACCGGTGCCGGAACCAGGACCACGGCCTACGCGCTTGCGTTTCTTGGTGGCGCCTTCGTTGTCAGACAGTTCATGAAGTTTCATGTCGCTTCTCCTTTTGCCGGATGTGGCCCCCAGCGACGGGAGCGGCCAAACGCGGCGTTGCATGATTCTTGTGGCGGATTGGTGGCCACTGGGGGCGTATAGACGGGAGGCCTGAAGGTTTCAAGCCCTGCCCCAACTCCCAGGTGCCCGAGACAAATGAAAACGCCCCGTAGTTTCCCACGGGGCGTCGATACCGAGCAACAAGACCATTATAAAGTCTCTAGCTTTCTAGGAAAGCGTTCAGCCTTTTTCTTCGATGATCTCAACCATGTGAGAAATCTTGCGGATCATGCCGCGAACGGAAGGTGTGTCTTCCAGTTCACGCACACGGTGCATTTTGTTCAGACCCAGACCAATCAACGTAGCGCGCTGGTCGGCGGGGCGGCGGATTGGCGAGCCAACCTGCTTGATTACGATCGTCTTAGCCATGCTTATGCCTCCTCAGCGACTTGTGCGGACGATTCAACATTGTCCTCACGCTTGGGCAGAATGTCTGCAACTTTCTTGCCGCGACGCTGAGCAACAGCACGTGGCGAAGATTCTTTTTTCAGGCCGTCCATGGTGGCACGGATCATGTTGTAAGGGTTCTGGGTCCCGATGGACTTCGATACAACGTCCTTAACACCCAGCATTTCGAATACGGCACGCATTGGACCACCGGCGATGATCCCGGTACCTTCTGGTGCTGTGCGCATTACAACGCGACCGGCACCGTGACGGCCTTCCATGTCGTGGTGCAAAGTGCGGCCTTCGCGCAGCTGAACGCGGATCATTTGGCGCTTAGCTTGCTCGGTGGCTTTGCGAATGGCTTCTGGAACCTCTTTCGCTTTACCTTTGCCGAAGCCTACGCGGCCCTTTTGGTCGCCAACAACGACAAGTGCAGCGAAGCCAAAGCGCTTACCACCCTTAACGGTTTTGGAAACGCGGTTGATCGCCACTAGGCGGTCGGCGAATTCGGGTGTCTCGTCGCGTTGGTTGCGGCGGTTGCCACCCCGGTTGTCATCTCTTGCCATGCGGCATCATCCTTTTGGTGCTGCGCTTGCGCGCGTCATAGAGTCAATCCAAGTGGGCAAAGCCCCCGGATCATCGAGGCGGCGCGAGACCCGCGCCGCCTACGTTCGCTTAGATTTTCAGACCGCCTTCACGGGCTGCATCGGCCAAAGCTTTGATCTTGCCGTGGAACAGGAAACCGCCACGGTCAAAATATGCTTCGCTTACACCGGCCTTCTTGGCACGCTCGGCGATCGCCGAACCAACCTTGGTCGCTGCTTCGATGTTGTTCTTGCCAACAACGCCCAAGTCTTTTTCCATCGAGGACGCGGAAGCCAATGTGACCCCGTTTACGTCGTCGATCAGCTGGGCGCTGATGTTTTTGTTCGAGCGGTGAACGGAGAGGCGAAGACGCCCTGCGTTGACCCGGCGAAGTTTGTTCCGAACGCGCAGGCGGCGTTTCAGAAACAGTTGTCTTTTGCTGTTTGCCATCTGTGCGATCCTTACTTCTTCTTGCCTTCTTTGCGGAAGACGAACTCACCCTTATAGCGGATGCCTTTGCCCTTGTAGGGCTCGGGCTTGCGCCATGCGCGGATGTTCGCAGCGACCTGACCAACAAGCTGTTCGTCAATGCCTTCTACCACAATCTCGGTCTGTTTCGGGGCTGTGACTGTCACACCTTCGGGTGCCACATAGTCAACATCGTGGGACAGTCCCAGGTTCAGTTTCAGCGTGTTGCCGTTCATGGCAGCACGATAACCAACACCCTGGATCTCAAGCTCTTTTTTGAAGCCTTCGGTGACGCCGGCAACCAGGTTGCTAACCATTGTGCGGCTCATGCCCCACTGCTGGCGTGCGCGCTTGGATTTGCCGCGTGGTGTGATGGTGACCACGTTGTCTTCGACAGCCAATGTAACGTCGTCAGTTGCCTTGAAGGAACGTGTTCCCTTGGGGCCTTTGACTTCGATGGTCTGGCCGCTCACGGATGCTGTAACACCGCTTGGCAGGTCGACCGGTTTTTTACCAATACGAGACATTTTGCTCTCCTTAGAATACGGTGCAGAGCACTTCGCCGCCAACGTTCTGGCTGCGTGCATTCTGATCCGACATCACACCCTTGGGGGTGGAGACAATCGACACACCAAGGCCCTGACGGACAACGGGAATGTCATTGACGCCCATGTAGACGCGGCGACCGGGCTTGGAAACCCGCTTCAGCTCGCGAATAACAGGTTCGCCCTCGTAGTACTTGAGGCTGATTTCAATCGCGGGGTGGCCATCGGCGCCCGTTTTTGCTTCGTAGCCACGGATGTAGCCTTCGTCTGCAAGCACGTCCAGAACCCATGCACGCAGCTTGGAAGCTGGTGTCATGACGGTGGATTTGCCGCGCAGCGAAGAGTTACGGATGCGTGTCAGCATATCTGCGATAGGATCGTTCATCTGATGCGCTCCTTACCAGCTCGACTTGACCATGCCGGGGATTTGGCCCGAAGAGCCAAGGTCCCGCAGCGCGATCCGCGAAATTTTCAGTTTACGGTAGTAAGCGTGTGGACGGCCTGTCAGCTGGCAGCGGTTGTGCAGACGCACAGCGCTGGAGTTGCGAGGCAGTTTTGCCAGCTTCAGGGAGGCGCGGAAACGCTCTTCCATCGGCTTGGATTCGTCGCTTACGATCTCTTTCAAGGCAGCGCGCTTGGCAGCGTACTTCTTGACCAGTGCTTCGCGCTTCTTTTCGCGCTCGATCATGGATTTCTTAGCCATATCTAAATCCTCCCCGCGCTTACGATGTGAAGGGCATGTTGAACGCTTTCAACAGTGCCTTCGCTTCAGCGTCGGTTTTCGCCGTGGTGGCGATCACGATGTCCATTCCCCAAGTCTCATCAACTTTATCAAAGTCGATTTCGGGGAACACGATGTGCTCTTTCAAGCCCATGGCGTAGTTGCCACGGCCGTCAAAGCTGTTGCCGTTGATGCCGCGGAAGTCGCGGATACGAGGCATTGCGATCGTGATCAGACGATCCAGGAATTCGTACATACGCTCGCCACGCAGGGTCACTTTCGCACCCAAAGGCATGTCTTCACGTACGCGGAAACCAGCGATGGATTTCTTGGCAACAGTTGTCAGCGCTTTTTGGCCGGCGATTGTTGTCAGGTCTTCCTGTGCGGATTTGGCTTTCTTGCTGTCACGAACAGCTTCTGCACCACAGCCGATGTTCAGAACGATCTTATCCAGACGCGGGATCTGCATTTCGTTCTTGTAACCGAACTCTTCCTTCAGAGCAGCGCGAATTTTGTCCGCGTATTCGCCCTTCAGGCGGGGTGTGTATGTTGCGTTATCAAGCATCGATCACGTCCCCCGTGGTTTTTGCAAAGCGCACTTTCTTGTCGCCTTCGATTTTAAAGCCAACGCGGGTTGCTTTGCCGTTGGCATCAACCAGCGCCAGGTTGCTCAGATCGATGGGCATCGCTTTGGGAATACGGCCGCCTTGCGACGTCTGGGACTGACGCGTGGCGCGGATTGCCATGTTGATACCATCTACGATTGCTTTGTTGGCCTTTGGGTCAACGGACGAGATGGAACCCGTCTTGCCCTTGTCCTTGCCAGCAAGCACGATGACTTTGTCACCTTTGCGAAGTTTAGCAGCCATTACAGCACCTCCGGCGCAAGCGAGATAATCTTCATGAAGTTTTTGGCGCGCAGCTCACGAACAACTGGCCCGAAGATACGTGTACCTACAGGTTCATTCGAGTTGTTCAGGATGACGGCGGCGTTACGATCGAAACGGATGGCTGTGCCATCTTCACGACGAACTTCCTTGGCAGTGCGAACGACGACGGCTTTACGCACGTCACCCTTTTTCACACGACCGCGAGGGATGGCTTCCTTGACCGACACGACAATAATGTCGCCGACGGATGCGTATTTACGCTTGGAACCACCCAATACCTTGATGCACTGAACACGGCGCGCGCCGCTGTTGTCAGCAACATCCAGGTTGGTCTGCATCTGGATCATTTGGTTTCTCCCGACCTTCTGGGGGGCGATGCGTGCCCTAACCCCAGGGTTTCGATTATATTGGTCCGCCCGAAATGGGCATCTCGCTCGTGCCTTTGGGCCTTGCCGCCCTCAGAGTCAAGGGAAACAAGGACCTCAGGCCCGAGCGAGCAGTACCTTAAGCCTCAGCGGCTTGCAGCACTTCCCAACGTTTGGTTTTCGACTTTGGTGCACATTCGATGATGCGAACGGCGTCGCCCACTTTGAATGTGTTGTTCTCATCGTGCGCCCGGTATTTTTTGGACTTACGGATGGTTTTCTTCAGAACCGGGTGCGTAAAGCGACGCTCTACGGAAACGGTTACTGTCTGTGCGTTGGCATCGCTTGTCACGGTGCCTGTCAGGATACGTTTGGGCATACTCTCAGGCTCCTATTATTCAGCAGATGCCGCGGCAGCGGCTTTCTGGTTCAGAACGGTTTTGACACGTGCGACGTCACGCTTAACGGTCTTCAAACGTGCGGAGTTTTCCAGCTGGCCTGTGGCTTGCTGGAAACGCAGGTTGAAGGATTCTTTTTTCAGGTTAACAAGCTCATCGCGGAGTTGATCCGGCGTCTTGTCGTGCAGTTCTTTGGCGTTCATCGCCTCTTCCTTTCGACATCACCAGTAGGCCCCTTATGGGTGACCATGATTCTGGTGGAGTTCATGTGAAAGGTTCCTCTACAGGCCCTACCCCTGTTTGGCAAGCAAGCTTTCTATAAAACCGTATCGCCACCCAGAACGGGCTGATATAGAACGGCCCTATGTCACAGATAGAATCCCTTTTCGTCACCCGTCTTTACCGCGCCGCCCTGTCCGAGCACGGTCAACCCGTTGATCCGGCCGAGCTGGAGGCCGCGTGCCTGTCCATCGCCGAGGATGACGAGGCCGGGCAGGAATGGTGCGAGGAACATGATTTCCCGGGCTACACCAGCTATGCATCGCTCACCGATCTGCCGTGGCGGTTCCCGATCTTCAAGACGGTGAAGAAAGCGCTGGATAAACACGTCAAGGCTTTTGCAAAGGAACTGGCGTTTGATCTGGACGGGCGCAAGCTCAAGCTGGAAGACCTCTGGATTAACATCCTACCCGAAGGCGGCATCCATACGGCACATATCCATCCCCATTCGGTGATCTCCGGCACGACCTATGTGGCGATGCCCGAAGGCACGAGCGCGCTTAAGCTCGAAGATCCGCGGCTGCCGATGATGATGGCTGCCCCCGGTCGCAAGAAAGACGCCCCGCGAGAGCTGCGCCAGTTCGTCTATGCACAACCCGTCGTCGGTGACGTGCTGCTTTGGGAAAGCTGGCTGCGACACGAAGTGCCGATGAACATGTCCGAAGACGATCGCATCTCGGTCTCGTTCAACTACGCCTGGGGTTAACCACGTTTGGGCGGCGTTGCCTTGCGCGCCGCCTCTTGCTCTTTGATCGCGGCCTTTTCCTCTTTGGTCAGCTTATTGCCCCACTGATTATTGCTAAGCCCCAGATCATCCGGCATCGGCTTGGTCTTGCCCTTTTTGATCGTACCCCCCTTCTCGAGAAACGCTTTGATCAGGTCTTCGTCGGTGGTGGGCTTGGGCACATGCTTCATGTCAGCTCCTATAGGCAGGTTAGCCCGAGCCTATGCGCCACGCCTTGCGCTGGCTAGACCCTGCCGCCGCTTATTCATCGTGCATTAATGTTTCAAAAATCGCGGGCTGGATCACGTCACCGCGGGTTCAGCAGCTTGTGACTAGGATTGCATGTGTCCCGGTGCCATCTCGACCCCGTTACCGTAAACGATGCGCACATAAGGAAGCCCCACGTGGATACCCCAAACCAAATCCCCCTGCCCGCCCTTGCCCTTGCCGGTCTGGTCGGCGAACTCACATTCGAGGCCTACGCATGGCTCGCCTCTCCCGTCCTGTTCGGCGTCAAGCTAGAACCCGCGAACCTGGTCATCGGGCTAAGCAAAAAGCTTTTGGGCCTCGACCTGACTTACGGCGCGGCCTTCGCCGTCCACTTCCTGATTGGCGCGTTAGGATTTGCAGCGGTGGTCTATCTGACCAAGCGGATGACACAGCTCGGCTATTTCGGCGCGGGTGCCCTGGCCGGAGTCATCTTGTGGTTTGTCGCCCAAGGTATTTTGGCACCGCTGATGGGGCGTAGCTTCATGATGGGTTTTGGCACCTACACGCAGTCATCCTTCGTGGGGCACGTGGGCATGACCATTGTCATCGCGCTGGTCTGGCAGAAACTGGCACGCCGCACCGCCAAGCTGTTTACCTAAACCCCGCACCGACCGACAAAAACAAAAGCCCCCGCTGATGTCTCAGCGGGGGCTTTTCTATTCATTCCTCCGACATGTGTCGAAGCGAAGGTCTTACCAATCTTCGCGTACAACGACGCGGGTTTTGATAGGCAGCTTCATCGCGGCAAGACGCAGAGCTTCTTGTGCAACGTCCTCGGCGACACCGTCGATTTCGAACATAACACGGCCTGGCTTGACCTTGCAGACCCAACGATCCACGGAACCTTTACCTTTACCCATACGAACTTCGATGGGCTTTGCGGTGACAGGTACATCCGGGAAAATACGGATCCAGACACGACCTTGACGCTTCATGTGACGCGTCATGGCACGACGAGCAGCTTCGATCTGACGTGCAGTTACACGCTCGGGCTCGAGAGCCTTCAGACCGTAGGTACCAAAGTTCAGGTCAGACCCGCCCTTTGCCACACCTTTGATACGGCCTTTGTGCTGCTTGCGGAATTTAGTACGCTTTGGTTGTAGCATCTTTCATTCCCCCTTAGCGACGACCGCCGGCACCGCGTGGTGCTGGGCCGTCTTGCATTTCTTGTGCCTTGCGGTCACGCGCAGCCGGGTCATGTTCCATGATCTCGCCTTTGAAGATCCAGGTTTTGATCCCGATGATGCCGTAAGCGGTCGACGCTTCAACATGCGCGTAATCGATGTCGGCACGCAGAGTGTGGAGCGGCACGCGGCCTTCACGGTACCATTCGGTACGCGCGATTTCTGCACCACCCAGACGACCAGCAACGTTCACACGGATACCCAGGGCACCCATACGCATGGCGTTCTGTACCGCACGCTTCATGGCGCGACGGAAAGAGACCCGGCGTTCCAGCTGCTGTGCGATGGATTCACCAACAAGGGCTGCGTCCAGCTCTGGCTTGCGCACTTCAACGATGTTGAGGTGCAGGTCAGATTTGGTGATCTTGGCGATTTTCTGACGCAGACCTTCGATGTCTGCACCTTTCTTGCCGATGATCACACCGGGGCGCGCTGTGTGGATCGTGACGCGGCACTTCTTGTGTGGGCGTTCGATGATCACACGGGCGATACCGGCCTGTGCACATTCTTTCTTGATGAAGTCACGGATGGCGAGGTCTTCGAGCAGAAGATCACCATAGTCCTTCGTATCGGCGTACCAGCGGCTGTCCCAGGTGCGGTTGACCTGAAGACGCATACCGATCGGATTTACTTTGTTACCCATCAGGCTTGCTCCTCAACTTGACGCACGACAATCGTGATTTCCGAAAACGGCTTGATGATCTTGCCGAAACGGCCACGCGCACGTGGACGACCACGCTTCATGATCAGGTTCTTGCCGACATATGCTTCGGCAACGACCAGTTCATCCACGTCAAGGTTGTGGTTGTTTTCACCGTTCGCGATGGCGGACTGAAGGCATTTCTTCACGTCCTGTGCGATCCGCTTTTTCGAGAAGGTCAGGTCCGTCAGGGCCTTGTCTACCTTCTTGCCACGGATCATCGCGGCGACGAGGTTCAGTTTCTGCGGGCTTGTGCGAAGCATGCGCAGTTTTGCACGGGCTTCGTTGTCAGCCACGCGGCGGGGATTTTTATCCTTGCTCATGGCTTATTTCCGCTTCGCTTTTTTGTCAGCTGCGTGACCATAATAGGTGCGAGTTGGCGAATACTCACCAAACTTCTGACCGATCATTTCTTCGCTGACGTTTACTGGGATATGCTTGTGACCGTTGTACACGCCGAACGTCAGGCCAACAAACTGTGGCAGGATCGTGGAACGGCGCGACCAGATTTTGATCACTTCGCTGCGACCGCTTTCGCGGGAGGCTTCGGCCTTCTTGAGGACATAAGAGTCAACAAAAGGACCTTTCCATACTGAACGAGACATCTATTAACGCCCCTTCTTCTTGGCGTGGCGCGAGCGTAGGATAAGCTTGCTGGACGCTTTGTTCTTGTTGCGGGTTTTTGCACCCTTTGTGGGCTTGCCCCAAGGCGTAACAGGGTGACGACCACCCGATGTACGGCCTTCACCACCACCGTGAGGGTGGTCGATCGGGTTCATAACAACACCACGTACCGAAGGGCGGATACCCTTGTGACGCATGCGGCCCGCTTTACCGTAGTTCTGGTTGGAGTTGTCAGGGTTGGACACGGCACCAACGGTGGCCATGCATTCCTGACGCACCAGACGCAGTTCGCCCGAGGACAAACGGATCTGAGCGTATCCACCATCACGGCCTACGAACTGTGCGTAGGTACCGGCGGCGCGTGCGATCTGGCCGCCTTTGCCTGGCTTCATTTCGATGTTGTGAACGATTGTACCGATTGGCATGCCCGAAAATGGCATAGCGTTCCCAGGCTTGATGTCGGCCTTGGCCGAGGAAATCACCTTGTCGCCAACAGCGATACGCTGTGGGGCCAGGATGTAAGCCTGTTCGCCGTCTTCGTACTGGATCAGTGCGATGAATGCGGTCCGGTTAGGGTCATATTCGATGCGAGCGACAACCGCGGACATGTCCAGCTTGTTGCGCTTGAAATCGACGATACGGTAAAGGCGCTTTGCCCCACCGCCTGTGCGACGCATTGTGATCCGTCCGGTGTTGTTCCGACCGCCAGATTTGGTCAAACCCTGTGTAAGGGATTTGACCGGGCGGCCTTTCCAAAGCTCCGAACGGTCGATCAGTACCAGCCCACGCTGGCCTGGCGTCGTCGGTTTGTACGACTTGAGTGCCATGTTCTCTGTCTTCCGTTTTGCTTGTCCCCGGCCCCGTCGTGCTGGTGCCGAGATGGTTGTAGGGCCCCGAAGGTCCCCAATTTGAAATGCCGGACAAAGAACCCCTTTGCCCAACCTCGCGCATGGCTAGAACTCACCAATGCGCAAAACGACACAGCCCCGGACGAATCCGGGGCACTGCCGATGGGGTCGTTTAGGGGAGGATCAGCCGAGGGTCAAGGGAGCGTTCGGGAATAGTCTCGAAAACCCGACGTAGACCTACGCGGTGCCCGTCAGGACGCCATTGCCTTGACCTTGCGCGCGACGCTTTCAACCGACGGGTCGGCAGCCTTCGGTACAATACGGTAGACCGCATTCACAAAGCAGAACAGCGAAAACATCAGCAATCCGGCACAGAGAAGCCCAACCAGCACCCGCCCGTAGGCCTGCTGGTGCAACCACTCAAACGCCGCATCGATGCCGCCTGCACTCGACGCATTGGCACTTATCGCGGCATAGGCGATCAAACCGCCGATGATCAGCACCACCACGCCCTGCGCAGCCACGCCGATACGCAATAGCGGGTTCCAATGCAGGGTAAAGTGGTTGGCCTCCAGATGCTCGCGATACGACTGCGACGCTGCTTTGTAGAAATAGTAGAACCCCGTGCCCATCGTCGCCAGACCGATCCCGCCCACGACCCACACGCCCGCTGTGGTCTGCAGGAACTGGTTCAGCAGCTCCTTGCTGCTAGAGCCAGACGACGCCACCCCCAGCACCGTCACAGCCAGCGCACCGATGGCACCGTGGATCAGGCCTGTGACCAGCATCCCGAACCGCGCAACGATGCCCTTGGCACCGCTGCCATATGCCTCAAGGTCCCAAAAGCTATCAACCGCGCGCCAGATCGCATAGGCGAACATGCCCGTGGCGATCGCGAAGATCACTGCAAACCCCGTCGCGCCGTCTAATGACTGCAGCGTCGACTTGGTGCCCTCGGCCTGACCGCCAGATACAACGGACCAGAGCGACAGCCCGGCCACGACAAGGTAAACCAATCCGCGCCCGGCATACCCCGTCCGCATGATCGGCACGGCCCAGGCGAAATCGTCGGGGTCATTATGGGACAGGATCTCTGATCGGGTGGACTGGACGGAGTTGATCGACATAGTGGCGCTATCCCTTCGGGCAAAGCTGGCCACCATTCAGCGGGGCCATTCCTTTGACGTGATGTGCAAGGTCAACGCACCGTAGGTCGGCAGGTTCCCGCGCGACATGCGCAGCGGGTATCATCCAGGCACCACCGCCTTGAAAACGGAAAAGGCCCCCCGCCTTGCAGCGAGGGGCCCTTTAACTTTTACGTCCAGGCTGACTTACAGACCGGTGGATACGTCGATGGAATTACCTTCTTCGAGCGTAACGTAAGCCTTCTTCACGTCTTTCCGGCGACCCATCTGGCCACGGAAACGCTTTGCCTTGCCTTTGGTGATGGTCGTGTTCACGGCCTTCACCTTGACACCAAAGAGAGCCTCAACAGCTTCTTTGATCATTGGCTTGTTGCTGTCGATCGCAACTTCGAAAACGACTGCATTGTGCTCGGAAGCCATTGTCGCTTTTTCAGTGATGATCGGCTTGCGGATCACATCGTAATGTTCGTGCTTGGCGCTCATTTCAAACGGGCCTCCAGTGCTTCGATCCC
Organism: Sulfitobacter sp. G5_S2_6_S6; assembly: GCF_054968505.1. NCBI lineage: Bacteria > Pseudomonadati > Pseudomonadota > Alphaproteobacteria > Rhodobacterales > Roseobacteraceae > Sulfitobacter > Sulfitobacter sp. G5_S2_6_S6. Next base: position 651,391 of record NZ_JBQKUI010000001.1, read on the forward strand.
CGCTTTGGTGATCACGAGAGTGTCACGCTTGAGGATGTCATAGACGTTTGCACCCATCGTCGGCAGGATATCCAGACCTTCGATGTTGCGCGCGGCTTGCAAGAAGTTCTCATTTACCGAGGCACCGTCGATGATCAACGCGCGCTTCCAGCCCAGGTTCTTAACCTGTTTGGCCAAAGCAGCTGTTTTCCCATCGGATGTGGCATCGTCGATGATGACCAGGTTGCCGGTTTTTGCCTTGGAAGACAAAGCGTGGCGCAGACCCAGTTTGCGGAACTTCTTGGTCAGGTCGTGGCCGTGGCTACGAGGGGTTGGACCCTTGTAGATACCACCCGAACGGAAGATCGGTGCAGAACGTGCGCCGTGGCGTGCGCCGCCGGTGCCTTTCTGACGATAGATCTTCTTGGTCGAATAGCTGACCTCGGACCGTGTCTTGACCTTGTGCGTACCCTGCTGCGCGTTGTTACGCTGCCAGCGGACAACACGGTGCAGAATGTCGGCGCGTGGCTCAAGACCGAACAGGGCCTCGTCCAAGTCTACCGAACCGGCTGCGCCGCCGTCGAGTTTGATGACATCAAGTTTCATTCGTCACCTTCCTTCTTGTCCGACTCAATGGATGCTTCGGCTTCGGCAAGTGCGGCAGCTTCGGTCGCTGCTTGCTCTTCTGCCAAGCGTGCTGCTTCTGCTTCGGCCTCTGCAGCGGCTGCTGCGGCGGCTTCTTCAGCGGCTTTCGCGGCTTCGTCAGCGGCGGATTTCAAAGCGGCAGGCAGGATCGCGTCTGCTGGGAACGGCTTTTTCACCGCGTCCTTAACAGTCACCCAACCACCTTTGGAGCCTGGTACGGCGCCTTTGACCATGATCAGACCACGTGCGCTGTCGGTTTTGACAACTTCGAGGTTCTGCGTGGTAACACGGGCAGCACCCATGTGACCGGCCATTTTCTTGCCTTTGAAAACCTTGCCTGGATCCTGACACTGACCTGTCGAACCGTGCGAACGGTGAGAGATCGAAACACCGTGTGTCGCACGCAGACCGCCAAAGTTGTGGCGTTTCATCGCACCGGCAAAACCTTTACCGATGGAGGTGCCTGCAACGTCAACATACTGACCAGCAAAGTAGTGATCGGCGATGATTTCTTCGCCAACGTTCAACATGGCTTCGGGGTCCACACGGAACTCCGCAACCTTACGCTTGGGTTCAACCTTTGCCGCAGCAAAGTGACCACGCATGGCCTGCGACGTCCGCTTGGCCTTGGCTGTACCTGCACCAAGCTGAACAGCTGTGTAGCCGTCCTTCTCGGGGGTACGCTGAGCCACAACCTGCAGTTTGTCGAGCTGAAGAACGGTCACAGGGATCTGCTTACCGTCTTCCATGAACAAACGGGTCATGCCCATCTTTTTTGCAATAACGCCTGAGCGCAACATATTATTACCCTCCTACGCTTATGACTGCAGCTTGATCTCGACGTCCACACCAGCGGCCAGGTCGAGCTTCATCAGCGCGTCCACGGTCTGGGGGGTCGGATCAACGATATCCAGCAGACGCTTGTGCGTGCGGATTTCGAACTGGTCACGGGATTTCTTGTCAACGTGTGGGCCACGCAGAACTGTAAATTTTTCGATCTTGTTCGGCAGCGGGATTGGGCCGCGAACAGATGCACCGGTACGCTTGGCGGTGTTAACGATTTCCTGTGTGGACGCATCCAGCACGCGGTAATCGAACGCCTTCAAACGGATGCGGATATTTTGGCTTTGTGCCATATGTCATCATCCCTCATTGGGAGTAGAAACGAAGAGGAAGAGACGCCTCATCACGGCCCTTCATTGCGTTTTGTCGTAAATCAAACGGGGCGCGTAAAAACGCACCCCGCTGAGACTTGCGCTCTATAGGTCGAGTCGCGCCATGTGGCAAGGGGGGAATCCGAGGTTTCGCTCGAATCCGCCCAGTACGACCGCCATCCGCGATCAAAACAATCGTGTCATAGCCAGCACCGCCGCCCCCACACAACGAAAAAGGCCGCCCCGATTGGGAGCGGCCTTCGTCTTGTCGCCGGTGCGCGGGATGACCCGCGGGTTGGCTTACTCGGTGATTTTGGAAACCACGCCCGCGCCAACGGTACGACCGCCTTCGCGGATCGCGAAGCGCAGACCGTCTTCCATCGCGATGGGGGCGATCAGTTCCACGTCGAACTGCAGGTTGTCGCCAGGCATAACCATTTCAGTGCCTTCTGGCAGCTGAACGGTACCGGTGACGTCTGTGGTCCGGAAGTAGAACTGTGGACGGTAGTTCGCGAAGAACGGCGTGTGACGGCCACCCTCTTCCTTGGTGAGGATATAGGCTTCGGCTGTGAACTTGGTGTGCGGCTTAACCGAACCTGGCTTACACAGAACCTGACCACGCTCAACGCCTTCACGGTCGATACCGCGCAGCAGGGCGCCGATGTTGTCGCCAGCTTCCCCACGGTCCAGCAGTTTGCGGAACATTTCAACGCCGGTACATGTGGTTTTCTTGGTGTCGCGGATGCCGACGATTTCAATTTCGTCGCCAACGTTGATCACGCCACGCTCAACACGGCCGGTCACAACTGTACCACGACCGGAGATCGAGAAGACGTCTTCCACAGGCATCAGGAACGGCTGGTCAACAGCGCGCTCTGGTGTCGGGATGTAGTTGTCGACTTCTTCCATCAGCTTGCGGATGGAGTTCTCGCCGATGTTCTCGTCACGGCCTTCCATCGCCGCCAGAGCGGAACCTGGGATCACAGGGATGTCGTCGCCTGGGTAGTCGTAGGAAGACAGCAGTTCGCGGATTTCCATTTCAACCAGTTCCAGCAGCTCTTCATCGTCCACCTGGTCTACTTTGTTCATGTAGACAACCATGGCGGGAATGCCGACCTGACGGCCCAGCAGGATGTGCTCGCGGGTCTGTGGCATGGGGCCATCAGCTGCGTTCACAACCAGGATCGCGCCGTCCATCTGCGCCGCACCGGTGATCATGTTTTTCACATAGTCAGCGTGGCCTGGGCAGTCGACGTGGGCGTAGTGACGGCCTTCGGTCTCATACTCAACGTGTGCGGTCGAGATGGTGATGCCGCGTGCTTTTTCTTCGGGCGCGCCGTCAATCTGGTCATAGGCGCGGAAGTCGCCGAAGTACTTGGTGATCGCCGCGGTCAACGTGGTTTTGCCGTGGTCAACGTGACCAATGGTACCGATGTTAACGTGTGGTTTATTACGTTCAAACTTTGCCTTAGCCATGGTGGCCTCCTTGGTTTTCAAATTGGGCGGTGGGTTGAACACCCACCCTACGGTTTGGGTAGGGCGGGGTTATCCCCGCCGTCCCAGTTATTGCAACGCGCCAGTTACGCGAATTTCGCTTGGATCTCGTCAGAGATGTTCTGCGGAACAGGTTCGTAGTGCGAGAACTGCATGGTGAAGTTCGCACGACCCGACGACATCGAACGCAGCGTGTTGATGTAGCCGAACATGTTGGCCAGCGGCACCTGTGCGTCGATCGCGATTGCGTTCCCGCGTGTGTCCTGACCCTGAACCTGACCGCGACGCGATGTCAGATCGCCGATGATCCCGCCTGTGTAGTCCTCAGGAGTGATAACTTCGACTTTCATGATCGGTTCGAGCAGTTTCGCACCAGCTTTACGCATGCCTTCGCGCATACCCATACGGGCCGCGATTTCAAACGCCAGAACGCTGGAGTCAACGTCGTGGAATTTACCGTCGATCAGAGCAACCTTGAAGTCGATGACCGGGAAGCCTGCCAAAGGACCGGAGTCCATGACCGAGTTGATCCCTTTTTCGACGCCCGGGATGTATTCTTTCGGAACGGCACCACCAACGATGCGGCTTTCGAAGGAATAGCCTTCGCCTGGCTCGGTTGGCATCAGGATCATCTTCACCTCAGCGAACTGACCGGAACCACCGGACTGTTTCTTGTGGGTGTAGGTGATTTCTGCTTCGCGCGAGATGGTCTCGCGGTAGGCAACCTGAGGCGCACCGATGTTCGCTTCAACTTTGAATTCACGACGCAGACGGTCCACCAGAATGTCGAGGTGAAGTTCGCCCATGCCCTTCATGATGGTCTGACCGGATTCCAGATCCGTTTCAACGCGGAAGGAGGGATCTTCTGCAGCCAGACGCGCCAGACCGGTGGACATCTTCTCTTGGTCAGCCTTGGTTTTAGGCTCAACCGCGATTTCGATAACCGGATCTGGGAAGGTCATTGTTTCAAGAACAACAGGGTCGTTGACGGCGCAAAGCGTGTCACCGGTTGTTGTGTCTTTCAGACCTGCCAGCGCGATGATGTCGCCCGCGAACGCTTCTTGAATCTCTTCACGATCGTTGGAGTGCATCATCATCATACGACCGACGCGCTCTTTCTTACCTTTGGTGGAGTTCAAGAGCGTGTCGCCCTTGTTCAGCACACCGGAGTAGATGCGGGTAAAGGTCAGCGAGCCAACAAAGGGGTCGTTCATGATTTTGAACGCCAGACCGGAGAAGGCCATGTCGTCATCCGCACGGCGTGGGATGTTACGTGTCTCTGTCTCGTCGCCTGGTTTGAAGCCCATGTAGTCAACAACGTCCATCGGGGATGGCAGATAGTCGATAACAGCGTTCAACAGAGGCTGAACACCTTTGTTTTTGAACGCGGAGCCGCAGAGTACGGGGATGAACTTGATCGCCAGTGTCCCTTTACGGATCAGACCGCGCAGGGTGTCGACGTCAGGCTCTGCGCCGTCCATCAGGTAGTTTTCCATGGCTTCGTCATCCATCTCGACCGCAGTCTCGATCAGATGCGCGCGCCATTCGTCGGCCAGGTCTTTCAACTCGGCACGGATTTCGCGTTGTTCCCAGCTCGCGCCAAGATCTTCACCGGCCCAGACCCATTCTTTCATGGTGACCAGATCGATCATGCCTTCCAGCTCGGTTTCGGCACCGATCGGAATTTGGATCGGCGCAGGTGTCGCACCGGTACGGTCTTTGATCATCTTCACGCAGTTGAAGAAGTCAGCGCCGATTTTGTCCATTTTGTTGACGAAAACGATGCGCGGAACCTTGTAGCGGTCCGCTTGGCGCCAAACGGTTTCGGTCTGGGGCTCAACACCGGCGTTGGCGTCAAGAACAGCAACGGCGCCGTCAAGAACGGCCAGCGAACGTTCAACTTCGATGGTGAAGTCAACGTGGCCGGGGGTGTCGATGATGTTCATCCGGTACTTGGTGTCGGATGTCGCGTCGGCTGTTGGCTCTTCCTGGCGCTGCCAGAAAGTTGTCGTCGCAGCGGAAGTAATTGTAATACCGCGTTCCTGCTCCTGCTCCATCCAGTCCATCGTGGCGGCACCGTCGTGCACTTCGCCGATGTTGTGGGACTTACCAGTGTAAAACAGGATCCGTTCGGAGCAGGTTGTTTTGCCTGCGTCGATGTGGGCCATGATGCCGAAATTGCGGTAGCGTGAGAGCGGATAGTCGCGTGCCATTGGGCTGCTTCCTCGAATATATCTGAAACGGATAAATCGCGCCCCGGGGTGGGACGCGACGGGAACGGCTTATGCCGCCCGAATTACCAGCGGTAGTGGCTGAACGCTTTGTTCGCGTCGGCCATCTTGTGGGTGTCTTCGCGCTTCTTAACAGCAGTACCGCGCGATTGAACAGCGTCCAGAAGCTCACCTGCTAGGCGCTCTTCCATGGTGTTCTCGTTGCGGGCGCGGGACGCTTTGATCAACCAGCGGATCGCCAGTGCTTCGCGACGCTCGGGGCGCACTTCGACAGGAACCTGATACGTGGCACCACCAACGCGGCGCGAACGCACTTCGACGGACGGCTTGATGTTGTCCAGCGCTTCGTGGAAGACTTCGATGGGCGCGCGTTTGATTTTGTCTTCAACACGGTTCATCGCGTTGTAAACGATACGCTCCGCAACCGACTTCTTACCGTCGATCATCAGGTTGTTCATGAATTTGGTGAGAACCAGATCACCGTACTTGGCGTCTGGCAGTACTTCGCGTTTTTCAGCGGCGTGACGACGTGACATTTAAAGCTCCTAATTGTCAGTTGCCGAGGCAGGTTTGGTCCAGTGCGTCTGGTGCATATTGCACCCCGATCGTCCGGCGCTCAGTCTTACTCGGCTCACTCCCTTACGGGAAAACATGGCGGGCGGCGGGATCCGGCATCGTGTATCCGCGATACGCGACCCCAAACCGACCCAAATTACTTTGGCTTCTTTGCACCATATTTGGAGCGACGCTGCTTACGGTCTTTAACGCCTTGCGTATCAAGAACACCGCGCAGGATGTGATAGCGCACACCGGGAAGGTCTTTTACACGGCCGCCGCGGATCAGAACAACGGAGTGTTCTTGCAGGTTGTGCGATTCACCCGGGATGTAGCTGATGACTTCGAAACCGTTGGTCAGGCGCACTTTGGCAACCTTACGCATGGCCGAGTTCGGCTTCTTAGGTGTGGTGGTGTAAACACGTGTACAAACGCCGCGCTTTTGCGGGCATTCTTGCAGGTGCATGGATTTCGAACGTTTGATTTTAGGCTGGCGCGGTTTGCGGATCAGCTGTTGGATCGTTGGCATTCCGGTTTTATCCCCGTTTAGCTCACATAAGTGGTGCAGCGGGGCGGACCCCAGTGCGGTTTCAAATTCGGTCACTTCGCACGTCCACGAAGCCTATCTTTCGCCCTACACCACTGGCGCAAAGCAAAATCACCGCAGCGTTCCCGTACCGAGGAAAACGAAGCGGTGGGGTAACAGAGGATCGAGTCAGCAGTAGACCGGATCGTGACCACAGTAGATATGATGTCGGCAAAGCAGGGCGACCCCCGCATCCGAGATAAGGGGCGTATAGGCAGAGTCGTCCACGCTGTCAACAGCCCCCGCCCCCAAGCCGCCCATGGCACGCCAAACGGGTATTCCGCCTTGCAAGATACCCCGGCTACCGCGCATATTTATGCCACATTATTCGGACAGGGCGGATCACGATGCAGGTACTTGGGCTATGCCGCTTTTCCTATCCGGCGCTTGGCGGGTTTCAGGTCGGGCATGACACCACCGCTGATCGTATCGCCTACCTTTATGATCCCGCGCGGCTTGAGGAAAGGTTCCGCCTGTTCGAAACCGTCGCCCTGCCCTGCCTGATGGCGCAAACAGACCCGGATTTCGAGATGATCGTGCTGGTCGGCGATCGCTTTCCCCCTGTCCATCTGGAACGGCTCACGGCCCTGCTCGCCCCCCTGCCCCAAGCGCGGATTGTGGTAGAGCCGCCACGCCCGCACCGCGAGGTGATGAAGGAAATTCTGAACAAGGCCCGCCACGCGCGCTCTGAACCCTGTGTGCAATTCCGCTTTGATGACGACGACGCAATTGCGGTCGATTTCGTGGCCAAGTTGCGTAAAGCTGTTGATGACGCCGCCCCGCTACTGGTCCAGCACAAATCCGTCGCGCTTGACTGGAACAAGGGCTACGTGGCCGAGTTCGGCGCGGATGGTATCACGGCGACCCCGTCGTTCCGGCCGTTCTACACCGCGGCGTTGGCCATGTTCGTGAACGCGGGGTGTCCGCTTACGATCATGAACTTTGCCCATGACAAGCTGCCCCGCTTTATGCCAGCGCTGAGCTTTCCCGACCCTGCGATGTATGTCCGCGGCCACAATGGATTTAACGATTCACGCCAAAAGAATGCACGGGCGGTCGACCTATCCCCACTCAGCACCGAGGAAGAGAGCCTGTTCAAGGACCGCTTTGCCATCGACATCGACACTGTGCGCCGCGTCTTTGCCAAGGGTTAAAGCGGCGGCAACGGGCGGGTGGTGATGCGTTCACGGTAGAGCGTGAACAGCCCCGTCGCAGCGACGATAGATGCCCCAGCGAGCGTTGACGGCACCGGCCAGTCGCCGAACACCAACCACCCGAGAATAAGCGCCCAGATCAGCCCCGTATAGCGGAACGGCGCGATGAACGATACGTCGCCCACCCGCATCGTCTGCACGCTGAAATAATACCCCATCAGCACAAAGACCGCGGCCGCCGTAATGGCGACCCAATGCGCGGAAGAGACCGGAGCCCACGGCGTGGTGAACTGCGCGAAGGTCGAAAACCCCGTCACGGCCAGCACAGCGGCGAAGGTCACGGTCATCGACGGCACCTCTTTCGACAGGCGGCGGGTGCTGAGGTCGCGCACGGTGACAAAGAACACCGCGATCAGCGCGTAGATCGACCAGATGTTGAAGCCCTCGGTGCCCGGCTTGACGATCAGCATCACGCCGAAGAACCCCACAAGGATCGCAGAGAAGCGCCGCCAGCCGACCTTTTCGCGATAGACCAGCGCCGCGCCCAAAGTCACCGTCAGCGGCAGGGATTGCAGAATGGCGCTGAGGTTCGCCAAGGGCATATTGAACAAGGCGGTCACGAAGAAAAAGCTCGCCCCGACTTCGGCACCAGACCGAATTGCGACCAGCTTCCAATCGCGCCGGTTAAGACGCAGATGCATCGGGCCGAGCCGCCCCCACAGCATAACGATCAACGAGATAGAGATCACACCGCGCAAGAACAGCAGCTGGAACAAGGGCACGGCCCCGCCCGTCGTCTTGGTCATCGTGTCGTTCAACACAAAGGCCGCCATAGAGCCCATCATGAAAAGTGCTCCGGCAAGGTTTGGCGACATCGGGTGGCTTTCCGTTTGTTAGGTTGACTTATCATTGGCGCAAGCCGCGGTGGAAAACCAGCCCACTGGCGCAAATTTTCGACGCTATTTCATCCCCCTGCCCCACAACGAAAAACCCCCGCCGATCTCTCGGCGGGGGCTCTGTTAGTTAGCTATCAAGCCTAGGCTTAGCTGCGGCTTTCGTCGTCGCTGGGGACGTTGTCGAAGACATCGCCACCAACAACATCGTCGGCTGTAGGCTCGGGCGCGGCCAGACGTGCTGCGGCTTCGGCTTCTTCGCGACGGGCCTCGATGACCACGTTGTCACGATCCGTCGCAACCTTGCGCATCTGCTGCGTCGCACCACCGGTACCGGCTGGGATCAGACGGCCCACGATGACGTTCTCTTTCAGGCCAACCAGCTTGTCGCGCTTACCCTGGACCGATGCTTCGGTCAGAACGCGTGTGGTTTCCTGGAAGGACGCCGCCGAGATGAAGCTGCGGGTTTGCAGCGACGCCTTGGTGATCCCCAGCAGGATTGGTTCGCCCTGCGCAGGGCGCCCGCCTTTGGACAGCGCTTTGGCACAGGCCTGGTCGAACTCTTGCTTGTCGACGTGTTCGCCTTTCAACAGGGTGGTATCACCGCTGTCCTGGACTTCCCACTTCTGCAACATCTGACGCACGATCACTTCGATATGCTTATCGTTGATCTTAACGCCCTGCAGACGATAAACATCCTGCACTTCGTCGATCATGTAGTCAGCCAGCGCTTCGACACCCATAATCGCGAGGATGTCATGCGGCGCAGGGTTGCCGTCCATGATGTAGTCGCCCTTCTGGACAAAGTCACCTTCCGCAACGGGAATGTGCTTACCCTTAGGCACCATGTATTCGACCTTGTGATCCGGATCCTCGGACGACTCGATCGAGATACGACGCTTGTTTTTGTAGTCCTTGCCGTAGCGGACGTACCCGTCGATCTCGGCGATGATCGCGTGGTCTTTGGGGCGACGTGCCTCGAAGAGTTCCGCAACACGTGGCAGACCACCGGTAATATCCTTGGTCTTGGCACCTTCACGCGGGATACGCGCGACGATGTCACCGGCCTTGATTTCAGTCTGGTCCTCAACGGACAGAATGGCATCAACGGACATTGGGTAGGTCACCGGGTTGCCCGCATCGTTGCGGACCGGCTCGCCATCGGCATCCACCAGAATGATTTCAGGCTTCAGCTCATTGCCTTTGGGTGCTGCACGCCAGTCGATCACGATCTTCTGTGTCATACCGGTTGCATCATCGGTTTCATCCTTGACCGCGATCCCCGACGTCAGGTCGACGAACTTGGTCATACCGGATTTCTCCGCGATGATCGGCAGCGTGTAGGGGTCCCATTCGAACAGCTTGTCGCCGCGCAGGATCGACTGACCCTCCTTGACGAACAGCTTGGTCCCGTAGCCAACCTTGTGGCTGGCACGCTCGTCGCCGTTATCATCAACGATGGCAAGCTTCATGTTCCGGCCCATTACCATGATCTCGCCTGCGGCGTTCTCAAGGGTTTGAGCGTTCTCGAACACAACCTTACCGGACTGCGATGCCTCGAGGAAGGACTGCTGGCCACCCTGCGCAACACCACCAATGTGGAATGTACGCATGGTCAGCTGCGTGCCGGGTTCACCGATCGACTGAGCAGCGATAATGCCGACAGCTTCACCTTGGTTCACCAGCGTACCGCGTGCAAGGTCACGACCATAGCACATGGCGCAGACGCCCTCTTCGGCCTCACAGGTCAGCGGGCTGCGGATCCGTGCGGATTGAACAGCCGCTTCATCGATGATGTCAGCCAGACGTTCGTCGATCACAGTCTGCGCAGGCACCAACACTTCGTCGGTCCCGGGGCGCAGGATGTCATCCGCCGCAACGCGACCCAGCAAACGTTCCGCCAGCGAAGAGACAACCTCACCATCATTCACAGCCGCTTCGGCCGTGATCGCGGTTTCGGTGCCACAGTCATGCATACGCACGATACAGTCCTGTGCCACGTCCACCAGACGACGGGTCAGGTAACCCGAGTTCGCTGTTTTCAAAGCGGTATCCGACAGACCCTTACGGGCACCGTGGGTGGAGTTAAAGTACTCCAGAACGGTCAGACCTTCTTTAAAGTTCGAGATAATCGGAGTCTCGATGATGTCGCCGTTCGGCTTCGCCATCAGACCGCGCATCCCGCCCAGCTGTTTCATCTGTGTGACCGAGCCACGCGCACCGGAGTGCGCCATCATGTAGACCGAGTTCGGCTCCATCACCGCGCCGTTATCGTTGCGACGTTCGGCCGAAATGGCCCCCATCATCGCGTCGGTGACCTTGTCGTTACACTTGGACCAGGCGTCGACGACTTTGTTGTACTTTTCGCCCTGAGTGATCAGGCCGTCCATGTACTGCTGTTCAAAGTCTTTAACCTGCTCGCGCGTTTCGTCCACCAAGGTCCACTTGGTTTCCGGGATCAGCATGTCGTCCTTGCCGAAGGAAATGCCGGCACGGAAAGCTTCACGGAAGCCCATGGTCATGATCTGGTCACAGAAGATAACGGATTCTTTCTGACCACAGTAGCGGTAGACCGTATCGATGACCTGCTGCACTTCTTTCTTACGCAGCAGACGGTTCACCAGATCGAACGGCGCTTTGGCGTTCAGCGGCAGCAGCGCGCCAAGGCGGATACGGCCCGGCGTGGTGTCGTAACGCTTCATCACCTCGTTGCCTTCGGCATCGATCTGTTTGATCCGCGCCTTGATCTTGGAGTGCAGGTGGATCGCACCGGCACCAAGCGCGTGCTCGACTTCCTCGACAGAGCCGAACACCATGCCTTCGCCCGGCATGCCTTCGCGTTCCAGGGTCGTGTAGTACAGACCCAAGATCATATCCTGCGACGGAACAATGATCGGCGCGCCGTTTGCAGGCGACAGAACGTTGTTCGTCGACATCATCAGGACGCGTGCTTCCAGCTGTGCTTCCAGCGAAAGCGGCACGTGCACAGCCATTTGGTCGCCGTCAAAGTCAGCGTTAAAGGCGGAACAGACCAGCGGGTGAAGCTGGATCGCTTTACCTTCGATCAGAACCGGCTCGAACGCCTGAATGCCCAAACGGTGCAAGGTAGGCGCACGGTTCAGCATGACAGGGTGTTCGCGGATCACTTCGTCGAGGATGTCCCACACTTCGGGACGCTCTTTTTCAACCAACTTCTTGGCTTGCTTCACAGTGGAAGACAGACCTTTGGCTTCAAGACGCGAGTAGATAAACGGCTTGAACAGCTCGAGCGCCATCTTCTTGGGCAGACCGCATTGGTGCAACTTCAATTCGGGGCCAGTCACAATGACCGAACGACCGGAGAAGTCGACGCGCTTACCCAAAAGGTTCTGACGGAAGCGACCTTGCTTACCTTTCAGCATGTCGGACAGCGACTTCAGCGGGCGCTTGTTGGCACCAGTGATGACGCGGCCGCGACGGCCGTTGTCGAACAAGGCATCGACGGATTCCTGCAACATCCGCTTTTCGTTGCGGACGATGATGTCAGGCGCGCGCAGTTCGATCAGACGCTTCAAGCGGTTGTTCCGGTTGATCACGCGGCGATACAGGTCGTTCAGATCCGACGTCGCGAAACGGCCACCGTCCAGCGGCACCAGCGGGCGCAGCTCTGGCGGGATCACCGGAATGACGGTCATGATCATCCACTCGGGCCGGTTGCCAGACTCGAGGAAGGATTCAACGACTTTCAGACGCTTGATGATCTTCTTGGGCTTCAGTTCGCCGGTCGCCTCTTTCAGATCGGCACGCAGCTGGTCCGCTTCGGCTTCCAGATCGATGGCGGCCAGCATTTCGCGGATCGCTTCGGCACCGATATTGGCGGTGAACGCGTCCATGCCATAGGCATCCTGCGCGTCCATATACTCTTCCTCGGTCATCATCTGACCATAGGTGAGATCCGTCAGACCGGGTTCGATCACAACGTAGTTTTCAAAGTAAAGAACACGTTCCAGATCGCGCAGGGTCATGTCCAGCATCAGGCCGATGCGCGACGGCAGCGACTTGAGGAACCAGATGTGCGCAACAGGCGACGCCAGCTCGATGTGGCCCATACGCTCGCGACGGACCTTTTGCAGCGTGACTTCAACACCACATTTCTCGCAGACAACGCCGCGATACTTCATGCGCTTATATTTACCGCACAGGCATTCGTAGTCTTTGATCGGGCCAAAGATACGCGCGCAGAACAGGCCGTCACGCTCTGGCTTGAACGTCCGGTAGTTGATGGTTTCTGGTTTCTTGATTTCACCGAACGACCACGACAGGATCCGCTCTGGCGATGCCAGAGAGACCTTGATTTCGTCGAACGTCTTCATCGGCGCGACGGGGTTGAACGGGTTGTTTGTCAGTTCCTGGTTCATCTTAAATCCTTAGATAAGTCTCGAAAGCGGAGGGAGAAAGGTGTTTCCTGCTTCAGGAAACGGTCCGGGGTTTATGAAAACCCCGGCGCGTGCCTCACTCGTCTTCCTCCGCATCCAGGAGTTCCATGTTCAGGCCAAGACCGCGTACCTCTTTCACAAGTACATTGAACGATTCCGGAATACCGGCTTCGAAGTTGTCTTCGCCTTTGACGATGCTTTCATAGACCTTGGTCCGTCCGGCCACGTCATCCGATTTCACAGTCAGCATCTCCTGCAGGGTGTATGCAGCGCCGTAAGCTTCCAGAGCCCAGACCTCCATCTCACCGAAGCGCTGACCACCGAACTGCGCTTTACCGCCCAATGGCTGCTGGGTGACCAGCGAGTATGGACCAGTTGAACGCGCGTGAATTTTATCGTCCACAAGGTGGTGCAGTTTCAGCAGGTATTTGACGCCGACGGTCACCGGACGTGCAAACTGCTCGCCCGTGCGGCCGTCAAACAGGACCGACTGACCGGAGCTGTCGAAACCGGCCCGTGTCAGGCTGTCGTTCACATCCGCTTCTTTGGCACCATCGAATACCGGCGTGGCGATTGGGACACCGCGCGCGACGTTCTTGGCTGCGTCCAGCAATGTTTCCTCGTCCATACCCGAGATGCCTTCTTCGTAGACATCGTCGCCATAGGCGTGGTGCATTGCTTCGCGCACAGGTGTCAGATCACCGGAGCGTTTGTATTCCTGCAGCGCCTCGTCGATGTTGATGCCCAGGCCACGTGCGGCCCAACCCATGTGGGTTTCAAGGATCTGACCGACGTTCATACGCGACGGAACACCCAGCGGGTTCAAACAGAAGTCGACCGGCGTACCATCCGCGAGGAACGGCATGTCTTCCATAGGTACAACCTTGGAAATAACGCCTTTGTTGCCGTGACGACCGGCCATCTTATCGCCCGGTTGCAGCTTGCGCTTCACCGCAACGAAAACTTTGACCATCTTCATCACGCCCGGGGGCAGATCGTCACCACGACGGACTTTTTCGACTTTGTCCTCGAAACGTGCATCCAAGGTCCGTTTCTGGATCTCGTACTGCTCGTTCAGGGCTTCGACGATCTTGGCATCATCTTCGTCGGCCAAAGCCAACTGCCACCACTGACCGCGCGACAAGGATGCCAGCAGGTCTTCGGTGATCTCAGAGTTTGCCTTGACGCCTTTCGGGCCTTTGACAGCCGTCTTGCCGATGATCATCGACTGCAGACGCGCGTAGATGTTGCGGTCAAGAATGCCAAGTTCGTCGTCCCGGTCACGGGCCAGACGTTCGACTTCTTCACGTTCGATCTGCAGCGCACGTTCGTCTTTTTCAACGCCGTGACGGTTGAACACGCGGACTTCAACAACGGTACCGAAATCACCGGGCTTCACACGCAGCGATGTATCGCGCACGTCCGAGGCTTTTTCACCGAAGATGGCGCGCAGCAGTTTTTCCTCTGGCGTCATCGGGCTTTCGCCCTTGGGTGTGATCTTGCCGACGAGAATGTCACCGGGTTCAACATCCGCACCGATGTACACGATGCCCGCCTCGTCGAGGTTGCGCAGCGCTTCTTCACCGACGTTCGGAATATCGCGTGTGATTTCCTCTGGCCCCAGCTTTGTGTCACGGGCGGCGACTTCGAATTCCTCGATGTGGATCGAGGTAAACACGTCGTCACGCGATACACGTTCAGAGATCAGGATGGAGTCTTCGTAGTTGTAGCCGTTCCAAGGCATGAACGCGACGACCACGTTCTTACCAAGCGCCAGTTCACCCATGTCGGTCGATGGACCGTCCGCGATAACCTGACCCTTTTGAACCGTCTCGCCCACTTTCACCAGCGGACGCTGGTTGATGCAGGTGTTCTGGTTCGAACGCTGGAACTTGCGCATGCGGTAGATGTCTACGCCCGCGTCGCCCAGTTCAAGGTCTTCGGTGGCGCGGATAACGATACGGCTGGCGTCGACTTGGTCGATGATACCACCGCGTTTCGCCATATAGGCAGCACCGGAATCCCGTGCGACGACTTCTTCGATACCTGTCCCCACCAGTGGTGCTTCGGCTTGAAGCAAAGGCACCGCCTGACGTTGCATGTTCGAGCCCATCAAGGCCCTGTTCGCATCGTCATTTTCAAGGAACGGGATCAAGGACGCAGCGACCGAGACCAACTGTTTCGGCGAAACGTCGATCAGATCGACATTCTCGGAAGGCGACAGCGTGTAGTCACCGGATTTCCGTGTCGACACCAGATCGTTGACGAACTTCATGTTCTCATCAAGGTTCGCGTTCGCCTGCGCCACGGTGTGACGCATTTCTTCGGTCGCGGACATGTACTGCACGTCATCGGAAACAACACCGTTCGTTACTTTACGGTAGGGTGTTTCGATAAAGCCGTATTTGTTGACGCGGGCGAATGTTGCCAAAGAGTTGATCAGACCAATGTTCGGACCTTCGGGCGTTTCAATCGGACACATACGACCGTAGTGGGTCGCGTGAACGTCACGCACCTCAAAGCCGGCACGTTCGCGTGTCAGACCACCTGGCCCAAGCGCGGACAGACGACGCTTGTGCGTCACCTCGGACAGCGGGTTGGTTTGGTCCATGAACTGCGACAGCTGGCTGGAGCCGAAGAATTCACGTACCGCAGCAGCCGCTGGTTTCGCGTTGATCAGGTCTTGTGGCATGACAGTGTCGATCTCGACCGAGGACATACGTTCCTTGATCGCGCGCTCCATCCGGAGCAGGCCGACGCGGTACTGGTTTTCCATCAGTTCGCCAACGGAGCGTACACGACGGTTCCCAAGGTGGTCGATGTCGTCGATGTCGCCACGGCCGTCACGCAGATCAACCAGCGCCTTGATACAGGCGACGATGTCGTCACGGTCCAGCGTGCGCTGCGTGTCTTCTTTGTCGAGCGCAAGACGCATGTTCATCTTCACGCGGCCAACCGCCGAAAGGTCATAGCGGTCCGCATCAAAGAACAGCGTGTCGAACAGGTTCGACGCGGCTTCGACTGTGGGCGGCTCGCCCGGGCGCATCACACGGTAGATGTCCATGAGCGCGGTGTCGCGGTTCATGTTCTTATCCGCCGCCATGGTGTTACGCATGTAGGGGCCGACGTTGATGTTGTCGATGTCGAGAAGTGGGATCTCGGTGATGCCCGCGTCGATCAGCTCTTTCGCTGTACCGCCGATGAGCGTGCCGTCTTTATCGTGCTCGAGCGTCAGCTCGTCGCCCGCTTCGACATAGATCGCGCCGGTTTCTTCGTTGATGATGTCACGCGCGGCGAATTTGCCAGCGATGTGACCGAAGGGCAGCAGCAGTTCTGTCACTTTGCCTTCGTCGATCAACTGCTTAACGGCACGAGGTGTAACCTTCTTGCCCTTCTCGAACAGGATCTCGCCTGTTGCGGCGTCAACCAGATCATACGATGGACGTGTGCCCCGCACACGGTCAGGGAAGAAAGGTGCAACCCAGCCTTCGCCGTCTTTCAGCGTATAGTTCACGGTGTTGTAATACGCGTTCATGATCGCTTCTTGGTCAAGGCCAAGCGCGTAGAGCAGCGTTGTTACAGGCAGCTTACGACGACGGTCGATGCGCGCGAACACGATGTCTTTGGCGTCGAATTCGAAGTCGAGCCACGACCCGCGGTATGGGATGATGCGGCAAGCAAACAGCAGCTTACCCGAAGAGTGGGTTTTGCCTTTGTCGTGGTCAAAGAAAACGCCGGGCGAACGGTGCATCTGGGATACGATAACACGCTCTGTACCGTTGACAACAAAGGTACCGTTTGGCGTCATCAGGGGCATGTCGCCCATGAACACGTCTTGTTCTTTGATGTCTTTCACCGATTTCGCACCGGTGTCTTCATCCACATCAAATACGATGAGGCGCAGCGTCACCTTCAAAGGCGCGCTGTAGGTCATGTCGCGTTGCTGACATTCCTCGACATCGTATTTGGGTTTTTCGAGCTCGTACTTGACGTATTCAAGCACCGACGTCTCGTTGAAGTCCTTGATCGGGAAAACCGATTGGAACACGCCTTGGATGCCGTCACCGTCTGTCGGTGTTTCCGCATCGCCGGAGCGCAGGAACAAATCATAAGAGGATTTCTGAACCTCGATCAGGTTCGGCATCTCCAGCACTTCGCGGATTTTGCCATAGTATTTACGTAGACGTTTCTGGCCAAGGAAGGTTTGCGCCATGTGTCTGTCACCTTTCGTATCTCTTGCCGAGCTCGCCATCACCGGGGCCGTGATGCGCGCCCATAAGAGCGGTAAATCCTGATCAATTCTTGAGGCACGTCCCACCGTACCTCTTCCGACCACTAGGACCTATCCAGAGAAGTATTTCGCGCGAAATACTTTTCAAAACAGATCAGGCTGGACAGGGAATTCCCCGTCCAGCCTTAATTTTTATGGGCTTGCCCAAAGCTTTACAAACTTCGGTCTGCTTTCATCAAGCAAAAACAGCACCCAGATCTAATGGCTTAGGCCAGTTCGATCTCTGCGCCAGCTGCTTCCAGCTTGGCTTTGATGTCTTCGGCTTCGGCTTTGTCGATGCCTTCTTTGATCTTGCCGCCAGCTTCAACCAGATCTTTGGCTTCTTTCAGGCCCAGACCGGTGATGCCGCGAACTTCTTTGATCACGTTGATTTTGGATGCGCCGGCGTTCTTCAGAACGACGTCGAATTCAGTTTTCTCTTCAGCAGCCGCGCCTGCATCGGCAGGGCCAGTCATCATCACTGCGCCGCCAGCTGCGGGCTCGATGCCATACTCGTCTTTGAGGATGGTTTTCAGTTCTTGTGCTTCCAGCAGTGTCAGACCAACGATGTCTTCTGCCAGTTTTTTCAGATCAGCCATGTTTAGCTCTTTCCGTTAACGATATGTGTGTTCCAACGCGAGTGTTCAACCCTGCGCCAGCTTGACGATATTGCTTTACGCAGCCGCCTTGTCCTCGATGGTGGACAAGATGGAAGCGATGTTGCTTGCAGGTGCGCCAATGGCCCCGGCGATGTTGGAAGCAGGTGCGCCCAGCATACCCGCGATGGTGGAGATAAGCTCCTCCCGCGAAGGCATCTTGGACACGGCTTCAACACCGGCGACATCCAGTGCGTTCTCACCCATTGCGCCGCCGAGAATGACAAACTTTTGATTCTCTTTAGCGAATTCCTGAGCGACCTTGGCAGCTGCCACGGGGTCTTCGGAATAGGTCAGAACGGTCATACCCGTCAGGAGATCTGCAATGCTTTCGCATGGCTTTCCGTCTAGGGCAATTTTGGCGAGCCTGTTTTTGGCAACACGCACGGCCCCGCCCGCAGCGCGAGCGCGCGCACGAAGGTCCTGCATATCAGCAACTGTCAGGCCGACGTAGTGGCTTACCACAACGACGCCAGAGCTTTCGAAGATTTGGCCGAGCTCTTCGACCAACTGTTCTTTCTGGGCTCTATCCACAGTTTCACTCCAAATCTGGGGGTTACCCCCCGGCTCAATTAAGTCCGCTTACGCGAACAGTCTTGGTCCATTTTACGGGAATAAGCCAAAATAGCCCCACGCTTACGCGAACGGTAATTCTTGCATCTCCCATCTCAGAAAGGAATTAAGGCTTGCGCCACCCTTCGTCTCGGACAGAAGACTCACCATGCGATGCATAGTGAATCGAGGGCTTCTTAGGGAATGCAGCGCGGAATGCCAAGGGGAAACTCGACTTTCTTGCGCCGAGTTTAGGCTAATCTGTTTCAAACGCCGTCAGACCGGGTTTATCCGGCCGGTTTGCGCATAAAAAAATCCCCGCATCGGATGACCAATGCGGGGACCTGATAGCAAGCGCAGGACTGCGCCTATCGCTGAACCTTACTCGGTTACAGCGTTGTCGACTTCTACAGTCACACCTGGCCCCATTGTGGAGCTCAGCGCGATCTTTTTCATGTAGGCACCCTTGGAGCCGGTAGGCTTGGCTTTGGACACAGCGCCAACAAAGGCACGTACGTTTTCAACCAGCTTGGCTTCGTCAAAGGACAGTTTGCCGATGCCAGCATGCACAACGCCGCCTTTTTCAGCTTTGAACTGAACCTGACCGCCTTTAGCAGCTTCAACAGCTTCTTTGATGTCCATTGTAACTGTGCCGACTTTTGGGTTTGGCATCAGGTTACGTGGGCCGAGAACCTTACCAAGACGACCAACGATGGGCATCATGTCAGGTGTCGCGATGCAGCGATCAAAGTCGATCTTGCCGCCTTGGACAGCTTCCATCAGGTCTTCGGCACCAACGATGTCGGCACCTGCTGCTTGTGCTTCGTCAGCCTTGGGGCCACGGGCGAATACAGCAACGCGAACGGATTTGCCGGTGCCGTTTGGCAGGCCGACAACACCGCGAACCATTTGGTCGGCGTGACGGGGGTCAACACCAAGGTTCATCGCGATTTCGATGGTTTCGTCAAATTTCGCGGTTGCGTTGGCTTTGATCAGTGCGACTGCTTCTTCAACGGTCAGATCTTCTTTGCCTACGAATGCTTCGCGTGCGGCGCGGGTGCGTTTTCCGAGTTTTGCCATCTTACTTAACCTCGATGCCCATGGAGCGGGCAGAGCCCAGAATGATTTTCATCGCGGATTCAACATCCACAGCGCTCAGATCGGCCATTTTAGCTTCTGCGATTTCGCGCAGTTGCTTGGTGGTCACGGTGCCGACGGTCTCGCGGCTTGGTGTTTTCGCGCCGGAGTTAACCTTGGCAGCTTTCTTCAGGTAGTAGGACGCAGGAGGCGTCTTGATGTCCATGGTGAAGGACTTGTCCTGATAGTAGCTGATCACGGTCGGGCAAGGGGCACCTGGCTCCATGTCCGCTGTCTTGGCGTTGAACGCCTTACAGAATTCCATGATGTTGATCCCGCGCTGACCCAATGCGGGGCCGACGGGTGGGGATGGGTTCGCTTGACCCGCTTTAACTTGCAACTTCATCGTACCGACGAGTTTCTTGGCCATTGGCCTTCTCCTTTTAATGTCGGTGAACTTTCGTTCACCCTATACAACCACATCGCGATGTGGCCGCTTGCTAGCGTGGTGCGGTTGGGCGGCGCGCCGCTATCCCCTCCCACAAACGAACGGTGTTGCCACCGTATGGCGGGTCGCCCCGCCGATCGCTCAGACCTGTTTATTGACCTGAGTGAATTCCAATTCGACCGGTGTTTCCCGGCCAAAGATCGACACAGACACCTTGAGGCGCTGGTTCTCGTCGTCGACTTCTTCGATCATACCGTCGAAGTCTTCGAACGGGCCGTCCGCCACTTTGACCTTCTCACCCACTTCGAAGTGGATCAGCGTGCGTGGTGCTTCTTCGCCCTCTTGGACGCGGCCCAGGATCGCGGTGACCTCGGCGTCACGCATCGGCATCGGACGGCCCTGCGGACCCAGGAAACCGGTGACGCGGTTGATCGAGTTGATCAGGTGATACCCGCGATCAGACATCTCCATATGAACCAGGACATAGCCGGGCATAAAGCGACGCTCTGTCGTGACTTTCTTGCCGCGCCGGACCTCGATCACCTCTTCGGTGGGGACCAGCACTTCGTCGATCTGGTCCTCAAGCTCTTGCTCGGCGACCGTGGTGCGGATTTGCTCGGCAATCTTCTTTTCGAAGTTCGACAAAACACTGACCGAATACCATCTTTTCGCCATCTGAACTTGGTCCCTGTCTTGTGATGCAGCAACGGCCACATCTAATTCTCGTAAAAACCAGCCTGTCGCAGCATGCCGGCGGTGAACAAAAAATCGGCGCGCAACACGAATCGCCGCACGCCCCTCTTGATCAGGTCTGCGGGATAGCCCGCAATCGCACATGTTTCAAGAGGGCCACGGCGTTTTAAGGTGCCGCGCCCCTGGATCAGCCGAAGGCGGCCAGGATGTACTGCAATCCGCCACGAATGAGGATATCGACAATCGCAAAGAACACCGCTGTCAACGCGGCAAGGATGAACACCATAACCGTGGTGAGCATGACCTCGCGACGGGTGGGCCAGACGACCTTGGATACTTCGGAACGCACTTGCTGGATGAACTGAAGCGGGTTGACTGTGGCCATGTCGGTTTTCCTGTATACGAACGATTGTGGGGATGTATCTGTCAAAAGCGCTGAATTCAAGGCTTCATATCAAGCTCGCCTACTGGCGAAGCTGGTACACCAAAGTGCGCGTTCTCACATGTGTTGAGATTGGCAGGGGCTGAGGGACTCGAACCCACGACCCTCGGTTTTGGAGACCGATGCTCTACCAACTGAGCTAAACCCCTATGCCGAGTGGTGAGGTAGTCGATATTCGCTGGGGGATCAAGGGCAGATAGACGCATTGCGCAGGAATAATGTCGCCCACCCCCAAGCCACGAAAAAGGCCGCCCCGATTGGGAGCGGCCTTCGTCTTGTTGCCGGTGCGCGGGGTGACCCGCGGGTTGGCTTACTCGGTGATTTTGGAAACCACGCCCGCGCCAACGGTACGACCGCCTTCGCGGATCGCGAAGCGCAGACCGTCTTCCATCGCGATGGGGGCGATCAGTTCCACGTCGAACTGCAGGTTGTCGCCAGGCATAACCATTTCAGTGCCTTCTGGCAGCTGAACGGTACCGGTGACGTCTGTGGTCCGGAAGTAGAACTGTGGACGGTAGTTCGCGAAGAACGGCGTGTGACGGCCACCCTCTTCCTTGGTGAGGATATAGGCTTCGGCTGTGAACTTGGTGTGCGGCTTGACCGAACCTGGCTTACACAGAACCTGACCACGCTCAACGCCTTCACGGTCGATACCGCGCAGCAGGGCGCCGATGTTGTCGCCAGCTTCCCCACGGTCCAGCAGTTTGCGGAACATTTCAACGCCGGTACATGTGGTTTTCTTGGTGTCGCGGATGCCAACGATTTCGATTTCGTCGCCAACGTTGATCACGCCACGCTCAACACGGCCGGTCACAACTGTACCACGACCGGAGATCGAGAAGACGTCTTCCACAGGCATCAGGAACGGCTGGTCAACAGCGCGCTCTGGTGTCGGGATGTAGTTGTCGACTTCTTCCATCAGCTTGCGGATGGAGTTCTCGCCGATGTTCTCGTCACGGCCTTCCATCGCCGCCAGAGCGGAACCTGGGATCACAGGGATGTCGTCGCCTGGGTAGTCGTAGGAAGACAGCAGTTCGCGGATTTCCATTTCAACCAGTTCCAGCAGCTCTTCATCGTCCACCTGGTCTACTTTGTTCATATAGACAACCATGGCGGGGATGCCGACCTGACGGCCCAGCAGGATGTGCTCGCGGGTCTGTGGCATGGGGCCATCAGCAGCGTTCACAACCAGGATCGCGCCGTCCATCTGCGCCGCACCGGTGATCATGTTTTTCACATAGTCAGCGTGGCCTGGGCAGTCGACGTGGGCGTAGTGACGGCCTTCGGTCTCATACTCAACGTGTGCTGTCGAGATGGTGATGCCGCGTGCTTTTTCTTCGGGCGCGCCGTCAATCTGGTCATAGGCGCGGAAGTCGCCGAAGTACTTGGTGATCGCCGCGGTCAACGTGGTTTTGCCGTGGTCAACGTGACCAATGGTACCGATGTTAACGTGTGGTTTATTACGTTCAAACTTTGCCTTAGCCATGGAGCAGCCCTTTATATTAATGAGGGCCTGAACCCAGACCCAAACCTATCTGGCGGGCGATGTATTGGGTCTGGCGCATAAAATCAAGCACCTGTTCGCCTCACACCGCCGCAGAATTCATGTAAATGCGCACTAGTTCGCTGTTACCGCCGGTGCAGAGGGGATTTCAGCGCGCTCGATGACCGCGTCCGCCGGGCGTTCGAACCAGCCTTCGGCCTTATTTTGCTTGACCAAATAGGTCTCGATCGACTTTGCCGCATTCTGGCTGAGGTTCTTAAGCTGTTCTTCAGCAGTCTTGGTGTAGCCAGACCCGACGATAGGCCCCTGATCAAGGGATTCGAACACGGTGATCTGGTGCGGTTCGACCGTAAGCTTCTTACCCGCGGCGTCGTCCCAAACGGTAAGGTTCAGGATCATGATCGACTTGGGCGCAAGCACAAGCGGAATACCAGGAGGCGCAAGAACATAGCCTTCGACACTGACGCCAAAGTGGTAATTGCGCGTGCCTTCATAGCGGTCAAAGCGTTCGGCGATGGCGTCTTTGACGGCCGTGGTCAGCACCTCTTCACTGACTTCGCGACTGATCGGCAGTTTCTGTACCTTCGGCGCGACAACGATGTTGTGGTATAGATTAAAGTCACCCAAAGGCACCGCCGGCTTGTCGAGGTCGGATGCCCCGTTACACGCAGAAAGGACCACGATACTGATCAAAGCTGATAAAATTCGAACCATTTCATGCCTCCTCGGCGCATTTATGCCCTTTGCGATACCCTAAGGCTGAATAGGGTGCAACGTTTGCTAAAGTGGCACGCACTGGGAGGCGTGCTACCTTATGTCCGTCTGAATTAGGATAATTGCCATGGATCGCCCCCTGCCCGCCCGCGTGGCCTTGGTTAACCAACCCCTAGGCCTGTTTCGCAGCCTCGCTATGGCGCGACGAAATGTGCTTAGCATTATTCCTGAAATAGCTGTCAAACAGCCGATGGTCTCTGGCAAAATGGGCAAGCGTTGGCACATGGTTATGGACCCGACTGCCATCCGCGAGATGCTGTTGGATCGGGTTGACGACTACCCTAAATCCTTGGTGACAAAAAACCTTTTGCGCCCCGCGATCGGAGACTCCCTTTTCATTGCGGAGGGTGCGCATTGGCGCTGGCAACGCCGCGCGGTGGCACCGGCCTTTTCGCACCGCAATATGCTGAACCTGTCGCCCATCATGACCGCAGCAGCGCAAAGGTCGGCCGACCGGATCGCCGCCGCTGGCCCGCGGGCCATCAATATGCTGGACGAGATGGTCACGTCGACATTCGACGTCATCTCGGATGTCACATTCTCGGGCGGCGATGGATTTGACCGCGACGCCGTGCACCGCGCCATTGACGACTATATCGCAGAGGCCGGGAAACTGAGCCTTTTCGATATTCTTGGCTTGCCAGACTGGCTTCCGCGCCCAGGACGGGCGATGTCGGGCCGTGCCCTGAAAGACATGAAACGCATTGCCGACGGCGCGATAGATGCGCGGGCCGAACGGGGGCCCAGCGATACGCCGGACCTGCTGGATCTTCTCCTTGACGGCACCGACCCCAAGACCAAACGTCAGATGAATACGGCCGAGCTACGGGACAATCTGTTAACCTTCATCGTCGCAGGGCATGAGACGACGGCCCTTACCCTGTCTTGGGCGCTCTATCTGATGGGCTTTGATCAGGCCGTGCAGCAAAAGGCCCGCGCCGAGGCGCAAACCGTGTTGCAGGGCCGCGCGGCGACGGGTGCAGACGTCGAAAACCTACCATACATCCGCCAAATTATCGACGAAACCCTGCGCCTGTACCCGCCGGCGGGGGTGATTTCACGCACCGCGCAGAGAAACGACACCTTATGCGGCAGGGAAGTTCGGCCCGGCGATACTGTCATGGTGCCGATTTATGCGCTTGGCCGCCATCAGCAGCTTTGGGATCAGCCCGACGTTTTCGATCCCGACCGTTTCAAAGATCGCAAAGCGATCGACCGATACGCCTACCTGCCCTTTGGCGATGGCCCGCGTATCTGCATCGGAGCGTCCTTTGCGCAGCAAGAGGCGGTGATCATCCTTGCGACCTTGCTTTCGCGGTTTCGTTTCACACCTGTCGCCGGGAAAAGCCCTGAACCGGTTATGATCCTGACCCTACGCCCCGAAGGCGGAGTATGGTTAACCGCAACGCCTGCCTAGTCGCAAATCCGCCGCAAGTCGCCCCAGGCGTCCGCGTCGACAATAGTTGAGTATTCAGACTGCGCGCGCGCCGCATCTTGCGCGGCAGTGATGCGGTCATCGAATGATGGATGGCTCAGGAAATGGGCCATCAACGGGTTCGCTTCGCCTTGGGTCTGGCGCATGCGCTCGAACATGGCCCCCATCGCTTTCGGAGACACGCCCGCAGTCGCCAGAAGTTTATGCCCGAACGCGTCTGCCTCTGTTTCGGCCTGCTGGGTATAGGTCGCGCTGATCAAACGCTCTGCCAGAAACAACACCACGGCACCGCCTGCGAAGTCACCGAACAAAAGCCCCAACACGCCAATCGATCCGGCGGACCGCAACGCGTGGCGTGTCGGGTCACGACTGACAACGTGACCAATTTCATGCGCCAACACAGCGGCGACCTCATCCGGGGACTGGGCTTGTTGGATCAGTCCGTCGAACAGCACGACAATCCCGCCGGGCAGCGCAAAAGCGTTAACCATCGGGTGGTCCAGCACCAGGACATTCAAATCCTGCACCGCCCCCTCGCCCGCGTTAAGCGCGGTGATCATGCTGGTGAGCGCCGCTTCGCCCGCCGAGGCGTCGCAAATGGCGAGGGGCTGCATGCCGGTTTCGTCCAAGGCCCTGCGAATTTGGCCCAATGTCGCCTCACCCAAGGCGGCCTCTCCTGCTGGTGGGATGAAATTCGCCAAGCGGTCCGCCAAAAATGGCACCAGCACTGTAATCTGAAGCGCAACAGCCGCGACAGCTGCCATCGCCCAAGCGAACAACCTGCGTCGCCCTCGGGCCGGCGCAGGGCGGCGAGCGGCAGGAAGATGTCGTAGCAGCGTCTTATCCGCAACGATAAGCCGCGCCAGCGGATCGGTAACCGAGCGCAGGGTATAGTCTTTCCCACGCGACTGATCGGGCACCAACCGAATATCGCCAAGCCGCCAGAAGATAATATCTTCGCTATCCAGTCCAATCTGCAGATTATCGTTCGCAATATGCAGGCTGACATCTTCGGCGACCGGACGATCACCGTCAAAATATGCCGCCCCCATGCCGTCAAATCCGACGCTCATATCGCGGCTCCCAGGTCCAACGCCTCTGCAAACCCTTCGGCTTCGGCGAAGTCATCCCGCCCTGACTGGCTGATGCTTTGCAAACCGTCATACCGCGGAAGCGCACAGGTTATGGCCATGTGACGCATTAACGGAAAGGTGACGAATGTGTTGTAGCAAACGTTCCACATCAAAAAGACCGAGAGGTAAAAACCCGCCAACACCACGATCGCCAAAGCCCGAGGGATCGGAAGCGTTTCAATGTCGATCCCCAAATCAAACCCCATAAAGGCGCTTGGTCCAATCACGACAAATGCCCCTAACACTAGCAAAATCACCCCCAGAACGAGGACCGAATATGCGATAAAGCTGCCGAAGACGTAGATGAACGCGATACGCGGTGCGCTTAGCCTCGACGTTATGGCGATACCATTCGTTGACTTGTGGTTTGCCATTAGCCTTTTCGAAACAAAGCGATAGTGCACTGCACCGTAGACCATGCCTAACAGGCTCACGGGGAAAAGGAGCAACCACCAAGCGCCTTGCATAGAAAATGGTGCGCCTTGCCCGTCAGCCAGCGTTTCGAGCATCTTCGAGGCAAAGCCAGATGTGTCGAAAGTCTGGGACGCGGCAGATATGTACGCGTGGGCCACGCTACCAAGAAGCAGCAAGGTGAATAAAGCAAACGGAATCGCGGCACGATAGAGCATGCCCCAACGCCCCCCTTGATGCAGCTGTGCCGATCCGAAAAAGGTGCGGTCGGTCGTGTATTTCTCAAGGTAGAAGGTCATACGTGGCCAAAGCAGCCCTAGCGAGAAAATGGTGACCAGCCAATGCAGCATAGCGCGCCAGACATACCCCCATGCACCTTTATCAAGGCCAAACCGCACCCCGCGCCATCGCGTCCGTCCCAAGACGTACCGTCGCGCACGATATCGGGCATAGAACCACAAAGGAACAACCCCGAATCCCGCTGCGAAGTACCCTAAGGTCGCGCTCGAAAACACCGAGAAGCTGACGAACATCAGAATCAGATTAATGATTCCGATGTAGAAGGTGAGGATCACAACGGCGATGAAGAAGCCCAATAGCTTTTCAATCGGATCGCCGACGTATTCCATCGGATGCCCGCACGGCCGGATTGCGGACCAATACCATCGCCGCAAACGGGTCTTCATCCAGAACCGGTAGAACCCAAGCGTCATAATCGTGAGAAAACCAGTTTTGAACGCCAACCAAAAGAGCGCGCCGCGCCCCCCGACGAATTGAACCGACATCGCGGGTGCCGAACCACTGGGGTATGACAGCTCGGCGTCATTCACGTCGTTTGCGATCAACCGAAGCGGTTATCACGCGGGAACCCACGCGGTGCCATGCGCCCCGCTGTCGCGCGCTTGCCAGTCCATTCGGTCAGGTCAGCTTCGGTACGTGTCCGTCCCGCGGGATCCAGCCAGCTTAGCCCGTTCTCGCGGCTAAACGTGATCGCATCAGACATGCCCCCGTCTTTGTACTTTTGCAGCCGCACACCTTTGCCGCGTCCCATTTCGGGAAGCTCGTCCAAGCCGAACACCAAGACTTTGCGATTCTCACCCACAACGGCAACGGCATCCGCATCGCCGGTCACCGGCGCGCAAATCATTGCTTTCGCGTCGCCGCGCACGTTCAGCACCTGTTTACCGCTGCGTGTCTGCGCCAGAACATCATCCTCCGGCACGATAAATCCATCCCCGGCCGAGGAAGCCACCAAGAGCTTGCGCCCCGCCTTGTGGATCAAAATATCGACAATTTGAACTTCGTTGGGCAGATCCACCATCAATCGCAATGGCTCCCCCATGCCGCGCCCGCCAGGCAAGGTCGATGCAGACACCGTGTAAAAGCGCCCGTTCGACCCGAAAACCAGCAGCCTGTCTGTTGTCTCTGCATGGAAAATAAAGCGGGGGCCGTCGCCATCCTTGAACTTCAACTCGCGGTTCAGATCGATATGTCCCGTCATCGCACGGATCCAGCCCATCTGCGAACAGACAACTGTAATCGGTTCGCGGTCGATCATCGCCTCCAGCGGGACTTCCTCGATCACGCCGGCTTCGGAGAAGCTCGTTCTACGACGACCGATATTCTTACCGTCCAGCGACCAGTCCTTGCCGAACTGCTTTTTCGTCTCGCGCAGCTGGTCGATGATCGTATCCCATTGGGTACCTTCATTTTCCAGCAGATCTTCGAGGCCCGAGCGCTCCTCCATCAAGGCGGCTTGCTCGCGCAGCAATTCGATTTCTTCCAACCGGCGCAACGACCGCAGGCGCATGTTCAAAATCGCGTCCGCTTGAACTTCGGATAGCGCGTTTTCTGTGGAGGGCGCTGGCGGTACATAGCTTGCCTCGTCCATCGCGCGCACGTGATCCTTACCCCAATCCTCGGCCATCAACGCCGATTTCGGGTCCTCATCATAGCGAATGATATCAATCACGCGATCAAGGTTAAGAAACGCGACGATAAAACCTTCCAAGACCTCTAGGCGGTGGTCGATCTTCTCCATCCGGTGGGTCGAGCGCCGCTGAAGCACCTCGCGCCGGTGATCAAGAAATGCGCGCAGCACTTCCTTCATCGAACATACTTTAGGCGTCACCCCGTCGATCAAGACGTTCATGTTCAACGAGAATCGCACCTCAAGATCAGAGCTGCGATACAGCATCCCCATCAGGACCTCGGGATCAACGTTCTTGGAACGCGGCTCTATGATCAGGCGAATATCGTCGGCCGATTCGTCGCGCACATCGCCCAGAATCGGAATCTTCTTGGTCTGAATAAGCTCTGCGATCTTTTCGATCAGCTTGGATTTCTGCACCTGATAGGGAATTTCAGTGATGACAATTTGCCAAGCACCGCGCCCCAGATCCTCTGTTTCCCACCGACAGCGCAGACGGAAACCGCCCTTACCCGTACGATAGGCATTCGCAATGTTTTCAGGGGGTTCAACGATAATACCGCCGGTCGGAAAATCGGGACCGGGAACGTATTTAAGCAAAGTATCATCGCGGGCATCGGGCGTTTTGATCAGGTGGATACAGGCGTCCACCAGTTCCGAGATATTATGCGGCGGGATGTTGGTGGCCATACCGACAGCAATACCCGACGACCCGTTTGCCAGAAGGTTCGGGAACTGCGCGGGCAGAACGGCAGGCTCGGTCAGTGTGCCGTCGTAATTCTCTCTAAAATCGACAGCATTTTCATTCAGACCTTCCAGCATGGCCTCGGCCACGGCGGTCATGCGCGCTTCGGTATATCGGCTCGCAGCGGGGTTATCCCCGTCGATGTTGCCAAAGTTCCCCTGCCCGTCAACCAACGGATAACGCACGTTAAAATCTTGCGCGAGACGCGCCATCGCATCGTAAATCGCAGCGTCGCCGTGCGGGTGATAGTTCCCCATCACGTCGCCGGAAATTTTCGCCGACTTCCGGAATCCCCCGGTGCTGTTAAGCCTCAGTTCACGCATCGCGAATAGAATCCGACGGTGAACGGGCTTTAACCCGTCGCGCGCATCGGGCAGCGCGCGGTGCATAATAGTAGACAGCGCATAGGTCAGATACCGGTCGCCCAATGCACGGCGCAAAGGCTCTGACGAATTGCGAGAATCTGGATCGGCGGGGGTGGTTACATCTGACATCTTCATTGTTTAGCCAAGGCCGCGAGACGCGGCAAGCGACTGTTTGGGGCGCAGCGCCCCAGCACGGCATGCGGTGTCTCTGTCATGCAACTTTGCAAACATATTGGAACGATTAGGCAGCATTTTATGTTATACTTGATATTACAGCCTTGGGGAGACCTGCTGCGGGTCTAGGCTGTCTGCTATTTCGAGGAATGTGTGATGAAGCGGTTTATTTTGTTAACCTTCGGGTTTCTTGGTTGGGCATTCTACGAGATGAGCGGCGGGGCCGATTTTCAACCCGCGAGCGCTCAGATGGCTGCGAATGCAGACCAAATGCCAGCACAGGAGAACGAAATCACCGCTGAAACCTCAAACGAACCAGTCGAGACGGCAAAGGTCATCCCGGCGGTCGCGACGGCTCCGGTTGATACGACCCCGCCGGGTTTTGAAAGCACCGCGCAAGCTGATGATGCCGAACGCGTTTCTGTCACCCTCACCACCGCATTGAATACCGCGGACACCGGTGCTGCGACTGACGTATCGTATGTGCCTGTCGCCCAGAATATCGCGGCGAACGGGGCGGACACGCCAGCAATTATTCCCAGCCTGATCGTTCCGAACGACAGCGGTGCCGCGATCGTAGAAGCCCGTGCTGAAACGAACCTGAGCAGCGAAGCGAATATTCGTTCTGTATCCGGCAACCGTGTGAATGTCCGTGGTGGCCCGGGCACCGAGTTTCAGGTCGTGAGCAAGCTAGGTCGCGGCGATTCGGTCGAGATCATTCAGGATAACGGCGATGGATGGGTAAAGATGCGTCCCGTAGACGGCGGGCCAGAGGGCTGGATGGCCGATTTCCTGTTGTCGAACGGGTAAACTACTCAACAACTCCCGAGACAACTGTTCATGCAACAACGTACAATTTTAATTACCGGCTGCTCCTCCGGGATCGGCTACGCGGCTGCGCATGCCTTGCGCGAACGCGGCTGGAGGGTTTTCGCCTCATGCCGCCAATCACGCGATTGCGAGAGGCTAGCCGCCGAAGGATTTGATGCGCCCCAGCTCGACTATACGGATGCCAGCAGCATCGCCGCTGCGCTGGATCATGTACTAGAGCAAACCGGTGGCACGCTCGATGCCCTTTATAACAACGGTGCCCATGCGACACCCGGTGCCGTCGAAGATCTCCCCACAGACGCGCTGCGCGCGATATTCGAAAGCAACTTCTTCGGCTGGCACGAGCTTACGCGCAAGATCATCCCTGTGATGCGGGCACAGGGTCACGGACGCATTATCCAATGCTCGTCCGTCTTGGGATTTGTCACAATGCCGTGGCGTGGCGCTTACAATTCTACAAAATTCGCGCTGGAAGGCTTAACAGACACGCTTCGTATTGAGCTGCGCGACACCCCCATCCACGTGACCCTGATCGAGCCCGGGCCCATTACATCCAACATCCGCGCGAACTCTATCCCGCACTTCGAGCGCTGGATCGATTGGAAAAGCTCTGCCCGAAAGGTGCAATACGAAAGCGCGTTGTTAGACAGGCTATACACTGCGAGAGGGCCCGACAGGTTCGAGCTTCCGCCACAAGCAGTCGTTGACAGGCTTATCCATGCGCTGGAGGCCGACCGCCCACGGCCGCGGTATTATGTCACGACGCCGACGCGTATCTCGGGCATTTTAAAGCGTATTTTACCAACACGTGCCCTAGACTGGGTGCTCTCTCGATAAATTCGGGTTGCGCTACTGCATGACCCCGCTACATCTTTCAGCAACACAAAGGATGCTTATGTTCGCTGATCCGTTATATATCCTGACCGTCGTTGCCGTGATTGCGGTGGTTGTCGTATTGATTTTTGGGCTTGGGGGCTTCGCTGGTGGCGGAGAATTCAATAAGCGCAATTCAAATAAACTTATGCGCATGCGCATCATCGCACAGTTCATCGCTGTCGTTCTCATCGTCATATATGTGTACCTGCGAAAGGACGCTGGCTGATGGTTGTTCTTAATAAAATCTACACCCGCACCGGCGACAAAGGCGAAACCGCGTTGGGAAACGGGGACCGTGTGGCCAAACACGACCTGCGGGTCGAGGCATATGGCACATCCGACGAATTGAACTGTTTTGTTGGTGTCGCGCGGCTTGAGGCGAAAGGCGAAACCGACGCCGCGCTGTCGCGTATCCAGAACGACCTGTTCGACCTGGGCGCTGACCTGTGCCGCCCCGATATGGAAGCGGATGCAGACGCCGAATACCCGCCTCTGCGCCTCGCGGCGGCGCAGGTCGACAGGCTTGAACGTGAGATCGACGTGATGAACGCTGATCTGTCCCCGCTGAGAAGCTTTATTCTACCCGGCGGCACCGCACTTGCCGCGCATTTGCACGTGTGCCGGACAGTTGCTCGCCGCGCCGAACGGCTTGCGGTGCACTTGGCTGACAGAGATTCTATTAATCCGGCCGCCGTCAAATATCTGAACCGGCTAAGCGATTGGTTTTTCGTCGCGGCGAGGGCTTCAAATAACGGCGGTAAGGACGATGTATTATGGGTGCCCGGGGCAAATCGCTAAGGCCGTCAGTCAGAAACGCCGCGTCGAAAGACAATAAATTACTATTTTTGACTGTTTTGCATTCGATTGCTTCGTTACACCGACGAAGAGTTCACATGATCGGGGCCGAACCGGCCCGGATCGTCAACTGAGGAGAGAGAACGCTCATGAAGGTACTGGTACCTGTAAAGCGCGTGATCGACTACAACGTGAAAGTACGCGTCAAAGCGGACGGCACGGGTGTTGATCTTGCCAACGTAAAGATGTCGATGAACCCGTTTGACGAGATTTCCGTCGAACAAGCGATCCGCATGAAAGAGGCCGGCCAGGTCGAAGAAGTTGTGGTCGTCTCTATCGGCGTAAAACAGGCGCAGGAAACACTGCGCACAGCGCTGGCAATGGGCGCGGACCGCGCGATTCTGATCGTGGCGGCCGACGATGTGCACAACGATATCGAGCCTTTGACCGTTGCCAAAATTCTGAAAGGCGTCGTCGAAGAAGAGAAGCCCGACCTTGTTCTTTGCGGTAAGCAAGCGATCGACAACGATATGAACGCCACTGGCCAGATGCTGTCCGCTCTGCTGGGGTGGTCGCAAGCGACCTTCGCCTCCAAAGTCGACATCGATGGCGACAGCGCTGTTGTTACACGTGAAGTCGACGGTGGTTTGCAGACTATTAAGGTTTCCATGCCTACAGTCGTGACTGTGGATCTTCGCCTGAACGAACCACGCTATGCGTCGCTACCCAACATCATGAAGGCAAAGAAAAAGCCTTTGGATGAGAAGACACCTGCCGATTATGGCGTCGAGGTTTCCAACCGTTTGGAAATCATCAAGACGGCTGAGCCAGCAGAACGTGCTGCGGGCATCAAGGTCGAGTCGGTCGATGAACTGGTTGCGAAACTTAAAGAAGCGGGGGCTGTGTAATGGCTGTTCTACTCCTTGCAGAAGTAACTGATGGCGAACTGGCGCTTGACGCGACATCCAAAGCCGTTGCTGCGGCCAAGATGCTCGGCGATGTTACTGTTCTCTGCGCTGGTGGTTCCGCCGCTGCGGCGGGCGAAGCGGCGGCGAAAATCAACGGTGTTTCCAAAGTTCTGGTCGCCGAGGATGAGACCCTTGGCCACCGCCTCGCGGAATCCACGGCGGCGTTGATCGTATCGCTCGCCGGTGATTACGACCACATCACCGCGCCAGCGACCACAGACGCTAAAAACGTGATGCCACGTGTTGCAGCGTTGCTTGACGTCATGTTGCTGTCCGATGTGTCCGGTGTTGTCGATGCCGACACGTTCGAACGTCCCATCTATGCGGGCAACGCGATCCAGACGGTCAAATCCTCGGATGCGAAAAAGGTTATCACCTTCCGCACCACGACGTTTGACGCCGCTGGCGACGGTGGCTCCGCCTCTGTAGAGACGGTATCCGCTGCGGCCGATCCCGGCCTGTCTTCCTGGGTTGAAGACCACGTTGCAGAAAGCGATCGCCCCGAGCTGACATCGGCTGGCGTGGTTGTTTCCGGCGGCCGTGGCGTTGGCTCCGAAGAAGACTTCGCCTTGATCGAAAAGCTGGCTGACAAGCTGGGTGCCGCTGTTGGCGCTTCGCGCGCTGCCGTTGATTCGGGCTATGCTCCGAACGACTGGCAAGTTGGCCAGACCGGTAAGGTTGTCGCGCCCGAGCTTTATGTGGCGGTTGGTATCTCCGGTGCGATCCAGCACTTGGCCGGCATGAAAGACAGCAAAATCATCGTCGCCATCAACAAAGACGAAGAAGCGCCGATCTTCCAGGTCGCCGACTATGGTCTGGTGGCAGATCTGTTCGAAGCCGTTCCCGAGCTGATCGAGAAACTGTAAGCCTTTAAGGTTTTCACGGATAAGGCCCGCAATCACCTGCGGGCCTTTTTCTATTTCAGGTGTTCAATCGCCTGCGCGACCGCCTTCGCAATCTCTTGATGTGCCCGAACGCCGGAGAGCTGTAGCGCCCGCTCCTTCTCTATCGCAGGGAACACCATCCCCGCCGTCCCCTCGGACATGGCCGCGTGTGACGGTGTCACATATACCACTCCGGCCGCCAGCCGACTCACCTGAGAAACCATAGCTTTGGTCACTAACAGAGGCCCCGCACGAGCCTGCGCCCCCATGTCCCGCGTGGGCTTTTCGGGACCAAGGTGAAGCAGCACGCATGGTCCCGTCATCCGGCCAAGCAGCAGGGTCATTCGTGCGATCCAGGCCTGCTGAAGCTCACGCACCACCATCGCGAACCGAGTGGGCGAGACTTGCTTGAGCGCTTCCAATAGGTGGCGTGTGAAATGAAACTCCGCAAAATCAACCTCGGGGTAGATAGAGCAAAGCAGTTTCGACGGAGCGATAAATCTGTCGTTTCGACGCGGGTGTACTGAATAGTAGCGATTCGACATGTTGTGTGCGCCCAACACTTGCACCACGGTCACATGCGCCCCGGCGGCAATTTTCATGACGTCGGCATCATGTAGAAACACATCCAGACCCGCATTTTGTAACCCGAAATTGATGCAAGGGACCCCGCTAGACAGTTCTACCAACGCGGGGAACGGAGTTTCGACGTAGCGGCCAAACGTCTGGGTGCCGCCAACAAAAACCACATAGGGCGAGGAAGTTCCCCGAAGAGGTCCGCGAAACAGTAGTTTCGACGTGCCATAGCGGCACAACGCGTAGTCCAACCGCCGCCTGCCATCATCCGTAGCGCCCATACCGTTCACCCTGTTCCACCGCTTTACGGACGCAGAATCGCCATAAGTATTTTCGATTTCCTTAATGTTCGGATTTGAGAAAAGCTGTCGTGAATTCCGACCCTTGCGGCTGCTACCCCGCCCGCTTTATGCTGCGGCGAAACAAAAGGGGACAGCGCATGGATATCCAGACAATCGGCATCGTTGGCGCAGGCCAAATGGGCAACGGCATCGCCCATGTTATGGCCTTGGCGGGCTACGACGTGCTGTTGAACGATGTAAGCGCTGAAGCACTGCAAAAGGCGGTTGATACCATTACTGGCAACCTCGACCGTCAGGTTGGCCGCGGTAAGGTAACCGAAGCAGACCGTGACGCGACGCTCAAAAGAATCGTGACAACCCAAACACTTGCAGAATTGGGCCAAAGCGATCTGGTGATCGAGGCAGCAACCGAACGCGAGACCGTCAAGCAAGCGATTTTTGAAGATCTGATCCCCCACCTCAAACCGACCACGATCCTGACGTCGAACACGTCGTCGATTTCGATTACACGGCTCGCCAGCCGAACCGATCGCCCTGAAAAGTTTATGGGATTCCACTTCATGAACCCGGTGCCCGTGATGCAGCTGGTGGAGCTGATCCGCGGGATTGCGACGGATAAGGAAACTTTTGAGGCCTGCCGCGGCGTCGTTGATAAACTGGGCAAAACTGCGGCTTCTGCCGAAGACTTCCCGGCATTTATCGTAAATCGTATCTTGATGCCGATGATCAATGAGGCTGTCTATACACTCTATGAAGGTGTGGGCTCTGTCGAATCTATCGATAGTTCGCTTAAACTGGGGGCCAACCACCCGATGGGGCCGCTGGAGCTTGCAGATTTCATCGGTCTAGACACCTGCCTGGCGATTATGAACGTGTTGCATGACGGGCTGGCCGATACGAAATATCGTCCCTGCCCGCTTCTGACAAAATACGTCGAAGCGGGCTGGCTGGGGCGTAAATCTCAGCGGGGTTTCTATGACTATCGCGGCGATGTGCCTGTGCCCACGCGATAAAACTGCGGCGAGCAGCGGGGGCCAGCCCCCGCGCCCCCGGGGATTTATCCCATTTGGAAGATAGCGTTAGTCTTTAAGCGCAAGTGTATGCGCCCGTAGCCACGCCATGAAACCGCGCGGGTCGTCCGCATGAGCGGCCATCTGCTCTGGCGAAAGCGGCGCGCCTACGATCGGGCCCTGCGGCTTGTCGCATGCGTGCACAATCTCGTGGAGCAGAAGCCCCTGCCGCAAGATGGGCGAGATTTTATTCGCAATTTGATAGGCTCTGCTATTTTGCCCTGGAAAGCGCATTGGCACCACTTGCGCGCCCGAGCGCCGGATCATTTTCGCGGTGAAAACATTCCATTCCGCCTCTATGGCAGGGCCGAACATGGTATCCGAAGCCGCTACGACCCCAGACGGAAACAGCGCGACAACACCGCCATCCTTCAGATGCGCCATCGCTTTGGCGCGCATTTCGACACCTTTGCGCTGCGCATCAGGGTCGTGGGGAAACGGAACGGGGATCATATAACTGCCCGCGACCTCATCGATAGAGGTCAACAAAGAGCGCGTCAGGATCCGATAATCAGGGCGTACCCGTCCGATCAGATCGGCGAAAATCATGCCATCGACCATCCCGTGCGGGTGGTTTGCAACAACGACCACTGGACCCGTTTTCGGAATGCGATCCAGCTGTTCCTGCGGGGTCGTCAGGTCGATCCCCATGGTATCGAGTGCCGCACGCCAGAACCCCTGCCCTGTGGGCGCGCCCTGTTTCTCGAACTGTCGTATCAGGCGCAGAACCTTGAGCTTGCCGGTGAAAAGTTCGATAGCGCTGATGATCCCCGATTTGACAGGATGATCAAACGTGGATGCATAGGACAGGCTTCGGCGGTCATACTTCGTGAAGGTCACCGGTTCGCCGCTGCCATCGTTCAGCAGGGGCGCAGGGCCGGTTGGCGCATTCTCCGTCATGTGGTTAACCCTTTACGCATCACAGTGACCACCGGCCGCATTGCAAACACCGCCGTTACTGGCCTTCGCCGAACTTGTCAGCCACCAAGGCTGTCAACGCATCGGCCAATGCGTCCTGATCCGGGCCGGAGGTCTGTACATCAATCGTACACCCTTTGGACGCCGCGAGCATCAGCAGCCCCATAATGCTATCACCAGAGGCGGACATCCCGTCCTTGCTGACTTCGGCGCGCGCATCAAAAGCCTCGACAACCTCAACCAGCTTGGCGGAGGCGCGGGCGTGCAGGCCTTTTTCGTTTACGATTTTCAATGAGACTTGGGTCATACAATAGGGGCCTTGCTATTCCGCACTAACATTCTGGCTATCAATATATTTTCTGCCGGCCGCCAGGGCCGCGCGCACCGCCTCGGGCACTTCAAGATCACGTGACTTTGCCAGCTTGATCAACATGGGAAGGTTTGCGCCGTAAAGGATCCGACGGTTTTCAGGACGGCATGCAAGCAAACTGAGGTTCGACGGGGACCCACCGAAAAGGTCCGTTACGACGACAACACCATTGCCCGTATCCACGGCATCGGCTGCCTCGCAGATTTCCCGCTGCTTTTCGGTACGATCATGGTCTGCATGGATCGCAATAGCGCGCACGCCGTTTTGCGACCCAACAACATGTTCGATCGCAGCCAAATATTCTTTGGCCAATCCGCCGTGTGCAACAATCACAATACCAATCAACGCGATGTCTCTTCCCGTTTACTACGATCCAGTTCGCGGTGTCTGATGGACACCTGCCAGCCGTCGTTCGAAAGTTTGAACGCCAGATGTTCGGCCAAAGTTACGGAACGGTGTTGCCCCCCTGTGCAGCCAAACGCAAGAGAGATATGCGATTTACCTTCAGTCTTGCAGGCTGGCAGGATCAATTGACACAGAGAGTTTACCTGTGCGGCAAAGCTTTCGAACAGCGGGTCGGCATGCACGTAATCGGCGACCTCTTTTTGTGTGCCGTTCATACCACGCAGCGAGGGTTCCCAATAGGGATTGCGCAAAAACCGGCAGTCAAACACCATATCCGCACTGCGGGGTAAACCGCGCTTATACGAGAAAGACTGTACGGATACGCTGAGGTGATGCTCCCCATCAAGCGCGAACCAGCGCTCCACTTCCGCACGCAACTGGTGCACATTCAGCTCGGACGTGTCGATCAGGACATCCGCCAGCGCCAGCACCGGTTCAAGCAGCTCTTTCTCGCGCACGATCCCCTCGACAGGTGTAGCGGTGGCCGCCATGGGGTGACGCCGGCGTGTTTCGGAGAAGCGACGAAGCAGGACGTTGGTCGCACAATCCAAATATAGCAATTCAATATCTACATCGGGACGAGACCGCATGTCCAACATCAGTTCGATCACGCGATCGGTCGAAAAATCGCGGTTCCGCAAATCGACACCAAGAGCCATCGGACGCAGTTGGCCCGGCGCTTCGAGCAAAGCGCGCAGCATCCGCATGGGAATATTGTCGATCGCTTCAAAGCCTGCGTCCTCCAACACATTGAGCGTCGAAGATCGCCCTGCCCCCGCGGGGCCGGTCACCAGCACCATACGCCGGTTGGGTGTTACATCATCAGTCATCTGCTGTGTATTTCATCATCTTTGCCATCAAGTAAACAGAGGCAGCAAAATGAGGCCCGTCGCATCGTTTCAGGCATCGGATTTGGATGCCCATCACGTTCTGGTATGTGATTTCGGGTAGGCGGTCAGGCTCATCTTGGTCAAGGTCTACGATAAGAAAGATCGGTATCGCACTGCGATGTTTCAAGGTCAGCAAGCCGACGCCTCGCGCCTCGATCAACCCTTTGATCGCGGCGGGTGGGTGCGCGATAACCTGGGCATCCTGAACGATCAAATCCGTGCGGTCATCGGCAACCAGCTCGGCCCCCATCGCAATCATCTGCAGCGCCAGCGCGGACTTGCCTTTACCCGAGCCTCCCCTGATCATCACGCCACGCCCATCAATCGCGACGGTGGTGGCGTGGATCGTGCTTTTGGTCATGGCCGGTTCAGGTGGGCAGGCCGACCACAAAGCGCGCGCCAAGGGGATCAGAGGAGATATCGGCATCCGTGGGCCGGATATTTTCTGCCCAGATCACGCCGCCATGCGCTTCGACAATCTGCTTCGAGATCGCAAGCCCGAGGCCGGAGTTATTGCCAAAATGCTCTTCCGGGCGCTGCGAATAAAAACGCTTAAAGATCTTCGACAGAGCTTGCTCTGGAATGCCGGGCCCCGTGTCTTCGACGACCACAAGAACGCGATTTTCACGTTTACGTGCCCAGACCCGAATGGCATCGCCGTCTTCGCAGAACGAGACGGCATTGCTGATCAGATTCACAAAAACCTGTGCCAGGCGTGCTTCCAACCCGTGCACGATGATCGGCTGTTCGGGCAGATCGGTGATAAAATCGATGCCACGTTTGCGCGCATCTTCGCCAAGATACTGACCCAGATTGCTGATCATCATCAGCAGATCAAACGGCTCTTCCTCTTCCTTGACCAA
Organism: Sulfitobacter sp. G5_S2_6_S6; assembly: GCF_054968505.1. Lineage (NCBI taxonomy): Bacteria > Pseudomonadati > Pseudomonadota > Alphaproteobacteria > Rhodobacterales > Roseobacteraceae > Sulfitobacter > Sulfitobacter sp. G5_S2_6_S6. The sequence goes on from NZ_JBQKUI010000001.1 coordinate 690,854, forward strand.
TTCGCTGTCCAGACGGGACGCATTCGAAATATCACTAACCAGACGATCCAACCGGCGAACGTCATGGTCGATGACATCCAGCAGTTTTTCGCGCTGGTCCTCACGCTTGATCAGGCGCAGCGTGCCTACCGCAGAACGGAGTGACGCAAGCGGGTTCTTGATCTCATGCGCGACATCGGCGGCAAACTGTTCGTTTCCGTCGATGCGGTTGTACAATGCGGAAACCATCCCGCGCAGTGCGCCCGACAAGCGCCCTATTTCATCAGGACGCGCCGTCAAATCAGGGATCCGAATGCGGCCCGGGTTCATCTTCCGCGCATCTTTGTCACGCCCAAGCTCTGCCGCGGCAGCAAGATCGGACAACGGATTTGCGATGGTCGAGGCCAGCACGAGGCTCAACCCGATCGAAACCAGCGTCGCGATCACGAACATCTGGAGCACCCTCTCCCGTTCGCCGCGAACCAGTTTGTCAATTTCACCCGCAGCCGAGGTGACGGCGACAACGCCGACTGGCAATCCGTTCTGTACGATCGGCGTAGCAACGGAGAAAAGCGTGCCACCAGTGCCGACAAGATCGTTCCGCACCTTGGTCTCGCCTACCAATGCGCCCGAGACCAACGGCTGCAACTGTTCCGCCAACGGAGCAGGATCTGCCGTGGCGGCGCTTTCGAACGGTCGGGAGAGCAGCCCCCAAAGCCAGCTCAACCCATCGGAAATCAGCGCCGTGTCATCTTCGGCACCGACGTTATTGCGCGCGGCAGCACCCGCGTTCTGCGCAACAAGGCTTTCGGCAGAATCGAATACAAACACCTCGATCCCGCTGCGCAAATCAAGCCGGCCAAGGCTTGCATCCACATCTATCGCGTCGCTCAGGCTGTCAGGCGTACCCGCCGTTGCCAACTGCGCCTCAAAAACGTCAGCGATCAGTTCAGCTTCCGAAACCAGTGACGCACCACGCTGCACGGCCAGGCTATCGCGAGAAGAGTTAAGATAAAGAATACCGGCGGCCAAAACATTCAACGCAATCAAGTTAAATGTGATGATCTTGCGCGTCAGCGGCGACGCACGCAGAGAGAACAGCCCCCGCCGCGCGCGTTTGCTGCGCAGTTCATCTGTCGCGGTTTTGTCCGGAGCGACCCAATCGTCGCCCAATACAACATCACCGTCCCGATAAGGTGTGGTCATGTCTCGCACAAAATTCCTTTCGACAATGGCCATGGCTCAGGTCACTCTTCGTTGTATCTGTAGCCGATGCCATAGAGTGTTTCGATCGCGGAAAACTCGTCATCCGCAGTCCGCATTTTTTTGCGCAACCGTTTGATATGACTATCGATTGTACGGTCGTCGACGTAAACTTGATCATCATATGCCACGTCCATCAACTGGTCACGTGACTTCACAAAGCCGGGGCGCTGTGCAAGCGCTTGCAGCAACAGGAATTCTGTCACCGTCAGGGATACGTCCTTACCCTTCCAGCTGACTGCATGGCGCAACGGATCCATGCGCAAATCACCACGTTCGATCACTTTGGTTTCTTCGGTGTCGCCGACCTCATTGGTTTCCACCGCATCCTGACGGCGCAACAGCGCACGGATACGTTCAACCAAAAGCCGCTGACTAAAGGGTTTTTTCACGTAGTCATCAGCCCCCATCCGCAGGCCGAGCACCTCGTCAATCTCGTCATCTTTGGATGTCAGAAAGATCACGGGCATCGCGGTTTTCTGGCGAAGCCTTTGCAGCAAATCCATGCCGTCCATGCGAGGCATCTTGATGTCCAACACCGCCATGTCGGGCAGCTTTTTATTGAACGCATCCAACGCGGCTTGCCCGTCATTATATGTCTCGACTTCGAAACCTTCGGCTTCCAACGTCATTGAAACCGACGTCAGGATATTCCTGTCGTCATCCACCAATGCAATTTTAGACATTGCCTGTTCCTTTTATATGCTGCTCAACTGCCATAATATTTTTTCTTTCATTGATCATCAATTTACGCGGCCGAATCAATCGGAAACTGCGAATCGCTCCTCATCTTGGCCATAATCACGCCACAATTTGCTAATGAATGGCTAAATTGCCGCACATACAGGGTGCAGACGCCACGTTACCCCATAGCACTTTACGTTCAATTAACGACAGTTTCCGCAAACAGTTACATGGTGGCGCTAACTGCGACTAACCTACCTGTTCATACTGTAAATCAACGTGCTAAGAGGCGGACACGACCCCTTGGGTCGAGCCATTTGTGCAAGAATTGGCACCTTTTCTCGGTGCAGCTACAGGAGACATCACATGACGTTAGGCCGCGTAAATCCGCAATTCCGCCTCGAAGACCAAGGCATAAGCGGGCTTGGTGATGTCTATTACAACATGATCGAACCCGCGTTGGTCGAAGCCGCGCTGAAACGGGAAGAGGGCACGTTAGGCAAGGGCGGCGCGTTTCTTGTGACGACGGGCAAATTCACCGGACGCTCCCCCAAGGATAAACATGTCGTAAAAACCGACAGCGTTGCCGATAAAATCTGGTGGGAAAACAACGCCGAGATGTCGCCTGAAGGCTTTGATGCGCTTCACAAGGACATGTTGGCGCACATGCAGGGGCGTGATTACTTCGTCCAGGATCTGGTCGGTGGGGCCGATCCGAAACACGCGATCAACGTGCGTATGGTGACCGAGTTGGCTTGGCACGGTCTGTTCATTCGCCACATGCTGCGCCGCCCCGAGCGCGACGCGCTGGATGATTTCATCGCAGACTTCACCGTGATCAACTGCCCGAGCTTTTCGGCTGATCCAGCCAAACACGATTGCCGCTCGGAAACCGTCATTGCGATGAACTTCGACAAAAAGATGATCTTGATCGGCGGCACAGAATACGCAGGTGAGAACAAGAAATCTGTATTTACGCTGTTGAACTACCTGTTGCCGGAAAAAGGGATCATGCCGATGCACTGCTCGGCCAACCATGCTACCGGCAATCCCGTTGATACCGCTGTATTCTTCGGTCTGTCAGGCACAGGAAAGACCACGCTATCCGCCGATCCGGGCCGCACATTGATTGGTGACGATGAACACGGCTGGTCGGATAACGGGACCTTTAATTTCGAAGGTGGCTGCTACGCCAAGACGATCAACCTCAGCCGCGAGGCAGAGCCCGAGATTTACGCGACTACCGAAAAATTCGGCACCGTGATCGAGAACATGATCTTTGATGAAGACACCAAAGAGCTTGATTTCGACGATGACAGCCTCACCGCCAACATGCGTTGCGCTTACCCGCTTCACTACATTTCTAACGCCTCGGCAAAAGCGACGGGTGGGCACCCCAAGAATATCATCATGCTAACCTGTGATGCGTTCGGCGTTCTTCCCCCTATCGCGCGCTTGACCCCGGCTCAGGCCATGTACCACTTCCTGTCTGGCTTCACCTCCAAGGTTGCCGGTACCGAACGTGGCGTGACTGAACCCGAGCCTACATTCTCGACCTGCTTTGGTGCGCCCTTCATGCCGCGTCGCCCCGAGGTTTACGGGAACCTTCTCCGCGAGAAGATCGCGGCGCATGGCGCAACCTGCTGGTTGGTAAACACTGGCTGGACTGGAGGCGCTTATGGCACAGGCAGCCGCATGCCGATCAAAGCAACGCGCGCGTTGCTGACCGCGGCCCTGGAAGGGTCGCTCGCCGGGGTAGAGTACCGCAAAGATCCAAACTTTGGCTTTGACGTTCCTGTGGCGGTTACGGGTGTTGCTGACATCCTGCTGGATCCACGCCGGACATGGGACAACCCTGAATCCTACGATCGTCAGGCTGACAAGCTGGTAAAGATGTTTGCAGAAAACTTCGAACAATACCTCCCTTACATTGATGACGACGTGAAAGCCGCCGCCATCGGCTAAAGCTTACCAGAGCCGCGCCAATGCGCGGCTCTTTTTCCATGCGCAGACTATGCCGCTTTCGAAGCTCGGCCCGAGAGCGGCATATCCAGAATAAAGCGCAAATCATCGCGCCCCATATAGGCCATGAACCCCTCGACCGGCGCATCCATTCCGTTGATGAACCACCGCAACGTGCCTGGCTCCGTATGCATATAGCCGTGCCGCGCTGGAAAGCCCTTATACACGACCGAGTTGGTCATAAACGCGATGACATGGTCAGGATCCCAATGCTGCATCGCCTGCCAGAATGCATAGCGCCCCAGCACAGAAGATAGACCTGCGTTTCTGAACTCTCGCGGCGTTGCGCCCACCCAGAACTCCCCATGATAGCACACGTCGCCAGCGATGCGCTGCGCACCCGGCCCCGCGCGATACCGTGATCGGAGAAAATCGATGTCAACGCCGGGCGGCGGAAACTCGATAAATGAACGACGAAGATATTCGGCTAGCTTGGCTCCTTTCAAATCCAGCATACGCATTGCCTGCGTATGCATAACATCGCCTTTGGCATTTCGGCCGACAATCCAAAAGGCATTGGTTTCGTTCAGGTCGTGCGTTTCAGGGTCGAACGGCAGCCCTAGCAAGTGATCCGGACGCGCGTCCTGCAATATCGTCTTATACTCAGCAAAATCATAACCGACCGTTAATGTGATCCCGGCCTCATGCAAAAGTGCGGAACTGCTGGCGATAAACCGTTCGCCGTCTTGAAAACTCAACAACGTCATACTGAACTCTCCTTTGATGCAAGCTGATCAAAGGGTAGCTTATTTATCGGGAATTTTCTTCGATTTTTAGGTAACCGGCTAGAAGCCGACGATTGCATCCTCCGGCATGCCAACCATCGCGTCTTGATCCAACCCAGAGATGGTGACGTGACGTGATCTATCTACCGCGGATATCAAAGCAAAGCTTCCGTCAGGGAAGCGGCTCGCCATCAAAAGTCGTTTATAGGCCAATGGGATAAGCTCGCCGCCTGCCGTGTTCCTCGGCATTTGCGTCACAACCTCGTCAAGGCGGACCCCGCCATTCGCCTGAACCTCACGAAAGGGGAAATCCAGCATCGCCTCAAACTCGGGACCGCCCGGAAAATTGCCGAGAGGGCGGCCAATACTGCTGCGCGCATTCTCCCAACCCCACCAACTTGTGTAAAATGATTCTTGTCCGACTTCGATACAGATCCAACCACTGGGTGAGTCGCGATACACTAGGACATATGGGCGAATTTGTTGAAAATTCTCATGTTCCAACCGGCCCTCGCTCTGCACCCAGGCCGAGAATGCCTCCTTGATCATTTCAGATTCACCGTCCCAAATCTGGGTAAGTGGCCGTTGCTGCTGATAAAAATTCCATCCGTTGGGTGTTTCGTGGGACAGCCGTAAAAGCCCACCCGTGCTCCGCGTGTTGCCCTTGATCCAGACCTTGCCCCGCGCGAGAAACTCACGCGCTTCTGGCAAAGCTTCTTCACCACGCTGTGTTAATTTGTACCGGCGCTCATCAACCTCAAACATCGGAGCCCCCAAGAACTCCTCAATTTGGGCGATATGGCGCCGAACTGTCTGCCGCGTACTTCCCAACAAGCGCACAGCTTGACTGAGGTTCAACGTATCCGCGAGGACGGTAAAAGATCTAACCATTTCATATAGTAACGGCGGAATTCGGTCCGCGTCAAAATCAACTGGCTTTGGGCTGTCGACAGTGTTCATTCGTCACCAATGGTAAATTAATCATACATTAAGGCATTATTCATAATACACCCTTGGCCACTTTGTAACCACAAATTGAATAAATCTATCCAATTGAACGGAAAGAGTGATTTGGGGATGACTAGTTCAACAACAACCGGAGGTAATTAATATGTCGCATCCAGTGGACATCCACGTCGGCAAAAAACTTAAACAGATCCGTACGCTGCGTCGGCTTTCCCAAACTGATGTGGCCAAGCGGTTAAACCTGTCGTTCCAGCAAATCCAGAAATACGAAATCGGGTCAAACCGGGTCGCGGCAAGCCGCCTGTTTGAACTGTCCCAGATTTTAGACGTAACGCCCGCATATTTCTTTGAAGGTCTGCATGACAACACGAATGATGCGCCCAAAGCCGACCCGAGCATCGAGATTGTCAGCGCCTTGGCCGCAATAAACGATGACGCGCTCAAAACACGTATTGTGACGTTTATCGAAGATGTGTCTGGGCTGACGGTCGCGCGTCAGGGCTAAGCCTTAACCAAACACCCCTCGGCGCACCAAGTTTGCGCCTGCAATCAATAGGATGACCAGCGTCGCTTTCTTAAAGGACGCTTGGTCAATCTTATCCATGACTTTGCTGCCAAGCCACATACCGGTGAGCGACGGCAAGATCATGACGGCGGAAAAGGGCACGGTTTCAGCGCGAAGCACGCCAGATCCGAAGTGTGAAAACAACAATAGCACCGCGCCGAGTCCGTAGATGACACCCTGAACCCGCATTTGGTCGTGCTTGGGCGTGCCCAATGCGGTCAGGTAGGCGACGGTAGGCGGCCCCCAAACGGCCGATACGCCACCGACCGCCCCGGCGAAGGCACCTATAAATGCTTCTAGTTTTGTAGATCGGTGCGACAGGGTGAAGCTACGCCCCGTGACCTGCCACAGCGCGAACAATGTGATCGGAACACCAATCACCAGCAGCATCGTATCGGCGGCGAGAAAACGCACGGTCTGCGCTGACAAGCTAAGCGCTATGCCGCCCGCAATCAGGAAAACCTTAAACATTTTGATGGAGTCCCAAGCCGCGGCCACCCCCTGCCTTAGTGCCTGAAACATATTGGTAATTACAGTCGGGAAGATCAGCCCGGCAAGGGCAAGCTCAGGCGACAAGAACATCGTTAGCCCTGAGATTAGCACCAGCGGCATCGCGAACCCCACGACGCCTTTAATGAATCCCGCCACAAGGCCAATTCCAAAGGCGAACGCCCATTCTGACGGCGTCAATAAACTGAAAAACATGTCCATATCGCACGTCATACCAAGATTGCAGCGGAGCGCACGCGAAATCCTTAGCGTAATTTTAAACCAAATTGACGCAGCAAAACGTATCTTTATTGTGCTGCACCTGCGAAAAGGTTATGCCGTGCTTAACCAAACAAGGGAGCTTACAGATGGCACATGATGGACAAGACGTGATTTCTGGCGCGGACATCGTGATCGATGACCTGCTCGCAACCACCAGATCAACGCTGGCCCCGGTAGACCGCCTTTTAGAAGCCGCTAAATCCGCGGTTCGTGCGACCGTTTCTCAAGACGGGAAAGTGTCGAATGCACTGGTCGAAGAAAACCAAACCGCCGCACATGGTCTTGCGTGGCTTGCAACCTACGCCCAATCGCTTCACCAGATGCAGCTATGGGCAGAGAAGCTCGACGCAGATGGCAAGTTTTCAGAAACAGAACAGCTGATCCATCAAATTGCATTCGGCGAATACCTGTGCCAGATTTCCGGCGGCATTCAGATGAACCAAGGGGAAATTCTGCGCTTGCACGATCTTGGCGTCTCTACCACAGATCAAAACGCGTTTTCCAATGCTGGCATCACGACACTGCAGCAACGAGGCAATTCGCAGGCTGCACGCACGCGCCTTGTCGAACTCATGCAAGAGCAAAGCGCCAACATCACCGTCGGGCGGTCCGGCCTTGACGAAGAGCTGGAGATGATCCGCGAACAGTTCCGTCGTTACGCTGTTGAAAAAGTTGAACCATTTGCCCACGAATGGCACCTGAAGGACGAGCTGATCCCGATTGAAGTCATCAATGAATTGGCAGAAATGGGCGTTTTCGGCCTGACGATCCCAGAAGAATTCGGTGGCTTTGGGCTGTCCAAAGCCTCTATGTGCGTCGTCTCGGAAGAGCTGTCGCGCGGCTATATCGGCGTGGGCTCGCTCGGCACGCGGTCTGAAATCGCGGCCGAACTGATCATCGCAGGCGGGACGGACGCCCAAAAAGAAAAGTGGCTCCCGCGGATCGCCAGCGCCGAGACCTTGCCCACAGCCGTCTTCACGGAACCGAACACCGGCTCTGACCTTGGTTCTTTGCGCACGCGCGCGGTGAAAGATGGCGACGATTATAAGATAACTGGCAATAAAACCTGGATCACGCACGCGGCCCGGACCCATGTGATGACGCTGCTGGCGCGCACGGATCCGCAGACGTCGAACTACAAGGGCCTGTCGATGTTCTTGGCCGAGAAAACGCCGGGCGACGACGCGAACCCTTTCCCTTCCGAAGGCATGACCGGCGGCGAGATCGAAGTGCTCGGCTATCGCGGCATGAAGGAATACGAGCTCGGTTTCGACGGCTTCCACGTCAAAGGTGAAAACCTGTTGGGCGGCGAAGAGGGCAAAGGGTTCAAACAGTTGATGGAAACCTTTGAAAGCGCGCGCATCCAGACAGCCGCGCGTGCCATCGGGGTCGCGCAATCCGCGCTCGACATTTCGATGCAATACGCAATTGATCGCAAGCAGTTCGGCAAGTCTCTCATCAACTTCCCTCGCGTGTCGTCCAAACTGGCGATGATGGCGGTCGAAATCATGATCGCCCGCCAGCTCACCTATTTCTCGGCGTTTGAAAAAGACGAAGGCCGGCGCTGTGATGTCGAAGCGGGCATGGCCAAACTGCTCGGCGCACGGGTCGCTTGGGCGGCGGCTGACAATGGCTTGCAGATCCATGGCGGCAACGGTTTTGCACTCGAATACAAAATCAGCCGTGTCCTATGTGACGCACGTATCCTCAACATTTTCGAAGGCGCGGCAGAGATTCAGGCGCAGGTCATCTCGCGCCGTTTGCTCGGATGAAGTTCGGGCAGCCTGACGCGTGAAATCGTCGGGCTGCCTATCCGGACCCCATGATCAAGCTGACCTCACTCTTTCTGGCCATAGCCCTGACAACCCAGTGCAGTCAGGACGAAACTCTGCGGGCGTATGGGGCCGCCGATCGCCTATGGCGCTTGCAAGAACTAAACGGGGTCATGTTCTCAGCAAACACACAGATGTCCTTTCCAGAAAAAGAACAGGTTACCGTTCAAGGCCCCTGCAATCGGATGTCCGGCACGAACAAGCTGCCCTACCCCTGGTTTTCTTTCACGCTCATATCCTCCACCAAAAAGGCATGTCCTGATCTCAGCCAAGAAAACATTGTTATCGACGCGCTCAACAACGCCACCCTCGTCGAGATTCTGAATGACGTCATGATTCTGTCTAACACCGAGAACCTTAATATGGTGTTTCGCGCCGTTGACTAAATGCCTCGACGTAGCGCGCGCGCGCCTCGGGTAGGGGCTTGTCCCCTAGATCGCGCGCCAGATGCCGCTCTAGGAAATATCCCGTGGTTTTGAACGCCAGCGCAATATCCGCATCGCTCGCATCCCCTTCCCCACGTAAAACGGGCGACAATGGCAGCATTTTATCAACCCACTCCCCCGCCCCTTCTCGGGTCACGGCACGCCCCGTTTTCGGAGATACAAAGACCAGCCCGCTGGTCCGTCCGGTCACCGCACAGGCGCTCAGATCAAGCCCATAGCCAAGCTCGTCTAACAGGCTGATTTCCCATTGAAGATAGGCCAATGGCCACAGGTCCCCCTGCCCCAATAGATCCAGAAGCGCTTCAGTTCGACGATATAATGGCGGATGCGCTTCGCGTTCGGGCAATGCAAAGGCAAGCAGCCCCGTCACCGCATTCAACCCCGCAAGGCTCAGCCGATCATGCATTGCCAATGCGGCGCGGCTGCGTACGGGCTCTACAATAAACGCGCCGATATGATCCTCAAGCCGCGCGCGCCATGCGATGTCTAACTGCGCACCCGGTTGGAGAATTGGGGCAATCTTGCGACTGGTACCCCCACGCACGATCCCGGCGTGGCGGCCGCGCTCGGGGGTGAACACCTCGATGATGGCCGATGTCTCACCATGGCGGCGCGCGCTGAGCAAAATGCCTTGATCGCGCCATTCCATCAGCTCAGCCCGTCCTCATGCAGCAGATGCCGACCCTGCCTGTCTTCTACCTCGATCACCCATAGGTCCGGATCAAAGCCGCGCTGTCGGCTGATCGACGCATCAACCTCCGGCTCCTGTCCACTTGTCATTTCGACCCAGGTCCGCTCACCACTGATCAAATCGAAACTTTTCTGAAAAAGCTGTGCATTTCCATCGAGCGTTGCGAGCTTCACCAGAACAGCGCCGCCGGTGTCATCCCCATGCGCGACCACGAAGGCAGGAATATCATAGACCCGCAGCCGCGCCAGATAGGCATCGACCCAGAACCGCGCGGTCAGCCGGGCCATGACAGCCCCGTCGTTCCAAATGGTGTAAAATCCTCCCCGAAGGGTCGGGCCGCACCAGATCTAGACATTGCCGTCTTTGAACTCCAGCCCCATCTCGGAGTAGCGCTCCGCCTCGTCCAGCCAGTTCGGGCGCACTTTGACCTGCAAAAACAGATGCACTTTCCGCCCCAGAAACTCTTCAAGCTCCTCGCGAGAGGCTTTGCTGACCGCCTTGATCGTCTCGCCCTTGCTGCCAAGCACGATCCCCTTGTGACCGTCGCGCACCACATAGATCAACTGATCCACCCGGGCAGAGCCGTCTTTACGCTCTTCCCAGTTCTCCGTCTCGACCGTCAGCTGATAGGGCAGCTCCTGATGCAGACGCAGGGTCAGTTTCTCACGGGTCATTTCGGCGGCGATCATGCGCATAGGCAGATCGGCAATCTGATCTTCGGGATAGAGCCAAGGCCCCTCGGGCAATTCGCCCGCCAGCCATTGGCGCAACGTATCCACACCATGCCCCCGCTCGGCCGAGATCATGAATGTTTCGGCAAAATCATAGCGGTCGTTCATCTCTTTGCTCAGCCCCAACAGGACCGGAGCTTCGACACGGTCGATCTTGTTGATCGCAAGCGCGACCTTGCGCCCCTGACCAATGTCAGCGAGGCCTTCCAGGATACGTTCGACCCCTTCGGTGATCCCGCGGTTGGCCTCGATCAGCAGAATGACAACATCCGCATCGGCAGCGCCCCCCCAAGCCGCGGCCACCATGGCGCGGTCCAAACGGCGACGGGGCTGGAACAGACCGGGCGTGTCCACGAACACAAGCTGGCTTTCCCCTTCCATCGCGACCCCACGAATACGGGCGCGTGTGGTCTGCACCTTATGGGTCACGATCGACACTTTCGCGCCGACCATGCGGTTCAGCAACGTCGATTTGCCCGCGTTGGGCTCGCCGATCAGGGCGATAAATCCGGCGCGCGTGGTCATGAGGGTCTCTCCAATTGGGCCAAGAGCGTCTTGGCAGCGGCCTGTTCGGCCTGACGTTTCGATGGGGCGGACGCAACGGCGCTGGCCCCGTTTTCAATCCGGGCGGTGATGGTAAACACCGGGGCGTGGTCTGGCCCCTGCCGGTCAGTCTGAACATAGGCGGGGGGCGGCAAGCCGCGCGCTTGCGCCCATTCTTGCAGCGCGGTCTTGGCGTCGCGGGCGTCTTGCTTGACCTGCATCACACGGTCACCCCACAATCGCAGGATCAACGCTTTGGCCTCGTCAAATCCGCCATCCAGATAGACAGCCGCGATGATAGCCTCGATCGCGTCCCCCAACAACGCCTGCTTGCGGCGGCCGCCAGACAACATCTCTGACCGGCCAAGCTTGAGCACAGCGCCCATGTCGATCTCGCGCGCGACCTCGGCGCAGGCTTCCTTGCGCACCAATGCGTTGAACCGCGGGGCCAGCTGCCCTTCGGTTGCCGCCGGATCAAGTTTCAGCAGCGCTTCGGCCATCACCAGCCCCAGAACACGATCCCCCAGAAACTCAAGCCGCTGGTTGTCGTCACGATTGGCCGACGACATAGAGGCATGGGTCACCGCGCGGTTCAACAGCTCCGGCTTGGCAAAGTGGTACCCGATGCGGCCTTCAAAGGCCCGGAGATCAGCATTTAACTTCACTTGATCGCCTTAAAGAAACGATCGCTGCGCCATGTCCAGAAGAACAACATCGACCGACCGGCCGAGCTGAACATGATCCGGTCCGCGCGGCCGATCAGGTTTTCGTACGGCACGAAACCGACGCCACCGGCCTGCTGTGCCAGACGGCTATCGGCAGAGTTGTCGCGGTTGTCACCCATGAAAAAGTAATGCCCTTCTGGCACCGTGTAGACACCGGTATTGTCCGACGCCTGATTGCCAATGTTCAGGATCGCATGTTCGACCCCGTTAGGGAGCACTTCGATCTGGCGGGATTTTTCACATACACCACCGGCACCGACGGCACCGTTCTCGCAACGCGGACGCATACCCTGCGGGCCCTGACGGTCCATCACCTCTTCGAAGACACCATCGTCACGCAGTTCAACCGCCGTGCCATTGATGCTGACCACACCGTCGGTGATCTGAACCTTGTCCCCCGGCAAGCCGATCAGACGCTTGATGTAATCGCGACCAGACACGGGATGACGGAAAACCACCACATCGCCCCGCTCGGGCTCTGATCCGAACAAACGCGTGTTGTCGCCGTCAAACACACCGCAGACGTCTTTCGCGTCGACCTCAATGCCGAACCGCGGCATCATCACGCTGGGACAGGAGGCGTAGGAATAGCCATAGGCCATTTTGTTTACGAACAGGAAATCCCCGATCAACAACGTCTCTTTCATCGACCCCGAAGGGATCCAGAAAGGCTGGAAAAACAGGGTCCGAAAGACCCCTGCGATCAACAGCGCATAGACGATTGTTTTGATGGTTTCGACAAAGGCGTTGCCGGTTTTCTCTTTGGCGGCCATTTTGGCGCTCCTGTTCATGCGTTCGAGCGTTACATGCGGGTGCCATTGACGCAAGTCAAGCAACCCTGCCCCCGATCCATCGACCGAATGGGCTATGATCTGCCGTTAGGTCTGAATACCTGCCTTGGGGCGGGCTTCGATGACGACAAAGGCCTGTGCCCAAGGGTGATCATCTGTCAGCGTGACGTGAATGATCGCCTCGTGGCCGTCGGGTGTCATCTTGGCCAAACGCTCCGCCGCCCAGCCGGTGACCTCCATCACGGGCTGGCCGGTGCGCAGGTTGCTCACCGCCATATCGCGCCAAGCGATCCCCATGCGCAGACCGGTGCCAAGCGCCTTTGAACATGCCTCTTTCGCGGCCCAGCGTTTGGCGTAGGTGCCCGCGACATCACGGCGACGTTCGGCCTTTAGCTGTTCGACCTCGGTGAACACGCGATTGCGGAAACGGTCGCCAAAGCGGTCCAGCGTGCCTTGAATCCGTTCGATATTCGCGAGGTCGGTGCCGATGCCCAAAATCATGCCGCGCCCTCAGCCCTTGCGGGCGTCATCCATCAGGCGGCGCATCTCGGCGATGGCGGGGCCGAGGCCCAAAAAGATCGCCTCGCCAATCAGAAAATGCCCGATGTTCAGCTCTTGCACCTCGGGGAAAGCTGCGACGGGGCTGACGGTATCATAGGTGAGACCGTGGCCCGCGTGCACCTCAAGCCCCAGATCATGGGCGAATTTTGACATCTCTTCGAGCTTTTGCAGCTCCTTTTGCGCTTCCTCCCAATGTCCTTCGGCATAGGCGTCGCAATAGGCACCGGTGTGCAGTTCGATCACCTCTGCCCCGATGCGGTTCGCCGCCTCAATCTGGCGCTGATCGGCGGCGATGAAGATGCTGACGCGGCTGCCCGCTTCGCGCAGAGGAGCAATGAAATGCGCCAGCCGGTTTTCCTCCCGTGCGACTTCAAGCCCGCCTTCGGTTGTCCGCTCTTCGCGCTTTTCCGGCACGATGCAGACGGCATGGGGTTTGTGGCGCAGGGCGATGGCCTGCATCTCTTCCGTGGCGGCCATCTCGAAGTTGAGCGGCACGTTCAACACCTCTTGCAGTCCTTCGATATCCGCATCTGTGATGTGGCGTCGATCCTCACGCAGGTGCGCGGTGATGCCATCAGCGCCGGCCTCTTGCGCGGCGCGGGCTGCGCGCAGCGGGTCCGGATAGGCACCGCCGCGCGCATTCCGCACAGTCGCCACGTGGTCAATATTTACGCCAAGCCGAAGCTTACCTTGTGCCGCCATGGTCTTTCCCCTCCAGAGCCGCCTGCTCTGCCTTGCGTTTCGCCTCGGCCTTGGCCGAGGCTTTCTTTTTCAACAAATCGAACTTGGCCTTGATCGCGCCCTTGCGCCGCTTTTGATAGGCCCGCAGCAAGGGCACGGCCAGATAATAGGCGATCGTGGCGCAGATCATGCCGGGCACGATGCCCCCGATCAGATACGGATAGAACACCTGATGCCAGAAGACCTCAAGCCCTGACCAATCCATGTCGCGGCTGGTAAAGATCGCCACAAAGTTGGCCAACAAGTCGTGACCGGCGTCAAAGAACTTGCCCCCGAAGGACCGATGCTCCCCCGTCCGCATGTGGGAACCGAGAATCCAATGCCCCATGGACAGCGATGACAACCCGATCGGGACATAGGTCAGCGGGTTGCCAAAAAACGTCCCCATCAATGCGGCCAGCAGATTGCCCCGCATGACACGCGATACCAGCGCCGCCACGATAAAATGCATGCCGTAGAAGGGCGTAAACGTGGTAAAAACACCGGCCCAGATGCCACGCGCAATGCGTTCGGGCGTGTCGGGCAAGCGGCGCATCCGGTGTTTGACATAGTGAAACGCCCGCGTCCAACCACCCCGAGGCCACATGAATTCAGCCATCGCGCGCACTGTCGGCTTTGGGTCGCGGCGTTTGAAAATCAACAGTTCGTCCTTGGGTCAGTGCAGTCCGGGCGGATCATGCGTCTTTGGTACCTGCCTTGAACAAGTCGGGGTTCCGGTATCGGCTGATCTCGGCGACCTCGCTCTCGGCCTCCAACATCGGGATCAAAGAATGTAGATGCGCAATGTCTCGCAGTTCTACGTAGATCAACAACCGATAAAAGTCAGGCTTGCGGTCCAAAAATTCCAGATCCGCGATATTGGCGGAGGATTGGCCAATCAGCGTACAAATCCGCCCCAGCACGCCCGCCCCATTGCCGATGGTCAGATCCAGTGTCGCCCCATAGATCGCGGGATGTGGCCCGTCGTGCCAACGCAGGTCCAGCCAGCGTTCGGGCTGGTCCTCGTAATGCGACAGACGCTCGCAATCGATGGTGTGGATTTTGACGCCCTGCCCGCGGAAGGTGATGCCGACAATGCGTTCCCCCGGCAGCGCCTGACAACAAGGCGACCGGTCAAAGGATTGCCCCGCTTCCAGCCCCACCACCGCGCGCTTGCGGTCGACATGTTCCCCGGGTTTGGGGCGCAGGTTGGGATAGACGGCCTGCACCACCTCTTGGCCCGTCAGTTCGGCAGAGCCAAGCTGCGCCAAAAGCTCCTCCGCGCTGGAAAGGCGCAGGTTGCGCGCCGCGGTGCGCAGCACTTTCTCCGTCGCCGATTTATTCATCTGCTCGAAGGCAGAGCGGGCAAGTTCGCGTCCAAGGCTGACAAAGCGCGCGCGATCCAGTTCACGCAGCGACCGACGGATCGCCGTCTTGGCCTTGCCCGTCGTTGCGATATCCAGCCATGTCGCCTGCGGTGTCTGACCTTGGGCGGTAATAATCTCGATCGACTGGCCGTTTTTCACCCGCGTCCACAAAGGCACGCGCATCCCGTCGATCTTGGCACCCACGCAGGCAGACCCGATTCGCGTGTGGATCGCATAGGCGAAATCAATCGGCGTCGCCCCACGCGGCAGCTTGACCACCTCGCCCTTGGGGGTAAAGCAGAACACCTGATCGGCGTACATCTCAAGCTTGACCGCCTCGAGGAAATCTTCGTGATCCTCCTCTGAATCGAGCTGCTCTGTCAGTTGCGCGACCCATTTGACCGGATCAACAGCAAAGGGGTTCCGCGACCGCACACCGTCACGATAGGACCAATGCGCCGCCACACCGGATTCAGCGACATCATGCATTTGCCGCGTTCTGATCTGCACCTCGACCCGTTTGCCGTCACGGCCAGAGACGGTGGTATGGATCGACCGGTAACCGTTCGTCTTGGGCTGACTGATATAATCCTTGAACCGGCCCGGCACGGCCCGCCAGCGCCGATGGATGGTGCCAAGTGCGCGATAACATTCATCCTCCGAGGTGGTGATAACGCGGAAACCGTAAATATCCGATAAACGGGAAAAGGATTGCTGCTTTTCCTGCATCTTGCGCCAGATCGAATACGGTTTTTTCGCCCGCCCAAAGACCTCGGCCTCGATCCCGGCTTTCTCAAGCTCGTGCCGCATGTCGCCGGTGATTCGTTGGATGACATCGCCCGTTTCGCGCTGAAGGGTGATAAAGCGCCGGATGATCGACTGTCGCCCTTCGGGGTTGAGCACGCGAAAGGCCAGATCCTCGAGCTCTTCGCGCATCCATTGCATGCCCATACGCCCCGCAAGAGGCGCATAGATATCCATCGTTTCACGTGCTTTCTGGATCTGCTTGTCAGGGCGCATCGACTTGATCGTGCGCATATTATGCAGCCGATCCGCCAACTTAACCAAAATAACCCGCAGATCTTTCGACATTGCCATGAACAGCTTGCGAAAGTTCTCGGCCTGTTTTGTCTCGTTGGAATTCAGTTGCAGGTTGGTCAGCTTGGTCACGCCATCGACCAGTTCAGCGACATCATGTCCGAACTTTTCATCGACGCTGCTATAGGACGCTTTCGTGTCCTCGATCGTGTCGTGCAGCAATGCGGTGATGATGGTCGCGTCATCCAGCTGCTGTTCGGTCAAAATGGCCGCGACAGAGACCGGATGCGTGAAATAGGGCTCTCCGGAATGGCGGAACTGGCCCTCGTGCATCTGCTGGCCATACTCATAGGCCAGCCTGATCTGATTTTCGTTCGTCTTAGGGTTATAGGCGCGCACAAGCGCGATAAGGTCGTCAGCCGTAATGTCGGCGGTATTCATACCTGTCCTGCCTATAAGCCCCGAAGGGCGCGGGCCTTAGCCCTGCCCTTGTGCCGCCATCAACTGCCGCAGCAGCATTTCTTCGGACATGCTGTCCTCTTCGGGCTTATCTTGCTCAGCCCCCATAAGAAGCGCCATTGCGTCCTCTTCGGGTTCATCAACCTCGATCTGATTCTGGTTGCTTTCGATCAGACGCTCGCGCAGCTCGTCGGCCGATTGGGTTTCATCCGCAATCTCGCGCAGGGACACGACAGGGTTTTTGTCGTTATCGCGATCAACAGTAACCGTAGAACCAGCCGCAATTTCACGCGCACGATGCGCGGCAAGCATGACAAGCTCGAACCGGTTTGGCACTTTATCTACACAATCTTCGACAGTGACGCGGGCCATGGGGATGCTCCAATCATGAATGCTGCAAGAAGCCGACTATTTAGAAGCCATCGGCGGAATTTACAAGGGCCTATTCCAGCGGCCATACCCCCTTTTTATCTGCCTCTGGCAGGTCATTCAACATCTCGCGAACGGTTTTGCCGATCAGGGGATGACGCCAGTCCGGCGCGATGTCCGCCAGCGGCACCAAAACAAAGGCACGATCCTGAAGCCGCGGGTGCGGCAGGATCAGCTGGTCAGGCGCATTGACCATCTGCTGTTCAAGCGGAATCTCCCGCCAATCGGTCTGGGTCTGTACATCCGGCAACACCACATCCCCCATCGCGATGAGATCCAGATCGACCGTCCGAGGGGCCCAACGGCTTTGCCGCTCGCGCCCAAGCTCTGCTTCGACGGCATGAAGAATAGCTAAAACTTGATCCGGCTCCCCTTCTACCCTTATACTAGCGGTTGTATTTACGAAATTCGGGCCTGACCCCGCAGGAAACGCATAGGTTGAGTAAAACGGGCTAAGAGCGGCAACCCGCGCGCCCATACCGACCATAATATCAAGGGCCCGCCGCAGAGTTTCCGCCGGCCCTCCCGCAACTGATGATTGATTGCTCCCGAGGGCGATCAGCGCGCACTTGCCGATTTCACCCCCCTTGGGGTCAGGGATGGCCAATGTCTTCACTTGCTGCCTCTCGAAAAAACCTTAGTTAGTATTGTATTCATAGTCGGAAACTAAATTTGAAACATTTCGTTTTATAGCGGCTCTACACGACGCAAATTTCCGAACGACGTGTATTAGGAAGGCACTTCATGTTCTACAAGGACGAACGGCTCGCTTTATTCATCGACGGCTCCAACCTTTACGCAGCAGCCAAGAACCTGGGTTTTGACATTGATTACAAGCTACTGCGGCAGGAGTTCATGCGCCGCGGCAAACTGCTGCGTGCCTTTTACTATACCGCTTTGCTGGAAAATGACGAATACTCCCCCATACGCCCGCTGGTCGACTGGCTGAACTATAACGGCTTCTCCATGGTGACCAAACCGGCCAAGGAATACACCGACAGCATGGGCCGCCGGAAGGTCAAGGGGAACATGGATATCGAGCTTGCGGTCGACGCGATGGAGCTTGCGCCACATCTTGACCACATCGTGATCTTCTCCGGTGACGGCGATTTCCGCCCGTTGGTCGAAAGCCTTCAACGCCAGGGCGTGCGCGTCTCTGTTGTCAGCACGATCCGCAGCCAACCGCCCATGATCTCGGACGAGTTGCGCCGCCAAGTGGACAACTTTATCGAACTCGAAGACCTGCGCGACGTTATTGGCCGGCCTCCACGTGAAACATCTGACGAATAACCCGCGACGGCGCGCCTAAATCTCCGCATCCCTCATGCCCCCGCAATACGTGCGCGCGCATTTGAAGCATTAGACTGTGCCGCCGCTGGTCTGGACGATGCGCCGCGCAACCCTTACCTATGGCCCATGCCCAAGGAGAGTGTGATGACCAAACCGCCTTTGACCCTGTATCTTGCCGCGCCACGCGGGTTCTGTGCGGGCGTCGACCGTGCGATCAAGATCGTCGAAATGGCCATCGAGAAATGGGGCGCACCAGTTTATGTGCGCCACGAGATCGTGCACAATAAATTCGTCGTCGACGGGCTGCGCGAACGGGGGGCGATCTTTGTCGAGGAACTGTCGGAATGCCCCGATGACCGGCCCGTAATTTTCTCGGCGCACGGCGTACCGAAAGCCGTTCCCGCCAAGGCCGAGGCACGCAATATGGTCTATGTCGACGCGACCTGCCCGCTTGTCTCCAAGGTGCATATCGAGGCGCAACGCCACGCCGACGCGGGGCTGCAGATGATCATGATCGGCCACGCGGGCCACCCCGAAACCATTGGCACCATGGGGCAGCTCCCCCCCGGCGAGGTTTTGCTGGTTGAAACGCCCGCCGATGTCGAAACCGTCGAGGTGCGCGACCCGAGCAAGCTGGCCTATGTCACCCAGACAACGTTAAGCGTCGATGACACAGCCGAGATTGTCGCCGCCCTGAACAAACGCTTCCCGCAGATCATCGGGCCGCACAAGGAAGACATCTGCTACGCCACGACCAACCGGCAAGAAGCGGTGAAGGCAATGGCGCCGAAATGCGATGCGATGCTCGTGGTGGGCGCGCCAAACTCATCGAACTCTCGCCGTCTGGTCGAGGTCGGATCGCGTGCGGGCTGCGATTACGCCCAACTGGTGCAGCGCGCGACGGACATCGACTGGCGCAGCCTCGAGGGGATCAAAAGCATCGGGATCACCGCCGGTGCCTCGGCCCCCGAACAGCTTATCAACGAGGTCATTGACGCGTTCAAAGACCGATATGATGTGACCACCGAAATGGTGGAAACCGCGGTAGAGAATGTGGAATTCAAAGTCCCCCGTGTGCTGCGGGTACCCGCATGACCGGCATCCCCCGCGCGCCGCTTTGGCTTGGCCTTGCCGGGCTTACTCCCTTTGTCTGGGGGGCCTTGACCGGGCTGGTTGATCCCTTGGCGAACTGGGGCGCGGCGACGTTCGGCGGCCGTTTTGTCGGGCCATATATCCAACTGTTCTACGGCACGGTTATTCTTTCCTTCATGTCCGGCGTGCTATGGGGATTCGCAACCAAGACCAGCGGGGCGAAGGCGACGGCCGGCTATATCCTCGCCGTGATCCCGGCGCTTTGGGCGTTCTTCATGACCAGCGGCGGCCCCGTGGGTGCGGGGCTGAACCTGATGTTCGGTTTTGCGGGTCTACTGGTCCTTGATGCCGCCTTCTGGCACTGGCGTCTTGCGCCGCGCTGGTGGCTAAAGCTGCGCACGCTTCTGACCGCCGTCGTGCTGGCGTGTCTGGCTGTGGGCGTCTTTCTGTAGCAGCGAAACTTGCGGGCGGGGCGTAGATTAGGCTGGACGCCCCCACGCCAGACTGGATAAGGCAGCCCCATGACCAAGCTGATTGCATATACTGATGGTGCCTGCTCCGGCAATCCCGGCCCCGGTGGCTGGGGTGCCCTGATGCGGGCGATGGATGGCGACAAGATCGTTAAGGAGCGCGAGTTGAAAGGCGGCGAACCCGCCACCACCAACAACCGGATGGAGCTGATGGCCGCCATCAGCGCGCTCGAAGCGCTGGCCCGCCCGACCGAGATCACGATCGTCACCGACAGTAACTATGTCAAAAATGGCATCACCGGCTGGATCTACGGCTGGAAGAAAAACGGCTGGAAGAATGCCGCTAAAAAGCCCGTCAAAAACGCGGAGCTTTGGCAGCGGCTGGATGCGGCAAATGCGCGGCATCAGGTCACCTGGGAATGGGTCAAAGGCCACGCTGGCCATCCCGAGAACGAGCGCGCCGATGAATTGGCGCGGGCGGGCATGGCCCCGTTCAAAACCAAATGAGCCTGATCACCCTGCTGGAATATGCCTCCGTTCTGGTCTTTGCGATTACGGGGGCGCTGGTCGCCAGCCGCGCTCAGCTTGACCTTGTAGGCTTCGCCTTTATCGCCTGCCTCACGGCCTTGGGCGGCGGCACACTGCGCGACCTGTTGCTGGATCGAAACCCGATTTTCTGGATTGCGAACCCTACCCATCTCGCCGTGGGCGTCACTGCCGCAATGGTGGTTTTCTTTACCGCACATCTTCTCGAAAGCCGCTATCGCGCGCTGCTATGGCTCGATTCCGTGGCGCTCGCCGTGGCGGTTGCTGCGGGTACGGGTGTGGCGATCTCGCTTGATCAATCCGCTGTGGTCGTGGTGCTGATGGGGATGATCACCGGCTGCATGGGCGGGTTGATGCGCGATGTTGTCGTGGGGGAAGTCCCGCTTGTTCTGCAACAGGGTGAACTTTATGTGACCGCCGCTTTCGCCGGTGCTGCAACCGCTGTCATCATCCGTAGCATTCTGGGCGATGATGCGCTGGCGCTGTTTGCCGGTGCCTGTATGACGTGGATTTTGCGTGCCGGATCGCTGTATTTCGGGTGGCACCTGCCCGTGTACAAAAGCCGCCCGCCGCGGGTGTAACGTTACTTTCTACGCCAGTGAAACGGCACGATGATCAGCGCCCCGATAGAGGACGCGATGGCGTTCATGCCGGCCGAATTAAACCCGAAGCCGAACATCAACCGCACAAAATAAAACAGAAAAGCGCCGCCCACGCAGATGATGATCGAGGCAAGATAGCCGTTGCGGGTAAAGCCTGACTTTTCGGCGAAAAAGCCGACAAGCCCCGCGATCACAACCGTGCCAATAAGCGTCGGAAGCATGATTTACCCTTTGCTTAGAACTGTGCCCGCAGCGATCTGCGCACCACGCTGGAATGTCTGCGCATCTTGCGCCGCTTTCCCCGCACGTTGCAAGCGGATCAGCTGAACCGCACCCTTCCCGCAACCGACGCGCAGAGTGTCATCCAGAACCTCGCCCGCTGCACCCTCGCCCTCGGCAAGCTTCGATGCCAGCACCTTCACCCGCGTGCCGTCCAGATCGAACCATGCACCAGGAAACGGCGACAGCCCCCTGATTTGCCGGTCCACCTCTGTTGCGGGGCGCGACCAATCGATGCGCGCCTCGGCCTTGTCAATTTTACTGGCATAGGTCACGCCCTCTTCGGGCTGCGGTTCCGGTTGCAAGTCAGGCAGTTGCCGAAGTGCTTCCACGATCAAGTCGGCGCCCATGGCGCTTAGTCGGTCATGCAGTTCGATCGTCGTCTCGGTGGTGCGGATCGGCGTCGCGGCGCGCAACAGTACGGGCCCCGTGTCCAGCCCCGCCTCCATCTGCATGATACACACGCCCGTTTCAACGTCGCCCGCCATGATCGCCCGATGGATCGGCGCGGCACCCCGCCATCGGGGCAACAAACTCGCGTGGATATTCAGACACCCGGATTTCGGCGCATCCAGTACGGCTTGGGGCAAAATCAGACCATAGGCCACTACAACAGCCACATCCGCGCCGAGCGCTGCAAACTCCGCCTGCGCTTCGGCGGTTTTCAACGAAACGGGGTGACGTACCAGCAACCCCAAAGCCTCTGCCCGTTGCTGAACCGGGCTGGGGCGGTCCTTTTTGCCTCGCCCTGCAGGGCGCGGCGGCTGGCAATAGACGGCGGCGATTTCGTGGCCGGCCAAGACCAACGCATCCAACACTGGCACTGAAAAATCAGGTGTTCCCATAAAGATAACACGCATCGAACACTTCCCTTCAAACCGTAGAGGCAGTCAGCCCTTGTACTTGCGCGCCTTGCGCAGCAGCATATCACGACGCGTTTTACTCAGATTGTCGACAAACATTTTTCCGGCAAGATGGTCGATCTGATGCTGCACGCTGGTCGCCTCCAACCCGACGAAATCGCGCGTCACTGTCGCGCCCTGCTCGTCAAGATACTGCACTTTCACACCACGTGGACGCCGGATCTTGGCCGATATTCCGGGCAAATTCGGGCTCGCCTCTTCGTATTCATTCATGATCGCCGACGCGTCGATGACGACAGGATTTGCCAAACGGATCCGTTTATCCCGCGCTTGCGAGGCATCGACAACGGCGACCTGCAGCGACACCCCGATCTGCGGTGCGGCCAGCCCGACCCCCGGCATCGCGTCCATCGTGTCGATCATGTCGTCCCAGAGCGCACGAATTTCATCATTGATTTCTGCCACTTGGGCGGCGGGTGTCCGCAAACAAGCGTGCGGCCACGGAAGAATGCGACGAACGGTCATTGGCTTTGCTCCTGCGCGACACGGTCGTAAATGACGATGCCATCAAGGTGGTCATATTCATGCTGCACGATCACGGCCTCTGCGCCGGTAAACTTTCGTTCGTGGGTGCCATCAGCATCCGTCCACCGCAACGTAACCTCTGTCGCGCGGGCAATATCCATCGGCACGCCGGGGATCGACAAACATCCCTCTTCGCCAATCGCGCGGGCGTCAGACAGGCTGACAATCTGCGGATTGATACAGGCGACAGGCGTCGGGGTGCCTTCCTTCCAGCCCGCATCGAAAACGAAAATACGCTCGGTCCGGCCAACCTGCGGGGCCGCCAACCCGCGACCGGGCGCGGCATACATCGTGTCGAACATGTCATCGATCAGCCGGTCGATCTCGGGCGTGCGTGTGGCGACAGGCGCGCACACAGCTGTCAGCCGCGCGTCAGGCCAGGTCACGATGTCCAACACGCTCATCCGCGCGCCAGCTCGCGTTTCAGCTTGGTCATTTTGCGCGTGATCATCTGCCGTTTCATCGGTTTCAGATAATCGATAAAAAGCTTGCCATCCAGATGGTCGATCTCGTGCTGCACGCAGGTCGCCCATAGTTTGGTAAAGGTCTCGGTCTGCTCGTTCCCGTCGATATCGATCCAGCGCACGTCCACATCTGCGGGGCGCGTCACATCGGCAAACTGCTCGGGGATCGACAAACACCCTTCTTCATAGGTGTTCAGCGCGTCCGAGGCGGCGATGATTTCGGGGTTGAACATCACCAGCGGTCGCGGCGTCTCCCCCTCTTCCTTTACGCAATCCATGACGATCAAGCGGTTCATCACCCCGATCTGGGGGGCCGCAAGACCGATCCCCGGTGCGTCATACATCGTGGCGAGCATATCATCAGCCAAGCTGCGCAACTCGTCCGTCATATCGGTCACGGGGGCGCATGGCTTTTTCAGCCGCGGGTCAGGGTGTAGTAAAATATTGCGTATCATTTGGTTGATTTAGGCCAACACCTGCGCCGCTGCAACCTCGGGGCTTGCGGTCTGGTCGATTAGGTTTAGCGTGTCGGCCAAATCTGACAGGAGAACCCCATGAGCTTTGACGAAATCATCGACCGGCGTGGCACCCATTGCGCGAAATGGGACAAGATGGAGCCGATCTACGGCGTCCCCGCGGATACGGGCATTGCCATGTGGGTTGCGGATATGGATTTCCGCCCGCCTCAGGTGGTTCAAACCGCGCTGCAAGATATGTTGGACCATGGCGTCTATGGCTACTTCGGCGATGACAGCAAATATCTGGGTGCCATCCAATGGTGGATGGAGCATCGACACGGCTGGAAAGTCGCGCCCGAGTGGATTTTCACCACGCACGGCCTAGTTAACGGAACCGCGATGTGCGTAGACGCTTTCACCAAGCCCGGGGACGGAGTTGTCCTGTTCACACCGGTTTACCACGCCTTTGCGCGTGTGATCTCCGCCGCAGGGCGGCAAGTGGTCGAATGCGAAATGGCGATAGAAGACGGCCAGTATACGCTCGATTTCGATGCCTATGATGCGCAAATGACTGGCAACGAGACGATGCTGGTGTTCTGTTCCCCCCATAACCCGGGCGGGCGTGTTTGGTCGAGGTCAGAGTTGGAGCAGGTCGCAGCCTTTGCCAAACGCCATGACCTTGTCCTCGTCTCGGACGAGATTCACCATGATCTGGTGATGCCTGGTCATACGCATATCCCAATGGCCCTGATCGATGGCGTGGCTGATCGCTTGGTCATGATGACCGCAACGACCAAAACCTTTAACATTGCCGGTTCCCACTCCGGCAACGTGATCATCCCCGATCCGAAGCTCCGCGAAACTTTTGCGGCACGCATTGCAGCGATGGGGCTTTCGCCAAACTCCTTCGGTCTGTTTATGGCGACCGCAGCCTATTCGCCGGAAGGGGCCGCATGGGTTGATGATCTGGTCAGCTATCTGGACGGCAACCGGCAGATCTTTGACGCTGCGATAAAGGACATTCCCGGGCTGCAATCCATGTCGCTTCAATCAACCTACCTTGCTTGGGTCGATTTCAGCGGAACCGGAATGGACAGATCAGAGTTCACCCAACGGGTCGAAAACTCCGCTGGGATTGCTGCAAACCACGGGCCAACTTTTGGCAAGGGCGGGGAAAGCTTCCTGCGGTTCAACATTGCCACCCCGCGCGCCCGGGTAGAAGAAGCCTGCAACCGTCTGCGCGAGGCGTTCAAAGACCTGCAATAAAATCAATGCTGTGCGTCGACGGTGATCAAACCCGCCGGCGCATCTGCAGCCCGTTCGAAATCCAGCGCCGCAGATTTCGCGACACGGGTTGCACGCTTGAAATCAAACAGCATTTCACCGCCTTCTTGCTCTACCGCGACGATCAAACATTGAAACAGATGCGCCGCGCCATCGAATAAATCGACCCGACCGCGCAACTGCGGTGCCGTCTGCGCATCAAGCGAGAAGCCAGTGTCCCAATAACGCAGGACCTTGTGTTCCACCCCGTCCGCGTGTACCCGCAAACGCGACGATTTTCGCAGGCTATCCACCCGTGCGGCATCCAGCCCGGCCTGAATGTCTTTCGGCAATATGGCTTCCACAGCTTCCTCCCTCCAAAGGCTTCCAACATGAAGCGTGACGTGCTGGGATTCAAAATCAAGTGCGCCCCAAGAATTTATTCGACGTGCATCAACGCAGCCCCACTGTGCGTCGCGTGCTATGGCCTTTCGCCCGTCTGAACTTACCTTGAACACAAACAAGTAAAGGAGTGGTGTATGGGACTGCTGGTCGACGGAGAATGGCGCGATAAATGGTACGATACGGAGTCTACCGGAGGTAAGTTTGAACGCTCCACCTCCGAATTTCGCAACTGGGTCACAGCGGACGGCAGCGCGGGCCCGTCAGGAAAATCAGGCTTTCAAGCTCAATCAGGGCGGTATCACCTCTACGTCAGCTATGCCTGCCCTTGGGCACATCGCGCACTGATTTTCCGCGCGCTGAAAGATCTTACCGACCATATCAGCGTGTCGGTCGTACACCCCGACATGATGGAAGACGGCTGGACTTTCGCAACAGATTTCGAAGGCGCGACCGGAGACACCCTCTTTGGCAGTGACTTTTTGCGTGACATTTATATCAAAGCCGATCCAAATTTCACTGGCCGCGTCACGGTGCCTGTGCTTTGGGACAAGGCGCAAAACACGATCGTATCGAACGAATCGGCCGAGATCATTCGCATGTTCAACAGTGCGTTTAATGAAATCACCGGCAATACTGATGATTATTGGCCGACTGACCTGCGCGAACAAATCGCCGACATCAACGAACGCGTTTACGAGACCGTTAACAATGGTGTCTACAAGGCCGGGTTCGCGACGTCTCAAGATGCCTATGACGACGCGGTCCATCCGCTTTTTGACAGTCTGGCGTGGCTCGAGAGCATCCTCGAAAACAACCGTTTTCTCGCGGGCGACAAGTTGACCGAGGCCGACTGGCGGCTGTTCACGACCCTCGCGCGCTTTGACCTCGTGTATCACACCCATTTCAAGTGCAACCATAAGCGCCTTATCGATTACCCGAACCTTTGGGCCTATACCCGGCAACTTTATCAACACCCTGATATCGCCGAGACCGTGCATTTTGATCACATTGTTCGGCACTACCATTTCAGTCAGACCACGGTGAACCCGCATCAGATCATCCCGATTAACCCGACGGTCGATTTCACCGCCCCACATGGGCGCGATTAGGGACACGGGCGTTAGGCCACCAGCGTTTCTGCCTTCTTCAAATCGACAGAGACCAGCTGGCTGACGCCCTGTTCCGCCATGGTGACGCCGAACAGCCGATCCATTCGCGCCATTGTGACTGCATGGTGCGTGATGATCAAAAAGCGCGTGTCAGTCTGTCGGCACATCTCGTCCAACAGGTCACAAAAGCGCGTCACATTCGCATCATCCAAAGGCGCGTCAACCTCGTCCAACACACAAATTGGCGCAGGGTTCGCAAGGAACACTGCAAAAATCAGCGCCATCGCGGTCAAGGTCTGTTCGCCCCCCGACAATAGGCTAAGCGTGCTAAGCTTTTTGCCCGGCGGCTGGCACATAATCTCCAACCCCGCCTCCAGAGGATCGTCCGATTCCACCATCACAAGGTTGGCCTCACCACCGTTAAAAAGATGTTTAAACAGCATAGAGAAATTGCTGTTCACCTCTTCGAATGCGGTCAGCAAGCGTTCACGGCCTTCTTTGTTCAGGCTCGCGATACCGCTGCGCAATGTCCGGATCGCCTCGGTCAAATCCGCCTTTTCGCCAACCAAAGTGTCGTGTTCCGCCTGAACCTCTTTCGCGTCTTCCTCGGCACGCAAGTTCACAGCACCCAAGGCTTCGCGCTGTCCCTTCAAACGGCTCAGCTGGTTTTCAAGAACCTCGACATCTGACATCTCATCTGCATTGATCTCAAGTGTTTCTGCCAGCGCTTCGGGGGTCGTGTCACGTTCTTCATCAATGCGCTCTGCGGCAAGGGTTACCGTTTCCTTCGCCGCATCTGCGCGCGCCTCTGCCCGCGCCCGCGCCTCGCGCGCCTCCGACGCCAAGCGCTCTGCGTCACGCTCAGCCAATGTCGTTTCGCGCAAATCAGCTTCCCCGGTAGACAACTCTGCGCTGGCCGTCTGCTTGCGGGTCTCTGCCGCAGAAATTGCGCCTGTCAACTCTTCACGTTTCGCCGCGATTTCCCCGGGGGCAGAGCTCGCTTCGGTCAACTCTCTTTCGGACGCTTCTTTACGCTCAAGAAGCTCGGCGCTGCGTTTACCCGCCGTGTCCAAGCGGTTCCGCCAGCCGCCCAACTCCTTGGCGACATCCTGGGCACGTCTCTCGCGTGCGGTGCCCTCGCGACGCAGTTCGTCCAGCGCAGAACGCCTCGTCATCATCGCAATGCGCGCGCCTTCAACGGTCTGTCGCAACATCTCCACATCGGCGCGGGCACTTGATACGTCGTCAAGCGCGGCAAGCGCATTCTCTGCCTCCGTCACCAAACGTCGACCCTCGATCGCCTCTTCCTCGTGGCGGGCGACGGCCAATCCCAAACTGTCCAACCGGCTCTCCGCCAGGTTCCGATCCGCCTCAGCCCGGCTTAGGGCCCGTCCTGCATCCGCAACAGCACGGTCTGCATCGCGCCGCAGCGCCCGCGCATTTTTGTCTGCCTCTGCCTGAGCAAGCAGAAGCTTTTGCAATGTTTCATGTGCATCACGCGCAGCCTCTGCCCGTTGATTCGTTTGCTCTAACCCCTGCTTGAGTACCTCTAAACGGTTAATTTGTTGCAAACGAAGCGCGGCGGCCGAGGGCGCATCCTCCGCCCACGCCCGGAAACCATCCCACCGCCACAAATCGCCCTCTGGCGAGACGAGACGCTGGCCCGGCAGCAGCAGCGGTTGAAGCCGCGTGCCGTCGTCCGCGTCGACCAGACCAATCTGGCTCATCCGGCGATTCAGAACGTCAGGCACCGAGACATGCGCCGTCAGCGGGGTGATCCCCTCGGGTAGAGGCTGGACCGTTGAATAGGCAGGTAAATATGCCCACCCCGAGGGCCCGTCGGCATCGACATCCGGGGCGCGCAGATCATCAGCCAGGGCAGCACCAAGCGCTTTTTCAAACCCGTGCTCGACCTGCAGGCGGTCCAGAATTTGACCACCCTCGGCGGTGTCACGCTCTACCAGCTTCGCCAGCGCGCCAGCTTCGGCGCGAATGGCGTTCAGCTCGCCCTCGGCCTCTGACCGTTCGGCACGGGCATCTGCTTCGCGACTTTGGGTGGCAGCGCGGTCGTCCTCCGCCTTTTGCAAGGCTTCCTCGGCAGCGACAGAGGCCGCATGCGCCTGTGTCTCTGCAGCTTGGGCGGCACTGAAATCGGCGTTTGCTTTCTCGAGTGCGGCGGCACTCTGCGCGACGGCGGCACGCGCTTTATCCGCTTCCGCTTCCGATCGTTGAAGCGTTTTGCGGTGATCGTTCAGCAAGCGTTCGGCAGAGCTGTGACGCGCGACCAAACGGGCGACATCCTCGGTCAGCTTTGACAGATCCGCTTCCTGTTTCTCTAGCACGCCGGCGGCTTCTTTCGCGCGCTCTGCCGCCTCCGCGATCGCAGCTTCATGCCCCTCGCCCGCATCCGATAGGTCACGTTCTTCCCGCTCCAACCGCGTGATCGTTTCTTTGGCGTCGCGGTTTAACTCACCTTCGCGGTCCAGATCACGGGTCAACTGCGCGATGCGTTTGGTCAAGGCGTCAATCGCGGCCCGGGCGCGGTTTTCCTGATCGCTCAAGGTATCGCGCTGTACACCAAGCCGCTGCACGATAGCGGCCGCGATCGCTTCTTCCTCACGCAGCGGCGGCAAAGCCTCTTCGGCTTTTTGCCGTGCCACAGTGGCCTGACGTACGGCTTTTTCCGCCTCGGCGGCGGTGGCCATCTGGCTGCGCAGCGCTTCGGCCGTCGTTTGACGAGTATCCTCGGCCACGCGCCAGCGCCGATACAGCAGCACCCCTTCGGTCCGGCGCAGGGCATCCCCGATATCGCGATAACGCGCAGCCTGACGGGCCTGGCGCGCCAATTGCGAAAGCTGACTGGCAAGCTGTTCAACCACATCGTCAACGCGCGCAAGGTTGGCTTCGGTACCATTCAGCTTCAGTTCAGCTTCGTGACGGCGGGCATAAAGCCCTGAAATACCCGCGGCTTCTTCAAGGATACGGCGCCGGTTCTTCGGTTTGGCGTTGATCAGTTCCGAAATCTGGCCTTGGCGTACCAATGCTGGCGAATGGGCTCCCGTTGATGCGTCGGCAAACAGCATTTGCACATCGCGCGCGCGCACATCCTTTCCAGCCGCTTTATAGGCGCTACCGACATCACGGGTGATCCGCCGGATGATTTCGATGCTATCACCGTCGTTAAACCCAGCCGGCGCGAGACGTTCGGAGTTGTCGATATGCAACGCAACTTCGGCGAAGTTCTTGGCCGGACGAGAGGACGCGCCCGCGAAAATCACATCTTCCATACCGCCACCGCGCATAGCGGTCGGACGGTTTTCGCCCATCACCCAACGGAGCGCTTCAAGCAGGTTGGACTTGCCGCAACCATTCGGGCCAACAACGCCGGTTAGACCATCCGAGATGATCAGATCAGTGGGGTCTACAAAGCTTTTAAAGCCTGTCAGCCTGAGTTTGGAAAACCGCAATGTTCGTGCCCGCCTGATTCTTATGGATAGCCAGAATTGCGGATCATCGGGTTTAGAGTCAACGCGACCCCGCTAGGTAGAGCGGGAAGTAGCCGCCTTATCCACAAGATATTGTTATTCTATGTCTGTTATCGCGTCTCCCTTTCGCTATGGTTGTTTGACGGTTCTACCCCTCATCCGCAGTCCAGCTTTCCGACGGCAAGCGCTTGATCCCCCGCGACATGCGTGACCTCGCACCCGCTGACCTGCGCCATCGCCCGCGCCGCACGGTCGCGGATTGGGCCGAAGCGGGGGGCGTATTCCATATTGGTGCGTATCGCTTCCGCCTGATTGCCGTTAATGCGCACGTCAAAGTCAGAACCGTCCACCGTTATGGCAGTGGCAGGCAGGCCACTGAAATGCGCGCTCGGCATGTTGCAGCCCGTGACAAACACCATCACCAAGGCGCACAGCAAGACGGTAAGGAATCGCGTATCTCTCATCATGAGCCCATCTAACGCGCGGCACCCTAAGCAAGTGTTAATGCGGACCAACATTGTGCAGAAAACAATCGCGTTGCCGCCCCGCCCCTCCGGTCATATAATTTGACCAATCCAAGGAAACGCCGATGCCCTTTCAGCCTATTGCCTCCGAAAAACTGTCAGCCGCTGTCGTTAGGCAGGTAGAACAGTTAATCCTGCGTGGCATTCTGCGGCCCGGCGAACGGCTACCCGCAGAGCGGGAGCTGGCAGAGCGTCTGGCCGTTTCGCGCCCCTCGCTTCGGGATGCTATTGCCCAGCTTCAGGCCAGCGGATTGCTGACCGCAAAGCCCGGCGCGGGGGTCTATGTCGCCGATGTGCTCGGCAGCGCGTTCTCCCCTGCCCTGACAGAGCTTTTTGCACGTCACGACGAAGCCGTGTTCGACTATCTTTCGTTCCGCCGCGACATGGAAGGGCTGGCAGCCGAACGGGCCGCGCGGCTTGGTTCTGACACCGACCTTGGGGTCATTCAGGCAGTTTTCGACAAGATGGAAGCGGCGCACCAGAAGCGTAACGCAGATGACGAAGCGCAACTGGACGCGCAGTTTCATATGGCGATCACAGAGGCGAGCCATAACGTCGTCATGCTGCATATGATGCGGTCGATGTATGATCTGCTGCGTGGCGGCGTATTCTACAATCGCGAAGTCATGTTCAAACAGCGCACAACGCGCACCGCCCTGCTGGATCAACACCGCGCCATCAACGACGCATTACAGGCACGTGATCCCGCCGCAGCACAAGCCGCAGTTGAGGCGCATCTGACCTATGTCGAGAACGCCCTGCGCGATCATCAAAAAGCCGAGCGTAATGAAGATGTCGCGCGACAACGTCTTCAACACGAGACAAACACCTAGCCCCACGTAAAAAGGCCCCGGTCAATACCGAGGCCTTTTAAAGTCAGTTCGTTAAAACTTAGTGAAGCTTTGTGTCGACTTCTGCAATTGCACTGTCGATCAATGCATTGCCTTCCGCGGCTGTCATCTTCTTGGCGATGACATCCTTGGCAGCGGCAATGGCCACAACGACAGCTTGATCGCGGACCTCTTTAACGGCAGCAGCCTGAGCGGAGTCGATCTGCTCTTCGGCGGCGGCCATACGGCGCGCGATGGACTTCTCCAGGTCGGCACGTGCCTGATCCGCGGCTTCGTTCGCTTCGGCCTTGGCCGATGTCACGATACGGTCCGCTTGCTCTTTCACTTCCTGCTGCTTGCGTTCGTAGCTGGCAAGAAGCGTCTGCGCTTCTTCACGCAGCGCACGGGCTTCGTCCAGTTCGGACTTGATGCCTTCGGCGCGGCTGTCGAGCATGCTGCCCATCATCTTTGGCACTTTGAAATAGATCAAAACACCGACGAAAAGCAGGAAAGCCAGCAGGACGATAAAGTCCGTATTGCGCAGCGAAAAGAACACGTCACCAGCTGCAAAAGCAGGGGAGGCGACCAGACCGGCGATGAGGGCTGAGAAGGTCAAACGCATGGCTTATCCTTTCATCCGGGCATCGACGGCCGCGGAAATTGTTTTCGCGTCAGCAGAGCCACCGACGGCGGCGACGATTGCCTCGGCGGTGTCTTTGGCGACAGCTTCAACGTTCTCCATCGCGGAGGCGCGGATTTCGCTGATCGCTTTTTCGGACTCGGCGGATTTGGCGGCGATCTCGGCGTCTGCCTTGGCAATCGCTTTGTCCAGATCGGCCTGAATATCGGCTTTCGCGGCGGCGATGATCTGCTGTGCTTCTGCACGGGCGTCGATCAAGGCTTTGTCGTAAGCGGCCTCTGCCTCCGTCGCTTTGACCTTCAGGTCTTCGGCGGCGGCGATGTCATTGGTGATGGTGCCCTGGCGCTCCGCCAGAACAGCGCCGATGCGTGGCAGGGCAACGCGCGACAGAATAAAGTAAATTGCGACCAGAGCGACGATAAGCCAGAAAATCTGGTTGCCGAACCAATCAATGCAAAGCTGTGGCATACCAATGGCGCTGCCAAATTCGTTGACGCATGTGCCAGCGATTTCCGTAATAATCGGTTCCGTCGCCATAGCGGGCTCCTGTCAAAGCGTGGAAGTCTTTCGGGCAGCGCGCCATAGCGCACTGCCCGAAGCGTAAGGACGTAGGTGTCTTAAGCTTAGACAGCGAACATCAGCAGCAGAGCGACGAGGAACGAGAAGATCCCCAGGGCTTCTGCAAAGGCGATGCCGATGAACAGAGTTGCTGTTTGACCAGCAGCAGCAGATGGGTTGCGCAGTGCGCCAGCCAGGTAGTTGCCTGCAACGTTGCCCACACCGATGGCTGCGCCACCCATGCCGAATGCTGTCAGACCTGCGCCAATGAATTGGCCCATTTGTGCGAGTTCGCCTTCCATGTCATTTCTCCTTACAATGGAATTTTGGTGATTGGTCAGGCGGGAATATCCCGCCTTGGTGTTAGTGGTGCGGGTGCAATGCGTCTTTCAGATAAACGCATGTGAGGATCGCGAAAACATATGCCTGGATGAAGGAAACCAACACCTCGAGACCATACATCGCCGTGATCGCAAGAACCGAGAAGGGGGCGATGGCCGCAAGTGCCGCGAAGCCCGCGAAAACCTTGATCACGGCGTGACCCGCCATCATGTTACCCGCAAGACGGATAGAGTGGCTGACCGGACGTACAAAGTACGAGATCAGCTCGATCAGGGCCAGAACCGGACGCAGTGCCAGGGGTGCGCTGCTGACCCAGAACAGGCTCAGGAACGATGCGCCGTTCTTGACGAAACCCAGAATGGTCACACCGAAGAACACGGCAAAGGCCATCACGGCGGTGACCGAAATATGCGATGTCGGGGTAAACGCCATCGGCAGCAGGCCCAGGAAGTTCGAGAAGACGATAAACATGAACAGGGTCATAATGTAGGGGAAGTATTTCACCCCTTCTTTACCGCAGATATCCTCGACCATCTTGTAGATGAAGCCATAGGCCAGTTCAGCGACCGACTGCATGCGCGACGGGATAACCGACCGTTTCGAGGTGCCCAGAACCAGCAGCGCAAAGATCGCCAGAACGGCAACGGCCATCCAGACTGTTGCGTTGGTGATTGTGTACCAGGATACAGCGCCGTCGCCAAAGAATGGCTTGACGATGAACTGATCCATCGGGTGAAAAGCCAAACCGCCTGTTTCTTCGCCGTGTGCTTCTGCCGCCATGTCAGGGCCCTTTTTCTTCATCGGCCACATCGGCCATCTTCTTTTCCTGGATTTCCTGCGCGGAGCGGAGCATCGTCTTCACCCCTGCCGCAAGGCCCAGCATTACAAACAGCACCATGAAAATCGGGAGCGTTCCTAAGAACCAATCCAACGAGTATCCGATGCCAAAACCGATCCCCAGACCGGCGCAAAGTTCGATCACCATCCGCCAGGCCAGCGATGCCTGGGAATAATGTTCATCCGCCCGGGGTTTTGGAGCCTGCGCCCGTTTGGCTGCTTCGATCTTTGCCTCAAGCTGCTTTAGCCGCTGCTGTTGGTCCGGATCGGTCACGCCAAAATCCCTCTTGGATGTGTTGCGCAGTAGCTACTTTCACACCGCTTCAGAGTCAACTCTGTTCGCCGACCACCCAAGGGACTGTAATCAAAAGATTTTACGCTGAGCCGCAGTTCATATTCAGGTGCAAACTCCCCGCACCCCTTGCAAATTCGCGCGGCAATCATATTCAACCTTTTGGTTAAGCGTGGTTTCCGCTACCTCATAAGAACCGCCCCTACCCGCGCATCAAGGACATCCAGACAGCCGTGCCCCAACCGCCCGCCACACAGCTCGACGCGATTTTTGCCGCGCTCGCCGATCCGACGCGGCGCGCCATTCTGGCGATGCTTCTTGAGGATGATATGGCCGTCACAGACGTTGCCGACCCCTTCGGTATTTCGCTCGCTGCGATATCGAAACATCTGTCGGTGCTGGAACGTGCAGGTCTGATCGTGCAGGAAAAGCGCGGGCGGCTCAAATGGTGCAAGCTCGAGCCGGCAGCCCTAAAGGCCCCGTCCGTGTGGATGCAGGGCTTCGGTCAATATGACCCGATCAATCTTGATGATTTTGAAAGGTTTCTGGCCGCCGAAATACGCGAAACGTCAGGGGATGCGGCGCAGAATGATCCGGGGACGTTGGAAGAGTAGATAAATATTGGCCCTCCTGCGACGAGGTTTTACACAGAAGGGCCAAACTTGATGTTATTAAATGACGCCGAACGCAAAGCGCAGGATCGCCAGAACAACAACAATCAAACCGATCAGATAAATAATGCTACGCATTAGAATAGTCCCTTTATAAACTTTATGTGATCTTAACGCTGGATATGTCGGATCGGTTCCCGCCCTTTTGATCAAACCGCTTTGGTATCGTCCCGCAACAGCAGATACAGCGCCACAATCGTCAGCCCCACGCCCCCAAAAACAAGCGGACCGGGTGCGCCATTGCCCAATGCGACTTCCCACAGAATAACCCAGCTGGGCGTCAGATAGGTATAGGCCATCACCTTGGCCGACGGCAGCCGCAGGGACGCAAATTGCAGCAATACGAAAGTCGCGGCAGACGCAGCAATCGCGACGTAGAGGATGGTGATCCAGACAATCGCGGGCAGCGCGGTCCAATCTGTCCCCAGCACATCGCGCCAGCCATAGATAAACAACAACACACCACCGGCGATCAGCGTGCCCAAGGTGAACACCACCGCCGGCTCTCCGCGGTTCAGCTTGCGCACCATCGGCGTATACAGCGCATGGCTTACGCAGCCGACGAAATACACCGCTTCGCCATACCCGAGCTCGAACCGCCGCAGCGCGGCCAGATCAGCGCGAAAAATCACCCAAAGCGCGCCAACAGCACCGATGGCCAGCGCCAGCGCCATCCGCCCTGTCGTTACCTGCCGCAACAAGAGCCACCCAAACCCCGCAGCAATCACGGGCGTCAGCGTAAACACCGCCGCCGCACTGACGGGGCGCGCGGTCTTCAACCCCTCGAACATCAGCACGAAATAGACAGCGAAAAGCCCCCCAAGCACCAGATAGCGCCAGAGCGCGCGCGAGGCCCCTTTCGGCACACCTGTCGTCGCAGCGACCGCCACGGCAATCACCATGCCCGCGATCACGAACCGCGCCGCATTCAACGCCGTGGGCGAGATCAGATTGGCCGACAGCGACCCAAGCGAAAATGACCCTGCCACCAGAGCCGAAAATGCCAGCATCGCCAGATGCCCCTGCAGATCAGATCGCATCACAGCCCCGTCTTGACGGCTTTTTTCAGGTACGACAGCAAGGCCTGCACCTTGGGCGTGCGGTGCAGATCAACATGGGTGACCAGCCACAGCATCGAATCCCATTCCGGCAGATGCGGGTGCACCTCGACCAGATCGGGGTTGGCGCGCCCCTCGATCAGATCGACAAACCCGATCCCCGCCGCCTCCAGCACAGCAACGCGGAGCGCGTCTGCATGGAGACCGCGGAAGGAGATCGCATGTGCCGGCACCACCTCCCGCATCCATTTGAAGAAGGGCGCACGCATCTGCGCGTCGTCATGGCCGACAAACCGATGGTTGCCATATTCCTCGACTCCCGACGGCATCCCGAAGGCCGCGATATAGTCTTTATGCGCGAACAGCCCCATCTGGAACTGATAGAAAGGCTGCACCACATTGTCCGGCTGCTCGGGCACCTGCCCCGCGCGGATCGCGATATGCGCCTCGCCATACTCCAGTCGGAACAATCGCTCCCCGGTCAGAAAGCGCAGGGTCACATCGGGGTTTTCCCTCTGGAACGCGACCAACAAAGGGGTCATCCAGCTTGAAAGCTCCATCAGAGAGGTCACGACCAGCTCGCCCGACACCGCTTCGCCGCGCCCCTTGATGCGACTGGCAAGCTGGCTGAACTGGTCATCCGTGGCAGAGGCCACACGCAGCAGATCCTCGCCTGCCTCCGTCGTCTTGTAGCCGCGCGCGTGCCGTTGGAATAGCTTTACCGACAACCGTCGTTCCAGCGCATCCACATGGCGGATCACCGTCGCATGATGAACGCCCAGAACCTCGGCCGCGCCACTGACCGTGCCCATGCGCGCCACCTGATAGGCCGTCTTGATTTCTTCCCAATTGTCCATTCTCGGCCCCTCGTCTGCCCGACTGTGCATTATTGAACACATCACCCGCAGTTTCGCCAGTTGCGTTCGTACGGGCAAGGATCATGTAGAGGGAAGAAAGTTAACACGAAAGGATATCCTCCCATGTCTATCTTGCGTATCGATTCCTCTGCCAACACCACCAGCTCTGTGACCCGCGGCCTCACCGACCGGATCATCGCGCAACTGGGCGACAATGATGTAACCGTCCGCGATCTGGCTCTCGAACCCCTGCCCCAGATCACCGAAACATGGGCGATCGCCCGCGCCACCCCCGAGACAGACCGCACGCCCGAGCAAAGCGGAGCGCTGGTTGAATCCGACAAGCTCGTCGCAGAGCTTCTGGCCGCCGACACAATCGTCATCGGCGCGCCCATCTATAACTTTAGCGTGCCCGCGTCGCTGAAGGCGTGGATCGATCTGGTCGCCCGTGTCGGCGTTACCTTCCGCTATACCGAAAACGGTCCCGAAGGTCTGGTCAAAGGCAAGCGCGTGATCGTGGCGATGGCCTCCGGTGGCGTGCCCGCCGGGTCCGAGGCGGATTTCAACACCGGCTATCTCAAGGCCGTTCTGGGCTTCATGGGCATGACCGACGTGACCATCGTGGCCGCCGACGCGCTGGCAACAGATGCCGAAGGCACCATCGCCCGCGCGAACGAAGCTGTGGATGCGCTCAAGGCAGCATAATCCTCGGGCGGCGCGGCGGGTTGACTCAGACCCGCCGCTCGCCTAAACGATCCGCAATCTCCGGAAGCACCATGTCTTCCGGTCTCTGGCGCGGCCAGAGATCGCCCCCCACCAGCGTGTTACGCCCGTGGGGGCATTTGCGTATTCAACGCGGGCATCCTATCTGAGGGGCACCGCAACCGATCGAAGGGGGCCATGGCCCATGTTTGAGAATCTTTCCGAACGCCTCTCCGGCGTCTTTGACCGTCTCACCAAACAGGGTGCCCTCTCGGAAGAGGATGTGAAAACCGCCCTGCGCGAAGTCCGCGTCGCCCTGCTCGAGGCCGATGTTTCCCTGCCCGTCGCGCGTGATTTCGTCAAAGCGGTGCAGGACAAGGCCACCGGTCAGGCCGTCACCAAATCGATCACCCCGGGCCAGCAGGTCGTCAAGATCGTCCACGACGCGCTGATCGACACGCTGAAAGGCGAAGGCGAACCCGGCGCGCTGAAAATTGACAGCCCCCCCGCCCCGATCTTGATGGTCGGTCTGCAAGGCTCCGGTAAAACCACGACCACGGCCAAGCTCGCCAAACGTCTGAAAGACCGCGACGGCAAGCGCGTGCTGATGGCCTCGCTCGATGTGAACCGCCCTGCGGCGATGGAACAGCTGGCGATCCTCGGCGTGCAGATCGGCGTCGATACGCTGCCCATCGTCAAAGGCGAAAACCCCGTCCAGATTGCCAAACGCGCAAAGACGCAGGCATCGATGGGCGGCTACGACGTCTATATGCTCGACACCGCGGGCCGCCTGTCGATCGACGAAGAGCTGATGCGCCAGGTCGAAGCGGTGCGCGATGTCGCCAACCCCCGTGAAACCCTGCTGGTCGTCGATGGTCTCACCGGCCAGGACGCCGTGCAAACCGCCGAAAACTTCAACGACCGCATTGGCATCTCCGGCGTCGTGCTGACCCGCATGGACGGCGACGGCCGCGGCGGTGCTGCACTGTCAATGCGCGCTGTCACCGGCAAACCCATCAAATTCGTCGGCCTGGGCGAAAAGATGGACGCGCTGGAAACCTTCGAACCCGAACGCATCGCGGGCCGTATCCTTGGCATGGGCGACATCGTCGCCCTGGTCGAGAAAGCGCAAGAAACCATCGAGGCTGAACAAGCCGAAAAGATGATGAAGCGCATGGCAAAAGGTCAGTTCAACATGAACGACCTGAAAATGCAGCTTGAACAGATGCTCAAGATGGGCGGCATGCAGGGCATGATGGGCATGATGCCCGGCATGGGCAAAATGGCCAAACAGGTCGAAGACGCGGGCTTTGATGACAAGATCCTCAAACGCCAGATCGCCCTAATCCAATCCATGACCAAGAAAGAGCGCGCCAACCCTGCGCTGCTTCAAGCCAGCCGCAAAAAGCGCATCGCCAAAGGCGCAGGTCTGGAAGTGTCCGAACTCAACAAGCTCATGAAAATGCACCGCCAGATGGGCGACATGATGAAAAAGATGGGCAAAATGGGCAAGGGCGGCATGCTCAAACAAGCCATGAAGGGTATGATGGGCAAAGGCGGCATGACCGGTGGTATGGACCCGTCCCAGATGGACCCCAAAGCGCTGGAAGCCGCGGCCAAACAGATGGGCGGCAAACTGCCTGGTAGTCTGGGCGGAATAGGCGGCGGTGCCGGCCTGCCCGGCGGCCTTTCCGGTTTCGGGAAAAAGAAATGATCCGCGCTTCATTTTGCCAAATAAACTCCCGCCGGAGGCACCTGCCCGTGCATCGCGCCCTCCCCTTCGCCGTGAAAGGAGCCGCCGCATGACCGATCCTGTCACCCGCGCCGCCGAGGTTCTGAAAGAACACCGCGCCTCCATCGACCGTCTGGACGCGATCCTGGTCTATACTCTGGGCGAGCGGTTCAAACACACGCAGGCTGTGGGGAAACTCAAAGCCGAACACGACCTTCCCCCCTCTGATCCGGACCGCGAAGCGAACCAGATCAAGCGGCTCGAAGATTTGGCGAAAGAGGCTGACCTCGATCCCGAATTCGCCAAGAAGTTTCTGAACTTCATCATCGCTGAAGTCATTCAGCACCACAAACAACACCAATCATAGGTCCGGGCGCGTCCCTGACCCCAGTCTCAACTAAAGGAAACTACCTATGTCCATGAAAATTCGTCTCGCCCGTGGCGGTTCC
This sequence comes from Sulfitobacter sp. G5_S2_6_S6, assembly GCF_054968505.1. Lineage (NCBI taxonomy): Bacteria > Pseudomonadati > Pseudomonadota > Alphaproteobacteria > Rhodobacterales > Roseobacteraceae > Sulfitobacter > Sulfitobacter sp. G5_S2_6_S6. The sequence goes on from NZ_JBQKUI010000001.1 coordinate 730,565, forward strand.
AAAAAACGCCCCTTCTACCGCATCGTTGCAGCGGACAGCCGCATGCCACGTGACGGCCGCTTCATCGAGAAGCTGGGCACCTACAACCCGCTGCTGGCGAAAGACAGCGAAGAGCGCGTGAAAATGGACGTCGAGCGCGTTCAATACTGGATCAGCCAGGGCGCGCAGCCAACCGACCGTGTTGCACGCATGCTGGAAGCCGCTGGCGTGAAAGAGAAAACCGAGCGTAACAACCCCAAGAAGGGTACCCCCGGCAAGAAAGCGCAAGAGCGCGTTGAAGAGAAAGCAGCCAAGGCCGCCGCTGCTGCCGAAGCCGCTGCTGCACCTGCAGAAGACGCCGCCGAAGAATAATCGGCACATCCCCCGGCGCGGTTCCTGCCGCGCCGGGGATTTCAGGTATATCCGACAGCCCGCATCTTTGCGCGTGCAGCCTGTCCGATGTACGTGGTACACGAAATGACACGTCCCGCCGCAGCGGCCCGCTCTCATCGGTCCCCTGCGCCCCGCCCCTGGACCAGATTGGAAGCTGACAATGTTTCGTCTTTTGCGCCTTCTTCTCATCCTCGGTATCGGTGTCGCCATCGGCATCTGGTTCGAACGCACCCTGATGAAATCGGAATGCCGCGCGGGCGAGGGTCAGTGGACCGGTACAATTTGCTTAAACTCGGAGCTTTTGCAGTGAGCGATAAAATTTCGGTGGGCGCGATCTCTGGCGCATACGGTGTCCGTGGGGAACTGCGGATCAAAAGCTACTGCGCGGTGCCCGAAGATATCGAAAGCTACAGCCCGCTCTCGAGCGAGGATGGCACGCGCAGCTTCAACCTCGCGCTGGTGCGTCCGGTCAAAAACGGCTTTGTCGCGCGCATCACCGATGTCACCTCCAAGGAAGAGGCCGACGCCTTGCGCGGCACCGTGCTGTTTGCGCAGCGCGACCAGCTACCGTCGCTGCCCGACGATGAATTCTACCACACCGACCTGATCGGGCTAGAGGTCTATGACACCGGCGGCACGCTGATCGGCAAGGTCAAGACCGTCCAGAACCACGGCGCTGACGATCTGCTGGAAACGCAGCTTGCGGGCAGCGCGCAGACCGTGTTCCTGCCCTTCACCAAGGCGGCGGTGCCCACGGTCGATCTGGCCACGGGCCGCATCATCGCCGACCCGCCCGAGGGCATCCTGCCTGATGCAAAAGACGTCTAAGCCCGTACGAAAGGCCCGCATGACACAGGCCGCGATCACATGAGCACCCCTTCACGCTCCCACGGGCGGCAATCTGTCCGTCCGACGTTCAAGCCGCGCGAGCTGATGCAGGACACGCCCGATTACGCCGGCGTCTGGCGGGCCGAGATCGTGACCCTTTTCCCCGAATTATTCCCCGGTGTGCTGGGGGCCAGCCTGACGGGCCGCGCCCTGCAAGAAGGCACATGGCAGCTGCGCACCCATGATCTGCGCGGCTACGGCGTAGGCAAGCATCGCAATGTTGACGACACCCCCGCGGGCGGCGGCGCAGGTATGGTCATGCGCGCAGATGTCGTCGGCCCCGCGATCGAGGATGCGATGGCCGGTGCCGCCGGACGCTGGCCGATCCTCTATATGTCTCCACGCGGACGGCGGTTTGATCAGGCGATGGCGCAGGATCTGGCCACCTGTTCCGGCGTGACCATCCTCTGTGGCCGTTTCGAGGGCGTCGACGAGCGTGTGATCGACCATTACGGCATCACCGAAGTCTCCCTTGGCGATTTTGTCATGACCGGCGGAGAGTTGGCCGCGCAAGCCATGATCGACGCCACCGTGCGGCTCTTGCCCGGTGTCTTGGGCAACGCCGACAGCGTGGTCGAGGAAAGCCATTCCTCTGGCCTGCTGGAACATCCGCAATACACCCGCCCCGCCGAATGGAAAGACCGCCCCATTCCGCCGGTTCTCATGTCCGGCAACCATGGCGAGATCGCCAAATGGCGGCAGGCCCAGTCAGAAACCCTGACAGAACAACGACGCCCCGACATGTGGGCGACATATACGTCCAAGAAGTGACCCCCACGGAAGGCAGACCATGACAGACCTGACCCGCACCCTTGATCACGCCCGCATTGATGAGCTGCCGAACCCCTATTTCGGCAAGGTGCGTGACTGCTACGACCTGCCCGACGACCGGCGCATCCTGATTTCCTCTGACCGTATTTCAGCCTTTGACCGTATCCTCACCTCCATCCCGTTCAAGGGTCAGGTGTTGACCCAGACCGCGCGGTTCTGGTTCGACAACACCTCCGACATCTGCCCCAACCATGTGCTCGACTACCCCGACCCCAATGTGGTGATCGGCAAGCATCTGACCATCCTGCCCGTAGAGATCGTCGTGCGCGGCTATCTCGCCGGCTCCACAGGGACATCGGTGCTGACGCTATACAAGAAAGGTGAACGGGAGATGTACGGCCACCGCTTCCCCGATGGCCTGCGCGACAATCAAGCGCTGCCCGCGCCGATCATCACCCCCACCTCCAAGGAATTCGACGGCGGCCACGATGCCCCGCTGACCGCCCAAGAGATCGTAACCCAAGGGCTGTTGACCCAGGCGCAATGGGACCAGATCAGCGACATCGCCCTGAAACTCTTTGCGCGTGGTCAGGAAATGGCGGCGAAAAACGGGCTGATCCTCGTGGACACAAAATATGAATTCGGCACCGATGCGCAGGGCAATATCCTGCTGGCCGATGAAATCCACACCCCCGACAGCTCGCGGTTCTGGCTCGCCGATGGCTATGACGCCGCGCTGGAACACGGCACACGCCCGCCGTCCTTCGACAAGGATGTGATCCGGTCCTGGGTCGATGCCCGCTGCGACCCCTATCACGATGACATCCCCGAAATCCCCGCCGACCTGATCGCCGCCACCTCGCAAGTCTATATCGACGCGTTCGAGGCGATTACCGGCCAACGTTTCGTCCCCGATCTGGAGGGCGACACCGTGCTGGACCGCGTGCGGCACAATCTGCGCCCCTATTTCACCGGCTGAAAACATGCGCGCGTACGGGTGATACGCTCTTGATCTGAAGGGGCATCCCGCCTATACGACGCGCAAGTCTGGAATCGCGCATGTGCGGCTCCAGTCTTTTCTGCATCCGCAGATGACAAGCAAAGATGACCCTACCTTCGATGGGACGCCACGGCGGGCCCGCCAGACAGACCGAAGCTCTTGGATCGCACAAAACTTCGTGGACTAACCGCGAGCATTCATAGGAGACGATCAGATGAACCTGATTGCACAGATCGAGGCGGAACAAATCGCCGAACTGGGGAAAGAAATCCCAGACTTCCGCGCCGGTGACACCATCCGCGTGGGCTTTAAAGTGACCGAAGGTACACGTACCCGCGTTCAGAACTACGAAGGCGTCTGCATTGCACGCAACAACGGCCACGGCATTGCCGGTTCGTTCACCGTGCGCAAGATTTCCTTTGGTGAAGGCGTAGAGCGCGTATTCCCGCTGCACTCCACCAACATCGAAAGCATCACCGTTGTCCGTCGTGGCCGTGTGCGTCGTGCGAAACTGTACTACCTGCGCTCGCGTCGTGGTAAGTCGGCACGTATCGTTGAAAACGTACACTACAAGCCAAAATCTGGCGCGAACGCGTAAGGAGAGCTGTCATGAAAGCCGATACACACCCCGATTACCACACCATCAACGTCAAAATGACAGATGGCACCGTTGTGGAAATGAAATCGACCTACGGCAAAGAAGGCGACCAACTGGCGCTGGATATTGACCCCTCCGTGCACCCTGCATGGAACGGCGGCACATCCCGCCTGATGGATACCGGCGGCCGCGTGTCCAAGTTCAAAAACAAATACGCAGGTCTGGGCTTCTAAACCCTTTCCATTGCGGAATTCAGAAATGGCGTGCCCTCGAGGGCGCGCCATTTTTCGTTTCACGACTGTGACTTAGCCCGAGGCGCGACATCGCGTCCTTGCCCAAGGGTCAGGTCACATTTTACGGAACAAAGCGGCGGCTGTTTAGGTTTTAGAAAGCAACTACGGCCCATAGTCTTCTCAGCCCTCCACGAAAGGTTCGCTGATGCCCGCTTTCCCGCTCTCTACCCCACCCCGACCGCCTCGCGGTGCCAACAGCGGCAAGGCTCCGCGCGCGCAGGCTGATCCCGCCCCCCTCCCGGCCGAGGATTTGACCGCGGCCCGTGATCTGGTCGCCCGTGGCAGCTATGCGCAGGCGCTGGTGCTTGCCGGCGCGCTGGAACGTCTGCACGGGCCACATGATGCGCTGACCCAGATCGCCGCCGATTGCCGCGCCCATCTGGATGTGACCCAGGATACCGCCGTCGCGATCGACACCGGCGGCATGGGCGCGCACACCCCGCCGCTGCGCCGATCGGGCTAGCAGGCACTGCCTCTGCGCGGCGCGTTCCAGCGGGTGAATTTCGCAACAATAACCACAATCTAGAGCCACAAACGCTTTCAAAAGCGCCATCGCTGCCATATGGTTTTTCCCAATGTGACCCCGATAAAAACGGGGAGTGAAAGGGACAAAAGGCAATGGCGCATATCATCGTCGTCGGGAATGAAAAAGGCGGGGCGGGGAAATCCACCGTTTCGATGCATGTGGCAACAGCCCTTGCGCGGATGGGGCATAAGACCAGCGTGCTGGATCTGGACCTGCGCCAGCGCACCTTCGGGCGCTATGTCGACAACCGTAAATCCTTCCTCGCCAGTGCCGAGCTCGACCTCCCCTCGCCCGAGATGCACGAATTGCCAGAGATCGAGGCAAGCAGCCTGCAACCCGGCGAAAACATCTACGACCATCGCCTTAGCGCCGCCGTCGCAGAGCTTGAACCGACCTCCGATTTCATCCTGATCGACTGCCCGGGGTCCCACACCCGTCTCAGCCAGGTGGCGCATTCGCTGGCTGACACGCTGATCACGCCGCTGAACGACAGCTTTATCGATTTCGATCTGCTGGCGCGCACCGACGCTATGGGCGACAAGATCACCGGCCCTTCCGTCTATTCCGAAATGGTCTGGAACGCGCGGCAGTTGCGGGCTCAGGCGGGCCTTGCCCCGATCGACTGGATCGTTGTGCGCAACCGCATGGGCGCGCAGCGCATGGTGAACAAGGACAAGATGGAACGCGCCATCGCCAACCTGAGCAAACGCATCGGGTTTCGCATTGCCCCCGGTTTTAACGAACGCGTCATCTTCCGCGAACTCTTCCCCCGTGGCCTGACCCTGCTCGACCTCAAGGATATCGGCGTCAAGCAGCTGAACATCTCGAATGTCGCGGCACGGCAAGAGCTGCGCGACCTGATGAAAGCGCTGGACCTACCCGGCGTCGACATCAACTTTTGAACCTGCGCGCGGGGGCATGTGCCCCCCTTCGCCCTCCGGCCCCCCGACAGCTCGCCGTCAGCCCGCGCTGCCCTGTCCCGCCGCCAGCTTGACCAGCAACCGCTTCAGCGTCTCCCGCTCCGCCGCCGTTAAATCCGCCGTCAGACGCGCGTCATAGGCCTTTGCCACCTCGTAAAGATGCTCATAGGCCGCGCGACCCTGTGTCGTCAGGGACAACATCTCGGTCCGCCGGTCCTGATCCCCGCGCAGCCGCGTCACAAAGCGTCGCTCTGTCAACTTTTGCACCGCGCGGCTGATCTTGGTCTTATGCATATTCGCCCGCTGCCCGATATCGCTGGCCGTCATCTCGCCATAAAGCCCCAGATGAAACAGCACCCGCCACTCGGTCCGCAGCATACCGTAGCGATCTTTATAGGTGCGCTGAAACGCCAGACTGCTCGCTTCCGCTGCCTGATTTAGAAGGTAGGGCAGAAAATGGGTCAGCTCGAAATTCTGGTCTGGCATCAGGGCAATCGCTTGTTAGTTACACAAAGGACTATTACCAACAAAGCAGATTTTGCAAGGTAGCTTTCAGGCACCCGCAGCGACACGCAAGGAACACCGATGACATTGCTCACCTCTTGGGTTGAAAGCGCGAACAGCGCCGACACCGACTTCCCGCTCAACAACCTGCCCTACGGTGTGTTTTCCACAGACACGCTCGAACCGCGCTGTGGCGTGGCGATCGGGGATATGGTGCTCGACATGGCCGCGGTAGAGGCCGAAGACCTGATCCTCCTCCACTTCGATCCTGTCTTCGATGTGCCCTATTGGAATGACGTCATGGATCTGGGCCCCGACGCTTGGGCGACCCTACGCGACCGCCTGACCGATCTGCTGGCAACCGGCAGCCCCGACCAGGCCAAGGTCGCCCCGCATCTTGTCCCTATGGCTGACATCCGCCTGCACATGCCGATTGTCGTCTCGGAATATACCGATTTCTACGCGGGCCGGCACCATGCCACCAACGTCGGCACCATGTTTCGGGGCGCGGAAAACGCGCTGCCCCCGAACTGGCTGCATATGCCCATCGGCTATAACGGCCGCGCCTCGACCGTTGTTGTCTCCGGCACCGACATCCGGCGGCCCAACGGGCAGATCAAACCGGCGGACGCCGAGACCCCGCATTTCGGCCCCAGCCAGCGCCTTGATATCGAGCTCGAGATGGGGGCCATCGTCGGCACCTCCACCGATATGGGCGACACCCCCAGCGTGGCCGAAGCGGACGAGATGATCTTTGGCTATGTGCTGCTGAATGATTGGTCTGCGCGCGACATTCAAGCGTGGGAGTATCAACCGCTCGGGCCGTTTCAGGCCAAGGCCTTCGCCACCAGCATCTCTCCGTGGATCGTGACGAAAGCGGCGCTTGAACCCTTCCGCGCCGCCACGCCCGAGCGCGAGGTTGATCTGCTGCCCTATCTGGCAGAGCCGAAACCGATGCTATATGACATTGACCTGTCTGTGATCATCCAGCCCGATGGCGGCGAACAACAGGTCATCGCGCGTACCAACTACAACACGATGTATTATTCCGCCCCGCAACAACTGGCGCATCACGCGGCGTCGGGCTGCGCGATGAACGCGGGCGATCTGCTCGGCTCCGGCACCATCTCCGGCCCCGACAAAGATGCCCGCGGCAGCTTGCTCGAACTCAGCTGGGGCGGCGCGGAGCCGATCGCGCTGAACGATGGCACCACCCGCAGCTTTGTGCAGGACGGGGATACGATGATCCTGACCGGCCACGCCGCAGGCGACGGGTATCGCATCGGCTTCGGGGCCTGTGCCGGTACGATCCTGCCTGCGAAACCCACGCCATAACCGCGCTTCATTTTGCCAAACAAACTCCCGCCGGAGGCGCCCAACAGCGCGCCACCGATCGCGCGTCTGATCCTGAACCGGATCGGTCGCGCATTGCGTTTTGCGCAAACCCCGGAGACCGCCGCTGCTGTGGGTTGACGCACCGCCGCGCAATGCTTGAAACTCTGTGATACATGCTAGTTACATTTCTAGCCAATAAACGCAGCAAAGCTGCATCACCGCAAAGCATCCAGCGCCTGTGCTTGTGCTTCGTATTCGCCGCCCGAACCACAGGGGCAGCACCCGACCAGAGAGGAAGATCATGACGTTCTTAACCCGTACCGGCACCCCCTTACCCGCCGCCATCCACGCCTCTGCCGAAGCTGCCAAACGCGATCCGGTCAGCCGACGCGAGTTTCTGGCCCTCGCCAGCGCCTTTGGGGCCACGGCGACAACCGCCTATGCGATGATCGGCATGGCAGCGCCCGCACATGCGGCCGCGCATAAATCCGGCGGCACCGTACGGATGCAGATGGAGGTCCGCGCGTTGAAAGACCCGCGCACCTACGACTGGTCGCAGATCGCCAACATCACCCGTGGCTGGCTTGAATATCTCGCGATCTGGGAGAATGACGGCACATTCACCCCCGCATTGCTCGAAAGCTGGGAGATCAACGAAGACGCCACCGAATATGTGCTGAATGTGCGCAAAGGTGTCACGTGGAACGATGGCACGCCCTTCACCGCCAACGATGTGGCGCGCAACATCACGGGCTGGTGCGATAAATCGGTCGAGGGCAACTCGATGGCCGGGCGCTTTGCCACGCTGATCGACGAGGACTCCGGTCAGGCGATCGAAGGCGCGATCACCGTGGTGGATGACCATACGGTCAAGCTGTCGCTGCCCCGCCCTGACATCACCCTGATCCCCGGCATGGCCGATTATCCCGCGGCCATCGTCCCCGAAGGGTTTGATCCGGAAACCATGCTCGACAACCCTGTCGGCACCGGCGCCTACCTGCCCGAATCTGTCGAAGTCGGGATCAAGGCCGTGTTGGTCAAGAACCCCGACCACACGTGGTGGGGCACCGAGGTCTACGGCGGGCCCTATATCGACCGGCTGGAATACATCGACTACGGCACTGACCCTTCGGCCTTTGTCGCCGCCGCCGAAGCAGAAGAGATCGACGCCACCTATTCCATCGAGGGTGAATTCATCGACGTGTTCAGCACGCTGGACGGCTGGAACCAGAACGAAATCGCCACGGGTGCGACTATTGTGATCCGCCCCAACCAACTGGCCGAGGTGGATGGCAAGACACCCTATGCCGATGCGCGTGTCCGCCGGGCGCTGGCCATGGCGGTCGATAACGCCGTGCTGCTTGAACTGGGCTATGCCGGTCGCGGGCTGGTGGCCGAAAACCACCACGTCGGCCCGATGCACCCCGAATATGCCGAGCTTCCCCCGCGCGAGGCGGACCCCGAAGGTGCCCGCGCCCTGATGGAAGAGGCCGGCATGGCCGACTACGAGCACGAGCTGTTTTCGATCGACGATGCATGGCGCAAGGACACCACAGATGCGGTCGCCGCACAGTTGCGCGACGCTGGCATCAAGGTGAAACGCACGATCCTGCCGGGGTCGACCTTCTGGAACGACTGGACGAAATACCCCTTCTCCTCGACCAACTGGAACGCGCGTCCGCTGGGTGTGCAGATCTGGGCGCTGGCCTATCGCTCGGGCGAGGCATGGAACGAATTTGGCTGGTCCAACCCCGAATTCGACGCCCTCCTGACCGAGGCCCTCTCGGTCGCCGATGTCGAAAAACGTCGCGCTCTGATGGCCAAGGGCGAAGCGTTGATCCAGAACGAAGGCGTCACGATCCAGCCTTACTGGCGCTCGCTTTATAACCACACCCGCGAAGGGCTGGTCGGGGCCGGACACCACATCGGCTTTGAATACCACCCTGCGCGGATGGCCTGGACGTCGTAAACACCCGTTTGCCATTCCCGAAATGAAAGGGCCGCGTCAGACGCGGCCCTTTTTCATGTCACATCGCTGTGCCCCGTCAGGGCAGCAGGAACAGCGTGATCGCGGGGAACATCACCAGAATGATCACCCGCACGATGTCGGAGCCGACAAAATACATCACGGCCTTATAGGTCTCTGTCATCGGGGTTTCACGGTCCATCGAGTTGATGATGAACAGGTTCATCCCCACCGGTGGCGTGATCAGACCGACCTCGACCACGATCAGCACAAGGATGCCGAACCAGATCGCCAGATGCTCTGTGCTCATCCCGAAATCCATCGCCGAGATGACGGGGAAAAAGATCGGCACTGTCAGCAGGATCATCGACAGGCTATCCATCAGGCAGCCGAAAACGAGGTAGAAGACAAGGATCACGACCAGCACGAACCACGGGCTATAGCCCTGCCCCACGACCCAGTCAGCCATGAACTGCGGCACGCCCGACAGGGCCAGAAAGCCGTTATAGAACCCCGCCCCCAGCACGATGAAAAAGATCATCCCCGTGGTTTTGGCCGTGCCCATCAGGCTTTCGCGCAGGACCGCCCAGTTCAGACTACCCGCCAGCAACGCCGCCAGACCGGTGCCCGCAGCGCCCACAGCCGCGCCTTCGGTCGGGGTGAACCAGCCCAGATAGATGCCGCCCACGACGACGAAAAAGATCACCAGCACCGGCCATGTATTCGCCAGCGCCTTGAAGCGGTCCCCCATGGGCACCGCAGGGCGCACACCCGCGGATTTGGGGTTCAGACGTACGTAGATCGAGATCGTGATAACATAACCGATGGCCGCCAGCACACCGGGCAGGAAGGCCGCCAGAAACAGCTTGGCGATATTCTGTTCTGTCAGGATCGCATAGATCACCAGAATGACCGACGGCGGGATCAGGATGCCCAATGTCCCCCCCGCGGCCAGTGTCGCGGTGGAAAACCCGCCGGAATAGCCATAGCGGCGCAGTTCGGGCAGCGCGACCTTCGACATGGTCGCCGCTGTCGCCAGCGAGCTGCCGCAGATCGCGCCAAAGCCCGCGCAGGCCCCCACGGCCGCCATCGCCACACCGCCGCGACGATGGCCCAGAAAGCTTTCTGCCGCTTTGAACAGGGCTTGGCTCATCCCCGATAGGGTCGCGAATTGGCCCATCAGCAGGAACATGGGAATGATGCTCAGCGAATAGCTGGAAAACGTCGTATAGGTCTCGGACTTGAGCTTTGACAGCAGCGGCGTGGGGTTGCCCCCCATCGCCAGATACCAGCCGCCAAACCCGCACAGCAGCATCGCCAGCCCGATAGGGGCGCGCAAAAAGATCATCAGCAGCAGCACAGGAAAGGACCAGAAGCCCAGTTCTAGGTTGGTCATCTTAATGGGCCCCTTGTTCGCTGGGAAGAATATCGGTGCCGCGGATCGCCTCTATCACGCGGATCACGGCGCAATAGACAGACACAACACTGGCAATCACGCCGGACGCAAAGCTGGCGGCATAGGCCCACCACACCGGAAATTGCAGGAACAATGTCGTCTCGCCATTGCCAAGATAGCGTTGCATCCCCTCGTAGAGACGCCAGATGATCAGCACGATCACCGCGGCCAGAACGACCTCCCAAAAGGCCATGATCCAGCGGTTCACCCGCGCCGGCAGGAAAGAGGTAAACACATCCACCGTGGCATGGGCGCCGTAATACTGGCAGATCGGCAGGAACGAGAAGATGGCGAAGGCGACCCCCGCCTCCAGCAATTCATAATTGCCGTTGATCTCGCCGATGCCCATGTCAATCAGCCCCTGCGACAGGCCGGTCAGCTTCTCCTGAAAGAAGGGGCTATGCAGCATCTTGTTGACCGTGCGCCCGATGATAGAGGCCGTGGTCATCAGCACCAGTGCCATCAGCACCAGCCCTCCGATCACGGCGGTAAAGCGGGCAAGAAAATATATCAGCCGACGCATGGTTCTCTCAATCTTGTCTAGGTATTTTGGGGTGTATCAAGCAATCAGGCCCGCGGCGCAGGAATGCACCGCGGGCCTGCTATCGTCGTCAGGGATTATTTGCCGTAGGCATCCATCAGTTCACGCGCCTCATTGATCAGCGCCTGACCGTCGATGCCCTTGCTGTCCATATCGGCAATCCAGCTGTCATAGATCGGCTGCGACGCGTCGCGCCAGACTTGGGTCTCTTCTTCGTTCAGCTCGACAATGTTGTTGCCCAGATCAACCGCGACCTGACGCGCAGGGCCATCAGCATCCGCCTGCGTGCCCCCCGCAAAGACCGAGAATTCCAGACCGGAGTTTTCATCCAGAACCTTTTTCAGCTCATCCGACAGCCCGTCATAACGGTCCTTGTTCATCGCCAGCACGAAGGTCAGCGTATAAAGTGCAGCACCGTCAAATTCGGTGTGGTTCTTCACCAGTTCCGGCACTTTCAACGATGGCGTCACTTCCCACGGGATCGTGGTGCCGTCGATCACGCCCTTGGACAGACCCTCGGGAATCGCCGGAACCGGCATGCCCACTGGCGTCGCGCCGGTAATCTCGAGCAGCTGGTTCACCAGACGCGACCCGCCGCGAATCTTCAGACCCTGCATATCGTCGGGCGACCGCACTTCGGTGTTGGTGTGCAGCATGCCGGGGCCGTGAACCCAAGTGCCCAGAATATGTACGTCCTTGAACTCGGTGTCTTTCATGTGCTTTTCGAACATCTGCCAATAGGCAGAGCTCGCCGCGCGGGCGTCGGTGACCATAAAGGGCAGCTCGAACACTTCGGTCGTGGGATAGCGGCCGGGGGTATAGCCCACCACGGTCCACACGATATCGGCCACACCGTCAATCGCCTGGTCCATCAGCTCCGGTGGCTTCCCGCCAAGCTGCATGGAGGGGTAGCGTTCAATCTTGATCTTGTTGTCGCTGGCGGCTTCGACCTTATCGGCCCAGACATCCAGAATAAGTTTGGGCACATTGGCCTGTGGCGGCAGGAACTGGTGCATGCGCAGGGTGACCTCTTGCGCCATCGCGCCGGTCGCGCTCATGCCAACGGCAAGGGCCGCACCCGCGATCCCCATCAGGGTTCTTCTCATCATCATTCTAATCTCCCGTGTTCAGTCAAAACGGACCGCTCTGTTGCCGAGCAGTTCCGAGCCTTTAGCTGAGTGACACTCTGACACCAGCGACAGGGGATTATCAATCACCTCCGGTACAAGCAGATGAAAAACACGTAGCTCGGGAACACGACACACGACAGGCCATGCTGAACAACAGCTATCCTACAAAAGTCATATCTGTGCGGGGGGGGGGAGATGGTGGCGTTACCTGGATTTGAACCAGGGACCTAACGATTATGAGTCGTTCGCTCTAACCAACTGAGCTATAACGCCATCGGCGCTCCGAGTATGACAGGCTTCGGCCCCCGTCAAGAGCCAAAGCCAATCTTATTTGATTATTCGCCCTCGCGCACCGTATCAATCATGCGCTGCACGTTGTCAGGGTCGGCATCCGGCGTGATCCCGTGGCCTAGGTTAAAGATGTGCGGGCCCTTGGAAAAGGCTTTGACGATCTGGCGCGTCTCATCCACCAGCGCCTGCCCGCCGGTGACCATATGGGTCGATGCAAGGTTGCCCTGCACGCAACCGTCCACCTGCACATGTTTGGCCGCCCAATCCGCCGAGACGGAATTATCCAGCGCCACACAATCCACCCCCGTCGCCTTGGCGAACCCGATGTATTTATCGCCGGCCTCGCGCGGGAAACCGATGATCGGAATACTGGGGTGGCGCTTCTTCAGCTCTTGCGTGATCTCGCGTGCAGGGGCCAGCGCGTATTTCTCGAAAGCATCGCCCGGCAGCGACCCCGCCCAGCTGTCAAATATCTTCATCACCTCGGCACCTGCGTCAATTTGCGCAGACATATATTCGATGGTTGCCTTGGTAATCAGGTCCAACAGCTTCTCGAACAGGGCGTTATCCTGGGTGCGCAGCAGATGCGCAGGCCCCTGATCCTTGGTCCCCTGCCCCGCGATCATATAGGTCGCGACAGTCCAGGGCGCACCGGCAAAGCCGATCAACGTCGTCTCGCGCGGCAGTTCACCGGCAAGGTTGCGCACCGTCTGATAGATCGGGTTCAACGTCTCGTGGATATCGCCCACGGGCCGCAGCTGGTCAAAGTCCGCCTGTGTGGTGACCGTGGACAGGCGCGGCCCTTCGCCGGTGACAAACCACAGATCAGCGCCAAGCGCCTGAGGTACAAGCAAAATATCCGCAAAGAGGATCGCCGCATCAAACCCGTAACGACGGATCGGCTGCAAGGTGACCTCGGTCGCCAGCTCGGGGTTGTAGCACAAAGACAGGAAATCCCCCGCCTTCGCCCGCGTCGCCTTATACTCGGGCAGATAGCGTCCGGCCTGCCGCATCATCCAGATCGGCGGCACCGGCAGCGTCTCTCCGGCCAATGAACGCAGAATGGTTTTGCTTTGCGTGTCGGTCTGCGGCATCGGGGATTCCTACTCTTCAATGGTTTTGTCTTAGGTCAAGATGTAGCGCCGCGATGTCAAGGCAATGGCACCGCTTGTCAGATCAAATCCACACCCCTAAAGAAGAGCCATGACTGTGAACCTGCCCACCCCCGAAAACCCCATGCGCATCGGCACCCGCGGCTCGCCTTTGGCAATGGCCCAGGCCTATGAAACCCGCGCCCGTCTGGCCGCCGCGTTTGAGATCCCACAGGCGGCGTTTGAAATCGTCGTGATCAAAGTCACCGGCGATGTCATTCAGGATCGCCCGCTCAAGGACATCGGCGGCAAGGGCCTGTTCACCCGCGAAATCGAAGAAGACCTGCTGGCGGGCAAAATCGACATCGCCGTGCATTCGATGAAAGACATGCCCACGATCCAGCCGGGGGGCCTGCTGCTTGATACCTACCTGCCGCGCGAAGACCCGCGCGACGCCTTTGTCGCGCCCACCATCTCGGCGCTGGACCAACTGGCCGAAGGCGCGGTTGTCGGCACCTCCAGCCTGCGCCGCCGGGCGCAGCTGCTGCACCAGCGTCCCGACCTGCAGGTCGTCGAATTCCGCGGCAATGTGCAGACGCGGCTGAAAAAGCTCGCCGATGGTGTGGCCGAATGTACCTTCCTCGCCGTGGCCGGTCTGAACCGTTTGGGCATGCAACACGTCCCCGCCACGCCGATCGACGACACGCTTATGCTGCCCGCGGTCGCGCAAGGGGCCATTGGCATCGAACGCCGCGCCGGTGACCTTGATACCGAAACCATGCTCGCCGCGATCCACGACACCCCCACGGGCCAACGTCTGGCCGCCGAACGCGCTTTTCTGCTCACACTTGACGGATCCTGCGAGACACCGATTGCCGGGCTGGCCACGCTGGACGGCGACACGCTCCACCTGCGCGGCCAAGTCCTGCGCCCCGACGGGTCAGAGGCGATTGCCGGCGACCGCAGCGGCCCTATTGCGCAAGGCGGTCAGATGGGCGTCGATCTGGCGCAGGACCTGCTGGCCCAGGCAGGCCCCGGCTTCTTCGACTGGCACGTCAAAGGATAACATCCAAAATAAATTCGCGCTCTGTTTGAAACTAAGCGCAGCATGGCCCCGTTGCTTCGGCATGATCAACAAATGATCACGATATAAACCGAGGAGAACACCATGACTTTCGCTAAAAAGATGATGACCGCAACCGCAGCTCTGGCCCTGACTGCCGGTGCGGCTTTCGCCGACGAAATGAAGAACCCCATGGTCGGTGGTGCTGAAATGTTCGCCGACAAGAACATCGTTGAAAACGCCGTGAACTCTGCCGACCACACCACATTGGTTGCCGCTGTGAAAGCTGCCGGTCTGGTTGATACCCTCGCAGGCGAAGGCCCCTTCACCGTGTTCGCCCCCACCAACGCCGGTTTCGACCGTCTTGAGCCAGGCACCGTCGAAATGCTGGTCAAGCCCGAGAACAAAGAACGTCTGACCGAAATCCTGACCTGCCACGTAGTGGGCAAGGCCGTGATGTCCGACGCGCTTCAGGGCATGATCAAGGACGACGGCGGTGAGCACCCCGTGCCGACACTGGGCGGCTGCACGCTGCAAGCCTCCTACGCCGATGATGGCCGCATGAAGCTGGTGGATGAAAACGGCAACGCCGCCTTCGTAGAGATCGCGGACGTCAAACAGTCCAACGGTGTGATCCACGTTATCAACGGCGTGATGCTGCCAAAGCAATAAGCTGATACCGGTTTAGACGAAAAGGCCCCCGACCTGCACGGTCGGGGGCCTTCTTCATTCCAAATGGCAGCTATCCCGGGGGAGCCCGCAGGGCGGGGGCTGGCCCCCTAGATCCACTTCGCCAAAGGCGGCAGGCTCATGAGAACCGCATTGGCGTCATGGCCCGTTTCCAGCCCGAATTTCGTACCGCGGTCATAGACAAGGTTATATTCCGCATAAAGCCCGCGATGCACCAACTGCGCTTCTTTGTCTGCCTCTGACCAGTCTTGCGTGATCCGCTTTTGCACCAGCGGCAGATAGGCGGGCAGGAAGGCGCGGCCGATATCCTGCGTCAGGGCAAAATCCGCCTCCCAATCGCCTGTCGCGTGATCATCCATAAAGATACCGCCGACCCCGCGCGCGCGATGACGGTGCGGGATATAGAAATACTCGTCCGCCCAAGCCTTCAGCCGCGGGTAGAGATCGCTGCCATGAGGGTCCAGATGCGCCTTTTGCACGGCGTGGAAATGCGCGGTGTCTTCGTCATATTCGATGCAGGGGTTCAGATCGGACCCGCCCCCGAACCAGCTGGCATGGGGGGTCCAGAACATGCGGGTGTTCATATGGACCGCCGGGGCATGGGGGTTCTGCATATGCGCGACCAGACTGATGCCCGACGCCCAGAACCGCGGGTCTTCGGCCATGCCGGGGATGCCCTTGCGCGCCGCCATCGCGACCTGCGCGCGCTCTCCCAGGGTGCCGAACACCGTAGAGACGTTGACGCCGACCTTTTCGAACACACGCCCGCCACGCATCACGCTCATCAGACCGCCGCCCGCGTCACTGCCGTCGTCGCTGCTGCGTTTGGTCGGGGTCACCTCGAAAGTGCCCGGCGCGGCATCCGACAGCGGGCCCTCGGCGTGGCCACGCTCCAGCGTCTCGAATGCCTCCACGATCTGGTCGCGCAGGCTGCGGAACCACTCAGCGGCGCGGGTCTTCTCCGCCTCGAAATCAACGGTCATGCGCAAAGCCTTTCGTTACTGCGTATTCTAATGTGCCGGCGCGTCCACGGCGTCCAGCAAGGACCGCCCCCCGTCCACAACGATCACTTCGCCTGTCAGGAAACTGGAGCTGTCGGCGGCAAGATACTGGATCGTGTCGGCCAGCTCTGACGGCGAAGCGATGCGCCCCAGCGGCGTGTGGTTGCGGATGTCGTCGCGCCACTCGCGGTTCTCGGCGCAAGACGCTTTCAGCGACCCGCTCATCACCGACCCGAAGGCCACGGCGTTCACCCGGATGCGATGCGGGGCCAGCGTCAGCGCCATCGACCGTGTCATCTGCTCAAGCGCTGCCGCCGCCATGGAATAGGCCATCAACTCGGGCCGCGTGTGCCGCGAGGTGGTCGAGCTGAGGTTGACGATGCTGCCCACGCTGCCGTCTTCCTTGCCCTCGGACTGTTTGATCATGCGTTTGGCGACCTGCTGCGTCAGCTGCATCGCGGTCATCACGTTTTCCTGCCACAGGGTTTCAACGCTGGTATCATCACTGTCCAGCGCATCCGTCGGCAGGAACTGCCGCGAGGCATTGACCAGCACGTCGACCTCGTCGAAGGCGTCAATGGTGGCAGAGACGAGGTTCGCAATCGTCAGACGTTGCCGCAGATCGCCCGCGAAAAAGCGGATGTTGCCGTCGTCCTTGGCATCGCCCAGCTGTTCGACCAGCGCTTTCTCGTCGATGTCGGCACACATCACATTTGCGCCCTTGTCGGCGAATTGCCGGGCAATCGCCAAACCGATGCCGTTCGCGGCCCCGGTGACGATGACGCTTTTGCCAGAGATTGAGAATGACATAAATCGTTCCTTAATCAGGCGCGGCCCGCCTATCGGCGTTTGCGCAAAGGCCGTGCCGCGTGAAACAGTTTGAACCGCGCATCGCCGCCGATTTCCTCGACATGGGCGAAACGGGTTTTGAGCTCTGCCTCATAGGGCAGATGACGGTTCGCGACCATCCACAGCTTGCCTTGGGGCGACAGGATGCGTGCTGCCGTGGCAACAAACGCCTGCCCGATCTGCGGTTCAGCCGCGCGACCGATGTGGAAGGGCGGGTTCATGATCACGCTGTCCATGCGGTGGGGCGGCTCCCAGCTTGTGGCATCCTCCCATGCAAAGGACGCGCGATCATCGGTGACATTGCGGCGCGCACATTCCAGCGCCATATGTCCCGCTTCAACAAGATAAAGGTTCTTGATGTCAGGCCGTGTCAGCGCATGGGCCGACAAAAAGCCCCAACCGGCCCCCAGATCGGCAACCTCGGACCCGAGCTTCTCGGGCAAGGCATCCACCAGCAGCGCCGAGGCCAGATCGACGCCATCGGCAGAAAAGACCCCCGGCGCGGTCCAGAACCCGCCTTCGGTCAGCTCCGGCCCCTGACGCCAGTCGGAAAAGAACTCCGCCGCCGGTTCCGAGATCCAGAACATCTTGCCGTGAGCCTTTGAGATCGGGCCCTGCACGGTCACACGGTCGCGCATCTCGCGCAGGACACTATCGGCACCGTCGGTCTTTTGCCCGTCGATCACAACGATCCCGTCGCAGACCTCGCAGGCGGCGGCGATCACGGCGCGGGCTTCGGCCTTGGCGCGTGGCAGGCAGACGATACAGGCCGCATAGCGGTCCTTGATGGTGCGCACGACATCATAGCCGCGCGCGGCCCATGCGTCATAATCCGGTTTGAAATCATGGATAATCTGCACGCGGTCTTTGTCCAGACCTGGCAAATCACTGTCACGGGGGGGCTGAAAGACGGCAATCGTCCCTTCAGCTGGCAACTCAAGACCACCGCCGTCAAGCGCCAGTTGCAGACGTGCATCAATCACGTGTTATTCTTCTTTTTCCATGGTGCATTGCAGCGGATGCTGGTGACGCCGGGCGAAATCCATCACCTGTGCGACTTTGGTTTCCGCGATCTCGTGGCTGAACACGCCCACGACCGCCAGCCCTTTTTTATGCACGGTCAACATGATCTCGAAGGCTTGGGCATGGTTCAGCCCGAAGAAGCGTTCAAGCACGATCACCACAAATTCCATCGGGGTGAAATCGTCGTTCAACAGCATCACCTTGTACAAAGGCGGCCGCTTGGTCTTTGGTTTGGTCTTGGTCAACAGATCGGTTTCGTCGTCGTCCCGGTCTTTGCCCGCCATCATAAGATCATCAAGGCGCATTGCTGCTCCTGCCTGAGAAGTCGTTTCAAGTGAGTCGTGTAGGCGTCTATATAACCCTAAAGCAGAATTAGAAAAGAGGGCGCGCCAAAGATGGGCAATCCGCTAACGACCATCGGTTTTGATGCCGATGACACTTTATGGCACAACGAACGCTTCTTTGCTTTGACACAGGTCAAATTCGCGGAACTTCTTGCCGATTACACCGACCGCGACAGCCTGATGGACCGGCTGCTGGAGGCAGAGCGGCGCAACATCCCCCACTACGGCTTTGGCATCAAGGGGTTCACCCTCTCGATGATCGAAACCGCGATAGAGATTACCGAGGGCCGCGTGCCGGCCGATGTCATCTCCGAACTGCTGGCGGCGGGGCGGGATATGCTGGCCCATCCGGTCGAACTGCTGCCCGATGTGCGCGAAACCCTCGAAACCCTGCAAGACGATTATCGGCTGGTGCTGGTGACCAAGGGCGATCTGCTGGATCAGGAACGCAAGCTCGCTGAATCCGGGCTGCGCGATATGTTCACCGCGATTGAAATCGTGTCGGACAAGACCCCGCAAACCTACCAGCGCATCTTTGATACCCACGGCGACGGCCCGGCCCGCGGCATGATGATCGGGAACTCCATGAAATCGGACGTGGTGCCGATGATCCACGCGGGCGGGCATGGCGTCTATATTCCCCACGGCGTCACCTGGGCGCTGGAGCATGCCCCCGCCCCGAGTGATTCGCCCCGCTTCCACCAGATCACGCGCCTGTCCGAAGTGGCAGAACTGCTGCCCTGATCGCCGCTGTATTCTCGCCTTACCTTCGCTGCGTTGCCGCCCAACTCTTGCCACATTCCCGCCACAATCGCCCCTATAGTGGCGGAGTTTTGGGCATACGCTATATGTGCTGCGCGGAAATCGCCGCTTTTCCGGGCTGCACCACATCGAACGCCTTTATCGAAAACACGTCCTATGGTAACCTTACCTTAATAATAATGGTCAGTTGAAAAATCGACGGCCGAGGCAGAGCAAAGGCAGTTATGATGAGAGTGCGGCGTGTGCAGCCAGCCCGGTATGGGCTATTTATTCTTGCGGCTATATGGATCTTGCTGATCCTGCCGCTCAGCGCAATGGCGGCCCCCTATGCCGCCTATGTGATCGACGCCCGAACCGGCGAAGTGTTGCACTCCCGAAACGCGGATACCCGTCTGCACCCGGCCTCCCTCACCAAAATGATGACACTTTATATCGCATTCGAGGCGATTAAACGTGGTGAGATCTCGCTCGACAGCAAGGTCAAGATCACCAGCCACGCGGCGTCCGAACCGCCCAGCAAATTGGGGCTGAAATCGGGCCAGACCATCGCCCTGCGCTACCTGATCCGCGCCGCGGCCGTCAAATCTGCCAATGACGCCGCCACCGCCATCGGGGAAGCCATCGAAGGGTCCGAAGCCAAGTTCGCCCGCCGCATGAACCGCACTGCCAAGGCGCTTGGCATGACCAACACCACCTTCAAGAACGCCCACGGCCTGACAGAATCCGGCCACATGTCGACCGCACATGACATGACCATCATGGGCCGCCACCTGCTGTATGATCACCCCGAATACTACAACCTGTTCTCGCGCATCACTGCCGATGCGGGCGTGCGCAAGGTCAGCCACACCAACCGTCGCTTCCTGTCGTCCTACAAAGGCGCCGACGGGATCAAGACCGGCTACACCCGCGCCGCTGGCTTCAACCTCACCGCCTCGGCGGAACGGGGCAATGAACGCATTATCGTGACCGTCTTCGGCGGCACCTCCACCAGCGCGCGGAACGCCAAAGTGGCCGAGTTGATGGATCTGGGCTTCCGCCGCGCCCCCTCCAGCGCACCGCTGAAAAAACCCTCCAAACCTGCTTACGCCGATGTCGAAGATACGCCCGTCGCGTCTGACGGGGCCGCGGGCAAGGTCATCCGCCTCGTGGGGGCCGTCACCACCTCCAAACGTCCCACATTGCGTCCGGGCCACCAGCCTCAGGTCGTGGTTGCCACCGCAGAGGTGCCCCAAGCGACCTCGCCGATCCTGAACTCAGACATCACCGCCGCGCTGAAAGAGGCGCAGAAAACCGCGCCGCCCGTCGTGGCAGAGGCCCCTACCCCGACACCGGAACCCGCAGCAGAGGCGGAAACCCTGCTCGCCTCGGTCTCGGTCCGGCCCACGCTGCGCCCCTCGGCTGCCGCATCGCTGGTTGAAACCGCCGCGGTCAAACAGGTCACACCCAAAGCGCCCCCCGCCCCCGAGGTCATCACACGCGTGTCGACATCTGGTGGCCGTCACTGGGGCGTGAATGTGGGCCGCTATCCCAGCCGCTATGCCGCCGAGAAAGTGCTGCTGAAAACCGCATTGTCCGAAATCTCGACCCTCGACGGCAGCCTGCGCAAAGTCGTGCGTCGCCCGCAAGGGTTCGACGCCAACTTCCTTGGCATGACCCGCGAGACAGCCGATCTGGCCTGCCGCCGTCTGGTCGCCCGCAATGTGAACTGCTTTATGATCGGGCCAAGCTCTTAAGCTTGGCCTGCTCAGGTCGTCGCCTGTAGCAAGGTGCGCGTATAGTCTGACTGCGGATTGTCATACAGCGTATCGACATCGCCGTATTCGACCACATCCCCCCGCTTCATCACCATCACCTTATGCGACATCGCGCGCACGACCTTCAGGTCGTGGCTGATGAACAGATAGGCCAGCCCGTATTTGCGCTGCAGATTGCGCAGCAGGTCCACGATCTGCACCTGCACGGTCATATCCAGCGCCGAGGTCGGCTCGTCCAGCACCAGCAGCTTGGGCCGCAGCACCATCGCCCGCGCAATCGCGATCCGCTGACGTTGCCCGCCGGAAAACTCGTGCGGATAGCGGTCCATCGTGGCCGGGTCCAAGCCCACCTCGATCATCACATCGCGCACCAGGTCGCGCGGATCGCGGTCGGGGTCCACCTTATGCACGCTCAGCCCTTCGGCGATGATCTGCATACAGGTCATCCGCGGCGACAGGCTGCCGAACGGATCCTGAAACACGATCTGCATATCCTTGCGCAACCGCCGCAACTGCCGCGTGGACCAACTGCGCACGTCCTGCCCCATAAAGCTGATCCCCCCTTCAGAGGAGATCAAGCGCATGATCGCCAGTGCCAGCGTCGTCTTGCCCGACCCGGATTCACCCACGATACCAAGGGTTTCCCCCGCGCGCACCGACAGCGACGCGTCGTTTACCGCCTTCACGTGATCCACCGTCTTGCGCATGAACCCCTTCTGGATCGGGAACCAGACCTTCAGATGATCGGTGCTGGCGATCACCTCGGCATCCGGTGCAACCGGGTCCGGTCGGCCCGACGGCTCCGCCCCCAAAAGCTTGATCGTATAGGGGTGCTGCGGGTTGTCAAAAATCTCCTGCGTGGGGCCGTGTTCGACAATCTCGCCCTGTTTCATCACGCAGACGCGGTCGGCAATGCGGCGCACGATACCCAGATCATGGGTGATGAACAGCAGGCCCATGCCTTCGCTGTCTTTCAGCTCTTTCAGCAGGTCCAATATCTGCGCCTGAATGGTCACGTCCAAGGCCGTGGTCGGCTCATCCGCGATCAGCACATCGGGCTTGTTGGCCAACGCCATCGCGATCATCACCCGTTGACGTTGCCCACCCGACAGCTGATGCGGGTAGGCACCCAACCGGCTTTCCGCATCCACGATCCCGACCTTGTCCAGCAGTTCAAGGATACGCGCCCGCGCCTCGGCCCCCGCCACGCCCTGATGCAGCGCCAGCGATTCCGCCAGCTGCTTTTCGATCGTATGCAGCGGGTTCAGCGAGGTCATCGGCTCTTGAAAGATAAAGCTGATGTCATTGCCACGCACCTTGCGCAGCAGCTTGTCGCTCGCCCCGACCATCTGCTGCCCGTCATACAGCACCGACCCCGACACCTCGGCACTGTCGCCCAACAGCGATACGGTGCTCAGCGCCGATACGGATTTACCCGAGCCGGACTCCCCCACCAGCGCCACGGTCTCCCCGCGCTGCACAGCAAAGCTCACGCCCTTGACCGCATGGGTCAACGCGCCTTCCTGACGGAAGGAGACGCGCAGGTCATCCACTTGCAGCACCGCGGCGTTCTGGGTCGAAGGCGTCATGAGAACGTCTTTCTCGGGTCAAAGGCGTCGCGGATCCCTTCAAAGATAAAGATCAGCAGCGACAGCATGATGGCAAAGGTGAAGAACGCGGTGAACGCCAGCCAGGGCGCTTGCAGGTTCTGCTTGGCTTGCAACGTCAGCTCCCCCAGGGACGGGGCCGACGACGGCAGGCCGAAGCCCAGAAAATCAAGGATCGCGAGCGTGCTGATCGTGCCGGTGATGATGAACGGCAGCATCGTCAGCATCGCGACCATCGCATTGGGCAGCATGTGGCGGAACATGATCGTCATATTCCCCACCCCAAGCGCGCGCGCCGCACGCACATATTCAAGGTTCCGCGCGCGCAGGAATTCGGCCCGCACCACACCCACCAGCGATGTCCAACTGAACAGCACCAGCAAGAACACCAGCAGCCAGAAACTGCGCCCCAGAATGGCGAACATGATGATGATCACATAAAGCGACGGGGTCGAGGTCCAGATCTCGATCACGCGCTGGAAGATCAGATCCGTCCAGCCGCCAAAGAACCCCTGCACCGCCCCCGCGATGATCCCGATCAACGATGCCGCCCCCGTCACAATCAGGGTAAAGATGATCGACAGCCGGAAGCCATGAATGACCCGCGCGAGCACGTCGCGTTTGGTGCCATCGGTGCCCAGCAGGTTCTGCCCGTTCGGCGGCAGCGGGGCCGCGCCCGGCCGGTCCACGGCGGTGTCAAAGCTATAGGGGATGGGCGGCCAGATCGACCAACCCGCCGCAATCGGCTCGCCCGCGACCTCGCCATCCTGCGCGTCCTCGATGATCCCCTCGGGGTCGTCCAGACAGTCGATCAACCCGCCCGAGGCAATCAGACATTGCACTTCGGGGTCGCGGTACACCGCTTCGGTCAGGAAATCGCCGCCGAACTCGGTCTCGGGGTAGAACTTGAAGATCGGCATGTAATAGTCGCCGCGATAGTTCACGAGGATCGGTTTGTCGTTGGCCACAAATTCAGCGAACAGCGAGATGCCAAACAGGATCGCAAAAATCCAAAGGCTCCAATAGGCGCGACGGTTACGGGTAAAGTTACGCCAGCGGCGTTGGTTCAGCGGGGATAGCGCCATCGGGTTCAGCCCTCGCGTTTTTCAAAGTCGATGCGCGGGTCGACGACCACATACATCAGGTCAGACAGGATACCGACCAGCAGACCGATAAGGCCAAAGATGAACAGCGTCCCGAAGACGATCGGATAATCCCGCGCAACCGCCGCCTCGAACCCCAGACGGCCCAGGCCATCAAGGCTAAAGATCGTCTCGATGATCAGCGAGCCGCCAAAGAACACACCGATAAAAACCGCTGGAAAGCCCGCGATCACGATCAGCATCGCGTTGCGGAAGACGTGGCCGTACAACACCTTACGCTCTGATAGCCCCTTGGCCCGCGCCGTGACGACATATTGCTTCTTGATCTCGTCGAGAAAGCTGTTCTTGGTCAGCAAGGTCAGCGTCGCAAAGGCCGAGATGGTCGAGGCCAGCACCGGCAGCGTGATGTGCCAGAAGTAATCCGCGACCTTGCCCAAGGGGCTCAGCTGGTCAAAGTTATCCGAGGTCAGCCCCCGCAGCGGGAATATCTGCCAGTAGGACCCGCCCGCGAACAGCACCAGCAGCAGGATCGCGAACAGAAAGCCCGGGATCGCATAGGCGGCGATAATCGCGCCCGATGTCCATGTATCAAAGGCCGTGCCATCCTTGACCGCCTTGCGGATGCCAAGGGGGATCGACACCAGATAGGCAATCAACGTGGACCACAGCCCCAGCGTGATCGACACGGGCAGCTTTTCCTTGATCAACTCGATCACGCTGATCGACCGGAAATAGCTGTCGCCGAAATCGAACCGCATGTAGTTCCACAGCATGTTCACGAACCGCTCTACCGGCGGTTTGTCAAAGCCGAACTCTTTCTCAAGCTCCGCGATGAATTCGGGCGGCAGGCCCCGTGCGCCAACGTAATTCTCGTTGCCGCCGGTATCTGCGGCATTCCCCGCATCCGATCCCCCGCCAGAGAACCCTTCGAACACGTCCCCACCGCCCTGAATACGCGCAATCGCCTGCTCAACAGGGCCACCCGGCACAAACTGCACCAGTGCAAAGTTGATCAGCATGATCCCAAGCAACGTCGGTATGATCAGCAACAGCCGTCGAAGAATATATGCGCCCATGGCCGGCGTTTACCTCAGTGCGCCTGCAGCGCGCAAGGCGTCTGCTTTATCGGCATTGTACCACCAGAAATCGAGGTAGCCCAAAGCGTAAGGCGGCTGCGTTTCAGGGTGTTCGTATTGGTCGTAATAGGCGGTCCAGAAACTGTCGTTATACCAGGTCGGGATCATGAAAAATTCATAGCGCAGTGCCCGATCCAGCGCCATCAGGCTGGCGTCCTCTTCCTCTTTCGTGTCGGCGGCCAGCGACGCGGTCACAATCGCATCCACCAGCGGGCTGGCAAGCCCCGCAGGGTTAAACAGCGAATAGGCGGCCGCCTCTGACCCATAGCGTTGTTCCAGCCCGGTGCCTGTGCCCAGAAACGCCCCATAGCTGTCATAGACCATGTCGTAATCGCGGTCCCGTTCGCGGGCCGTGTATTGGGAACTGTCGACTTTCTCGAGCACGGCATCAATGCCCATGTTCTGCAAATTCGACATAAAGTTTTCGATCACCGCCGACAGCGTCGCAGACCCCGAGGAGTTCAGCAAAAACCGCAACTGCAAGGGTTTGCCCTGCGCATTATAGCGTTTGCCGTCATCGCCCACGGCCCAACCGGCCTCGTCCAGCAGCTTCATTGCGCGGCGCAGGTTGCGACGGTCCGACAGGCGGCTCGCGTCCGACGTATGCGGCACCACCGCGTCTTGCGTCAGCAGTTCGGGCGGCACGACATCGCCAAGGCTTTCCAGCAGCGCCAGTTCCGCCCCTTGGGGTGCGCCCGTGGCCATCAGGGGCGTGTCCTGCGTAAACGACGCCCGCTGTTTGAACAGCCCGTATTGCAGCGATTCATTGGTCCATTCAAAGTTGAACCCCAGGGCCACGGCCTCGCGCACGCGCTTGTCCTGCAAGACCTCGCGGCCAAGGTTGAACACGATGCCCGAGGGCGTAGGAGGCGACCCGTCGGGGATATCCTCTTTGACCACCTGCCCCGCGGTCACCTTGGGGAAGTCATAGGACGACGCCCATTGTTTCGAGCTGCCCTCGGTGCGGAAGGTATATTCACCCGCTTTGAAGGCCTCGAAAGCGGAATTCTCGTCGCCGAAGTATTCGACGCGGATTTTATCGAAATTGTTGCGGCCCACGTTGAACGGCAGGTCCTTGCCCCAGTAATCGGGGTTGCGTTTATAGACGATGCGACGGTTCACATCGATACTGTCTATCATATAGGGGCCCGACCCGGGCGAGGTTTCCAGCCGCGATTCGTCGAGCCGCGCGCCGGTTTCCTCGTACCATTTTTTCGACCACGCCGGCACGCCGCCGACCTGTTCGATCAGGCTGCGCCGGGACACGCCGGGGCTGAAATAGAACTTGATGGTATAATCGTCGATCACCTCGACCTTGGGGATCAGCTTGCGCACTGCATCGGCATAGGATTTCAGCCCCTGATCCAGCAGCAGGTTGTGGCTGAAGGCGATGTCATGGGCCGTCACCGGATCACCGGTCGAGAATTTGGCGTCCTTGCGCATGTGGAACACCACCCAATCCTTGCTCTCGGGGTATTCAAGGCTCTCGCACAGCAGGCAATAGGCTTCGCCGTAAACATCGGCGGGCACGATCTCTCCGCCGACGCCCTCGCCGAGCAGGCTTTCATACATCACCGTGCTCAACGCACCGCCACGACCCTTGCGCGAATAGGGGTTCATCGAATCAAACGTCCCGAGGGTAGAGATCGAAATCTCGCCGCCCTTGGGGGCGTCGGGGTTCACATAGTCGAAATGGGTGTAATCGGCGGGGTATTTCAGATCGCCGTAAAAGGAATAGCCATGCGCGGTGATGATCTTGTCACTGCCCTGCGCGGCGTCATCCTGCCCCCAAGCAGCACCGCCCAGCATCGCGGCCCCGAAAACAAGCAAGGCCGCACCAGCGACGCGCAGCATGGGGGTTTGCGATTTTGTGTCAGCGCGGGCATGGGTCCGGGGCATCGGGCGTATCCTTTATAACAACAGGCGATAGACAAGGGTCGTCGCGGCAGATCACTGCCGGATACACGCTAACGGCCCGACCGCCCAAGTTACAAGTTGCGAATATGTTACCTGACTGAAAACAGGGCACTTCACAGCAAAAGGCCGCCCACGAGGGGGCGGCCTTGCAATCGGAATATGGGGTGGATCAGTTGTCCAGGCTGTCGAGATAGGCGATCACATTCGCCCGGTCTTCGATCTTGGGCAGACCCGCGAAACCCATCGTGGTGCCTGGCGCGAAACCGGCAGGCTTGGTCAGGAAGGCGTTCAGGTTCTCGGGGGTCCATGTCTCAGCCACTTTCTCAAGCGCGCCGGAGTAGGACGCATACCCGTCAGCGGAATCAACCGGACGCCCGACAACACCGTAGAGGTAGGGACCAACCGCATTCGCACCATCTTCAACCTTGTGACAGGCCGAACATTTGCGGAAAACCTTTTCACCCTTGGCCGGATCAGCGGCCGCCATGATCTCGGCGAAATCGACTTCTTCAGCGGGCTCACCGCCACCAGAGGCGTCTGCCACTTCAATGACATAGCCTTGTTCGCCATGCGCTTCGGCATGATAAAGCTCTTCGCCCGCGAATTTGCCAAGCAGAAGGACAAGCCAAGCGCCAAACAGGCCGGCAGCGATTTTGGTAACGGTCATTGTATCGAACATGCGTGAAGGTCCATCGTTGGTATTCGGGCATCGTATTGCAGGCGTATCTATTGCTTTCCCTTCGTCGGGGCAAGGTGTAGTTACCGCGACCAAACGCCATAGTTGGCAACGGCTTGAAGAAGGATGCCCCTGATGACCAGTAAAACCGCGCCGCGCATCGCTTTTCAAGGTGCTTTGGGGGCCTATAGCCACGAAGCCTGCCTGCAAGCCCGCCCCGACATGATCCCCGTGCCCTGCATGACCTTCGAAGGGGTGATCCGCGCCGTGCGCGAAGGCCGCGCCGATCTGGCGATGCTGCCGGTCGAAAACTCGACCTACGGGCGGGTTGCGGACATCCACCGGCTGTTGCCGCAAAGCGGGCTGCGCATCATCGCGGAGGCCTTCGTGCGCGTGCGCATCAGCCTGATGGCCCATGACGGCGTGAAGCTCGAAGACATCAAACACGTGCGCGCGCATATGGTGCTGATCCCGCAGGCGCGCAGCTGGCTGGACGCCCATGGCATCACCTCAGAGGCAGCGGCGGATAGCGCAGGGGCTGCGGCGGATCTTGCGGTGTCGGAGGAACGCGATGTCGGTGTGCTGGCAAGCGAGGTTGCGGCGGATATTCACGGGCTCAAGGTGCTGGCTCGCGACATCGAGGATCTGGACCATAACACCACCCGCTTTTTGCTGATGTCGCCCGAGCTGGACCAGACCCGCCGTGCGGAAAACATGCTGACCACCTTTGTCTTTCAGGTGCGCAACATCCCGGCGGCGCTTTACAAGGCCATGGGCGGTTTCGCGACCAATGGCGTCAACATGACCAAGCTGGAAAGCTACATGGCGGGCGGGTCGTTCACGGCGACACAGTTCTATGCCGATATCGAAGGCCACCCCGAAGACCCCGCCGTTGCCCGCGCGCTGGAGGAGTTGGCGCATTTCACCAACTTCATCGATATTCTGGGCGTCTACCCCGCGCATCCCGACCGTCACGGCCAGTAAGTGCGGCAATCACCGCAAACCCCCTAGCGGGGTTTGTGGTAGCGGTCTTCCATGTCCTTGGCGTAGTCGCCGACACGTTTCTTGAACTTCTTGGTCAGCGAATTTTTGGCCAGCTTCAACGACTGCACCAGCAGACGGGCCGACAGGTTTTGCGGCTTGAGCTCTAGCGCGACCATGATGCGGGTGCGGCTGCGTGACAGGGCGACGAGATCAAAGCTCATGTCGCCGGTCAGCCCCTGCGAACGGGTGTTCAGCTTCATTTCGGTCGGGCGGTCAAAACGGTCCATCTCGACCTGAAGCTCGCGTCGTTTGCCGCGCATGTCAAAGGCAGCTTCCCACTGCATCCCCGGCCCCGCTTCCGCCAGCCGGTCCACGCGCTGCACCTCTGCGCCGCGGCGCATGGCGGCGCGTTCGAACTGGTCAAATTCGCACAGCATGTCGAATACCGCATCAATCGGCGCGTCGATGTCTTCTTTGGTGGAAAATTTCATGTTCTGCCTTGTTCGTCGTCTTTCCCGAAGGTTGCCTTAATCCAGCGTATCCGCAAGCCAGTTTTCCAGCAGGAAATGCGCAATCGCCCCCTTTCGGGCCGGTTTGATCTTGGGGTGTTGCCCGGCAAAGACATCCATCATGTCCTCTTTGGACACCCAAAGGGCCTCTTCGATCTCTTTGGGGTCGATGGTGATCTCGTGGCTTGTCGCCTCTCCGGCGCAACCGAACATGAGCGACGCGGGAAACGGCCAAGGCTGGCTGGCAAGGTAGCTGACCTGACCGACCTGCACGCCCGCCTCTTCAAACACCTCGCGGCGCACGGCGGCTTCGAGCGTTTCACCCGGTTCGACAAACCCCGCCAAAAGCGAGAACATCCCCTCGGGCCAGCCCGGCGACCGCCCCATCAGGACAGAGTTGCCGTGGGTAATCAGCATGATCACAACCGGATCGGTGCGCGGAAAATGCGACGCGCGACACGCGGGGCAGTTGCGTTGCCAGCCTGCGTCATTCACCACGGTTTCAAAGCCGCAGCGGGCGCAGTAGCCGTGGTTTTCGTGCCACGCCAGAATGGCCTTGCCGGTCGCGGCGAGTTCGGCGTCACGCGGATTGAGCCACGTCATCACGCGGCGCATTTCGACGAAAGCATAGTCGGGCGGCAACATCGGGTGGCGCTGTTCGCTTTGATCCACGAAAGACCCCAGCTGGCGCGGGTCGAAGTCATCGGGCATCCACGGCGACAGGTCATAGGCAAACCGCGCGGCCCCCTCTTCGCGCCCCAGCAAGATCGGAGCAGAGCCGGCATCCGCCAGAACCGGGTGATCCAGCGGCAAACGCACAACAGACGCGGGGCGCGCGGGGTCGATCAGGACCTTGCCCCGCCAGAACAGAATGGCGCGGGCGGCGTCATCGGCGCGCAATGCGGCCACGGCCTCCTTGTCGGCGCGAACCTCTCCGGCGCGGTCAAGCGCTGACCCTCCGAAAGTGACCGTCTCGGCGTGCTTCATGCGTATCCTCCCGTTTGCGTGCACCATGCCTATTGGCCAAACCGCGCGATGCCAAGGCTGCATGGCGCCGTGCCCGCTAAAAACGCCCGAGATAAAAACGCCTTTGGGCCCGTCTTGCATCCCATCCGGCCCTATACTATATGGGCGGTGAGAGGTTGGTGCGGGCAGGTGCCTCGCCAACCCGGTCAGATCCGGAAGGAAGCAGCCGTAACGAGACCCACTTGGGTCGTTATCAGCCTCTCACCCCAGCGTATTTTGCGCAGCAAAATACGCGTCGCCCCGCAGGGTCATCCAAAGGATGGCCCGAGAGGGGCACCCCACCCTGCCATAATATAGATTGCTTATTGTCCCTGCCCCGCAGTGCCTCAATGCCCCGCAGCGCCTCGATGCGTTTGGCTATCGGCATTTCGGCACAGCCACAGGCAACAGGTCAGGTTACCCATGGGTAACTTAACCTGTTGTTTATACTCATTATTTTTCCGTTATAGCACCGAACGCTGTTACAGCTGCTCTGCCGCGAATGTGTCGCATTGGCCAACCTGACCGCTGTCGAACCCGCGCTGGAACCAGCTTGAACGCTGCTCGGACGTGCCGTGGGTAAAGGTGTGCGGCTGCGGGACGCGACCGGCCTGACGTTGCAGGTGGTCATCGCCGATCTTGCGCGCAGCGTTCAATGCCTCGTCCAGATCGCCCCGCTCCATCAGACCTTTGACGTTCTTGGCCCAGATCCCCGAGAAACAATCAGCCATAAGCTCGAGCCGCACGGTCAGGGCGTTCGCCTCGGCCGTAGAGGATTGGCGGCGCAGCGCGTTGACCTTGGGCAGGATTCCCAGTTCGTTCTGAACGTGGTGGGCGACCTCGTGGGCAATCACATAGGCGGCGGCGAAATCCCCGCCTGCCCCCATGCGCTGCGCCAGAAGATCAAAGAATTGCGTGTCGATATAGGCCTTTTCATCCGCAGGGCAGTAGAACGGCCCCGTCGCGCCAGAGGCCCCGCCACAGGCACTTTGCGTGACGTTGGAAAAGACAACGAGCTTGGGCGGCACGTATTCACGACCCAACTGCTGTGGGAAAATCTCGCCCCAGACATCTTCGGTGGTGGCAAGCACCTGCGCGGTGAACTGCGTGGCCCGCGCGTCAGAGTCAGAGACCGGCGCGCCCTGCTGGGTTTGCGGCGCGGCGCCCCCGTTCAGCAAGGGCGATACGTCGATGCCGGTGAAATAGCCGATCGCCAGCACCGCCAAGACGCCGACGATCCCCAGACCGCCCGCACGCCCGGCACCGCCCCCGCGCCCGCCGCGGCGGACCTCAACGTTTTTGCTTCTTCTGATGCCGCGCAACCGCATAAATCTGTCCCCGTTATGTCAAATATTATTGTCAGCGTAACGCGCGACGCGCACAATAGTTCAATGAATAAAAGCAATGATCTGGCCGAGAACCGCACCGACTGGGCCGAAGACCGCACGATTTTGGCGAACGAGCGCACCTTTGCAGGATGGATGCGCACGGGGATGGCGTCGCTTGCGGTGGCGATCGGGCTTAAGGCGGTGTTCGGTGATTTTGATCCGACCTGGGCCGCGAAAAGCGTGGCGACGATCTTTGTCGTCGCGGCGGTCTATATCTTCTGGGCGGCCCATGATGCGGCGACCAAGACGCTGGACCGGCTGAACGACCACCATGCCAATGCGCAACCCAATGCGCGGATGAAGACGCTGGCGGTGATTTTCAGCTTTGCCTCGGTTGCGGTTGGCGGCATCCTTTGGATGCTCTAGGTTCAGGGCTTCAATCGAATCTTGCAGGATCGTCATGACAGCACCCTCTGCCTATCGCGTATTGGCCCGCAAATACCGGCCTGAAACCTTTGCCGATCTGGTCGGGCAGGACGCGATGGTGCGCACGCTGAAAAACGCGTTCGAGGCGGATCGTATCGCGCAGGCGTTTATCATGACCGGCATCCGCGGGACCGGTAAAACGACGACAGCACGGATCATCGCCAAGGGGATGAACTGCATCGGGCCGGACGGCACTGGCGGGCCGACGACGGAACCCTGCGGGGTTTGCGAACATTGCGTCGCCATCATGGAAGGCCGCCACGTCGACGTGATGGAGATGGACGCCGCATCGAACACCGGCGTCGGCAATATCCGCGAGATCATCGACAGCGTGCATTACCGCGCGGCCTCAGCCCGGTACAAAGTCTATATCATCGATGAGGTGCACATGCTGTCGACCGGCGCGTTCAACGCGCTGCTGAAGACGCTTGAGGAACCGCCAGAGCACGTCAAATTCATCTTCGCCACGACCGAGATCCGCAAGGTGCCCGTGACCGTGCTGTCGCGTTGCCAACGCTTTGATTTGCGCCGGATCGAGCCCGAGGTGATGATCGCGCTGATGCGCAAGATCGCCACCGCCGAAGGGGCCGAGATTGCGGAGGATGCGCTGGCGCTGATCACCCGTGCCGCCGAAGGCTCGGCGCGCGATGCCACGTCCTTGCTGGATCAGGCAATCAGCCACGGGGCGGGCGAAACGACGGCGGTGCAGGTGCGGGCGATGCTGGGGCTGGCGGATCGCGGGCGGGTGCTGGACCTGTTCGATATGATCCTGCGCGGCGATGCGGCCGGCGCGCTGGACGAGCTGGGCAACCAGTATTCCGACGGGGCCGACCCGATGGCCGTGCTGCGCGATCTGGCCGAGATCACCCATTGGGTATCGGTGGTCAAGATCACCCCCGATGCCGCCGAAGATCCCACCGTCTCGCCCGAGGAACGCAGCCGTGGCGTCACCATGGCGGAAACCCTGCCGATGCGCGTGCTGACCCGTCTGTGGCAGATGTTGCTGAAAGCGCTGGACGAGGTGGCAAGCGCGCCCAATGCGATGATGGCCGCCGAGATGGCCGTGATCCGCCTGACCCATGTCGCCGATCTGCCCAGCCCTGAAGAGCTTGCCCGCAAGCTGGCCAATACCACGCCCCCGCCCGCCCCGCCGCAGGGTCCGGGGGGCGGTGCCGCCGTGCCCGCCGGAGGTGGATCGACCAGCGCTATGGGCAGCCAGCAGATGTCGGGCGGGCTTGCGGGCGGCGCGACGATGGCGGCACTTGCGCCGGCGGTGGCGCAGGCTTTGGCGCACTACCCGACGTTTGAACATGTGGTCGAGCTCATCCGCAGCAACCGCGACGTGAAACTGTTGGTGGAGGTCGAGACCTCGGTCCGGCTGGCGGCCTATCAACCGGGGCGGATCGAATTCACCCCCACCGACAGCGCCCCCCGCGATCTGGCGCAGCGCCTTGGCACGCGGCTGCAACTGTGGACCGGCAACCGCTGGGCTGTGACCATCGTGGGCGACAGCAGCGCGAAAACCATCGCCGAAGTCCGCGACGCCAAGGAAAACGCCCTGAAATCGCAGGCGGAAAACCACCCGCTGATGCAGGCCGTCATGGCGAGCTTTCCGGGGGCCAAGATCCTGTCGATCCGCACGCCCGAGGAAATCGCCGCCGCCGCCGTGTCCGAAGCGCTGCCCGAGGTCGAGGATGAATGGGACCCTTTCGAGGACGACTGACCCCGCCTGCCCCTGCTCTGCCCGCGACCTGTCCACGCCGGGGCACCCCTTGTCGGGGGGCGGCAAAGACCGCATATACATAAGCAAATAAAGCTACAGGAGACGACCACATGCTTAAAGGTTTGGGTGCCATGGGTGACATGGCCAAGATGATGAAGACGGCGCAGCAGATGCAGGGCAAGATGGCGCAGCTGCAAGAAGACATGCACAATATCATCGTCGAAGGGGAATCCGGTGCCGGTCTGGTCAAGGCGACCTGCACTGCCAAGGGCGAGCTGAAGTCGCTGGATATCGATCCGTCGATCTTCAACGGCGACGAGAAAGAAGTCGTCGAGGACCTGATCCTCGCCGCGATCAAGGACGCGCAGACCAAAGCCACCGACCGCGCCCAGTCCGAGATGAGCAAGCTGACCGAAGGCATGGGTCTGCCTGCGGATATGAAGCTGCCGTTCTGATCCTTCCAAATGGGGTTAAATCCTCGCCGAAGGCATTAAACTCATTCACATCAACGCCATGGGGGTCCACAGATGAGCAGCACACGCGACATTGATGCGCTCATCGACCTGATGGCGCGGCTGCCCGGATTGGGGCCACGCTCGGCCCGCCGGGCGGTGCTGCATCTGATCCGCAAGCGCGCGCTGTTGCTGACCCCTTTGGCCGATATGATGCAGACCGTGGCGGCGACGGCGCGCGAATGTATCAACTGCGGCAATGTGGGCACCGCCGATATCTGCGACATCTGCACGTCGGAGAAACGCGCCAATGGCGAGATCTGCGTGGTCGAGGATGTTGCGGACCTATGGGCGATGGAGCGGTCGGGCGTGTTCAAGGGGCGCTATCATGTGCTGGGCGGCACGCTGTCGGCGCTGGATGCCATCGGCCCGCAGGAATTGCGCATCCCCCGACTGATGGACCGTGTGCGCGACGAGGCCGTGTCGGAGGTTATTCTGGCGCTGAACGCCACAATCGACGGGCAGACCACGGCGCATTACATCGCGGACCAGCTTGAGGGACAGGTGCGGTTGACCTCTCTGGCCCAGGGTGTGCCGATCGGCGGGGAACTTGATTACCTTGACGATGGGACGATCACCGCAGCGATGCGCGCGCGCAAATCCATCTAGGGCCCCGTGACCTCAGGCTTTCCGATCCGCCAGCCGTTTGCGCATCTGTGCAAGTTCAATCAGGGCGGCGTCGCGTTCGGCCTCTAGCTGGGCGATGCTGCGGCCTGCGGCCTCAATGTTGACCCCGTCGACCAGACGCGCGCATGTCTCGGCGTCGAGCCTTGGCGCGCCGAGATTATCCCAACGTTTCTGCTGGCTTGGCCCGAGATGTGCCAGATAGCCCGCCATGCCCCCGGCGCCCCCGCCAAGGTGATAGGCCATATGCGCCCCCAGCACCGACCAGCGCAGCCCCGGGCCGTTGACCAGCGCCTGATCCACCGCGTCGACATCGGCGATGCCTTCGGCGACGATATGCACCGCCTCGCGCCAGAGCGCCGAGGACAGCCGGTTGGCGATATGCCCAACCGCATCTTTTTTCAGCCGCACGGGCGCAGAGCCGAGGCTGCGGTAGAACCCTTCGGCCCAGTCGAGCACCTGAGGATCGGGGCCGTAGACTTCGACCAGCGGCACCAGATGGGGCGGATTGAAGGGATGTGCGGTGATCAGCCGGTCGGGGTGCTGCATCCCCGGCACAAGATCCGACCACGGGTGCGCCGAGGTGCTGGAGGCAATGATCACATCCGGCGCGACGATGCCTTCGATCTGTGCGTAAAGCTGGTGTTTGAGCGGCACGTTCTCGGGCGCGTTTTCCTGGATCAGGATAACGCCTTGCAGGGCGTCTTGCAAACTCTCGTGGGTTGAAAGCGCGCCTTGGGGGGCTGCCCCTGCCGAGATTTCTTGCAGTTGCGCCAAGGGCCCCGCCACGCGGGCGGCGAACCCGTCGCGGGCGCCTGTGTCAGGGTCCCACGCGCGGACGCTGTGGCCTGCGTGCTGGAACAGCGCGGCCCAGCTTGCGCCGATCAACCCGCAGCCGATGACGGCCACGGTACAGGGGGGCATCATCGAGGTCGTGTCAGTCAACCGACAGCACCGTTTCCTGCCCGTTTTCAAGCACATAGACGCAGCCCTGCCGGTTTGACAACTGGCCCAGCTCGGCGCGGCTCAACCCGCAGAGCGCACCGCGCAAAAGCTGGCCGCTGAGCCCGTGAGCGACCACGACGGTGGGTTCGGTCAGCGTGTCGACAAAGGCATTCACCCGCGCCTGAAACACGTCAAAGCCTTCGCCACCGGGAGCAGCGCAATAGAATTCCATATGGGGGCTTTGCGCCGTGATGCCTTCGGGCAGGTTCTTGAAGATATCGGCGCGCAGGTGGCCTTCCCAATCGCCGGCGAAAATCTCTTTCAGGCGATCGTCGGTCTGGTAGTCCCGCCCGCCAAGGGCGATATCCGCGGTCTGGCGCGTGCGTTTGAGCGGCGACACGATGCAGGGCGGGTTATGCGCAAGGATCGGGGCCATCAGCTTGGCCTGCTGCTGCGCATGGACCTTGCCCCGTTCGGAAAGCACGGATTCGGTCTGGCCCTGCACCCTCCCTTCTGCGTTCCATTCGGTTTCACCGTGCCGCAGGAACCAGACTTTGGGATAGGATTTCATGACGTGGGGCCTTTTATCGCGTTGAGTTGCCTAGCACTTTGGCTCAAGCGCGCGCAGAACGCCACCCACACAAAAATCAAGCAAGAGCGGGCGATACACCATAGGGCTTTCGCGCCGATCACTTTGCGACAAGCCCGCAATGCGGATGCCGCTTGCGACGATGGACACCATCGAGGACACGGTCAGCGACAGCACCGCGGCAAGCTGTTCACGGTCGGAATCGGGACGCAGACGCGCCATTTCATCAAGGTAGATAGAGGCGACGCGATCATAAAGCGGCCCTGCCTCGCGGTAATAGCGTTC
The DNA here is from genome assembly GCF_054968505.1 of Sulfitobacter sp. G5_S2_6_S6. NCBI lineage: Bacteria > Pseudomonadati > Pseudomonadota > Alphaproteobacteria > Rhodobacterales > Roseobacteraceae > Sulfitobacter > Sulfitobacter sp. G5_S2_6_S6. The sequence continues at coordinate 767,165 of NZ_JBQKUI010000001.1, forward strand.
GTCAGACATGATCCGCGCCACCAGCTGCGCATAGGCCCGCCATTGCGGATCCCCGCGCGAGGCGATTTCGAGATACGGGGTGACATAGGCATCGATCAGCGTCTCCAGCGTAAGCCGCTCTGTCGATTTGAGCGCATCGAGCCGTGCCATGCGCATGGCATTAAGCGTTTCGACCCGCCGTTTCAGCACGGTCACGAAAAGCTCTTGCTTTGTACCCCCGTGAAAGCCGACCACCCCCAGCGTGACTTCGGCCTCGCGCGCGATCCGGCGGATGCTGACCGCATCAAAGCCAAGCTCGGCGAAGCACCGCTCTGCCGCGTCGAGCACGCGTTCGCGGGTGATCTCGCCGCGTGCAACGCGACCATCCTTGCTTGTGCCGTCTTCCTTGCGGTCCGTCATGACACCCCGGTCCCTCTGATCAGGCCATCAAGGTGCATGACCTGCGCGTTGCGCGGTCCGGCAGTGGTCACACATGCCCCGCAGTTGATATTATTGCGGCGCTTCAGCATTTTTTACAAACTTTATCAAAAATCAAAGTAAACCAGTTCGTTGCCTCGGGATTTGGGTGCGCTTAGCGACATCGGCTTTGGTTTGCGACCAAGAATTGCACCGAATCACCTGTTACCAGAGGGCACATCCCCCTGATGGTTGAACAAATGGGCAGCGCGACACGGTATAGGCTAACTGCCCGCACTTACCGCGTGTGTGAGCGTTAACGGCATCAACCCCGCTCGCCCCACGGAGAGGTGAGTGATTCGTTTTGCAATGCTGCGGGGGGCGCTATGTGGTGGCTTGGGCATCGCCCTGCGCGTTTCGCCGCCGCTGGTCGCAGTTTCGCGGCCTTCGCGACGCGGGGGAGGTGGATATTTCAAACTAAGTGTACTATCGCATACCAAACTTCAGGAAAGGCTGGATACCATGGCTGAGACACAGACACCCGACATCATTTACACGCAGGTCGATGAGGCCCCCGAACTGGCAAGCTATTCGCTGCTGCCGATCATCCGCAGCTTTGCCGATGCGGCAGGGGTTTCTGTGGGCACCCGTGATATCTCTTTGTCGGGGCGTATTCTGGCGGCCTTCCCCGACGCGCTGACCGAGGCGCAAAAACAGTCCGACGATCTGGCGATTCTGGGCGATCTGGTGAAAACGCCCGACGCCAATGTGATCAAACTGCCGAATATCTCTGCCTCGGTGCCGCAGCTGGTGGCCGCGATCAAGGAATTGCAGGGTCAGGGCTATGCGCTGCCCGACTATCCCGAAGCGCCAAGCACCGACGCGGAAAAGAAAGCCCGTGCGGCCTATGACGCGATCAAGGGCTCTGCGGTGAACCCCGTTCTGCGCGAAGGCAACTCGGACCGTCGCGCGGCCAATGCGGTCAAGAAATACGCGATGGCGAACCCCCATTCGATGGGCACATGGTCCAAGGACAGCAAAACCAAAGTATCGTCCATGTCGGGCGGTGATTTCTTCTCTAACGAGAAATCCCTGACGCTGACCGACGCGCAGGCCGGTGCGGCCAAGATCGTGCATGTTGCCGCCGACGGGACCGAGACCGTGTTGAAGGATGGCGTTTCTTTCCCTGCGGGCACTGTGGTTGACACCACCTTCATGTCTGCCAAGGCGCTGGACACATTCCTGGCCGAGCAGATCGAAGAGACCAAGAAAGACGGCACGCTGTTCTCGTTGCACATGAAAGCGACGATGATGAAAGTGTCGGACCCGATCATCTTTGGCCACGCTGTGCGGGAATATCTGAAGCCCGTCTTCGACAAATACGGTGACGAACTGAAAGCGGCGGGTGTGAACCCGAACGCAGGCATCGGCGACATGATGGAGCGGATCAAGGACAACGCCGAGATCACCCAAGCCGTCAAAGACGCGATGGATGCACGCCCGCCGATGTATATGGTGAATTCGGACAAAGGGATCACCAACCTGCACGTGCCATCCGACGTGATTATCGACGCGTCCATGCCCGCGCTGATCCGCGCTGGCGGCAAGGGCTGGGGCCCCGACAACAAGGAACACGACACCAACTGCGTGATCCCCGACAACTCATATGCTCCGGTCTATGAAGAAAGCATTAATTACTTCAAGGAAACCGGCGCGCTGGACCCGACGACCTCGGGCACAGTGCAGAACATCGGTTTGATGGCGCAGAAGGCCGAGGAATACGGGTCGCACCCCACCACGTTCGAGATCCCCGCGGACGGCACCGTGAAAATGATCGCCGCCAATGGCGACGTGATTTCCGAGCACAGCGTCGAAGCGAACGACATCTGGCGCGCGGCCTCGGCCCGCAAGGCCCCGATCGAGGACTGGGTGCAGCTGGCCATCGACCGTCAGAAAGCTGAAGGCTGCGAGGCGATCTTCTGGCTGGACGAGAACCGCGCCCATGACGCAGAGCTGATCGCCTATGTGAAGCCGATCCTTGAAGCCAAGGGCGTGGCCGACAAGTTCCAGATCATGTCCCCCGCCAAGGCCACGCGCCAGACGCTTGAGACAATCCGCAAAGGCGAGAATTCGATCGCGATCACCGGCAACGTGCTGCGCGACTATCTGACCGACCTGTTCCCCATTCTGGAACTGGGCACCTCGGCCAAGATGCTGTCGATCGTCAAGCTGATGCAGGGCGGTGGCTTGTTTGAAACGGGCGCGGGCGGGTCTGCCCCCAAGCACGTGCAGCAGCTTGTTGAAGAAAACCACCTGCGGTGGGACAGCCTGGGCGAGTTCTGTGCGCTTGGGGAGAGCCTCAAGTTCCTCGCGGACCAGAAAGACAATGCCAAGGCCGCCGTCCTGGGCAAAGCCGTAGATGCCGCGACCCAAGGCATTCTGGACAACAACAAATCGCCATCGCGTAAAGTGGGCGAGCCGGACAACCGCGCCAGCCACTATTACTTTGCCCTTTACTGGGCGCAGGCGCTGGCCAGCCAGAGCGACGACGCCGCATTGGCCGAACATTTTGCCCCCATCGCCGAAAAACTGGCGGCGAATGAGGACAAGATCATGGCCGAGCTGGCAGAGGTTCAGGGCAAGCCTGTCGATCTGGGCGGGTACTTCCATTCGGACCCCGCCAAAACCGAAGCGGTGATGCGCCCCTCGGCCACGTTGAACGCCATCATTGGCTAAGGCACTGCAGCATCGCGACCTACCCGCCCCGTCCTTTTGCAAAAGGGCGGGGCGTTTTCTTTGGGAACCATTCGCAGGCACTGCCGGTTGTTTGACCGGCACCTTGCCGCCCCGTCGGCAACAAACCGTCCCGCGCCCTTGCTGTCAGTTGATCCCTGCACGCATTCCTTCTATCGAAGAGGGCAGTATTTTAACGCTGATAGATCAGGATATTTCATGACCAAGCCGTTGCCCAAAGTCACGCCGAACACATGGGAATTTCTGCGCGACCCCATGATCGCCCCCACCGGTTTTCGCGAATATGACGCGCGCTGGCAGTACCCCGAGGCGATTAACCTGCCGGGCATCACCGCGCTTGGCCTTGGTCTGGGCACGCAGATGCAACAGCGCGGGATCGAGCCCGTTATCGCTGTCGGCAATGATTACCGCGACTATTCCCTATCGATTAAAAATGCGCTGATTTTGGGCCTGATGCAGGCGGGTATTCACGTTAAGGATATCGGCCCCTGTCTGTCGCCCATGGCCTATTTCGCGCAATTCCATCTGGATGCGCCCGCGGTGGCGATGGTCACCGCGTCGCATAACCCCAATGGCTGGACCGGCGTGAAGATGGGCTTTGAACGCCCGCTGACCCACGGCCCCGACGAGATGGCCGAACTGCGCGATATCGTTCTGGAAGGGCGTGGCGAACAGCGCGACGGCGGCAAGTATGAATTCGTCGACGGTGTGCGCGAAGCCTATCTGGATGATCTGGTGGGTGACTTCAAAATGACCCGTAAGCTCAAGGTCGTCTGCGCCACGGGGAACGGCACCGCGGCCGCCTTTGCACCCGAACTGTTCCGCCGTCTGGGGGTCGAGGTGGTCGATAGCCACAACACGCTGGATTACACGTTCCCGCATTACAACCCGAACCCCGAAGCGATGGAAATGCTGCATGATATGTCCGACAGCGTAAAAGCCTCGGGCGCGGATTTCGCGCTTGGGTTTGACGGCGACGGCGACCGCTGCGGCGTGGTGGATGACGAGGGCGAAGAGATTTTCGCCGACAAGATGGGCGTCATCATGGCGCGCGATCTGTCTGCGATTTACCCCAACAGCACCTTTGTCGCCGATGTGAAATCGACCGGGCTTTATGCCTCTGACCCTGTTTTGCAGGCCAATGGGGTTACGGCGGACTATTGGAAAACCGGCCACAGCCACATGAAACGGCGGGTCAAACAGTTGGGTGCGCTGGCGGGGTTCGAGAAGTCGGGCCACTACTTCCTGGCTGAACCCATCGGGCGTGGCTATGACTGCGGCATGCGCGTTGCGGTCGAAGTCTGCAAACTGATGGACCGCAACCCCGACATGAAGATGTCGGACCTGCGCCGCGCCCTGCCCCACACATATTCCACCCCCACCATGTCGCCCTATGCGTCGGACGAGGACAAATACGATATCCTCGACCGGATCGTCACCAAGTTGAAAGACGTGACCGAGTTGGGCGGCCGCCCCGTGAAAGAGGTCGTGGCCGTAAATGGCGCGCGGGTGATCCTGGACAACGGCAGCTGGGGGCTGGTGCGCGCCTCTTCGAACACGCCGAACCTTGTGGTGGTCTGCGAAAGCTCTGAATCCGAGGAAGAATTGCGCGCGATCTTTGCCGATCTGGACGCCGTGATCCGGACAGAGCCGGAGGTTGGCGAATACGACCAAACCTTCTGATTGCATCAAGACTCGCCAGAATCCTCTAAGTTGAGTAAATGTTGATGTGTCTGCCCCCTCGGGCAGGCACATTTTTCGTTTAGGGGCCCTGATGGTAAAACGCGCGCTGATCACCGGTATCACCGGTCAAGACGGGTCCTATCTGGCGGAGTTGTTGCTGGACAAAGGATACGAGGTGCACGGGATCAAGCGGCGGTCGTCATCTCTTAATACGCAGCGGATTGATCATATTTATCAAGACCCTCACGAGGATGATCCCGATCTGATCCTGCATTATGGCGATCTCACCGACAGTTCGAACCTGACGCGGATCATGCGCGAGGTGCAACCGGACGAGGTCTATAACCTTGGCGCGCAAAGCCATGTCGCGGTCAGTTTCGAGACGCCCGAATATACGACAGAGGTGAACGCCAATGGTGCCCTGCGGTTGTTAGAGGCGATCCGGTTTCTGGGGTTGGAAAAAAAGACCCGCTTTTACCAAGCATCAACTTCTGAGCTGTATGGCTTGGTGCAAGAGACACCACAGACGGAGGAAACACCCTTTCACCCGCGCAGCCCCTATGCGGTTGCCAAGATGTACGCCTATTGGATCACGGTTAATTATCGCGAGGCCTATAGGATCTATGCCTGCAACGGCATCCTTTTTAACCATGAGAGCGCCCGCCGTGGCGAAACCTTTGTCACGCGCAAGATCACGCGCGGCTTGGCCAATATCGCACAGGGGTTGGAGGGGTGTCTTTATATGGGCAATATCGACGCGCTGCGCGATTGGGGGCACGCCAAGGATTACGTGCGCATGCAGTGGATGATGCTACAGCAGGACGTGGCGGAGGATTTCGTGATCGCCACCGGCGTGCAGTATTCCGTGCGCCAGTTCATCACGTGGTCGGCGGCTGAGCTTGGGATCACCTTGCGGTTTGAAGGGACGGGCGTGGAGGAATGTGCGATTGTCGACAGTGTTGCTGGGGAGGATGCCCCCGCGGTCAGCCCCGGCGATGTGGTGATGCGCATTGATCCGCAGTATTTCCGCCCCGCCGAGGTGGAGACGCTGCTGGGGTCGCCCGCCAAGGCGAAGAAGAAACTCGGGTGGGAACCGCAGATCACCGCGCAAGAGATGTGTGCAGAGATGGTGGCGAATGACCTTAAGGTCGCGCGGCGGCATGCGCTGTTGAAAGAACACGGGCTGGATCTGCCGATCCCGCTCGAGAACGGGTAGGCCCATGCGGAAATTCTATATCGCTGGGCATCGTGGCATGGTCGGCGGGGCGATCTTGCGGCAGTTGCAGGCGCGAAAAGGTGCTGGGGAGGCGTTGGAACTGGTGACGCGGACCCACGGGGAACTGGACCTGACCGATCAGGTGGCGGTGCGTGATTTTATGCGCGCTGAGGAACCTGACGTAGTGATCCTCGCCGCGGCCAAGGTTGGCGGGATCATGGCGAACAACACATATCCCGCCGAGTTTATTTACGAAAACCTGATGATCGAATGCAACGTGATCCATCAGGCGTTTGCGGCGGGGGTTCAACAGCTGCTGCAACTGGGCAGCTCTTGCATCTATCCGCGCGACGCGGCGCAGCCGATGGCCGAAGAGGCCCTGCTGACCGGGCCGCTTGAGCCCACGAACGAGCCCTACGCCATCGCCAAGATCGCGGGCATTAAACTTTGCGAAAGTTATAATCGGCAATATGGCGTGGATTATCGCAGTGTGATGCCAACGAATCTCTATGGACCGGGGGATAATTTTCATCCGCAGAACAGCCATGTTTTGCCCGCCCTGATCCGTCGTTTCCACGAGGCCACGCGCGACGGGGCGGCGGAGGTTGTGATTTGGGGCAGCGGCAAACCGATGCGGGAATTCCTGCATGTGGACGATTTGGCGGAAGCGTCGCTGTTTGTGCTCGACCTGCCGCGTGATGTTTACGCTGCGCAGACGCACCCGATGCAAAGCCATATCAACGTGGGCACGGGCCGCGACATCAGCATCGCGGCGCTGGCGCAGATGGTGGCGGAGGTGACGGGGTTCAAAGGGCGGCTGGTGTTCGATACGTCGAAGCCCGACGGGACGATGCGCAAGCTGATGGATGTCTCGTGTCTGGCGGATATGGGCTGGCGCGCTCGGAACGATCTGAAAGACGGGCTGCCAGAGACATATGATTGGTTTTTGCGACAGGATCACCTGCGCAGCTAAATCTCTCGCATTTGATTAATCTCTCGTTAGAATTTTTCAGATTAACTGCCTCTCATGATGCACGCTATTCTCCTTTGCGGCGGGTCGGGCACACGTCTTTGGCCCCTGTCGCGCAAATGCTACCCCAAACAGTTTGCCAAGCTGATGGGGGATGAAAGCCTGTTCCAGATTTCGGCTAAGCGTCTGACCGGCCCCGGTTTCGCCCCTCCGATTGTGGTGACGGGCGACCCGTTCCGGTTCATCGTGACCGAACAACTGGCGCAGGTGGAACGGGCGGCGCAGGCGATCCTGATCGAACCCGAGGGACGCAATACCGCCCCTGCGATCCTTGCCGCGGCGCTGTATATTGCGCGCACTGACGCGCAAGCGCTGATGCTGGTCGCCCCGTCGGACCATGTGATTCCCGACTGCGATGCTTTTGCCCAGACGGTGCAGGCCGCGGTGCCGCGCGCGCAGGCCGGTGATCTGGTCACCTTTGGCATCACGCCTACGCGGGCCGAAACGGGCTATGGCTATCTTGAGCTGGCCGAGGGGGCGGATGCGAGCGCCAAAACCCCGCAACCCCTTGCGCGCTTTGCCGAAAAGCCGGATCGCGCACAGGCGCAGGGGATGTTGCAGGCGGGGAATTTCCTGTGGAACGCGGGGATCTTCATGTTCACGGCGCAGACGATAATTGCGGCCTATCAGACCCACGCGCCCGAGATGGTGCGCGCGGTGCGCGCATCGCTTGACGGGGCGACCTCTGATCTGGGGCTGACCCGTCTCGCGCCCGAGGCTTGGGGCCAAGCCGATGATATCTCTATCGATTATGCGATCATGGAAAAGGCGGATAACCTCGCGGTGATGCCGTTCGCCGCCGGATGGTCCGACCTGGGCGGCTGGGATGCGGTCTGGCTGGAAAGCGGGCCGGACGCGGCGGGAAATGTCTGTTCGGACAATGCCACCGCGATTGATTGTGCGGGCACGCTGCTGCGATCGGAAACCGACGGGTTGCAGCTGGTCGGCATCGGGCTGGACAACATCATCGCCGTCGCCATGGGTGATGCGGTGCTGGTGGCGGATAAATCGCAAGCGCAGCGGGTGAAGGAAGCGGTGGACGCGCTCAAAAAGCGTGATGCCAGCCAAGCGGTCCAACTGCCGCGCGATTACCGGCCGTGGGGGTGGTACGAAAGCCTTGTGATCGGCGGGCGGTTTCAGGTGAAGCGCATCGTGGTGAACCCCGGTGCAGCCTTGAGCCTGCAAAGCCATCACCACCGGTCGGAACATTGGATCGTGGTCGAAGGCACCGCGAAAGTGACCGTGGACGACACCGTGAAACTGATCAGCGAGAACCAGTCGATCTACATCCCGCTTGGCTCCGTGCACCGGATGGAGAACCCCGGCAAACTACCTATGGTGCTGATCGAGGTGCAGACCGGCAGCTATTTTGGCGAGGATGATATTATCCGCTACGAAGATATCTATGCGCGGGGGTAAGGCTTCGTCTGCCTTGGCAATGAAAAAAGCGCCCCCCTCTAGGGGCGCTTTCGCTGTTTCAGGCTTTGCGTCGGATCAGCTGCGCGACAGGACGCTGGCGGGGCGCGCTTTGGCCAGACCGCTGGTAATAAAGCCTGCAAGCACTGCTTTGATCAGGTCGCCGGGGATGAACACGGTCACCAGCGCGGCGGATTCCAGCAGCGATTTATCCAGCGCGATCGACAGGCCGATGATCCCGAAGATATAAAGCACGACGATCCCGCCGATGACCGAAGCAACCGCCGCAACGATGGTCAGCGAGGGCCCGTACCATTTTTCGACGATCAGGCCGGTGACAAAAGCCGCCACGGGGAAGCCGATCAGGAAGCCGGAGGACGGCAGCATGAAGGCACCCAGCCCCCCGTTGCCACCGGCCAGAAGCGGCAGCCCCAAAGCGACCAGCAGCAAGAAGAGCAGCACGGCCATCGCGCCGCGTTTGGCCCCCAGCACAGTCCCGCAAAGCATGATGCCCAAGCTTTGCGCCGTGATCGGCACGCCAAAGCCAAGCGAGAATTTCGGGATCAACGCAAGTGCTGCAATCAGGGCAGCGAACAGCGCAACGAGGGTCAGGTTACGTTCCATAACAAAGGGTCCTTTGCGTAAATTTGACGGCATGTATCCCCGCGATCACAAAATTAAGCAAGCGTCGTGATCGTGACCAAAGGTCAGCGCGGGTGTTATGCAACCGGTGCGGCACAGGCCAGCAGGGCGGACACGTCCAGATGGGTTTCCATATGGTCGGCCAGCGCGTCGAGCGTATCTTCCACGGTCTGACTGTAGGAGGTCGGCCCTGCCCCCAGCCCCAGTTGCGCCAACCAGGCACTGCGGAAACTATCGTTGGTAAAGAGCCCGTGCAGATAGGTGCCGGTGATCTTGCCATCGCGCGACCCTGCCCCGTCGGGGGTGCCGTTGATATGCGCGAAGGGTGTGGCGCAGTCGGCCCCTACCGTCTGCCCGATGTGGATTTCATAGCCGTCAATCTGTGTGCCCGTGGCGGCATGGTCGGCGGTGACGCGGGTCAGAGTCTTGTCCGGGGCCATGCGGGTTTCAACATCCAGCAGGCCCAGCCCCTCTTCGCGGCCCGCGGGGCCCTCGAAGCCCTGCGGATCCTCGATAAACCGTCCCAGCATCTGGTAGCCGCCGCAGATTCCCAGCACCGCGCCGCCGCGCCGCACATGAGCATAAAGGTCGATGTCCCAGCCTTGGGCGCGCAGGAAAGCCAGATCGCCGCGGGTGGATTTCGTGCCTGGCAGGATCACCAGATCGGCGTCCGCGGGCAGCGGCGTGCCGGGGGGGACCATGGTCAGCCGCACCGAGGGCTCCGCCGCCAGCGGGTCGAGGTCGTCGAAGTTGGAGATGCGCGAGAGCATGGGGCAGACGATGTGGAACCCCCCGTCGGAGGGGGCGCGAGACAGGTCCACCGCGTCTTCGGCCGGCAGCAGATGCGCGTTGGCAAACCACGGCAATGTGCCGAACCCCGTCCAGCCGGTGCGGCGTTCAATCTCGCGGTAGCCGTCGTCAAAAAGGCTGACATCGCCGCGGAACTTGTTGACCAGAAAGCCGGTGATCATCGCCGCGTCCTTTGGGTCCATCACCACTTGGGTGCCCACGATCTGGGCGATGACGCCGCCACGGTTGATGTCTCCGGCCAAGACAACGGGTACACCTGCGGCGCGGGCAAAGCCCATATTGGCAAGGTCGTTCTGGCGTAGGTTTACCTCTGCCGGGCTGCCGGCGCCTTCGACGATGATCAGATCGACGCTTTGCCCGAGGATTCCGAAGCTTTCGAGCACGGGGGCCATCAGCCCTGCGCGGGCCTTGCTGAAGTCACGCGCTTGCAGGGTGCTATGGCGCTGCCCCTGCACGATCACCTGCGATCCGCTGTCGGTTTCGGGCTTCAGCAGGATGGGGTTCATATGCACCGAGAGGGGCCGCCCGCAGGCCATCGCTTGCAGGGCCTGGGCGCGGCCGATCTCTCCGCCGTCCTCGGTGACGGCGGCGTTGTTCGACATGTTCTGCGGCTTGAACGGCGCGACGGAAAGCCCCCGACGCGTGGCCGCGCGGCACAGGCCCGCCACCAGCATGGATTTCCCCACATTCGATCCGGTGCCCTGGATCATGATGGCGCGGGTGGGCATGGCGGGACCTCGTGTTTTTTGTGCAGCCCTTGGTGTCAGCCTGCGGTGATCCCGTCAAGCATCCGCGGGTGCCCCCTGCGCATTGGTCGCCCGCGGGAAAATCGGCGCAAAGCGGGTTTGGCCTCTGCGTTATGACAGGCGCAGCTTGACAGGGGCGGGCAAATGACCAATGCAGGGCGTATGTTGGTTCCTGTCCCAGACAGGCGAAGAGGGAACGCGATACGCATTGATCCAGCCTTGGGTCAGCGCCAAGCGCAGCCGCCCCCGCGACCGTGACCGGAGAGAGCTTTCAACCACTGGCCCGCAGGCTGGGAAGGTGAAGGTTCGCAAGGCAAGCTGCCTTAGATCCGCAAGCCGGGAGACCTGCCAGCATAGTTTGTAACGGGCGAACGGGGTGTTTCGCGACTGGCCTAGAACGCTGTTCGCATGTCGTTCGCTGCTGGCGATCCCCCTTGGCCCATCGACGTATGAGGCAAGATATGACCACCACGGATCAACCGGTCACCGTCACCATCTGCACCACCTGTCGCGCAGGTCAGATCACCGCCGAGGACGCGCCGCGCCCCGGCCAACAGCTGTTTGACGCGCTGTCGGGGCATCTGCCCGACGGTGTGCAGCTGCGCGGAGCCGAATGTCTGTCGGCCTGTTCGCGGGGCTGTTCGATGGTCCTGTCGGGTGGCCCGTCGCGCTGGACTTATGTGTACGGCGATCTCGACACGGACGCGCATTTGCCAGATATCGTGAAGGGCGTCTCTGCCTATGCCCAGACCTCTGATGGCGTGGTGCCCTGGCGCGACCGCCCCGTGGTCTTCCGCAAACAATCCATCGCCCGCATTCCCCCACAGGAGCCTACCGAATGACCAACCTTACCAAAATCCCCGTTACCGTGATCACCGGCTTTCTGGGCGCTGGCAAAACCACCTTTATCCGTCACCTGATGGAGAACGCGGGCTCCAAGCGTCTGGCCGTGCTGGTCAATGAATTCGGCACCGCCGGTGTGGATGGCGACATCCTGAAATCCTGCGCGATTGACAACTGCCCCGCCGAGAACATCGTCGAGCTGGCAAACGGTTGTATCTGCTGCACCGTGGCCGATGACTTTATCCCCACTATCGAAGCCCTGATGGCCCTGCCTGAAACGCCTGATCATATCCTGATCGAGACGTCGGGGCTGGCGCTGCCAAAGCCCTTGCTCAAGGCGTTTGACTGGCCAGCGATCCGGTCGCGCATCACCGTGGACGGCGTGATTACGCTTGCCGATGCCGAAGCCGTGGTTAGCGGGCAGTTCGCCCCCGATCTGGAGGCCGTGGCCGCGCAGCGCGATGCCGATGACAGTCTGGACCACGAAACGCCTTTGTCCGAGGTGTTTGAAGACCAGATCGCCTGCGCCGACATCGTGCTGCTGTCCAAGGCCGATCTGGCAGGCCCCGACGGCGTCGAGGCCGCGCGCAAGGTGATCGAGGCGCATGCCCCACGCAAGCTGCCGATCATTCCGATGACCGAAGGCGTGATCGACCCCCGCGTTGTGCTGGGTCTGGAAGCCGCCGCCGAAGATGACATCGACGCGCGCCCCAGCCACCACGACGGGCATGACGATCACGAACATGACGACTTTGAAAGCGTGGTGATCGACATGGGCGAGGTCGCCGATGTCGCCACGCTTGAGGCTGCCGTGTTGCGCTTGGCGCGCGAACAGAAAATCCTGCGCGTCAAAGGCTATATCGCCGTTCAGGACAAACCGATGCGTCTGCTTGTGCAGGCCGTGGGCGAACGCGTGCGCAGCCAGTTCGACCGCCCTTGGGGGGACATGCCGCGCCGCAGCCAGCTGGTTGTGATCGCAGAGCATGACCACGTGAACGAAGCCGCGATCCGCGCGGTGCTGGAGGGCTAAGCCGCCATGCATGTCGTCTTTCGCGAAAGCCACGGACTGGACCAAAGCGATCTGCCCCAAGACCTGGGGCAGACGCCGGCGGATCTGGTGGTGCTGTCCTTTTCGGACAGTGATCTGGGGGCTTTCGCGGCGGGCTGGCATCGTGCGGAAGGGGGCTTGCCGTCGTTGCGGCTGGCCAATCTGGTCGCGCTGAAACATCCGTTGTCAGTCGATACCTATGCTGAACAGACCCTTGCAGGGGCCAAGGCGGTATTGGTGCGGCTGATCGGGGGCGAAAGCTATTGGCCTTACGGGCTGGCGACCTTGCAGGATATGGCGCGCAAGCAGCAGATCGCGCTGGCGGTGCTGCCTGCGGACGGCCAACCCGACCCACGGCTCGACGCGCTGTCGACGCTGCCGCATTCGACGTTAAGACGCTTGCAACATCTGTGCGATACGGGCGGCGCGGTGGCTGCGCAGGCGGCACTGGCGCAGCTGTCGCTGGCCGCAGGGCTTTACGCGGGGCCGGCCAAAGGGGCCAAGACCGTGCCCGAGGCGGGGTTCTACCGCCCCCACACTGGCGTGATCCCTGCGCCGGACCCCTCCGACAAGCCGCGCGCGATTGTGACCTTCTACCGGTCCTATTTGACGGCTGCCGATACCGATCCTGTGTATGCGCTGATCACCGCGCTCGACGCGCGCGGCTTTGACGCCGTGGGGCTCTTCGCGCCCAGCCTCAAGGGGGACACCGCGCCGTGGATCGCGCAGCAGATCGCCCGGCTTGATCCGGCGGTGATCGTGAACGCCACCGCTTTCTCCGCCCAGCGCGGGCCGGATGAACCCTCCGTTCTGGGCGCATCGGATTGCCCCGTGGTGCAGGTCGCCCTATCGACCGCGCGTCGGCGCGATTGGGCCGGATCAGAGCGCGGGCTGTCGCCTACCGATCTGGCGATGCATGTCGTGTTGCCCGAGGTGGATGGCCGTCTGTTCGGCGGTGTCGTCAGCTTTAAACAGCCCGGCAAACGGGACGAGGCGCTGCAATACAGCCGTTTCGCCCATCGCGCCGACGCGAACCGCGTGAATTTCATCGCCGATCGCGTACAGCGCTTGCACCAGCTACGGGTGCAGGACAACGCGGCAAAGTCTGTGGGTGTGGTGCTGTCCACCTACCCCGGCAAAGACTGGAACATGGCCCATGCGCTGGGGTTGGATGCGCTGGCTTCCCTGCGGGAGATGACGGCCCAGCTGGCGGCGCAGGGCTATGACGTGGAGGCGGGGGACTTTGCCGATACGCAAACGGTTGCCAGCCGTCTTGGCACCGAAACGCTCCGCTGGCCGCTGGCAGAGTATGAGGCCGCGCTTGCAAAGCTGCCACAGGCGTTGCGCGAGGATCTGACCGAAAGCTGGGGCGCGCCGCAGGATGATCCGCTGTTTCACGACGGGGCGTTCTGTTTTCCGGCGCTGCGCAGTGGCAAGCTGCTGGTCGCGTTGCAACCCGAACGCGGGGCGCTGGCCGAACGGGACGATGACTATCACGACCTGAGCCGCACGCCGCGCCCGGGCTATGTCGCGTTCTATCTGTGGCTGCAACAGCAGGCGGATGCGATGGTGCATGTCGGGGCCCATGGCACGCTGGAATGGCTGCCGGGCAAATCCGTCGCCCTGTCTGACGCCTGCTGGCCCGAGGCGCTGATCGGCCCGATGCCGGTGATCTACCCCTTTATCGTCAATGACCCCGGTGAGGCCGCGCAGGCCAAACGCCGTATCGGGGCCGTGACCGTGGGCCATATGCCGCCCCCTTTGGTGACATCGAAACTGCCCGATGCATTCGGACGGTTGGAACGGCTGCTGGATGAATACTCGACCGCGGACGGGCTGGACCCTGCGCGGCGCGACCGGCTGATCGCGGACATCCGAGCCGAGGCGCAGGGCCGCGGTGTTGAACAGGACCTCGGCCTTGATGCCAGCGCCAGCGCGGCAGAGGCGCTGACCCGCATCGACCGCTTCGTCTGCGACATCAAGGAAACGCAATATGGCGACGGGCTGCATGTCTTTGGCGCAGGCGACCATGGGACGGGCGAGATCGACGGGCTGATCGCGGCGCTTTCGGCGCGGTTTGTGCCCCCCGGCCCGTCGGGGTCCCCCTATCGCGGGCGCAGCGATGTGCGGCCCACGGGGCGCAACCTGTTTACCACCGATCCACGGGCCGTGCCCTCGCGTGCGGCCTATTCCCAAGGGGTGAAGCTGGCCGAGGAATTGTTGCGCAAGCATTTGCAGGATCACGGCGACTGGCCCAAGGGGCTGGTCATGGACATGTGGGGCTCTGCCACCATCCGCACGGCGGGCGAGGAGTTTGCCATGGCGCTGCATCTGGCGGGCCTGTCCCCCCGCTGGGATGACGGCAGCGACCGTGTGAGCGGGTTCGACATTCTGCCGCTTGCGCTGTTGAACCGTCCGCGCATTGATGTGACCCTGCGGGTGTCCGGCCTGTTCCGCGATATGTTCCCCGGTCTGGCGCAGCTGTTCGAGACAGCAATTGCCAAGCTGGCCGAGCGTCCCGAAACGGCTGCTGATAACCCCTATCTGGTGCAGACCCCCCGTGTCTTTGGCCCGCGCCCGGGATCCTATGGCTTGGGGATCGGCACCGCGATGGACGATTATTCCGACGAGGCGCGCACGGCGGCGGGCGAGGCATGGCTGGCTGCGTCGTCCTACGCGATCGACGCGCGCGGAGAGATCACCTATGCCCGCGACGCGCTTGAGACGCAGCTGACGCGGGCCGATAGTTTCGTGCACCTGCAAGACCTGCCCGAGACCGATCTGCTGATGGCAGAGGATTACGCCGCACATGAAGCCGGCTTTGCCGCCGCGATGCAGCGTTTGGGCAAGGGCGGGGCTGCCGCGCTGTACCATCTGGATGCCACCCGCCCCGACCAGCCTCGTGCCCGCACCCTGACCGAGGAGCTCGCCCGTGTGGTGCGCGCCCGTGCCGCCAACCCCGATTGGGCCACTGGCATGATGGCGCATGGTTTCCGCGGTGCCGCCGAGATTGCCGCGACGCTGGATCACCTTGCCGCCTTTGCGCATCTGGCGGGCGTCGTGCCGGACCATCTGTTCGACGCCATGTTCGATGCGACACTGGGGCGCGATGATCTGGTCGACTTTATGCAGGACGCCAACCCGCAAGCGCTTGCTGCGTTGCGCGCGCGGTTTGATGCGCTGCACCGTGCGGGGCTTTGGACGTCGCGCCGCAACTCTGTCCTTGCCGAATTGGGCACCCCCGCATGAGCGCGCCGCAGGTCTTTGGCTGGTGCCCCGGTGCGCTGCGGCCGATGATGTCCGGCGACGGGCTGGTGGTGCGGCTGCGTGTGCCGATGGGGCGGCTGAGCCCTGACCAGATCCGCCGCGTTGCCACGCTGGCGCGCACCCATGGCAACGGGATGATCGACCTGTCGGCCCGCGCGAACCTGCAACTGCGCGGGGTGACAACGGATAGCCATGCCGCACTGGTCGACGGGCTGCGCGAGATTGGCCTTGTCGATGCCGATCTGGCGGCAGAGGCGCGGCGCAATATCACCGTGACGCCGTTCTGGCAGGATGGGGACGACAGCCACCGCGTGGCGCAAGCCCTGGCCCATGCGCTTTCCGATGATGGCGCGCCCGACCTGCCCAGCAAGTTCGGCTTTGCGATCGATTGCGGGGCGCGGCCTGTGCTGACGCGCACCTCCGCCGATATCCGGATCGAACGTAGTGCTGCTGGCCTGATCTGCCGGGCGGACGGGACAGAGTTGGGGCAGCCAGTCACAGTGGATACAGCCGCAGATGCCGCACTGACGCTGGCCCGCTGGTTTCTGGACACCGGTGGCGTGACCGACGGACGGGGGCGCATGGCGGCGCATATCGCGACGCGGGGGGCTCCGGTGGGCGCTGATACCGTCCCCCTGCCCGCTGCGCCCGTCCCTGAGCCGGGTGTGACCCCGCAAGGCACGCTTCTCGGGTTTGCATTTGGCCAGACCACAGCAGAAAACTTTGCGCAGTTGGCGGAGCTTGGCGCGCTGCGACTGACCCCTTGGCGCATGGTGTTGATCGAAGGGGTCACCCCCTCGGCTCCGCTGCCCGATTTCATCACCGACGCCCGCGATCCGCGCCGCCGTGTGCAGGTCTGCACCGGTGCCCCCGGCTGCCGTCAGGCCCTGTCGGACACACGCGATCCCGCCCGCGCCATTGCCGCGCATCTGTCGCCAGACAGCGACGACACGATCCATATCTCGGGCTGTGCCAAAGGCTGCGCCCATCCCGCCCCTGCCCCCGTCACGCTGACCGCCAGCCATGACGGGCATTTCACCCTTATCCGCCACGGGCGCGCAGGCGATCCGCCGCAAAGCGCGCCGCTGACAGTGACCCAAATTCAAGACAGGAGGCTTTGAGTGCCCCACACCTACGAGACCAACGGTGCCGCGATCTATCTGGAAAGCTTTGCCACCATCCGCGCCGAGGCCGATCTGGCGCGGTTCACCCCCGATGAAGAACGTGTCGCCGTTCGGATGATCCACGCCGCCGGTCTGGTCGGGCTGGAAAAGCACGTACAGTTTTCTGAAAACATGGCGCAGATTGCACGGGCGGCGCTGGCGGACGGTGCGCCGATCTTATGTGATGCGCATATGGTGTCCGAAGGGATCACCCGCACGCGCCTGCCTGCTGACAACCAGATCATCTGCACCCTGCGCGACCCCAAGGTGCCAGAGCTGGCGCAGCAGATGGGCAACACACGCTCTGCCGCAGCGCTTGAACTGTGGCGGCCGCATCTGGCAGGGGCCTTGGTGGCCATCGGCAACGCGCCCACGGCGCTGTTCCACCTGCTTAATATGCTCGAAGATCCCGACTGCCCGCGCCCTGCGGCCATCATCGGCTGCCCCGTCGGCTTTGTCGGCGCGGCGGAATCGAAAGAGGCGTTGATGCAGGATTTGCCCGTGCCGTCGATGATCGTGCAGGGGCGTTTGGGCGGTTCGGCGATTACAGTGGCGGCGGTGAACGCGCTGGCCACGTGGAAGGAATAACGATGGGCAAGGTCATTTGCATCGGGCTTGGCCCCGGCGATCCCGAATTGATGAGCGTCAAGGCGCACCGCCTGCTGACCGGCGCGCAGCACGTCGCGTTTTTCCGCAAACCCGGACGGCGCGGGCAGGCCCGCACCATCGTGGACGGCATCATGGCCCAGACGGCGGTGGAACATGCGATGGAATACCCCGTCACGACCGAAATTCATTTCAGCGATCCCGAGTACAACCGTCTGCTGTCGGCCTTCTACGACGATTGGGCTGACCGTTTGACCGACCTTGCGCAGAGTGAAGATGTGATCGTGCTCTGTGAAGGGGACCCGTTCTTTTACGGGTCGTTCATGCATCTGCACAGCCGCCTTCAGGGCCGCGCCGAGGTCGAGATCGTGCCCGGCATCACCGGCATGTCGGGCTGCTGGACCGCGACAGGGCATCCGATCACCTGGGGCGATGATGTGCTGACCGTGCTCATGGCCACGCTGGACGAGGAAGAACTGGCCACGCGGGCCGCCAATACCGACGCGCTGGTGGTGATGAAGATCGGGCGCAACCTCGATAAGTTGAAGCGTGCGCTGACCAAGGCGGGCCGCTTGCAGGACGCATGGCTGGTCGAGAAAGGCACGATGGCGGGGCAGACGGTGCAAAAGCTGACGGAAGTCCCGGCCGACGTGCCCTATTTCTCGATCGCGATCGTGCATGGTCAGGGGCGGCGACCATGACCGGTTGGGTGCGCGTTGTCGGCCTTGGCCCCGGGGACGAGGCGCTGGTCACGCCAGAGGTGCGCGCCACCGTGGACGCGGCGACCGATATTGTCGGCTACATCCCCTATGTGCGCCGGATTGCCCCGCGCGACGGGCTGACCCTGCATGAAAGCGACAACCGGGTAGAGCTGGACCGCGCCGCACATGCGCTTGAAATGGCGGCGGCGGGGCGGCGTGTGGTGGTGGTGTCTTCGGGCGATCCGGGAGTGTTTGCCATGGCCTCTGCCCTGTTCGAGGCGTTGGAGAAAGGCCCTGAAGACTGGCTGGCAATCGATATTCGCGTCCTGCCCGGCATCACCGCGATGCTCGCGGCGGCGGCGCGGTTGGGGGCACCTTTGGGGCATGATTTCTGCGCGATCAACCTGTCGGACAATCTGAAACCCTGGTCGCTGATCGAAAAACGGCTGCGGCTGGCGGGGGAAGCAGGGTTCGCCATGGCGTTCTACAACCCGCGCTCGGCCTCGCGGCCGCATCAGTTCGCCACCGCGCTTGATATTCTGCGCGAGGCTTGCGGGCCGGAGACCTTGATCTCTTTCGCGCGCAACGTCAGCCACCCGGACGAGACATTGCGCACCGTCACGCTGGCCGAAGCGACGCCGGAGATGGCCGATATGCGCACGGTTGTGATCGTGGGCAACGCCGATACCCGCCGTGTCGGGACACATATCTACACGCCACGGTCCGTCGTATGATCAAGCCACGCCAAGATATCGTCGAGCCGCGCAAATGTGGTGCGAGGGGGCACCGCGGGGCGCTGGATCATCAGCACGCGCAGCCCCAGTTCGCGCGCGGCGATAAGCTTGGCCTCGGCCCCCGTGCCACCGGCGTTCTTGGCGATGATCAGCTTGGTCCCGTGGTCACGCAGCAGGGCGATGTCTCCGGCCACGTCGAAGGGTCCGCGGGCGAGAGTCACGGTCGTATGCGGCAAGGGCAGCGGCGCGGCGGGCTGGTCCACCAGCCGCAGCAGATAATGGTGTTGCGGATGATTGGCAAAGACGGACAGCGCCTGCTTGCCGATGGCCAGAAAGACCCGCGTCGGCACCTGCGGCAGGGATGCGGCGGCGGCTTCGATACTTGGCAGATGGGTCCAATTGTCGGCGGCAGTCTCGGCCCACGGGGCCCGTTCAAAAGCGGCCAGCGGGATGCCTGCCTGCGTGCTGGCGGCATGGGCGTTACGGCTCATCTGTGCGGCGAAGGGATGGGTCGCGTCGATCACGCGGGTGATGTTATTTTGCGCGATAAACGCCAGCAATCCGGCCACGCCGCCAAAGCCACCTACGCGGGTGGGCAGCGGCTGCGCCACGGGGGCGGCCGTGCGTCCGGCATAGCTGAACAGCGCATCATCGCCACGGTCGGCCAGCGCGCGCGCGAGGTTGGACGCCTCTGTCGTGCCGCCAAGAATGAGGGTGCGCGTCATGGCTGATCCTGTTGCTGCCTGGGTGACCCTGATTGGTCTGGGCGAAGATGGCCTTGGCGGGCTGACCGATGCAAGCCGAAAGGCGCTGGCAGAGGCCGACGTGATCTTTGGCGGGGCGCGGCATCTGGCGCTTTGTGCCGCGGGCGCGCGGGGGCGCGAATGGCCGTTGCCGTTCAGTGTAGCGCCGGTGTTGGAACATCGCGGGCGTGCGGTGGTGGTGCTCGCCTCGGGTGATCCTTTCTGGCACGGCGTGGGCGGTTCGCTGGCGCAGGTGCTGGACCCGTCGGAATGGCGCTGCTTTCCCGCGCCGTCCTGCATGACGCTGGCGGCTGCGCGGCTTGGCTGGCGGTTGGAGGAGGTCACGACCCTTGGCCTGCATGCTGCCCCGTTCGAGGTATTGCTGCCCCATCTGGCGGCAGGTGCGCGGCTGATCTGCACGTTGCGCGATGGATCTGCCCCTGCGGCGCTGGCAGACTATCTGACTGCGCAGGGTTTCGGCGCGTCCCGCCTGACGGTGATGGAGGCGCTTGGCGGTCCGCGTGAAATCGCGCGCGATGCCGATGCCGCGACGTTTGACCTGAGCGACATTGCCGCCCCTGTAGTGGTGGCGATTGCGGTATCGGGGGGGGCTGGGATCAGCCACGCACCCGGACGGCCCGAGGCGCTATTTGCCCATGACAGCCAGATCACCAAATCACCCATGCGCGCGTTGACGCTGGCCGCGCTGGCCCCCCGCGCGGGGGAGCTACTGTGGGATGTGGGGGGCGGGTCGGGCTCTGTCTCTGTTGAATGGTGTCTGGCCGCGCCGCAAGCGCAGTCCATTGCAATCGAGCCGCGCGAAAGCCGCTGCGATAACATCACCGAGAACGCCCGCCGCTTTGGTCTGGCGGGTCGGATGCGCTGCGTGCAGGGCACGGCCCCCGATGCGCTGGCCGATCTGCCCCTGCCCGCTGCGGTCTTTCTGGGGGGTGGCGCGTCAGAGGATGTCTTGCAGGCGATCTGGGACAGGATCACGCCGGGCACGCGGCTGGTGGCGAATGCGGTGGCACTTGAAACCCAAGCCTTGCTGATCCGCTGGCAAGGGATCCACGGCGGGCAATTGCTGCGGATCGATCTGGCACAGGCGGCCCCCTTGGGGACCATGCAGGGCTGGCACCCCAGCCGCCCGCAACTGCAATGGAGCGTGACCCGATGATCGTCGCGGGCATAGGATTGCGCGCGGATGCGACCGAGGCGGATTTACACGCGGCCCTTGCGTTGACGCGGCGCAGGCCGGACACGCTCGCGACCCTCGCGATCAAGGTGACGCCGGCGCTGCGGCGTTTTGCCGATAGTCTGGGATTGCCGCTGATCGAACTGTCGGAAGCCGATATCGCAGACATCCCGACGCGTACCGTGTCACCGCGCGTGCAGGCGCGCTTCGGGACCGGATCACTTGCCGAGGCCGCCGCATTGCGCGTTGCCGGTCGCGGTGCCAAATTGACGACCTTGCGTGTGACCAGCCCCAATGGCATGGCCACCGCAGCTATCGCGGAAGGAATTGCCCCATGACTGTTCACTTTATCGGCGCGGGCCCCGGTGCCCCTGATCTGCTGACCCTGCGAGGGCGCGACCTGATCGCGGCCTGCCCTGTGTGTCTGTATGCCGGATCGTTGGTCCCGTCTGAGCTGCTGTCCTACTGCCCTGCGGATGCGAAGATCGTGAACACCGCGTCCCTGTCGCTGGACGAGATCATGGCAGAGATCAAGGCCGCCGATGATGCGGGGCAGGATGTGGCGCGGCTTCATTCGGGTGATCTGTCGGTCTGGTCCGCCATGGGCGAGCAGCTGCGCCGCTTGCGCGAGCTGGACATCGACTATGACATCACCCCCGGCGTGCCCGCCTTTGCCGCTGCCGCCGCCGCTTTGGGGAACGAGCTGACGCTGCCCGGTGTGGCGCAGTCGCTGGTGTTGACGCGGACCTCGGGGCGGGCCTCGGCCATGCCCGAGGGTGAAACGCTCGAGAATTTCGCCGCCACGGGTGCCACGCTGGCGATCCACCTGTCGGTACATGTGCTGGATGATGTGGTCGCGCGGCTCACCCCTCATTACGGAGAGGACTGCCCCGTCGCCATCGTCTGGCGCGCCAGCTGGCCCGATCAACGGGTGGTGCGGGCGACCTTGGGCAGCGTGATCGACGCCACCGACGGCGAACGCGGGCGCACGGCGCTGATCCTTGTCGGCCGCGCGCTGACGGCTGAGGAGTTCCGCGAAAGCTGTCTGTACGCGGGCGATTACGACCGCCGCTTCCGCCCTGTCGGCACAGAGCCACGCTTTCCCGAGGGCACAGAATGATCGAGACAACGCAACTGCCCAAGGGCCTGATGATCTCGGCCCCGGCGTCGGGCACGGGCAAGACCACCTTGATGCTGGGCCTGTTGAACGCGCTCAGCCGGCGCGGCGTCGACGTGCGCCCGTTCAAGAGCGGGCCGGATTACATCGACCCCGGCTTTCACCGCGCGGCCTGCGGGCGGTCGTCCTATAATATCGATAGCTGGGCCATGGGATCGGGTGTGTTGTGCAATCTGATCGGCACCGCCCATGGCGGCGATCTGGCCCTGATCGAAGGGTCAATGGGGCTGTTCGATGGTGTGGCGCAACCGGGGGAAACCTCGAACGGGGCGAGCGCCGATATCTCTGCCATGACGGGCTGGCCGGTGGTGTTGCTGCTGGATGTATCGGGTCAGGCGCAATCGGCTGCGGCCACCGCCCTTGGGTTCAAGACGATGCGCCCGGATGTGCATGTCGCGGGTGTGGTGCTGAACAAGGTCGCCAGCCCCCGTCACGAGGCCCTGCTGCGTCTGGGGATGGAGCAGGTCGGCATCCCCGTTCTGGGCGCGCTGCCCCGACAGGGATCGGTCACGCTGCCGGAACGCCACTTGGGTCTGGTGCAGGCCGAGGAGCAGCCCGAGCTGATGAAGCTGCTGGATGCGGCAGGTGATTTCATCGCGCAGCATATCGACCTTGATCTGATCGTCTCTGCCGCCCAAGGGCGCAGCATTCCCGACGGGCCAGATGTGCTGCCCCCGCCCCCCGGTCAACGGATCGCTTTGGCCAAGGATGCCGCGTTTTCGTTCATCTATCCGCATTTGCTGGACCACTGGATCGCCGCGGGTGCGCAGGTGTTGCCCTTCTCGCCGCTGGCGGATGAGGCACCGGACGACAGCGCCGACATCTGCTGGCTGCCCGGCGGCTATCCCGAGCTGCATGCCGGACGCCTTGCCGCTGCCGCGCAGTTCCGCGACAGCCTGCAACAATTCGCCACGACGCGCCCGGTGCATGGGGAATGCGGGGGCTATATGGCGATGGGGGCCGGATTGGTCGACAAGGAAGGCGTGCGGCATCAGATGGCGGGGCTGCTGGGGCTGGAAACCAGCTATGAGAAGCGCAAGATGCATCTGGGCTACCGGCTTGCCACGCTGAACGAACCCGGCCCCGGCTATGACGCGGGCGCGCGGTTGCGCGGGCATGAATTCCACTATTCTACCATCCTGTCGCAACCAGACACGCCGCTGGCGCGGGTGGTCGATGCCAATGGGGCCGAAGTGCCCGAGACAGGCTCGCGCCGCGGCCATGCGACGGGCACCTTCTTTCACCTGATCGCGGGGGCGTCATGAGCGGTTTTGTCTCTTTCGTCTCCTCCGGTCCGGGTGACCCTGAACTGCTGACCGTGAAGGCGGTAAAGCGGTTGCAAGAGGCCGAAGTCGTTCTGTTCGACGATCTGTCGGCGGGTCCGATCCTTGAACATGTCTCGCCCGAGGCGGATCTGATCGGGGTGGGCAAACGCGCCGGACGGCTGTCTCCGAAGCAGGATCACGTGAGCCGCCTGCTGGTCGAACACGCATTGACCGGCGCGCGGGTGGTGCGGCTCAAAAGCGGGGACGCGGGCGTGTTTGGCCGGCTTGAAGAAGAGCTGACCGCGCTGAAAGCGGCAGGCGTTGCCTTCGAGATCATCCCCGGTGTGACGGCGGCGTCTTCGGCGGCGGCGGCGGCGATGATCCCGCTGACCCGGCGGCTGACCGCACGGCGGGTGCAATTCATCACCGGCCACGGCGAATCGGGTGCCTTGCCCGAAGATCTGAACATGGCGGCGCTGGCCGACCCTACGGCGACCACGGTCGTCTACATGGGGCGGCGCACCTTTGCGGGTTTCGCCGCGCGGCTGATCGCGGCGGGCTTGCCCCCCTCGACCCCTGCCCTGCTGGCAGAGGCGGTATCGACCCCCGATCAAAAGCTGAGCCGCCACACGGTTGAAAGCCTTGCCCATCTGCCGCTAGATCCCGCAACGTCAGCGCCTGCGCTGATCCTTTACGGGCCGTTGACCGAATAGATGACTTGACAAAACCGGCCCGAAAATGACCACCTATTCCGGACGGTTCCCCGTGCGCCTTCGGGCAATCGGGGTGAAAAGGGAATACGGTGCGGTGCCAAAGCAAAGGTGCCAAATCCGGAACTGCCCCCGCACCTGTAAGTGAAGAGCAACCCGCATTGCCACTGGGCCAGACCGCCTGGGAAGGCGCGGCACGCATGGACGCACAAAGTCAGGAGACCTGCCGTCATGGGGATGATCCCCGATCCAACTGGCTGCCCCCCGGGGCGGCTTTCACATTATGCCGTCGGGGAAGACGGTAAGGAGACCTGAATATGCATATCGAACCCGAAGTCGTGACCGGCGCCAAGCTGGTCCTGTCCTATGGCACCGCCGCCGGTGCTGCGGCCTATACCGCGAAAACCGCAATGGACTCTGTCCGTGAGAAAGGCGTCGTGCCTTTTGCTGGCGGGGCCATGGTGGCCACCGCGCTGACCTTTGTCTTTTTTCAGGTCTTCCCGCATTTCCCCGTGGGCGTGAGCGAAGTGCACCTGATCCTCGGCTCGACCCTTTTCCTGCTGTTCGGCGTGGCCCCTGCGGCTGCCGGTCTGGCGCTTGGTCTGCTGGCGCAGGGCGTGTTCTTTGCCCCCATCGACCTGCCGCAATACACGATGAACGTCACCACGCTGCTAGTGCCCTTGTTCATGGTCTCGGCGCTGGCCAAACGCATCATCGCGCCCAACACCGCCTATGTTGATCTGACCTATGTTCAAGCGCTCAAGCTGTCGACCGCGTTTCAGGCGGGCGTTGTGGGCTGGGTGGCGTTCTGGGCCATCTACGGTCAGGGCTTTGCCGCCAGCAACATCGCCGCTGTGGCCAGCTTTGGCGGGGCCTATATGATGGTCATCCTGATCGAGCCGCTGGTGGATCTGGCCGTGCTCGCCGCCGCGAAAACCCTGCGCGATTTCGCAGGCAGCGCGCTGTTCACCAAACGTCTGACACAGACTGCCGCTGAATAATCCAAGACCCGACGCGGCCCCCTATTCTGCGGGCCGCGTCACCCCCTGCCGGAGCCTCAAGATGTTTACGCTTTCACTGATCGGCATCGGGTCCGGCAATCCCAAACACCTTACATTACAAGCCATCGATGCGCTGAATGCCTGCGATGTGATCCTGATCCCGTCCAAGGGCGCGGGCAAGGATGATCTGGCTGGCCTGCGGCACGAGATTTGCGCCCAGGTGCTGCGGTCGGACGGGCCTGAAATTCACGAATTCACCCTGCCCAAACGCGACGCCGCCAACCCTGATTATCACGCGGGCGTCCACGATTGGCATGATGCCATTGCACAGGTCTGGCTGGCCGAGATGCAGCGCACCCTGCCCCAAGGCGGCCGTGTCGGTTTCCTCGTCTGGGGGGATCCGTCGCTGTATGACAGCACCCTGCGCATTGCGGAGCGGTTGCAAAAGGCCGTCACACTCACCGTCGATGTCGTGCCGGGGATCACCTCGCTTCAGGTACTGACGGCGGGCCATGCGATCCCGCTGAACACCATCGGCAATCCCGTCACGATCACCACCGGTCGGCAGCTGCGCGATCATGGCTGGCCGCAGGGTGTGGATACGATTGCCGTCATGCTGGACGGCACCTGCGCCTTCGAGGTGTTGCGGCAGCACAGCGACATACACATCTGGTGGACCGCCTATGCCGGCATGCCGAACGAGCGTCGCATCGCGGGCCCGCTGGATCAGGTCTGCGACCGCATCATCGCAACACGGGCAGAGGCCCGCGCCGCCCATGGCTGGATCATGGATATCTACCTGCTGCGCCGGTAGACACGCGCGCTACAGCTTTTCGAGCCGTTGCAAGATCGGGCAATCGGGGCGGTCATCGCCAGCGCATTCATGCACCAGATGGGTCAAGGTCTGACGAATATCTTGCAGGTCCGCGATCTTGCTTTCGATCTGCGCCAAATGTTGCTGGGCGATGGCACGGACATCGGCGCTGGCGCGATCCTGATCATCCCAAAGCGCCAGCAGGTCGCGGCAATTCTCGATCGTGAAGCCCAAGGCCCGCGCACGGCCCAGAAACGTCAGCTTGTGCACGTCGCTGTCGCAAAAGCTGCGATACCCGTTGGTGTCACGCGCGGGCGTGATCAGACCGATGTCTTCGTAGTAGCGGATGGTCTTGGCAGGCAGACCTGCGCTTTTCGACACGTCACCGATGTTCATAGACGTCTCCTTTCGTTGAATTAGGCGGTTGCTGCGGCGGCGATCCACCGCAGGCGCAGGGCGTTGAACAGGACAAAGACGCTCGACAACGCCATGGCGGCGGCGGCAAGCACGGGCGACAGCAGCACGCCGAACAGCGGATAGAGCACACCGGCTGCAACGGGGATCAGCAGCGCGTTATAGCCAAAGGCCCAGAAGAGGTTCTGGCGGATATTGCGCATGGTGTGCTGGCTGATGTGCAGGGCGTTCACCACCCCTTGCAGATCGCCCGACATCAACACCACATCGGCCGCTTCGATGGCGACATCCGTTCCGGTACCGATGGCGATACCCACGTCCACCCCCGCCAGCGCGGGCGCATCATTGATCCCGTCCCCGACAAAGGCGACCTTGTGGCCCGCCTGTTGCAGGTCCTCCAGCGCGGCGACCTTGCCGTCGGGCAGCACTTCGGCGACCACGGTATCGATCCCCAAACGGTCGGCAATCGCCTGCGCCGTCGCCTTATTATCGCCGGTGATCATGGCGATTTTCAGCCCCGCTTTGTGCAGTGCCTCCAGCGCTTGGGGCGTCGTTTCCTTGATCGGGTCGGCGACGCCGATCATCGCGACAAGCGCCCCATCCACGGCGGCGAAAAGCGGTGTCTTGCCCTCTGCCCCCCATGCTGCCGACCGCCCCTCTGCCGCGGCGAGAGAGACCCCTTCGGCCTGCATGAAACGGTCCGCCCCGACAAGCACGCGACGCCCCTCGACCTCGGCGTGTACACCGTGACCGGTTTGCGAGGCAAAAGAGGTCACCGCTGCCAGCGACAGCCCCTGTGTTTCGGCATGGCGCAGGATGGCGCTGGCAATCGGGTGCTCTGACTGCGCCTCGACCGACGCGACGAGCCGCAACGCATCGGCCTGCGACCAGCCGTTGAAGACATCCAGATCCGTCACCTCAGGCCGACCGGCGGTCAGCGTGCCGGTTTTATCAAGCGCGATGGTATCGACCTCGGCCAAGACCTGAAGCGCGTCCCCCTTGCGGAACAGCACGCCCATCTCGGCCCCTCGCCCCGTGCCCACCATGATAGAGGTCGGCGTTGCCAGCCCCATCGCACAGGGGCAGGCGATGATCAGCACCGCGACGCTTGCCACCAGAGCGTGCCCCAAGGACGGCTGCGGCCCGAACGCCAGCCAGACAAGGAAAGTGGCCGCGGCAATCGCCATGACGACAGGCACGAACCACATGGTGATGCGGTTGACCATATCCTGCACCGGCAGCTTGGCACCTTGGGCGTCCTCGACCATGCGCACGATCTGCGACAGGGTCGTGTCCGCGCCCACATGGGTCGCGCGGTAGACCAGCGCGCCGGTGCCATTCACCGTCCCCCCGACCACACGCGTGTCAGGCAGTTTTTCGACGGGCACGGGTTCGCCGGTGATCATGCTTTCATCGACATAGGAACTGCCACGTGTCACGGTCCCGTCGACCGCGATCTTTTCACCGGGGCGCGCATGGATCAGATCGCCGACGGAGATCGCGTCGATCGCAACCTCTGACACGTTGCCGTCTCGCTCTACCCGCGCGGTTTTGGGGCGCAGCCCGACCAGCTTGCGGATCGCTTGTCCGGTTTGGCCCTTGGCCCGCGCCTCTAGCGTGCGCCCCAGCAGGATCAGCGTGACGATCATCGCGGCGGCTTCGAAATAGACCGCTTGCGCACCGGCGGGCAGCAACTGTGGCAAGAACAGCGCCACGGTGGAAAAGCCCCATGCCGCCGTGGCCCCCAGAAACACCAGAGAGTTCATGTCAGGCGTGCGTTTCAACAGCGCTGGCACGCCGGTGACAAAAAAGCGCCACCCGGGCCATGCCAGAACGATGGTTGTCAGCACGAACTGGATCGACCAGCTCAGCTGCTGCCCCAGCGTCGACATCACCCAATGGTGGAACGCGGGGATCATATGGCCGCCCATCTCGAGCACAAACACCGGCAGGGTCAGCGCCGCGGCCAGCAGCGTCATACGTTTAAGATGCGCGGCTTCTTCAACCTTGCGGTCCGGCGCGGGGGAAGATGCGGTGTCCGTCACAGGGGTGGCGGGGTAGCCCGCGGCTTGCGCAGCCTGCACAATGGCGGCATCCGGCTCTGCGGTAAGCGACTGCACCACGGCCTCTTCCCGGGCGAGGTTGACGCTGACATCGACCACACCCGGCACGGCCGCCAAGGCGCGTTCGACCCGCCCGACGCAGGACGCACAGGACATGTTTTCAATGGCATAGCGCCGCGTTTGTACGGTGGCGGGGTAGCCTGCGGTCGCAAGTGCGGCGACGGCGTCCTTGGGGTCGAAACCCGATGCCACCTGCAGCGACGCCGTTTCCGAGGCGAGGTTCACGCGGGCGTCCTGCACACCCTCCACGCGTCCAAGCGCGGTCTCGACCCGCCCCACGCAAGAGGCGCAATTCATACCGCCAATTCCAAAATTTATCGCAACTACATCGCCCATCAGCCGTCTCCTTGGGGTGTCTTGCCCCTCAGATAGGGCTTCCAGTTAATAGAAGGTCAAGCGGTGATATGGATTTTATTCGATTTCGCTGCAGACTCCGGTGTCTGACACAGGCCGGTTAAGACTTTGGAAAGACATTTGCACGATGGTCAGCGTCAAACGACAAGCGGAGGGTGTGTATCGACGGATGCAGTCAAGAACACTGGTGATCAAAGGAAAAGGCGGATTGGGCAACCGCATCCTGTCTGCGATCTCGGGTCTGGTTTACGCCGACCTATCCGGCCGCAAGCCAGTGATCGACTGGCGCGACGGCAGCTATGCGCCGCTTGGCGAAAACGCTTATCCGCTGCTATTCCAGTCTCCGATCGGGGGCGAAGCGATTGGGGCTGCCACAATGGATGATGGGGCCGATGTTTGCCCCCCGATCTGGGCTGGCAATCTGCATCGCCAGCCCCAAGACATGATCGACACCTATATGCCGCGGTCACATTCGAACCCGTGGGGCTATCGGCGGCTTTGCGTGGAGCTCAAGCGGTTGGACCAGACTCAGGCGGTGGCGGTCTATTGGTCTTACCTGCCAAAGCTGGGCCGCATGCGACAACACCTGCGCCGGGATGCACGCTTTGCCAAACGGGGGGAGCGCGAGGTTTTCGCCAATTATCTTGGCCGCTATTTTACCCCCAACGCACGGGTCCGCCATGCGCTATCGCACATGCGCCCCACGGCAAAACTGCCAAGCATCGGGGTTCATATCAGGTTCACCGATCGAAAAATCCCGCTTGGCCCGGTGCTAAAGACCCTGGAGCAGCTGAAGGCCCGCCATCCGAACGCAACCATCTTTCTTGCGACGGACAGTGCCGAAATCGAGGATCGTTTGAAGCGTGCTTTCGACAAGGTCATAACCCATCCCAAACGGCTAGGCCTTGCCGGCGCGCGGTTGCATGGGCCGGATACAACATGCAACCCGCTGCAAGAGGCGGAAAATGCCCTGATCGACATGTGGCAATTGTCGCGTTGTGATCACCTGATCTATTCCCGCCGCTCGACCTTCTCTGTCACCTCCGGCTACCTGGGGCGTTTTGCCCCTGCGCGTATCCACGATGTCGAACGGTATTCTCCGACGCTTTGGGCGAAGGAACTGTTGCAACGCTATGCTTGATCATACCCCCGCAACCATGTCTTGCGGGCGGCCCAGACCGCCGCCCAATGCGCCGCCCGCGCCCGTCTTTGCGCATTGCGCGAAGCCACGAACGGCCGCGTGGCCAAATACCGCAGCGCCGACCAAAGCCACATCAGAAAGACCCCAGCCCCCTGTTGCCACGCAGGCCAGTGATCGCGGACCATTGACGCACGCGATGTCATCACCGCGATCGCCTTTGCCTCTGTCACCGTGGTAGAGGCCCCGACATGATGCACGATCTGCGCCTTCGGCGTGATCAGCGGCTGATACCCTAAGTGAATCGCGCGCAGGCAAAGATCGGCATCCTCGCCATACATGAAATATTTCTCCGAAAAGCCGCCCAGTTGATGCCACAAGGAACGGTCGATCAACAGAAAACACCCCACAACGATATCGACAGGGCGCACAGAATCCCGCGGCCAGCGCCCGTAGGCTTCGGGGTTAAACACCGCGCTGCGCGGAAAAGCAGTGCTGAGCCCGATCGCTTTGAACAACAGGCTGGCCACAGTGGGCCGCGCCCAACAAGACGCGATGTTAAGCGACCCGTCAGCAAAAATGGTGCGCCCACCCCATATCCCCGCCTGCGGATTTTCGCGCGCAAAGGCGACGAGTTGATCGACCGCATCTGTATGAAGTTCGGTATCAGGGTTCAGTAACAGTAAATAGTCGGAACAACACTGCTGCGCGACAAGATTATTCGCGCGCGCGAAGCCCAGATTCTGCGCCGAGCGGACCAGCCGGACCTGCGGAAACGCAGCAGCTATCGCGTCAGCCGAACCGTCAGAGGAGGCGTTATCCCAAACAATACACTCAAATTGAGTCAACTGCGTATGTTCATACAGCGTTTCTATCGCCCTAAGCGTCAATTCCCGCGTGTTGTAGCTGACGATCACGACACTAAGGGCAGTCCCGCGATCAACCGTCGCCGGCTTCAGCACCCCGTCGCCCGCAACACGACACCCACGGTTGCCTTTAGTATGCGCAGATCCTCGGACAGTGACAGGGTGCTGAAGTAGTGCGTGTCGAAAACTGCGCGCTCTGAAAACCTTGCTCTGTTCCGGGATGAGACCTGCCAGTTCCCACTGATCCCCGGCCGCAGGCTTTCGTAGTGATCTCCCTGATAAAGCCCCCTTTGAGACACCAACATGGGTCGGGGCCCGACGAGGCTCATCTCTCCTCTCAGCACGTTTACGAACTGGGGCAGTTCATCCAGTGACGTGCACCGCAAGAACCGGCCCACCGTTGTGACACGGGGATCGTGGCGCAGCTTCTGGTTTTGTCGCCATTCATCCCTGGCCTTTGGATTTTGTGCTAAATAGTCTCTTAGCGAGTGTGGATCGTGGGGGTGCATTGTTCGCAGCTTCCACATCTTGAAGACCCGCCCATCTTTACCGACGCGTTCCTGGGTGAAGAACGGAGACTGCCCAGTTGCTGCCACAAGACAGGCAAGAAGGCAGATCACGAGAACCACGATCGGTGCAGATAAAATGCAAAAGACGATGTCAAAGCAGCGCTTGCCATATAGACGATAAAACTCCCGATGCAGATCGCTCCGCTGCAGGGTGTTCCCGCGTGGATAGGCTTGGCGTTTAAAGACATTTGTATGATGCACCGGAAACTCCTTCTTCGGCTCAGGCCCGGGGAAAGGTCGATGCTTCAATGGTTATGGGGACAGGCTTACTACGGGGTTAAGGAAAAACATCCAATTTGAATGACTGTGTAGAAAAGCCGTTCATCATGAGGTGTTCCAAACGCGAAGACGGCGATAAACCCGTTACACTGCATGATGTAATTTACGGTAAATTATGGTTTGCGCCGGCCACTCAGCGCAGGCGCTTGTCACAAAGCCGCGTATATGCCGCCAAGAGATGCGGTTCGGACGAAGACCATGCCAGCGCATTCACGACCCTCTCGCGCCCGGTCTTCCCCATCGCCGCTCTTAATGACGGGTCGTCGATGAGCTGTTTAATGCAATCGGCAAATCGAATCGGATCATTTGAAGCCGCGTAGAGGGAGGCCGTTTCGGCGGTGCGCCGACCTTCGGTCAGGTCGAACTGAACGACCGGTTTGCCCAGCGCCATGTATTCAACCACCTTGTTCATTGATGATATGTCGTTCATCGCATTGCAGGGATCTGGCGCAAGACCAACATCTATCGTGTTCAAAGCGTCCACCAAAGCACGGCCATAAAGTGCGCCGGTGAACGTGAAGTAACCCGTCAGCCCAAGGTCATCGACCTGACGTTTCATGTCAGGCAATGAGGGACCAAAGCCGATAATCAAAAAGTGGATATCGCGCGTGCCCGAGGCCACAAGGTGATGCGCCGCGGAAAGCAACAGATCCATTCCCTCCTGTTGTCCGATCACGCCGACATACCCAAGCAGCGTCTCTCCCTCGCGCCGATACCTCTGCGACCCTGGCCCGGGCGTAAAATCTGTTAGATTCGGAGCGGAGCGCACAACGAATATGTCGTCGTGGCATTTGCCGCCCCGTGTCATCGCGATTTCCCGAAAGCTTTCATTCGGGGATATAACCACCGATGCAGCACGGTAGCTGAGCAATTCACACTTTCGCATGACGTGGTAACCTACGCCTTGTTTATTAAACTTGGCCAAAAAAAGTTCTGGGCAGACATCGTGCTGGTCAAAAACATATAAAACGCCCTTGCGTCGGTACCACATGGCAAGAAGGCAGATCAGATCAGGTGGATTGCACCCGTGGATCGCCTGAAAAGGGCTTTGCCGCCAAATACGCCGCGCAAGCCGAAACCAATGCCAGATTGCGCTAGCATATTCCCTTGCATAGGAAACCGCGCCGCCCCCGGTTTCAGGAGCAGCGGGGTACCGGTAAATATCTACGCCTTCGCGCCGTTCAAATGGCGCAACCCATCCCTGACCCGTGGGCGAAATGATAGAGACCTGGTAGCCCGCGCGGACCAAAGTCGTCGCTTCCAGCCAGACCCGGCGATCGAGCGGCACTGGTAGGTTTTCAACCACGATCAAGATATGACGCACGGGCGGTTCGGGCATAGGTCCTTCAACATCAGAATCAGATTGGCCTCCGTTTTGGCAGCCACGGGTGAACATGAAGTTAATTCCGAAGCGCCGTCGCCCTAAGTTGTCTCCAATAGGAAACATCACCTCTCGGTTCAGCCAATTACCCAGTATTTGCATCAATCTTGCTTGATTTGGGGGCTTGCCGCGCCCTTTCGCCCCGCGTATTCCAGCACGTGGGACACCCTTCCCCAACGAAGGGCGCTTATCTGAAAGGGTAGCTACATGGCTATTACGACACCGACCTCGCGGCCCACGAATCCGCGTTTTTCCTCTGGCCCGTGCGCCAAACCCCCCGTTTATGACCTGACCAAGCTTGCGAGCGCGCCTTTGGGGCGTAGCCACCGCGCGGCACCGGGCAAAGCGAAATTGCTTGAAGCAATTGAAACCACCCGCGAAATTCTGGGCGTGCCTGCTGACTATAAGATCGGCATCGTTCCGGCGTCTGACACTGGCGCTTATGAAATGGCGATGTGGTCGTTGCTGGGCGAACGCCCTGCGGAAATGGTCGCATGGGAATCCTTCGGCGCAGGCTGGGTGACCGACGCCGTGAAACAGCTCAAGATCGAGCACACGGTACATACCGCGGATTATGGTCAAATTGTCGACATGTCGGCGTTGAACTACGACAACGACGTGTGCTTCACTTGGAACGGGACAACCTCTGGCGTGCGCGTCCCAACGGGCGATGTTATCCCTGCCGACCGCAAGGGGCTGACACTATGCGATGCGACATCGGCTGCCTTCGCTATGGATCTGCCGTGGGACAAACTGGATGTGACGACATTCAGCTGGCAGAAAGTTCTGGGCGGCGAAGCAGCACACGGCATGCTGATCCTCAGCCCTCGTGCCGTCGAGCGGCTTGAAAACTATACGCCTGCTTGGCCCCTGCCCAAGATCTTCCGCCTGACCAAAGGTGGCAAGCTGATCGACGGGATTTTCAAGGGCGAGACGATCAACACGCCTTCGATGCTTTGCGTTGAAGATTACCTGCTGGCGCTTGATTGGGCGAAATCCGTCGGCGGCCTGCAAGGTCTGATCGCGCGCGCCGATGCGAATACGGCAGCGATCACGGATTTTGTGGACACGCATGACTGGATCGAATTCCTTGCGGTTGATCCGGCGACACGGTCGAACACATCGGTCTGCCTGAAATTCAATGACGACCGGATCACAGACGGCGCAGCCTTCGCAAAAGCTGTCGCGAAACGTCTCGCGGACGAGGATGTCGCATTGGACATCGGCGCCTACCGCGATGCCCCTGCCGGTCTGCGGATCTGGTGCGGCGGCACCGTCGAAACCTCTGACATCCAGGCCATGCTGCCTTGGTTGGAATGGGCTTTCGAAGCCGAGATCAACGCTTAATTTCGGGTTCCCCGCTTGGCGATCACGCCAGGCGGGTGGCTAAACCACGCCCCCCTTCTATTCAAATAAGGAGCGCCAATCATGGCCCCCAAAGTGCTTATTTCCGACAAACTCTCGGACGCCGCCGTTCAAATCTTCAAAGACCGCGGCATTGACGTCGACTTCCAACCCGATCTTGGCAAAGACAAGGACAAGCTTGCCGCTGTGATCGGCGATTACGACGGGCTCGCCATCCGGTCCGCGACGAAAGTGACCGAAAAGATCCTCGCCAATGCGACCAACCTCAAGGTGATCGCCCGCGCCGGTATCGGCACCGATAACATCGACAAGGATGCGGCCTCGAAAAAGGGTGTCATCGTCATGAACACCCCCTTCGGCAACATGATCACCACTGCAGAACACGCGATTGCGATGATGTTCGCCGTCGCCCGCCAAATCCCCGAGGCATCGGCCTCCACCCATGCCGGCAAATGGGAAAAATCCAAATTCATGGGGGTCGAGCTTACGGGTAAAACCCTTGGCGTCATCGGTGCCGGTAACATCGGCGGCATCGTCTGCGATCGCGCCCGCGGCCTGAAGATGAAAGTCGCGGCCTATGACCCCTTCCTGAGCGAGGAAAAAGCCAAGAAGATGGGTGTCGAGAAAGTCGAGCTGGACGATCTGTTGGCGCGCGCGGACTTCATCACGTTGCACGTGCCTTACACGGATCAAACCGCAAATATCCTGTCCAAGGAAGCCTTGGCGAAAACCAAAAAAGGTGTGCGGATCATCAACTGTGCCCGCGGCGGTCTGGTCGACGAAGAAGCATTGGCCGAAGCGCTGAAATCCGGCCATGTCGCTGGCGCAGCCTTCGACGTTTTCAAGGAAGAGCCCGCGACCGAAAACCCGCTGTTCGGCCTCCCCAACGTCGTCTGCACCCCCCACCTTGGGGCCGCCACGACGGAAGCACAGGAAAACGTGGCACTTCAGGTCGCTGAACAGATGTCCGACTACCTGCTGACCGGTGCCGTCACAAACGCCCTGAACATGCCGTCCGTCACCGCCGAAGAGGCAAAGGTCATGGGCCCGTGGATCACTTTGGCGGGTCACCTTGGGGCCTTCATTGGCCAGATGACGGATGAAGCCGTGAAGGCGATCAACATCCTTTACGACGGTCAGGTGTCCGAGATGAACCTGAACGCGCTGAACTGCGCGGTCGTGGCGGGCATCATGAAACGTGCCAACCCCGACGTGAACATGGTCAGCGCCCCCGTTGTTGCGCGCGAAAAAGGCATCCAGATCAGCACCACCAATCAGGACAAATCCGGTGTCTTCGACGGCTATGTGAAAGTGACCGTTGTCACCGAGAAACGTGAACGGTCGATCGCGGGCACCGTGTTCTCGGATGGCAAACCACGCTTCATCCAGATCAAAGGCATCAATATCGAAGCCGAAGTTGGTGCGCATATGCTTTACACCACCAACAACGACGTGCCCGGCATCATCGGGACGCTGGGTCAGACCCTGGGTGCGAACGACGTGAACATCGCGAATTTCACCCTCGGCCGGTCCACCGCCAAAGGGGAGGCGATTGCCTTGCTCTATATTGACGGCCCACTGCCCGAGAAAGCGCTGAAAGACCTGCGTGATACAGGTCTGTTCAAACAGGTCAAAGAGCTCGAATTCGAAGTCGCCTAAGACCCACAGCGCATCAAAGAACCGCAAAGCGCCCCCATCACCGGGGGCGCTTTTGTTTTGCCTGCTTCCAATTGGCCTAAATCCCGGGGGAGCAGCCAAAGGCTGCGGGGGCAGCGCCCCTACAGGCTCCCCCCTACCGCTGCCCCCGACGCATCACGCGCCCGTCCAGTCCAGCACCACTTTGCCAGAGGCCCCCGATTTCATCGTCGCAAATCCCGTCTGGAAGTCGTCGGCGTAAAAACGATGGGTGATGATCTCACTCACGTCCAAGCCGTTTTCCAGCATGGCAATCATCTTGTACCACGTCTCGAAAATCTCGCGGCCATAGACCCCCTTGACGGTGATCGCCTTGAACACGATGCGCGACCAATCGACGGGCGATTTGCCCGGCGGGATGCCCAGCATCGCGATCCGCCCGCCCATGGTCATCGCCTCTACCATCTGATCCAGCGCGACCTGATTGCCCGACATCTCCATCCCGACGTCGAAGCCCTGTTTCATCTTCAGCCGCGCGATGACATCGGCAAGGTCTTCGTGACGCACGTCGACGGGGACGACATCGGCGACCTTGGCGGCGAGCTCTAGCCGGGCGGGGTTCACATCCGTGATCACCACATGACGTGCGCCGACGTGACGGGCGACCGCTGCGGCCATGATACCGATGGGGCCTGCACCGGTGATCAGCACATCTTCCCCCACCAGATCAAAGCTCAGCGCGGTGTGTACCGCATTACCAAGCGGGTCGAGGATCGCTCCGATATCGTCCGAGATCGTGTCGGGCAGCGGGACGACGTTGAACGCGGGCAGCCGCAGATATTGCGCGAAGGCACCTTGTTCATTCACGCCGATCCCACGCGTGGCGGGATCAAGGTGGAACTTGCCGGACCGCGACTGGCGCGAGGTTTTTCCGATCAGATGCCCCTCGCCCGAGCAGCGCTGCCCGATGTCCAGATCCGTGACATTCCGGCCCAGTTCCACAATCTCTCCGGCAAATTCGTGGCCGGTGATCAGCGGGACAGGCACGGTATTCTGCGCCCATTCATCCCAGTTCCAGATGTGGATATCCGTGCCACAAATCCCGGTTTTGTTGATCTTGATCAGCACGTCATCCGGCCCGATTTCCGGCACCGGCGCGCGGGTCATCCACAGCCCCTCGCGGGGTTCGGACTTACACAGCGCCTTCATTTCGTTGCTCATGACAGAACCCCACAGGCTTTGCCCGCCACCTTGAAGGCTTCGAGCGCGCGGTCGAGCTCATCGCGGGTCAGCGCGGCATTCATCTGGGTGCGGATGCGGGCCTGACCGCGAGGCACAACGGGAAAGAAAAAGCCGCTGACATAGACGCCTTCCTCGAACAGGCGCGCTGCCATATCCTGCGCCAACTGCGCCTCGCCCAGCATTACGGGGATGATCGGATGTTCACCGGGCAGAAGGTCAAAGCCGAGGTTGGTCAGCCCCTCGCGCCAGTATTTCGCGTTCTCGAACAGTTGCTTGCGACGATCATCCCCTTGTTCGACCAGTTCAAGCGCCTTGATCCCGGCCATGACAATCGACGGCGGCAGTGAATTCGAAAAAAGATAGGGCCGCGCGCGTTGGCGCAGCAGGTCGATCACCGGCTGCGGCCCTGCGATATAGCCGCCGATGGCCCCGCCAAGCGCCTTGCCCAAGGTGCCAGTCAGGATATCCACATCGACCCCGAAGTGCGCTGGCGTGCCCTCCCCCTTCGGGCCCATAAAGCCTGTCGCGTGGCAGTCGTCGACCATCACCAGCGCTTCGTATTTCTCGGCCAGTTTGGTGATTTCGGGCAGTTTCGCCAGATAGCCGTCCATGCTGAACACACCGTCGGTCGCAATCATGATAAACCGCGCGCCTTCCTCGCGGGCGAGCTTGAGCTGACCTTCAAGGTCGTCCATGTCCGAGTTGGCATAGCGGTAGCGTTTGGCTTTGCACAGGCGGATGCCGTCGATGATCGAGGCGTGGTTCAGACTGTCCGAGACAATGGCGTCCTCTGGCCCGAACAGGGGCTCGAACAGCCCGCCGTTGGCGTCAAAGCAAGCCGCGAAGAGGATAGAATCGTCTTTCCCGAGGAAGGCCGCCAGCTTTTGTTCCAGCTCGCGGTGGATGTCCTGTGTGCCACAGATAAAACGGACAGAGGCCATGCCGAACCCCTTGGGGTCCATCGCATCACGGGCAGCGGCGATGAGATCGGGGTGGTCTGCCAGCCCCAGGTAGTTGTTTGCGCAAAGATTAATCACCTGACGCCCGCCCACCGTGATCTCACCGGACTGGGGCGAGGTGATCATGCGCTCTTGCTTCATCATACCGTCCGCGGCGATGCCGGACAGGGTGGCGTTGACGTGATCTAGGTAGGCTTGGGTCATGATAGAACTCCTTTTCTCAGGCAGGTTCTATCATATCGGACACGGTTCCGAAATAGAGGAAATCCCTTATAGCGGATTTTTTCCCATATCGTGGATTCTCCCGCCATAGCCCAAACGGTTAGGCGTCCTGCACGACCAGAAAAGCCCGAACAGGACCATCTGTCGCAGCGATCCGGTGCGGGACATCTGCGGGATATCGTGCCGTGTCGCCAGCGTGGACAGTGCCGACGGCATCGCCGCTCCGCAGCTCTACCGTGCCTTGCGATACGGTCAGATGCTCGCGCGCGCCGCGGGTATGGGGCTGGCTGTCCAGCATGCCGCCTGCATCGATCAACAGTTCGTAAACCTCGTGTTTGCCAGCCTCTTCTGGGGGCGACAGGATGCGGATGCGGCAGCCGGAGCCGAGATTGTTGATCGTCGGCACCTCGGCCGCGCGCAAAACCTCGATCTGCGCGGGCGTTGGCGCGCTGTCCAGAAGGCCCGCGAAATCCACCTGTAGCGCGCGGGTCAGGTTCCACAGGGTGGCGATGGTGGGGCTGCTTTCACCGCGTTCGATCTGGCTGACCATGGACCGCGACACACCCGAAAGCTTGGCCACCGCATCAAGGCTCAGGCCCTGAGCCGTGCGCGCGGCCTTCAGGCGGGCGGGAAGTTGCGTCAGTATAGCGTCTGGATTATCCGTCATGCCGGATAGATGGGCCGCAGGGTGCCCCGCTGTCAATGGCAGGCGCTAGCTGAGCGCCTGTAAAATCGCGATAATCCCCGTCGCCGTCCCTGCCCCGACAATCGCGGAAAGGATGATCCACCGGCGGAATGCAGGACGTTGTGGCGGCGTTTCGTCTTGCTGACGGATCAACGCGTTTTCGACAAGCGCAGGCAAACGCGGGCCAAAACGGGCGAGGACCATCGCGGTCTTGCTCAGATCCTTGATCACGGCACGGGGGCCGATGGACTTAGAGATGTAGTCCGTCACGATCGGGTTCGACACTTCCCAGATGTTGATATGCGGGTTGAGCGAACGGGCGACGCCCTCGACGACAACCATGGTGCGCTGTAGCAAGATCAGCTCTGTCCGTGTTTCCATGCCGAAACGTTCCGTGACCTCGAACAGGTAGGTCAGCAGCCGCGCCATCGAAATGCGGGTCGCGTCCATGCCAAAGATAGGCTCCCCCACGGCGCGCAGGGCGCGGGCGAATTCGTCGACATCCTTGTCGGCAGGAACGTAGCCCGCCTCGAAATGCACCTCTGCCACCCGTTTGTAATCCTTGCGGATAAAGCCGAACAGGATCTCGGCATATACGCGGCGAGTGTATTCATCGATGTGGCCCATAATGCCGAAATCATAGGCGATGATATCGCCGTTCGGCGCGACCTTGAGGTTGCCCTGATGCATATCCGCGTGGAAATACCCGTCGCGCAGCGCGTGGTTCAGGAACAGCTGCAACACGCGGTCGCCAAGCGCCACACGGTCATGGCCCGCGGCATCAATCGCAGCGTTGTCGCCCATCGGGACGCCATCTGCCCAGCCCAGGGTCATGACGCGGCGGGCAGAATATTCCCATTTGATCGCAGGCAGTTGGAAGCCGGCATCACCCTTGGTGTTCGCCGCAAACTCCGACGCGGCGGAGGATTCGAGCCGCAGATCCAGCTCGCCCCGCACCACACCATCGAAATGTTCGATCACCTCCATCGGGCGCAAGCGGCGCGATCCGGGCGAGAAAAGTTCGACCATTCGCGCGGCAAGATAGAAGGCATCGACATCCTTGCGAAAGGCTTTCTCGATCCCCGGACGCAGCACTTTGACAGCGACGTCTTCCTGCGTTTCGGCGATGGTGGCGCGGTGCACCTGCGCGATAGAGGCAGCGGCGACGGGCTCGCTAAAATCAGAGAATATCGCATCGACCGGCAGGCCGAGCTCTTTTTCGACTTCTGCCTTGGCCTGTTCGATGGAAAACGGCGGCAGCTTGTCTTGCAGCACGCGCAGTTGCACGGCCAGCTCGTCGCCCACAACATCGGGGCGGGTAGAGAGCACCTGACCGAACTTGATGTAGGCCGGGCCAAGCGCGGTGAGCGCACGGGTCGCGGGCGGCATGGACGGGTCACCGGCATAGCCCAGAAACTTGAACGGTTTGCCAAGCGCCTTGGCGACAAAGCGCAACGCGGGCGTTGCATCAAAGGCGTCCAGCACGACATTCATCGCGCCGGTCCGCTCCAAAGTTGCACCGGTGCGGATCAACCGCCAGATATTATGAGGTCCGCGCATGGGTTAAATCTTCCAACCAGAATGAAGCGCCGCGACCCCCAGCGACAGGTTCCGGTACTTCGCCTGCCCAAAGCCCGCGGTGCGCAGCATGCCGAGGAAGGTTTCCTGATCAGGGAAGTTGCGGATCGATTCCACGAGGTACTGATAGCTATCGCGGTCGTTCGCGATCATCTGCCCCATGCGGGGGATGACGTTAAAGCTATAAAGATCATAGGCTTTCTGCATCATAGGATTGGGCAGCTGGCTGAATTCAAGCACCATGAGACGCCCGCCGGGACGCAGCACGCGGTAGGCTTCGTTCAGCGCTTCTTGGGGGCGGGTGACGTTCCGGATGCCAAAGCTGATGGTATAGACGTCAAAGGTATTATCCTCGAACGGCAGCGCCATGGCGTCGCCGACGACCCAATCAAGGCTATCGGCCATCGCTGCGGCCTCTGCCCGTTTGCGCCCTTCGACCAGCATCGGTTCGGTCAGATCCAGCACGGTGGCGTGGCCCGATCCGGCACGGCCCAGAAACTTGAACGACACATCGCCGGTCCCCCCGGCGACATCCAGCAGCTTTTGACCTGCGCGCGGTGCCAGCCAATCCATCATCGCCTCTTTCCAGACGCGGTGGATGCCGACGCTCATCACATCGTTCATGATGTCGTATTTGCTGGCCACAGAGTTAAAGACACCCTGCACGCGCCCGGCCTTGTCGCTTTCGGCTACGGTTTCAAATCCGAAATGAGTGGTTTTGTCGCTGTCGTTTGTCATGGGGTCTTGTAGTCCTTTGATCTGCACCTTTGTTATAGGGCGCGAGGGGGCAGGTACAATGCGCCCCTTTTGTCACAGGGGAAACAACCATGCCTGAGTTGCCAGAGGTCGAAACAGTACGTCGCGGTCTATCCCCCGTGATGGAGGGTGAGGTGATCGCCCGCGCCGAGGTAAATCGCCCCGATCTGCGCTGGCCTTTCCCCCCAGATATGGCGGCACGGCTGACAGGACAACGGGTGACCCAGCTGCGGCGGCGGTCAAAATATATCCTCGCCGATCTGTCGTCGGGGGAATCGCTGCTGGTGCATCTGGGGATGTCGGGGCGGATGCTGATCTCGGGCGATCCATTGGGGCAGTTCGTGCATGACCACCCCGCCCCCGAAAAACACGATCATGTGGTGTTTCATATGGGCAACGGTGCGCGGGTGACCTTTAACGACCCGCGCCGCTTTGGCGCGATGGACTTGTTGGACACTGCAAGCGCTGACAGCCACAAGTTGCTGTCATCGATCGGGCCAGAGCCTTTGGGCAATGACTTCCACGAGGACCATCTGATTGCCGCGCTCAAGGGCAAGAATACCCCGATCAAGACTGCGCTGCTGGACCAGCGGATCGTGGCGGGGCTGGGAAATATCTATGTCTGCGAAACCCTTTACCGTGCGGGCATCCACCCCGCGCGCAAGGCGGGGCGGATCGCGGCGAAACGGGTGGGCGGCTTGGTCCCGATCATCCGCGATGTGCTGAACGAGGCGATCACCGCAGGCGGGTCTACTTTACGCGATTTCAAACGCGCGGACGGTGAATTGGGCTATTTCCAGCACAGCTTTGACGTGTACGGCCGCGAGGCAGAACCCTGCCGCAGTGAAGGCTGCACCCATCAGATTGCGCGAATCGTCCAGTCGGGGCGGTCTTCCTTCTACTGCCCGCAATGCCAAAGATAACTTGAAACACCCCACCCCCGTGGTATGCACATCTTTCAAAGCGTAACAAACGAGAGCATTCTTGATGGCTTATGAAACGATCACGGTCGACGTCGACAACCACATCGCGCTTGTCACGCTGAACCGTCCCGATGCGATGAACGCACTAAATGACCAGCTGATGACCGAGCTGGCCGATGCGTTGAAATCGGCTCAGGAAAACGAAAAAGTCCGCTGCATCGTGATCACCGGCTCGGAAAAGGCTTTTGCCGCCGGTGCCGATATCGCCATGATGCGCGACAAAAGCTTCGTCGATGTCTTTGCCGGTGACCTCTTCACCCCCGAGACAGACCAGATCATGCGCGTGCGCAAACCCATCATTGCTGCTGTGTCGGGCTATGCCCTTGGCGGCGGCTGCGAACTGGCGATGATGTGTGACTTTATCATCTGTTCCGAAAGCGCCAAATTCGGGCAGCCTGAAATTAACCTTGGCGTTGTCGCAGGTATTGGCGGCACGCAGCGCCTGACCCGCGCCATCGGCAAATCCAAAGCGATGGACATGAACCTGACCGGCCGCTTCATGGATGCCGCCGAGGCAGAGCG
Source organism: Sulfitobacter sp. G5_S2_6_S6 (assembly GCF_054968505.1). Taxonomy (NCBI): domain Bacteria; kingdom Pseudomonadati; phylum Pseudomonadota; class Alphaproteobacteria; order Rhodobacterales; family Roseobacteraceae; genus Sulfitobacter; species Sulfitobacter sp. G5_S2_6_S6. The sequence continues at coordinate 810,196 of NZ_JBQKUI010000001.1, forward strand.
TGCGGGCCTTGTATCGCGCGTCGTCCCCGTCAAGAAACTGATGGAAGAAGCCATGGCCGCCGCCGCCAAGATCGCCGAGAAATCGATGATCTCGACCATGGTGGTAAAGGAAGCCGTGAACCGGTCGTTCGAAGTGCCCCTGCGCGAGGGCCTGCTGTTTGAGCGTCGTATTTTCCATTCGCTGTTCGCGACGGAAGACCAGAAAGAAGGCATGTCCGCCTTCCTTGAAAAGCGCGAAGCGCAGTTCCGGGACAAGTAAATGGCTTTGCGGGTTTGCATTGCGCGTCGGGTTGGACTATAGGCAGCCCTAATACATGCGCGTGCAGCCCGCTCTGGCTAGAATCACCTTATCGGATATCGGTTCCGGTCGTTGGGTTTGTGTCGCGTATTTGCAATTTGAACATACCCAAGATGAAGGCTGATCCTCATGGCAAACACACCTCAGGCTAAAAAACGCGCCCGCCAGAACGAAGCACGTTTCCAAATCAACAAAGCACGTCGTTCGCGCATCCGTACCTTCCTGCGCAAAGTCGAAGAAGCCATCGCATCCGGCGACAAAGAAGCAGCAACTGCCGCTCTGCGCGCCGCTCAGCCCGAGCTGATGCGCGGTGTGACAAAAGGCGTTTTCCACAAGAACACAGCCTCGCGCAAAATGTCGCGTCTGGCGTCGCGGGTCAAAGCACTGGGCTAAGCCTGGTTGACCTAACGTCATATTTCACAACTTAAAAGCACCGCTTCGGCGGTGCTTTTTTTGTTTCTGTAGCACTCGCATCACGGGAATGAGATTCTTTTGCACCAATCTCTGAGTCAAGTTTGAAGATGTGTTGTATCAGTCCGACCGAGATTGCTAACACTATCAAACGCGATTCACTTCGCTTGGGGGGACAGGCCCGAACGGTTCGAGATATTTGCTAGAATATCGAACAGCCGCCGGGGAAATTTGGATGGTCTTGCTAGGGGCCACCTGACGTCTGCAGATGCTGCTGCCAGCACATTTGCCCTGTCTTTTTAAAAACGACGAACGGTGTGTTCGGCAGCGACGTTTGGCGATTTGCTTCGCCAACGCACGCGTCAGGCATGCCTTATGTAAAAATGTCCGAAGGACGGCGGGCCGGTTCTCTGTGTGGGACCGGGTAAACGGTCTGTTGTCTTTTGACTGGGTAAAATAGCGTTTCAGTATGTGCTGAAGCGATCAAAGAATGGGACGGCAGGGCGCATGATGCAGGCAGAATGGACGACAATTCGGGACCGGCTTTTAAAGACGGTTGGACAGAACAACTTTACCACCTGGATTGACCCGCTGACTGTTGGCCCCATCGAAGACGGCATTTGCACGTTGTTCGTACCGACCAATTTCTTTGGCAACTATGTCAGCCAGAACTTCGCCGATCTGCTGCTGCATGAAATGCAGTCCGAAGACATCAGCATCAGCCGTCTGAAATTCGCGGTCGCCCCACAGGACAAACCCGCCGCCATTGATCCTGCCCCAGCCCGCCCCAAGCCCGCCGCCGCAGCCCAGCCTGCGAACAGCCAGATCAACGCCGCCCCGCTTGACGCCCGCTTTAGCTTTGACAACTTTGTTGTCGGCAAACCCAACGAACTGGCCCACGCCGCCGCACGTCGCGTTGCCGAAGGTGGCCCCGTCACCTTCAACCCGCTGTTTCTTTATGGTGGTGTCGGCTTGGGCAAAACCCACTTGATGCACGCCATCGCGCAAGAGCTTCAGGTCCGCAAACCCGAACTGAACGTGCTGTATCTGTCGGCTGAACAATTCATGTATCGCTTCGTGCAGGCGCTGCGTGATCGCAAGATGATGGACTTCAAGGAAATCTTCCGCTCGGTCGACGTGCTGATGGTGGACGATGTTCAGTTCATCGCGGGCAAGGATAGCACGCAGGAAGAATTCTTTCACACGTTCAACGCCCTCGTGGATCAGAACAAACAGATCATTATTTCCGCAGACCGCGCCCCGGGCGAGATCAAGGATCTTGAGGACCGCGTAAAATCGCGTCTGCAATGCGGTCTGGTCGTTGACCTGCATCCGACCGACTACGAACTGCGTCTTGGCATTCTGCAAAACAAAGTGGAAACGCAGCGCAAGAACTACCCCGGTCTTGAGGTCGAAGCTGGTGTGCTCGAGTTCCTGGCGCATCGCATCACCACCAACGTCCGCGTGCTGGAAGGCGCGTTGACCCGTCTGTTCGCCTTTGCGTCGCTTGTCGGCCGCGAGATCAACATGGACCTGACGCAGGATTGTCTGGCCGACGTGCTGCGCGCCTCTGAACGCAAAGTCAGTGTCGAAGAGATCCAGCGCAAAGTGTCCGAGCATTACAACATCCGCCTCAGCGACATGGTCGGCCCCAAGCGTCTGCGCAGCTATGCCCGCCCGCGTCAGGTCGCCATGTATCTGTGCAAGAAAATGACCAGCCGATCGTTGCCCGAAATTGGCCGCCGTTTTGGCGGGCGCGACCACACGACCGTGATGCACGGCGTGAAACGCATCGAAGAGCTTAAACAGAACGACGGTCAGATCGCCGAAGATCTGGAACTGCTGCGCCGCTCTCTCGAGGCTTAAGAGCACCAGCTTGCACAGAAGACACGCGAAGGCCTTGACGGGCCTTCGTTTCGTGCTGAAAAGTCAACAAAACTCTTGTGAATACATTGGTATCGGGTAGTTTGCCCTCCCGGACTGCCGGAATGGAGATGGCATATGAAATTCAGCATTGAACGCGCCGCGCTGCTTAAGGCCGTATCACAGGCCCAATCCGTGGTAGAGCGCCGCAATACCATCCCAATCCTCGCCAACGTGCTGATCGAGGCCGAAGGCTCTGACGCGTCGTTCCGCGCGACCGATCTGGATATCGAAGTGGTCGACAAGGCCGCGGCGCAGGTCGAACGTGCCGGTGCGACCACGGTTTCCGCGACCACATTGCATGAGATCGTGCGCAAGCTGCCAGATGGCGCGTTGATCAGCCTGACCGCCGACAGCGCCGCGGGGCGTCTGACCGTCGAAGCAGGCCGGTCCAACTTCTCGCTCGCGACACTGCCGCGCGAAGATTTCCCCGTCATGGCGACTTCTGAATACCAGTCGAACTTCAAGGCCCCTGCCCCCGTGCTGCGCCGTCTGTTCGACAAATCCAAATTCGCCATCTCGACCGAAGAAACACGGTACTATCTGAACGGCGTTTACATGCATATTTCGGACAGCGAAGGCAGCAAGGTGCTGCGGTGCGTTGCCACCGATGGCCACCGTCTGGCCCGCATCGACGCGCCCATGCCCGAGGGTGCCGCCGAAATGCCCGGCGTGATCGTGCCCCGCAAAACCGTGGGCGAGCTGCGCAAGCTGCTGGACGACGACGATATGGAAATCGCCGTTTCCGTGTCCGAGACCAAGATCCGCTTTGCCACACCTGACATCACTCTGACCTCCAAGGTCATCGACGGGACGTTCCCCGACTACACCCGCGTGATCCCGCAGGGCAACACCCGCAAGATGGAAGTCGACGCCAGCGATTTCACCCGCGCCGTGGACCGTGTTGCGACCGTAAGCTCCGAACGGTCCCGCGCCGTCAAGCTGCAACTGGACGAAGATCGTCTGGTGCTGTCCGTCAACGCGCCTGACAGCGGTGCCGCCGAGGAAGAACTGGTCGTCGCCTATGCCGACGAACGGCTGGAGATCGGGTTTAACGCGAAATACCTGCTTGAGATCGCAAGCCAGGTGGATCGTGAAAACGCGGTGTTCCTGTTCAACTCCTCCGGTGATCCGACGTTGATGCGCGAAGGCAATGACATGTCTGCGGTCTATGTCGTTATGCCGATGCGTGTGTGACGCTGACAGGCTACGTCGAACATCTTAACGCATTCATACCAATCGTATGAGCGGCCTTTACCTCTCCCGGCTGACGCTGTCGCATTTTCGCTCGCATAAACGTGCGGTGATCGATTGCGACGCGCGGCCTGTGTCTATTTTCGGGCCCAATGGCGCGGGAAAGACCAATATTCTGGAAGCCGTGTCTTTGTTGTCCCCCGGCCGCGGCCTGCGCCGGTCAAGCGCGTCGGATATGACGCGCCGGCCAGAGGCGCTTGGCTGGAAGATCACCGCACATCTGCACAGTCTGGGCCAGATCCACGAGGTCGAGATCTGGTCAGAGGCGGGGGCCGCGCGGCAAGTTCGGATTGACGGCAAGGCGACGGCGCAGACCGGATTAGGGCGCATTGCGCGGGTGCTGTGGCTGATCCCGTCGATGGACCGTCTGTGGATCGAAGGCGCCGAAGGTCGCCGCCGTTTTCTTGACCGCATGACGCTCAGCTTTCTGCCTGACCATGCAGATCAGTCGCTTGCCTATGAAAAGGCCATGCGCGAACGCAACCGCCTGCTGAAGGATATGGTGCGCGAACCGTCGTGGTATGTCGCGCTGGAACAGCAAATGGCCGAGGCCGGAAGCGCGATCCACGCCAACCGTGTTGCCGCCTTGCAAGCCATCACCGAGGCGCAGGCGCAGGCCGAGACCGCCTTTCCCACCGCGACGCTTGATCTGATCTGCGACATGCCCACCACCGCCGAGGGGCTGCGTCAGGCGCTCGCCGATAACCGGATGCGGGATCTTTCAGCGGGGCGGACCCTGATCGGGCCGCATCGCGCCGATCTTGAAGGGGTCTATGCCGCCAAGGACGTGCCCGCACGTGATTGTTCAACCGGAGAGCAGAAGGCCCTGCTGGTGTCGCTGATCCTTGCGAACGCCCGCGCATTGGCCGCGGATTTCGGCGCGCCGCCCCTGCTGTTGCTGGACGAGGTCGCCGCCCATTTAGACGCCAACCGTCGCGCCGCGCTCTATGACGAACTGTCCGCCCTTGGTGCCCAAGCCTGGATGACCGGCACCGGAGAAGAGCTGTTCGACACGCTCGGCCCCCGCGCACAACGGCTTGAGGTGACAGAGACCCTCGGCCTTTCAACTGCAAGGATGCTTCCATGACCATCGCCCTGCCCGATCTGCTGCTGTACTGCGGCGCGCTCGTGATCCTGTTTCTGACCCCGGGTCCTGTATGGCTTGCCATCATGGCACGCGCGCTGTCGGGCGGGTTTGGCGCGGCTTGGCCGCTCGCCCTTGGGGTGGCGATCGGAGATATGCTCTGGCCGCTGGTGGCGGTGCTTGGCATCAGCTGGATCCTGTCGGTGTTTGATATGTTCATGCTGGGCATGCGCTGGATCGCCTGTGCCGTGTTCCTGATCATGGGCGTGTTGCTGATCCGCCATGCCGACGCCAAGATCGACCGTGACAACCGTCTGACCCGCCCCGGCGCGTGGGCCGGTTTCGGTGCCGGGTTGCTGGCCATTCTGGGCAACCCCAAGGCCGTTCTGTTCTATATCGGTGTGCTGCCGGGCTTCTTTGATCTGCGCCATGTCACCGCCTTGGACGTGGGCGCGATCATCGCCGCATCCGTCGCGATCCCGCTGTTCGGGAACCTTGCGATCGCCGCTTTAGTGGGCAAATTGCGCGGCCTGATGACCGACCCGGCGACCCTGAAACGCATCAACATCGTGGCCGGTGCGCTGCTGATCTGCGTAGGTTTGCTCATCCCCTTCGTCTAACGCAAAATCTTGTGTCAGGCGCGTGACAATCGTGGCGGAAAACACTATAAATTGGGTAACAAAAGAAGGTTTCCCAATATGTCCGACACCGATCAGCTCCCCGAGGAATATGGCGCAGATTCCATTAAGGTTCTCAAAGGCTTAGAAGCGGTTCGCAAACGTCCGGGCATGTATATCGGTGACACCGATGACGGGTCGGGTCTGCACCACATGGTCTATGAGGTCGTGGACAACGGTATTGACGAGGCGCTGGCCGGTCATGCGGATGCGGTGAACGTCACAATTCACGACGACAGCTCTGTTTCGGTCAGTGACAACGGGCGCGGCATTCCCGTCGGCATCCACCAGGAAGAAGGCGTTTCCGCCGCCGAGGTCATCATGACCCAGTTGCACGCGGGTGGTAAGTTCGACAGCAACTCGTACAAGGTATCCGGCGGTCTCCACGGCGTGGGCGTTTCGGTTGTGAACGCGCTGTCCGATTGGCTGGAACTGCGCATCTGGCGCGAAGGCAAGGAACACGTCGCGCGCTTTGAAGGCGGTTTCACCACCAAACACCTAGAGGTCGTGGGCCCCACCGAACGCACCGGCACCGAAGTCCGGTTCATGGCCTCGACCGAGACATTTTCGAACCTCGACTATAGCTTCGAGACGCTGGAAAAACGTCTGCGCGAACTGGCGTTCCTGAACTCCGGTGTGCGCATCATCCTGACTGATGAACGCCCTGCCGAACCTCTGCGGACCGAGCTTTTCTATGAAGGCGGCGTGAAGGAATTCGTGAAATACCTCGACCGGTCGAAAACCTCTGTCATGCCCGAACCGATTTTCATCTCGGGCGAGAAAGACGATATCGGCGTTGAAGTCGCGATGTGGTGGAACGACAGCTACCATGAAAACGTGCTGCCCTTTACCAACAACATCCCGCAGCGTGACGGCGGCACCCACACCGCGGGCTTCCGCGGGGCGCTGACGCGGACAATCAACAACTACGCGCAATCTTCAGGTATCGCGAAGAAGGAAAAAGTATCCTTCACCGGGGATGACGCCCGCGAAGGCCTGACCTGCGTGCTGTCGGTCAAGGTGCCGGACCCAAAGTTCAGCTCGCAGACCAAGGACAAACTTGTCAGCTCTGAAGTGCGCCCCGCCGTCGAAGGCTTGGTGAACGAAAAGCTGGCCGAATGGTTTGAAGAAAACCCGCAGATTGCCAAGATCGTCGTCGGCAAGATCATCGAAGCCGCCCACGCCCGCGAAGCGGCGCGCAAGGCCCGCGACCTGACCCGCCGCAAGACCGCGATGGATGTGAACTTCCTTGCGGGCAAGCTCAAGGATTGCTCCGAAAAAGACCCGTCCAAAACCGAAGTCTTTCTGGTGGAGGGTGACTCCGCCGGGGGCTCTGCGCAAACGGGCCGTGACCGCCAGACACAGGCGATCTTGCCCCTGAAAGGTAAGATCCTGAACGTCGAACGCGCCCGGTTTGACCGGATGCTGGGCAGTCAGGAAATCGGTAACCTTGTTATGGCGCTCGGCACCGGAATTGGCCGCGATGAATTCAACATCGATAAACTGCGCTACCACAAGATCGTCATCATGACCGATGCGGACGTTGACGGCGCGCACATCCGCACGCTGCTGCTCACGTTCTTCTACCGTCAGATGCCGCAGCTGATCGAGAACGGCCACCTCTATATTGCGCAGCCGCCCTTGTACAAAGTGTCGCGTGGCAAGTCCGAGGTCTACCTCAAGGATCAGGCCGCGATGGAGGACTACCTGATCCAGCAAGGCATTGAAGGCGCTATGCTAAAACAGGGCAATGGCGAGGAAATCACCGGTCAGGATCTGGCCCGCGTCGTCGATCTGGCCCGCCAGATGCGTCGTGTTCTCGAAGCTTTCCCGACCCATTACCCCCGCCATATTCTGGAACAGGCCGCCATCGCCGGTGCCTTTGTGCCGGGCGCGGTTGATGCTGATCTGCAAGGCGTGGCCGACAAGGTCGCAGAGCGCCTGAACCTGATCGCATTGGAATGGGAACGTGGCTGGCAAGGCCGCATCACCCAAGACCACGGCGTCCGCCTCGCCCGCATCCTGCGCGGCGTGGAAGAGGTGCGTACCCTCGACGGTCGTATGCTGCGGTCGGGCGAGGCCAAACGTTCGGGCGGGTTCACAGAGCACCTGCAAGACGTCTACGGCACGCCCGCCAAACTGGTGCGCAAAGACCGTAGCCAGCTGATCCACGGCCCCATGGACCTGCTTGAAGCGATCCTTGCCGAAGGTGAAAAAGGCCTGTCCCTGCAACGCTACAAAGGTCTGGGCGAAATGAACCCCGATCAGCTGTGGGAAACCACGCTCGACCCCGACGCCCGCACCCTGTTGCAGGTTAAGGTCGCGGATATGGCCGAAGCAGACGACCTGTTCACCAAGCTGATGGGCGACGTCGTAGAACCCCGCCGCGAATTCATCCAGCAAAACGCGCTGAGCGTCGAGAACCTGGATTTTTGAGCGTTTGTAGGGAAGCGGGTAAAATTGCGTGGCGCGCATAAGTTTGCGCGTCGCCGATGATGCCAAGCAATATGAAATCATTTTAATTCAATAACTTATTTGATTCATCCAAATACGGAGGGCTTATAGGATCGCGCCAGGCTTGCCGCCTCCCCTTTCAGATCCGAGTGAACATTCCAATTAGCCTTCAATCACTCCATGCTCATTGCCCATGACATTGGACTGGCCCCTTACCCCCGCCCCAATCAGCTCCGCATTTTATGCTTACAACTACATTCGCTTAGGGCAGGCGGCCGCTTACGGCCCTAAACTGACATTCGTTGGGCTGATCATTGCTAGGCTGTTGCTTCCTCAAACCAGCCATCGGTGGCATCGTGCAGCATAATTTGGCAGGATGAGGTCAGCAGTGCGGGCAAACGTTGCATTGCAAGACGGTTACTATGGCCCTTGGCAGAACTTAGCTGCAAGCCACCTGCACGGACTGAACCAATAGCCATGTGACCTGCGAAGGTCGAGCCTTACGCTTGGCCAGCAGCATCCGCACGTTGAGTGCTTCGGTCGCTCACCTAAAACCTTAAACATACAAAAGCAGGAAAAGTTGCTACACCGATATTGATAATGAATATTCATTACCTAAATTGACCATGGCCCGCGGTGAGGATGATAAATGCCAAGACTGAGCAAATCAGAGACCAGAGAAAAACTCCGCGACGCTTTGGTCGCCGAAGTTGTGGAAAACGGGATTTCCTCGTTAAATGTAGCAGGCATCGTTGCGCGGGCAAAGGTCTCCGCAGGCACGATCTACGTCCATTTTGAAAACAAGGATGACATGCTCCGGAAGGTGTACATGGAGCTCAAGGCAGACTTCCACCACACCGTCACCAAACACCAGGTCGAGACCGACAGCGCGCAACTTGTACGAAATATGTGGTTTGCGATGTTCGACTTTGTGCGTATCCGCCCGCAGGACTTCCTGTTTCTCGATTATGTGAGTGCTGCAAAGATACTCTCACCAGAGCAACAAGCCATCACAGACAAATATGCCGCTGATATTGCGGCACTCCTAAAACGCGGGGTGGATGACGGCACTCTGGCCGATCTTGATACCAGTCTGCTTTCGCTTTTGTTGGTCGCTCCCGCCATGCAGCTCGCACGCAGTGCCGTCCTTTTAGGTCAGAAAATCCCCGAAACACTGATCGAACAGACCTTTGAGCGGGTCTGGCTTTCGATCGCAAAATAGCAATCAAAAGGATCAAACCATGCCGAAAGTTATACTCATCACAGGCACATCCACTGGCCTTGGCGTGGCCACCGCCGTTCAGGCTGCACAGGCAGGACACACCGTGTATGCCACCATGCGCAACACACAAAAACGCGGCACACTTGATGCGGCTGCACAGGTTGCGGGGGTATCGCTGAACGTGCTGCAACTCGACGTGCAGGATACGGGCTCTGTCAACGCAGCAGTCGATACCGTTATTGCCGAACAGGGCCACATTGACGTGCTGATCAACAACGCTGGCATGGGGTATGTGCGCAGCCTTGAGCAGGCCGAAGAAACTGATATCCAAAAGATCCTCGACATCAACTACACAGGCGTCACGCGCTGCATCAAGGCGGTCATGCCACACATGCGCAAAGCCCGCGCCGGCCATGTGATCAACATCAGTTCTGTCGGTGGCTTGGTTGGTCAGCCTTTCAACGAAATCTACTGCGGTGCGAAATTTGCTGTCGAAGGCCTGACAGAGGCAATGGCCAGCTACATCACCCCAGCGTTCGGCATCCACTTCACCGCCGTTGAGCCAGGCGGCATAGCTTCTGAGTTCGCCAATACGGTGCTGGAGCAAGTCGAACAGACGGGTGGCATGTTGGAGGACGAATACCTGCCGATCCTTCAAAAATATATTGCAGGTTCTCAAAACCGCCAAGAGACGGGCATTTACCAGACCGCGGATGAGGTCGCTGCGATTGTCATGAAGGTAATGGGTTCAGAACATCCTCCTGTCCGCACGCGGACTTCTGAATGGTCCGAAGACTTCAGCAAACTAAAGACTGGCCTTGATCCGGATGGATTAAAACAACAATCGCTGGTCGCCGAACAGTTCCTGAAATAGTCTAGGCGTTCGGGGCCTCTGCCTTTTTCTGTTTCATAATCAAATCAAACGTCGCTATGAAATTTGGCGACGTTTGCGACGCATATTTGCCTTTTCTACGCTTCGCAGAACCGGCCCAAGTCGGCCTTCTCCGGACATCGGTGCCACCTTACCTTGCCCCAACGCGGCTTCACCGAACCGGTCATTCGTCAAATGGTGCGGAGCATTTGACCAGCTGTGGTGGCCTCAGCAGGTTTTCTGTCAAAAACGCCTGACAATATGTCAACTTAAACAAGATGTCAGGATACCAGACAACACACCACCCACTCTGAGGAGTTCGACCTCGTGTCGAGTTTCCACGGCGGCGCGACACACAATACTCTGCACAGATCCATTTGGTCGGTAAAGTCGAACTGGTACCTCTTTCTGGACACCTATTCTTGCCAATGACGCATCAATTTCCAAAGTGTCTAACGCTGACAAGCCAGCAGATTGCGGGTCAAAATCGTCAGTAATTTGTACAGGCAAAATTCCCATACCGATCAGATTAGTACGGTGGATACGCTCAAAGCTGCGTGCGATAACAGCTCTGACACCCAGAAGCGCAACCCCTTTGGCCGCCCAATCCTGAATAGCCCCTGGTTTCCTAGACACCTTCTTGGTTCACATTGGACTGTCTGTTTTCGAAGTCGACAGCATACCGTTTCTGACATGTTTGCGTTTCGGGTTATAGAACATTTCGATGTAGTCGAAGATGTCCTGTCTGGCCTGCTCGCGGGTTTTATATGTTCGATGCCGGACGCGTTCCCGTTTGAGCGGGTTGAAGAAGCTCTCAGGCAAGTCTTTGTCCGCCATTGGTCCGAGGACAATGGACGCGCGCATTGTCATGGCAATTTCCGCGCCTGCTCATCGAGTGTTCGATATTGTGGGCCCGCAGAAACGCCGCCCAGTCCCTGCTGGTGTATTGGCTGCCTTGATCCGTGTGGATCAGGACGCGTAGCTTAGGTTTGCGTCGCCAGACAGCCATCAGAAGGGCTTGCAGCACGAGGTCTGTTGGTTGCCGCGTTTGTGTCGCCCAGCCGATCACACGTCGTGAGTAGAGGTCGATGATAACCGCCAGATAGAGGAACCCCTCATAGGTTTTGACATAAGTAATATCAGACACCCAGGCGGTGTCTGGCGCTGTCACATCAAACTGCCGGTCTAACGTGTTGTCGACGACGACTGACGGCCTTCCACCATACTTGCCCGGCTTACGTTTGTACCCGATCTCAGCGCGGATCCCGGCCAAACGGGCCAACCTAGTAACACGGTTTGGGCAACTGGTCTCACCCAACTCCACCAGATCGTCATGCAGCTTACGGTATCCGTAGACCTTGCCACTGTCGTTCCAAGCTTCTTCGAGCAGCTTGGTCTGACGCGTATCCTCACGCGCACGGTGGCTTAATGGATTTTTAATCCATGCATAGAACCCGCTGGGATGGATATTGAGGCAACGACACATCCTGCGTACCGGATACTGAGCGCGGTGCTTGGCAATGAACGCGTACTTCACCTTGCATCCTTTGCGAAGTACGCGGCCGCTTTCTAAGAAACAGCCATGTCAGCCTCCAGTGGCAATTCTTGCAAATCATACCCGAATGACTTGGCTCGACGTTTGAGATTGCCAAGCACGCGATTGCGGTATCGTTCTTCATAATGGGACGCACCGGGGTCTTTGTATGTCAAGCCGTATCGGAGGGTATTGTAGAACTGGACGGCAATCTTGCGCGCTGTCGCAGTGATTGCTTTGGCCTTGCCCGCGCGTGCTGCCAGTCGGCGGTAGAAAGCCCCTAGAGCGGTATCGCTGCGCCCGATCGTGACCGCTGCCAATCGCAACAAAGCCGCAGCACGACTTGATGACCGGCGCGTCCGAGATGATAGGACCTTCCCGCCGGAGATCTTGTTCCCCGGTGCCAGGCAGAGCCACGACGTGAAGTGTTTGGCACTTGGCCAGGCGCGCGGGTCAGTGCCGCATTCTCCAACCAGCTTGAGCGACAGGGACGGCCCCATTCCATGGATCTGCGTCAGATCAACGCCGAGGACGTTGAACAACGCTGCTCTGATATCAAACGAAGGGGTGCTGACCTGCCTGGTTTTGGTTCGCGGGTGGGGCAACTCGCCGGGGTCATGTCCGGTGTCCGCGCCCAATGCCGCCAGTGTCGCCTCAAGATGGCGATCACATTCCAGCATCTTGGCCTGATAGAAGTCATAAAGTTCTAACGACTGGGTCAGCTCGAAGATGTGTTCGGGGCGATCATTCCCATTGAGCGCGGCTTTGATTGTCTCTGTTGAAGCCTTGCAACGCACGTCGCGATACGCGGCTAACACGTCCAAATCCCGTTCGCCCGCAACAATCGCACGGATGATCTTCATCCCCGTCACGCCGGTGATATCAGAGACGACATGATGCAGCTGGACGTTCATCTCCATCAGTGCCTTCTGCATGTGCTCCCCTCTCGGGACATCGCTATGCGATACCCTGCCGGTCAATGGATGTGAGCAGCTGCATATTCCACCAACCGTTCGCGCTGGCGCAGATAAGCCCGCAACGTCGCGATCTGTGCAGATGGTCGAAAGCTGCCCCGCAGGAGCCCATATGAATGCAACTGGCGCAGCCAACTTGCGTCGCTGACGTCCGTCTTCCGACCTGGGACGTTCTTGGCGTAGCGGGCGTTGACCAGTATAACCTCGAAGCCATGCTGTTCGAGTATCTCGTAGGCTGGGATCCAATACACGCCCGTGAACTCCATCGCGACGCTGGTCACACCGTGCGATTTGAACCAATAGGCCAAATCATGCAGATCATGCGTGAAAGTTCCAAACGCACGCACGGGTGCATCTGTCACGTCAGGGTTCACTGCAGCCATGTGTTCACGCGAACCGATATCAACAGCGGCAGCGCCAATGTTGACGGTCTCAATGGTAGGGGGCCGTTCGGTCTTTTGCTTTGCCATCATCTGTCCTCCTGTTGGCAACCGAAGGGCGTGGGCTATGCAAATCCGTCATCTTGCCTCAACCGGGATCACTGCAAAACAGCTTCACCACTCGCAAGTTCGCATCAACCCATGGACCACGTTTTTTAACGGGGTTCTGACCCAAGACAGACCACCAATAAGCGAACGGCCGCTGCCCTTCATAGCGCAACATAGCACAGGCTGTTTCTACCCCGCACAAGCGGGCCACAACCCGGATCGGTTTTTTAGGATGTCACGCTCCTCCGTCATCCGCGCCAACTCACGCTTGAGCCTGCGGTTCTCAGCTTCATGGTCAACAGATGATGCCTGTGACGCAGCTTTTGCGTAGAGCTTCATCCATTTGTAGAGCGAATATGTACTGACGCCCAACCGTTCCGAAACCTCGCGAACGGCATACCCCCGCACTGGTATCTGATGGACTGCATCGCGCTTGAAATCTTCACTGAAATTTGGCTTCCCCATAACGGCCTCCTTGCCTCAAAGTTAGGGAAGAAAGCGTCTACAAATCTAGGGGCTATTCTCTGTGCGTCGCTAAATCGTCCGTTCTTCATCGTAAATCTCCTCAGATATCTTGCCGAAAAAATTCTACTTTTGAACACCACTAATTTTAGGGGGGATTACCCTTGGAGAACTTATTGACAGCATTACGATCCATCACGATGCAGAGCGCGGTCATACGGCGCTGCTGGCGGGTAAGTTGTTGAAACTATTGCGCTTTGGGTACATCAAAAAGGCCGCGAGTCTTTCGACTGCGGCCTATTCGCTAAATC